>NZ_JBXWMJ010000006.1:0-285853 GCF_059609805.1 Ruegeria sp. YTSC004
GCAGATCGCCTTGGCCCTGGACAATCTGGAAGCCGTAATCAAAGGCGCCGGCATGGATCTGAGCAATGTCGTCAAGTTAGGCGTCTTTGCTACTGATGTGGATGAGGCATTGAAGAATTTCGATCTGCTGGGGATGCGCTTTGGCCCGCATCGGGTCGCCCCGCCCATGACCTTGCTGGGTGTCACACGCCTCGCTATCCCCGGATTGCTGTTTGAGATTGAAGCAACCGCAGCGGCATAGGTGAGATCAGGCGCTCCTTGTTGTCATCTCTCAAGCGGCCGCCTTGTCAGCAGGTTGTTAGTCGACCACCTCCAGATTTTGCGCTTACGGAGAAAGTCTGGTTTGACGGGCGCTCTATGGCATTTGCGCTGCTCGCTGATCCGTTGCCGGCATTGCGCAGAAAGCGGGCTTCGCAATTTCACCGTGGATTGCACAGCCTGCCGCAATGATTGGTTCCTGAGTTTATGTGTTTTGATGACCCTGCCCCGATGGATGCGCTTATGGCGCGATTTCGTGCACTGTCGGCCAAACTTGGGACGCCTCAAGGCATGGGTCTTTGGAGGTTCGTTCGGTCTTGGCGGCGCAGTGTAGCATGCAAAGCCGATTGAAAAAACTTGTTTCTGTGGCCGGATTGGCAACCAACCAGCCGAAAGAGAAGTGAGCGTCAATCGTGAAAAGTTTGCAACTAAGCCCTGCGAACGGGCTCCAGTTGAGAAGCTTGTTTTGAGGGTGCGAACCAATTTGCTGAGGATACGATAGATTTTACTCGCCTTCGGATGCCAATGCTCAACCGGTCATTCGGCGTTCTGAAGACAAAGGCTACGACTGCAAATAGCAGCGCGGCAACAGGTTTCGCAGGCTTCAATCAGAAAAAATTTCAACAGAACGTCGGCCGGGAAACAAATTGTGATTAGAAATTAGACAATTACGGATCATATTTGTGGTAGACTAGGATGAACTTAGCGCGCTGGGACGAAGGAGTACGAAACCTAGAGGAACTTAAAAATGGAGATTTTCGAGCAGTTTGCAGAAGAGTATGGGCGGACAAAGCTCATCGAAATGACATTGCAGGACTATTTGCTGGAATGTCGAGAAGACCTTACGATGCGGGCTACCGCCGCCGAGCGGATGGTCGCTGCGATTGGCGAGCCAGAGCTTATCGATACCAGTCAAGAGGCTCGGCTCAGTCGCATATTTCTTAACCGGACAATCAAGCGATACAAACCCTTCCAGGACATATATGGCGTCGAGGAAACCATCGAACGCATCGTTGGCTTTTTCCGCCATGCCAGCCAGGGTCTCGAGGAACGCAAGCAAATCCTCTATCTGCTGGGGCCGGTCGGCGGGGGCAAGTCAACGCTTGCCGAAATTCTCAAAAACCTGATGGAGCGGCAGCCGATCTATGTGCTGCGGGCAGGTGACGAGATCAGCCCCATTTTTGAATCGCCGCTCGGTCTTTTTGACGGCGAGCGAATGGGGGATCTGCTGGAGAACAAATACAACATTCCCAAACGGCTTTTGAACGGGTTGATTTCGCCTTGGGCCATCAAGCGTTTACAGGAATTCGACGGCGATATTTCCAAATTTTCGGTTGTCAAACTTTATCCGTCCAAACTGCGCCAGATTTGCGTGGCGAAGACTGAACCGGGTGATGAAAACAACCAGGACATTTCTTCGCTTGTCGGGAAGCTCGATATACGCAAGCTCGAAGAATTCAGCCAAAACGATCCAGACGCATATTCCTATTCCGGTGCCCTGAACCGCACCACGCAGGGGCTGATGGAATTCGTGGAGATGTTCAAGGCGCCGATCAAGGTATTGCATCCCTTGCTGACCGCCACGCAGGAGGGGTCGTATGCGGGGACAGAGAACATCGGTGCCTTCCCTTTCCAAGGTGTTATTGTTGCACATTCGAACGAAGCGGAATGGCAGCAGTTCAAAAACAACAAGAACAACGAGGCCTTCCTGGACCGGATCAGCCTGGTCAAAGTCCCCTACTGCTTACGTGCCTCGGATGAAACCCGGATTTACGAGAAGCTGCTTGAGGAAAGCAGTCTGGGCGAATCCCCCTGTGCACCTGAAACGCTGTCAATCCTGAGCCAGTTCAGTGTTCTGACACGATTGAAGGAACACGAAAACTCACCGGCTTTTTCCAAGCTCCGTGTCTATGACGGTGAAACACTGAAGGATACCGATCCCAAAGCCCGATCAGTGCAAGAATATCGGGATGAGGCCGGGGTGGACGAGGGGATGACGGGCACATCCACCCGCTTCGCGTTCAAGGTGCTGTCCGAGACTTTCAATCATGACACCGAAGAAGTCGGCGCCGATCCGGTTCATCTGCTTTATGTTCTTGAACAGGCGGTGAAACGCGAACAATTTCCCGACGAGGTGGAAAGCCGATACCTGTCTTTCATGAAGGACGATCTTTCGTCGCGCTATGCGGAATTCATCGGCAACGAGATCCAGAAAGCCTACTTGGAATCCTATTCTGACTTTGGTCAGAACCTTTTCGACAGATACATCGCGTTTGCTGATGCCTGGATCGAAGATCAGGACTTCAAGGACCCGGATACAGGCCAGATCCTCAATCGCAGTGTTTTGGAACAGGAACTTGAAAAGATCGAAAAACCGGCCGGAATTTCCAACCCCAAGGATTTCCGGAACGAAGTGGTCAAATTCGTGCTGCGCGCGCGGGCCAACAATCGCGGTCGTAACCCCGACTGGCGAAAATATGAGAAGCTGAGACGCGTTATCGAAAAGCGCATGTTTGGTCAGATTCAGGATCTGCTGCCGGTCATCAGTTTTGGGGCCAAAAGGGATAAGGAAACTGAAGCCAAGCATAACGAGTTCATCGATCGCATGATCGGTCGCGGGTATACGCGCCGACAGGTCAGGCGCTTGGTTGAATGGTACATGCGGGTCAACAAGGCAGGATGAGGAGTCTATGCTCAAATGGCCCATTTCATCGACCGAAGGCTAAACCCCAAAGATAAGAATCTTGGGAACCGCAGGCGATTTCTGCGCCGGGTTCGCTCTGCCGTCAAAGAGGCGGTTGAAGAAAGTGTCCGGCGCCGGAAAATCGCGGATGTCGGCCAGCAAGAAAACATCTCGGTACCGTCAGAAGGGATCGGTGAACCGCATTTTCAGCATGACAACAAAGGCGGTTCCAAACACAGGGTTCTGACCGGAAACAAGAAGTTTAAGGCGGGTGACCGTCTCAAGAAACCTCCGTCCGGCAAGGGCGGGCAGGGGCGACGTGAGGGGGCGCCCGAAGGGGAGGGCGAGGACGAGTTCATGTTCGTTCTGTCGCGGGACGAGTTTCTTTCCCTGTTCTTCGAGGATCTCGAACTGCCTGACATGGTCAAACGCAGTCTCAAAGAGGTCACCGTCTCGAAGCCGCATCGCATGGGCTATACTGCCGCCGGGACGCCCGCCAACCTCAGTGTTTCCCGAACGATGCGCAATGCTTTTGGCCGACGTCTTGCGATGCGACGACCGACCAACGCCGAGATCCAGGCTCTTACAGAACAGGTTGAAGAACTGGAGGCGCTGGAAAAGCCAGATGCAGCGCGAAAGGCGGAAAGGCAACTGCTGCGTGAGCAGCTCGACAAGATGCTACGGCGACGCCGGATCGTTCCCTATATTGACCCGCTTGATGTGCGTTACAAGTATTTCGAGATGTGCCCCGAACCGGCGGCGAATGCAGTGATGTTTTGCCTGATGGATGTTTCGGCCTCGATGGGGGAGCGTGAGAAGAACCTTGCCAAGCAGTTCTTCGTCCTGCTGCATCTTTTCCTCAAGCAACGCTACGATAAGATCGAACTTGTATTCATCCGCCACACCCAGGTCGCAGCGGAAGTTGATGAAGACACCTTTTTCCACTCGCGCCAAACTGGTGGTACGGTCGTGAGCAGCGCGCTCACCGAAATGAAAAAGATAATCGAAGCCCGCTATCCGCCTTCGCTATGGAACATTTATGCCGCGCAAGCATCAGATGGTGAGAATTTCAGCGGCGATTCACAACTATGCGCCGACCTGTTGACCAGCGATCTGATGAAGCGCTGCCAGTACTTTGCCTATACGGAAATTGTCGACGAGACCGAAGCAAATCTGATGAACAGCGAAGATAACGGCATGGAACTATGGCGTTCGTACCGACAAGTTGCAGAGGCCTGGCCAAACTTCGCCATGAAACGGATCGCGCGAGCGAGTGACATCTACCCGGTTCTGCACGAGCTGTTTGCGCGCAAGACGAACGGAGTTTCCAATGGTTGATCGGGCCGAAACTGGAGCGCCGCTGTTTGACGGCGCGGATTGGGATTTTGAGACCATCCAGCGCAGCTATGATGCAATCGAGCGTGTGGCGATTGATGACCTCGGACTTGACGTCTATCCGAACCAAATCGAAATCATCTCGTATCAGCAAATGCTGGATGCCTACTCGTCGACAGGGATGCCGCTCATGTATCGGCATTGGTCCTTTGGGAAGCGTTTTGTTCACGAAGAAAAGGCTTATAGCAAAGGCGCAAATGGCCTTGCCTATGAAATCGTGATCAATTCCGATCCATGTATTTCCTACTGCCTTGAAGACAACACGATGGCGCTTCAGGTCCTTGTGATTGCCCACGCGGCCTTCGGGCACAATCATTTCTTCAAGAACAATCACCTGTTTCGCCAGTGGAGCGATGCGCAAGGTATACTCGACTACCTCGACTATGCGCGCGGATTTATCGCCCAATGCGAAGAACAGCACGGGGAACGCGAGGTTGAGCATTTACTCGACGCGGCCCATGCGCTTATGCCGTCCAGCGTTTTCCGGCACAGGCGCCCAACCCACTTATCGCTCGCAGAGGAGAGAATCCGGCAGCGAGAGCGGCAAATCGAAGAAGAGCGGGCGGTCCATTACCTGTGGGACGCCTTCGATCATCCCACACAGTCTTCGAAAACCGATGAAGAAGCGGAAAAGCGCAAGCGCGAAATGGGGCTGCCGGAAGAAAACCTGCTCTATTTCGTCGAACGTCACAGCCCGGTTCTGAAGCCCTGGCAACGCGAAATTCTACGCATCGTTCGCAACATAGCACAGTATTTCTACCCGCAACGTCAGACCAAGGTTATGAATGAAGGATGCGCCTGCTTCGTCCACTATTATATTACCAACGAGTTGCACCGCGCTGGATTGCTGACGGATGGCGCGATGCTCGAAATATTGCACAGCCATACCAATGTTCTGTCCCAGCCCGACTTTGACGCCCCGAACGCGATCGGGATCAACCCTTATGCGTTGGGTTTCGCGATGATGCAGGATATCAAGCGCATCTGCACCGACCCGACCGATGAGGATCGGGAATGGTTTCCGGACATAGCGGGCAGCCGTGCGTGGCGCGAAATATTAAAGGATGCCTGGGCCCACTATCGCGACGAGAGTTTCGTTCAGCAGTTCCTCAGCCCCAATGTCATGCGCCGGTTCCGGATGTTTTCGCTAACTGATGACGAGGGGAAGCCCTTCTACACAGTCGACGCGATTCACGACGAACGCGGTTATCACCAAGTGCGCGACACCCTGGCGCGCGGCTTCGACGTTTCGGAATACGATCCCGATATTCAGATCGTTGATGTGGACTTAATGGGGGATCGCCACCTCAGACTGCATCACTCTGTGCGTGATGGTGTGCCGCTGGACAAAAAGACCAGCGAAATGACTTTGGGTTATCTGCGGCAAATTTGGGGTTTCGACGCGGCGTTCGAAAGCTAGTAGCGATTGTGTTGCAAGCTCTGAGCTTGGATGGACATGAGTGCTTTGGTTGTGCCCCTAACTTTTGGTTTTGATTGTCCCACAGTTCCCCGACACGGTCAGGGTTACTGGATGTATCTGTATCGGGCGGATGATCGCGATCGGAAAACCCTTGATTTCATGCTATCCGAACGGCGCGACGCCGCAGCGATTGGTCTGGAGCCTGGGCCTACTCAGCATCTGAATGGCTGAGGCACAGTCGTAGCGTTAAAAGGCGACGACTTGTAATTGGTAGCAAAAGGTGAGGACCGGTTATTTAGACAGATGTAGTAGAAGGGAAATTTGTTTTAGGTCTCTTCATTGACACTTTTCTCAGGTTTGCGTTCATAGCGAATGGCTGCGACTGCATCATTTTAACTTGGTGCCCAAGGTCAGCACTGGGCCGTGATACAACGTGTTCGGCTCAGCTGTTGAACCAAATCGGAGCGTCGCCTTCTGACCAAGTTGCGTATTTTCTCATCACAAGCGAAAATACTTCACTATCCAGGAATTGATCCAGCCATGCTGTTATATTCGGCCACTCCTGCACGTCAAACCACGCCCGATCTATAAACGCAAACTGGCGCACAAATGGTAGAAGCGCCAGGTCGGCTAGGCTGGGGCGATCTCCGAAAAGCCAAGCCTGCCCAACTAACCGCTCGTCGAGACTGAGCAAGTAGCTTGCCGCTTTCCTGCGTTCCTCTTTGGCATCTAAATCCGGATACCGCGTAGCGTATTTCGTGTGATCTAAAGCGGCCTTAAAGGGACCATCACTTACCCTAATCAGATCCCAACCTTCTTGAGGCATGTCCAAAAGCCGCTGTGGATCATTTTGTTGGAGCGCCCAAACCATGATTTCCAGACTTTCATCTATAACTTTGTCTGGAAGTCGAAGCGTGGGCACTGTTCCGGATTGGGATGTTTGTAAGAAGGCCTCTGGTTTGTCCCGTAGAACAATTTCGCGCAGCTCGACTGTAACTCGTGAACTCGCCAATGCGAGGCGAGCCCTTATCGCGTATGGGCAACGACGGAACGTCCATAAGATAGGGTGGTGAGCCATATGAGGATTTATCTCCAAACTACCAGCTTGGTCAAACCTCCCATTGTTTCCCAACAGGTACTCCTGCTTAACCGCAATCAAATTGTGATTTGGATGTCATGTGACACAAACTGCGGTGATCCATTGATTTTTCTCGCTTGGCAACAAGTCAACGCATCCAGCCGCTGACGGCGTCATGCCCAGGGTGTGTTGAGATCCGCGTGGCTCACATTGATCAATTGACAGGGCAGGGGGCCAACGCGCCACAGCGCGCGCACCGCGACCCTTGTCTTTGCGATAGCAGACCGCCTTGCGGTCTGCGGTGATTGTTTTTCCGGGCGTCAGGGGTCGAAAATCTCTCGCATCCGATCCTGGGGAAAGCGCGAAGTGAAAGCCGCACCGATTGTCCGACTCAAATTTCTAACTCCAATGCGGCTCAAGCAGAAATCGCGAAAATCCCGGTTCCTCCCACGCAGCCCGCGCGTTTCCCTCCCAAATATTCTTAATTTCAGCCTGACCCCTAGCCCTCAGATCAGAGACGGTTCTTTTTCATCGGCCCTACTCCTTTCCGGGAAAGGCGAACGCGGATTGCCCAGACGTGCTTAGGCTTCAAGGGGCGTTTTTGACCAGTGACGCGGCCCTTGTTCCACGCTGGTCGGCAGGCTCGAATGGCAGGTAAATTCGCAATTGTTATGGCGTTACTCCTATCCGCCTCAACGCCAATCCAACGTTGGCGCTGGAATGTACCAATGAAAGGCGCGTCAGATGCTAAGGTCTGTAGTGAGCCCTTAGCGCTGGATTTCGCGGCGTGGTATTTGGATTAAATCACCAAAGTTGGGGAAACCTCATGACGCTGTCCAATCCTATTAAGAGATTTTATCACGATATATGGAACATCGCGGACAATGTCTGCGCCTGGGAAATCCTACACCCAAAAGTTCGATTGTCGTCGGAGCCTCGGCACTAAGCGCTCGGGGTCGGATGAATTCATTCGATACATGGAGGAAGTTCGAGCGGCTCTCTCAGATTTTAATGCAATATCATAGAAAATTGTCGATGCAGGAGAAAACGCAGCTGCACGAATGCCCTTCGTCGGCACGCACCAAGGCAAATTTTTCGGGGTTGACGGAACAGAGCAGCGGATCGAGTGGTCCGGGGCAGCGTTCTTTACTTTAGGGACCATAAAAATCGGGAGCCTTTGGGCTCTGGGTGACATAGATTCAATCAAGAGACAATTGAATGCCCACCCGAAAGAAGCGTTTCTCGATCCATAGATATGACGGCAGTTTTGTTGCGCCAACTGGAAACCAAAGCGTTGGAACATCGTGCATCGAATGTTTTGTTCGATGAGCACACCGTGACGCCGGAGCGGCAGGGCCAAGGTTCGTTATGGGCCACTCGATACCCATGAAAGTGGATACTTTCCGGTCATTCGCTGCGCCAGAACTTATAGTCAGCTCCCATCTTTTATCGGCGGAGGAGCATGGTTGCTTTCAGATCGGAGCACATATGCGCAAGGCATCGAGAATTGCGGCGTGCATATTTCTGCTTGTAACAGCGTCGCCAATGCGCGCCAGATAGAATTGACCGCTACGATTGGTGTCAACGAATGGAAACGTTCCGTCAATGAGTGCCTTGTGTTCCACCTGCCCAAGGTTGCGCGAGATTGGTTTGAGTTCGTGATAGAGTTCCGCCATCGGGGAAAGTCCATGTTCAACGACCACGTAATCGACAAGACGTTCAGTGACATCCCGCGTAAACACATGCCGCAGGCTGGCGCGAACTCGGTCGCCCTTGCGCGTCAGAGAGGTAAGCTCTTGCAGACAGGTGAAGGCAACCCCGTTAGCGGCCAGATCGCGCAATGCAACGGCAGAGGTCGTTGGGCCGAGGTCATGCAGAAGGGTCCGGTCCGGGGTTACAAGATTTACGCTACAACCGGAACCAGCCAACGCGTCAGCCGTAACGGCCGCAGGGTGATCGCCGACTTCGTCAAATAACAGCACCTCACCTGAGACACGTGCCTCACCGGACAAAACTTCCCAACTGGAGATCGCCAGTTCTCTGCCGGGGATGGCTAATGTTTCAGGCCAGCCACCTGTCGCAATGATCACCAAATCGGGAGTTTCGGACAGCACGTCATCGGCTTCGGCAAAAGTGTTCAGGCGGATATTGACCCCAAGCACCGTCACTTCAGAAATCAACCAGTCAGCAACGCCCCAGACCTGCCTGCGCGTCATACCCTTGGCGGCCAGAACCAACTGCCCGCCCAGGCGATCCGACGCCTCGAACAGCGCCACATCGTGGCCACGCAAGGCACAAATCCGCGCGGCCTCCAGGCCTCCGGGCCCGCCACCAACGATAACCACTTTTTTAGGGGTGTCGCTGGGGGTGATGATGTGCGGCAAGGTCTGCTCACGCCCCGTCGCAGCATTGTGTCCGCACACGGCAGGTTTGCCCTGATTGACCCGGTCCACACAGTAGCCCAAGCCGACACAGGGGCGGATGCGCTCTTCTTCCCCGCGTGCGAGTTTTTCCACCAGATAGGGGTCGGCCATCTGTGCGCGGGTCATGCCCACCAGATCGACATGGCCGCCAGAGACAGCGTGGCGAGCCGTGGCAATATCAGCAATCCCTCCGGCGTGCAGAATCGGTAGATCGACGGCATCACGGATGCGTCCGGCCACTGTGATATGCGGGGCCGCTGGCAAACCCATGGGGCGCACCCATTCGGCCAAGCCAAGATCATCGTAGGGTGCGCCGGCAAGGATGTTGAGCAGATCGACATGGCCGGAGCCTTCCAACATCCGGGCGGCGGCAACGCAATCTTCTGAGTTCAGCCCTCCCTCGGTTAGTTCATCACCGGTGATACGCATCGACAGGATGAACTCGGAGCCGACTTCAGCACGTACTGCGTCAAGCACCTGCAAGGTTAGTTGCATGCGGTTCTCCAACGGCCCGCCATAGTCATCGTCGCGCTTGTTGGTAAGTGGAGACAGGAATTGCCCTAGAAGGTGTGAGTGGGACAGAAGCTCAATTCCGTCGAACCCGCCCTGCTGACAGCGTCGCGCAGCAGCTGCGAAATCGCCAACAATGCGGTTGATATCCTCTTGTTCCATCACTTTGGGAAAGGCGCGGTGAGCGCGTTCGCGGATACCGGATGGAGCCAAAACCGGCAGCCAATGCCCATCATCCCATGCCGTGCGGCGCCCCATATGGGTGATCTGACACATGATCGCGGCACCATGTTCGTGAACGCCATCCGTAAGCTTACGGAACCAAGGAATTATGCTGTCATCGCCGGCATAGAGCTGGCCAAACACCGATGGGCTATCAGGGGCGATATTGGTCGACCCGCCGACCATGGTCAGGGCGACTCCGCCCTTTGCCTTTTCCTCATGATACAACCTGTAACGGTCCCGGGGTTGGCCAGCTTCGACAAAATTCGGTGCATGGGATGTGCTTACGATACGGTTGCGCAAAGCCAGATGTTTCAATTGAAACGGATCAAGTAGGTTTGCCACATTCGTATCCCTTCGGCCAAATCTTCAGTTTGAAAACTGTCCAGGGTCGGGTCCGCTGGTCAAATTCCATGCCTGATGAGCTTCGTTCTCGAGGGAATGTTATTCGGGATACAACGTGTGAGAATTCGCAGCTTCCGACATGCTTGTATGAAAAGACGACTCCGCGACGAGACTCATATGTGGAAAACTCGTTGAGCAGAGACGGAGGCCCGACAGTTGCCGCTCGATCCACCAAGGTCGGTTAACCGGATCGACCCAAAGGAGTTCGCGAATGAAAGAAGGTATGGAACGGAACAATTACGCCCCCAGAGTCTGACGGCGCAATCGGTCTACATCGACCTTGCCGGTAACTAGATCACGGCGCGTGCGTAACTCCAACAAGGCCACGGCCTGCGGGCCGATCAATAGGCTGGATACATTTGAGCAACTTCCGGGAACATGCCACAAATCGTTTACGAACTGCAGGCGTTACATATAATTGGGTCGCCCACAGTTACTGGAAATCAGTACATCGCAAAATTTGCTGCGGCGCGACGAATGTCGGCTACGCACCAATACGGTGACTTCAGCTGAATCAATTTTACCACTGCTCACAACACTTCGCGTCTCGCCCTTCGTAGGGCTCCAAAACATTCGCCTGGTCCAGTTCGAATTGATGTTCGTTGTCTTCGTCAGCGCCGTCAAACGCATGCCGTTCAATGCGGAGGGGCGCGATGGAAATGCGCCGGTGGTGCTCTCTGGGCTGCGTCCGACACCAAACAGCAGGTGTTGCGGCTTCAGCAGCCTCTATCTGATATGTTGGACGGGGGCAGACCCGCTTGTCCGGCGCTATGGTGAAAGTTACGGTCAAGGGATGTAATGCAAATGGGAAAGCTCGGATGTCTGTTCAAACCGGTTACCTGCTAATCGCTGATATTACCGGTTATACCGGATATCTGACCCGGTCAGAGTTGGAGCACGCCAACCCAATCATCCGTTCTTTGCTTGAGGCGGTTGTAATTGAACTAAAGGACCCAATGAAATTGCGAGGTCTCGAAGGCGACGCCGTTCTTGCCTACTCGAGCGGGCCCTTCCCCTCTGGCGAGACTTTCCTCAATATATGTGAAAGCCTTTATCGGGCGTTCGCCGAACGCCGTCGGAACATCGTGCAGAACACAACTTGCCCCTGCAATGCTTGCCGCAACGTAGCCGATCTTGATCTGAAGATCCTCGCGCATCACGGAAAATATGAAGAACTGTCGATCGGACCGATGAAGGATATTTCCGGTGCTGACGTCATACTCGTGCATCGTATGGCGAAGACAGATGTGAAGGAGGATACTGGTATCCTCAGCTACGCCCTGTTCTCGGAAGACGCGTTCCGGGCAATGGGCATCGAGTCTGACCTCATGCAATACAGCGCTCAGTTCGAGCACTTTGGTGACGTGCCCATGCGGGTCTATGACCTTGCAGCCGCCTGGCAAAGATACCGCGAGATTGCCGGGCCGGTCCGCGTTTCCGATGAGGATGCTGTGTTCACAACCCGGCACACACTGAAGGCACCACCGGTAGTGGCCTAGGAGATGCTTACGGACCCCCGGCTCAAGATGCGCTGGATGATGTTGAGGGACGCTTATCGGGAAGGGGGCGCGTCGCGAACATCCGCCGGCGTCCGCCTGCACTGCGTGCATGAAGCGGCTCACTTTCAGATGCTGATCGTCGACTGGCATCCTTTCGAATACGTGACCGACGTCCTCCACAATTCTTCCACTGAGGGCCTTACAAACCTAGAGACCTATGAGTTGGTCCCGGTAGAAGAAGGAACCGAGATCGTGTTTCGGATGGGGCAGCTGACTGGCGCCAACGGCAAACATCATCCAGCAGAGGAATCTGCAGTAATCGATCTATTTGAGAATTTTTACCCGGTGGCTTTCAGTATTCTGGACGAAATGGCGTTGGAGTTCCAACAAGTGAAACAATAGTAATGAGAATGATGCTTGGGCGACTATTAATCGGAACCACCATTGTGAGGCAGCCGGTCGCTGTGAAAATCCCTCGCTCAGGGTTTTCAACCGCCCAGCGATCAGGAACGTGTTGCTGTCATAATTTTCGAAAGTTGGCTACAGAATAGGCGAGGTTTTATCATTGCCAACGTTAGGCAAAGCGGTCGCTGACGCAATGCTGTTTAACGGTGGCATCTTTGCGCTCTTCGGACCTCCATCCGTCTTCCAGTTTCGCTCGCGCAGCGAATGTCTCCTTTGACGGGCCACACCGCAGCGACGGTGATTAAGATCGAACGACCGCTAGGGACCGTCAAAGATGAGCCAACCCGCCGCGCCACTACAGATGCTGCGCTGCCTCTGAGGTCGGTTGTGAGTCCAAAGTATTTGAGACAGCGCGTCGTACGAACGTCTGATTACTAAGATTGGGATACAGTACCCGGTTTTTCCGCTAGGTTTCAATTTGAGGCGTGAACCCTTTTGGATGCACAACAGTCTTACTCTCGCCATCCACCAGCACACTCGGTGTTTTTTAGACCTCTTGTTTAATTGGACTATTCTGAGACCTCATGCGCCGCAAAGGCATCCGCATAGTCGGGATGCCATCGTGAAAGAGCCGGGCGATTGTTGATAATATCACCCGCGGCCCATTCAACCCGTTTGCGGTCGAGCTCTTCGGGCACATCATTGTCCGGGCAAAGTATATAGAAATCCCCGTCCGACATGCGCTTCAGCAAATAGTCAATTGCCTCTTCACTGGTCCAAGCGGCGGCAGGTTTTTCCGGCATGAACTTCTCAATCATTCTGGTATAGGTAAATCCCGGCACAAACAGATGAGCGGTGATAGGCACTTCAGCCTGTCGCAAATCGTGTGCCAACATTTCTGTCATGACCTTTACGGCGGCTTTGCTGGTATTATAAGCAGGGTTTCCGGGCGGTGTGGTAATGCCCTGTTTTGATCCGGTGTTGATCACGACAGCCGGGCGCGCCGCTTCGATCATGCGCGGCAGAAAAGCATGCACGCCATTCATGACGCCGAAAAGATTGACCTCTAGTAGTTTGCGCCAGTTTTCCGTGTTTTCCCAACTACCGGTTGGCGCGGCGATACCGGCATTATTCATCAGGACAGCCACCTCACCCAGCGCAAAAGCCTGATCCACCAAGGTGTTCACAGCAGAGGTGTCTGTGACATCAGTCGGAACTGCCTGAACAGTTGCGGACGACCCAGCTTGATCGCGCAATTCCGCCTCGGCGCTGGCCAAGGCCTCGCCCGCCAAATCGACCAGCACAACCCCTAGACCGTCCTGAATAAATCGTTGGGCCGCGGCTTTGCCGACGCCGCTGGCCGCCCCGGTTACAACGGCAAAGCCGCCTTTTTCGATAGCTTCGCGGTACATGGATCATCCTCTTTTCCTATGAATGACTGAACGGCCCTTCAAGGCGCCATCTTTTGCTTGAGATCGCCGATGAACGTTTCGTCATTCTGTTGTTTGCGCGCATCAAGCAGTTCTTCAGCATCAGGCCCTGCGCGAAAACGCAGGCGGTTTCGGGTCTCGGTTGCCGCATCCCAAATGACCTGCGCGACAGTTTCTGGTGCTGAAGGGTTCGCGGCCAGTTTGCCGAACAGGCGCCTCATGGCTTCGCCCATTGGTGCATAGTCCGGCAGGTTCTCATCCATTGCGAAATCGAAAGAGCTGCCGCCAAAGTTAGTCCGTATCATTCCAGGTTGGACGATACGGACCCGAATGCCAAGGGGTTCCATCTCGTAGTGCAGTGCTTCAGAAAGCCCCTCTACTGCGAACTTGGTGCCATGATAGAGCGCGCCGAGTGGAAATGCGATCTGTCCGCCGATGGAGGAGATGTTGATGACTGTGCCGGACCGGTTCTGGCGGAAATGAGGCAGAACCGCTTTGGTCACTTCCATCAACCCGAGCACGTTGGTGTCGAACTGACGCCGGATGCGGTCCATTGTGAAGGCCTCTAACGCACCATATGCGCCATAGCCCGCATTGTTCAGCAAAACATCAATCTGTCCAAACCGTTCGATGCCATCTCGCACGGCCGTTGCAATTGAGTCCGCATCCGTCACATCCAGTTGGGCCAGATGCACGCTATCCAAAGCCCCAAGATCCGTGCTGCCTGCAGGGTTGCGCATCGTGGCGACGACATTCCAACCCTTCGCTTGGAAATGTCGGGCGGTTGCCGCGCCAATTCCGGATGAGGCCCCGGTGATCAGAATGGTTTTCATGTTTTTGCTCCGCAAGTTACGAAACACATAATAGTATTTAGGCACGGATGGGTCTTTAAGTATTATCCAGTTTTCTTGCACAATGCTCCAGAAGTGGAGATCTTCTGTAAAGGTTTTCCCACCTCCGTGCTATCGATAAGAGCAACCACTGGAGGCGTATATGGGATCTCAGACACTATTGGACTATGTTCTGGCACTGCTTGACCGCGCGGGCGTCGCGCAGGGCGTACTGACACAGAAGGAAAGCGAGACGGTTTTTCTCATTCACCCGTCGACCACCCTAAACGACGCCAATGTCTACCGCCCGCTGTTGTGCGCGGTCCTACAAGGCGCCAAAGAGGTAGGAACCAGTAACAGAACACTCACTGTTCGGGCCGGGCAGTCGCTGATCGTCAGTAACGCGCTGCCGGTTGTCTCAAGGATCACAAAGGCCACACCCGAACGTCCCTACGTCGCGCTCGTGTTCCCCCTCGATCTGGAACTCTTGCGCGTCCTGGCCTCGTCAGGGCCGCGGTCGTCTACCTATCAAGTGTCGGATCCATTTTCGATCTGCCTCGCTGAAACCGATCACGAAATGAAAAGCGCCCTATTGCGATATTTTCGCCAGTGCGAAACCGAAGAGACACGTCACATGCTCGCTCCGATCACGGTGCGGGAAATCCATGCCCGCCTGCTGACTGGGCGACATGGTGGCACGCTCCGAAAACTGGCGTGGCACGAAAACACGGCAAGCCGGATTTTCGCAGCTACACACGAAATCCGGTCAGATTTAGCTAAATCCCTAGTCGTTGGAGAACTTGCAGGGCGCGTGGGTATGAGCACTTCGGCATTCTTCGAACAATTCAAGGCTGTTACGGGAACCTCGCCGCTGCAATACCAGAAAGACTTGCGTTTGCTCCAAGCCCGGAATGAGCTTCAAACCACCGGCTCAAAAGTCTCAGAGATTGCCTACGGGGTTGGATATGAAAGCTCGGCTCAATTCTCAAGAGAGTATGTCCGCAAATTCGGACGTTCCCCAAGACAGGACCGCGTTCCCGAATCTGTCCAATAGGGCTGCAGGTATAAAACCAAACGTCGCAGCCCCGACACGAACCTAGGCTTTCGAACCGATCAATTTTTGAAAGCGGCCATTGGCGCAATCGAGGAATTGGTACATTTTCTGCAAAGTGTGAATCGGCCGGGCCACAGGTACTCTGACTCGACCATGAGTTCGTCTACCACCCATTTCTCAATAGAGGCGCGGGTGCCCTTGGATATTTCGAAGCGCACAGGTTTCTGCGTCTCGCTTCGAAGTACTGAAGCCCGTTCCTTGATCTGACCCGATGACATGACATCTGTCACTTTTATTTTTACCAGATTGCAGCCGCGGAGCTTACTGTCGGTTGCCATGTTGAAGAGCGCAAGATCGCGATGGTTTTCGGCAAGCTCGAGGCGCACTCGGATCGCCCAGACATGTTTTGTTTTCAAGGGGTGCTTCTGACCCACGACACGGCCTTTGTTCCAGGCTGGGCGAAGTGCGCGAATGGCCGGTAAGTTTGGTGTTTCCTTAACTGATCCTCCAATCCGTCATGCCCACTCAGGAGGATAACCCGACGTTGACGCAACCCTCGCTGCCTGCCAAGACCTCCCTAACTATGTGTGCGAGCTTTTTCGGGGTCGTAAATTGGGCTGGACACAATTGTTGCGTTTGTCGCGAAATCATTTCCTGAAACCTTTAGCGTGGTTCCGATGGCAAGCTGTGGCTGAACATGCGCAAGGGCAAGCGATTTGCCCAAACGGTGCGAGAAGCAGGGGCTGTTGATGACGCCCACCTCCGCGCCATTCAATGACAGTGTTTCTCCGCCTTCGACCATGTCAGAATGATCGATATCCAGGCAGAAGTTATTGACCTTTTCGGAACCTTTTGCGGCCATGACGGCCGATTTGCCGCGAAAATCGCCCTTGGATTTGTTGACAGTAAAGCCAAGGCCGACCTCCCAGGGCGTGTTGACTTCGGTCATGTCATATCCGTAGAACAGCAGCCCCGCCTCGATCCGCACCTTGTCGAGTGCTGTAAAGGAGCAGGGCATGACGCCTGCCTCCGCCAGTTTGTCCCAAATGTCGGTGATCACAGAGCCATCGGCAAAAATCTCATAGCCGCGTTCGCCGGAATATCCGGTTCTCGAGATACGGCAGGGGTGACCGAAAAGCACCGCAGGCGTATGTTCGAAATAGGCCAGATCGGCCAGGTCAAAATCCGCGTTCGCGTTGAGAATTTCCAATGAGGCTGGCCCCTGTACTGACAGATCATGCAGATCATCGGTAAATTCGATCTGCACGTTCCGCCCTTCCGCCGAATTCTCCAGAAGCGCCATCGTGTTGCCCGAGCCATGCACGATCATCCATTCGTCGCCGCTGTTATTGGACACTATGGCATCGTCGGCGATCCCGCCCTCATCTGTCAGCACGCACAGGTAAGCCGCCTTTCCCGGTGTGACCTTGGAAAGATCGCGTGTGGTTAGGTGATCAAGAACCGCTTGGGCGTCAGGACCGCGCACGAACACCTTTTTCAGAGGCGACATGTCAAACATTCCCGCGCGCTCGCGAACCGCATCGTGTTCATCGTTGGGATCGGTGTGGTAGGTCCAGGCGGTGCCCATACCATTCCAATCCTCTAGTCCCGAGCCAAGGCTCTGGTGGCGGGATGCAAGCGCGGATGTGCGGCTAAGTTCTTCGGCCATGGGGGTTCCTCTCTCTAGTACCATTCGTCCGGCATTCGTGCTTTGCGATCTGACACGAAGTCTTCAAGCGCGGCTTGGATTTCGGGTTCCATTTCGGGGCATTGATAGTCGTTCAACATCTGACGCCACCGCCCAGTGGCACGTTGATCTGTTGTAAGAGCACCATTTTCGGACCAGGTTTCGAAGGGTCCGGCGTCAGAAATCTGTGGCTCAAAATTCGCCGTCGCATAGTGCCGTAGCGTGTGACTGGTCGACAGGAAATTTTCGCCCGGGCCTGCTTCGAAATAGGCATCACGACCAAAGGCCTCGTCATCCGTTTTGAAGCCCTGCAACAGTTTCAGCATCGCGCCACAGTGGTCGAGATCCATGATGAATTTCTCGTAGGACATCACAAGCCCACCTTCGAGCCAGCCCGCTGCGTGCCAAACCTGATGAGCCCCGGACAAAAGCGTGGACCACATTGCACCGGTGCTGTCCTGCATCGCGTGCCCGTCGGGCGCATTGGAGGCGGTGATCTGTCCGCCGCCGGACCGCACAGGCACGCCAAGCCTTCGTCCCAATTGAGTAAGCGCCATCGTGGTCATGTTCGCCTCGGGCGATCCAAAGGTCAGAGCGCCCGTACGCAAGTTCATTGTGGAGTGGAACGAGCCGAAGACCACCGGACAACCAGGGCGCACCAGTTGCGCAAGCGCAATGCCAACCATCGCTTCGGCCAGAGTTTGCGCTGCTACCGCCGCCGGCGAAAGCGGCCCCATGGCACCCGCGAAAATCGCTGGGGAGACGCAGACACATTGGCCTGCCTCCGCATAGATACGCAGAGCCGACGACATGGTATCATCATAAACCAGCGGCGAATTGACGTTGATATTTGCCTGCATCACCGCGTGACACTTCATGAAGTCGCGCCCAAAGACTAAGCGAGCCACCTCGATACTATCCCGCGCACGATCGGGAGTTGTGACAGATCCCATAAAGGGTTTGGACGACAGCGTCAGATGCGCCAGCATCATGTCCAGATGTCGTTTGTTCACCGGTACATCTGTCGGCTCGACCACCGTGCCGCCGGAATGGTGCAAGGCAGGCGCAGTGTAGGTCAGTTTGACGAAATTGCGGAAGTCCTCCAGCGTCGCATAGCGGCGGCCATTCGCCAGATCGCTGACAAACGGAGAGCCGTATCCCGGCATCAGCACAACATTGTCGCCGCCAAGTGTCACTGTTTTGGCCGGGTCTCGGCCATGCAACTGAAATTCACTAGGGGCGGTAGCGCAAAGCGCGCGGATGTGACCCGGTTCAAACCGTACACGTTCGCCATCGATGCGTGCACCAGTTTGGGCGAAGTGATCCAGCGCTGTACGATCTCCTCGGAACTCGACACCAATATTGTTCAAAATCCAATCGGCTTGATCTTCGATCCGGGTCAGTGCCGTTTCGCTCAGAAGATCGTATGCAGGTATTTTGCGCCCCGAGAACGGCGTGCCCTCAGAGGGCTCATTGTCACGGGCCAAGCGGCGTCGGCGCACGCGTTTGCGGTGCCCCGTCAGTGTTGATGTGTCTGCTACAGCGTTCAAAGGGTCCAACGTCATTTGTTCGTTTCGCGCAACTAGGTGCAAATTTTGGGCTTAAAAAATTATGTTGAAAATCGAAAATTTCTTTTCTCAGTGTTTAGAAAATTTGTACGCTATACTCATGGCTGCCCGCTTTCATCACCACGACTTGCTTAGGCTATTTGCTGAGATCGCCCGTTATTCCAGCTTTTCGACGGCGGCGTCGGCGCTCAATATGACAAAGGGTGCGATCAGTTATCAGATCAAAACGCTTGAGGCCGATCTGGGGATGGCCTTGTTTCAGCGCACAACGCGGGGTGTCACACTCACCGGTGAAGGACTGAAACTGCTCGCAATCTGCCAGACCCGATACGAAGAGATCGAAACCGAAATTCAGGCGTTGAAAGGGATTTCATCGCGCTCTTTGACTGTTGGTGTCTCGACCTATTTCGCTGCGCGTTGGCTGTCGCCACGCCTGATGTCATTCATGCAAAGCCACCCGGACGTGCAGCTTCGCATTCAGCCGATGGTCGAGTTTTCGCATGCAGAGATGCAGGAAGTGGACTTGGCAATCAGGTGGGGCAACGGGAATTGGAGTGACGGTACCGTTACACCGTTCATGCACTTACGGCCCTATCCAGTAGGTAATCGGGCGGCGGCCGACCTGGTGAATGAGTTGGGAATAGAAGGCGCAATGTCGCAACTTACGTTGCTGAGAGATCGCGATGACAGCAGCGCCTGGTCAGATTGGCTGAACGTCGCAAAGCTTCCTCGGCAATCAAGGCGAGATGTGCTGATCGTTCCTGACCCGAATGTCCGGGTGCAAGCCGTCATCGACGGACAGGGCATCGCTTTGATGGATGACTTGGTTGGGGACGATTTGAATGCAGAAAGGCTGTTTAGATTGTCGGAAACCGTTCTGCCTGAATACGGGTATTTCTTAGTTCAGCCGCACAGAACCGCCCCAATTGGCGCAGTGCGGGCATTCTCGGATTGGGTTCAGAGCCAGGCCTGATGGTACTCCCCCTTGAGCGGCGTCAAGAAAAATATTATACGGCATATAAATAATATGAGGAAGATCCAGACGATGCCCACAGGACATATTATGATGGCAATGAGTCTAGACGGCTTTGTTGCAAGGCCGGATCACAGGCTGGATTGGTTGGATAAGCAACCCACCAAGGATGAAGACCACGGGTTCACAGCCTTTCAAGACAGTGTCGACGTGATCGTAATGGGATCGGGATCATACCGGACGGTTAGGGGGTTTGGAGCGTGGCCATACACGAAACCGGTGGTGGTTCTCAGTCGTTCGATGACAGCCGACGACATCCCTAGTGACCTGCGCGACAAGGTTGAGGTTTCAGACAAATCTCCAACCGAATTGATGCAGAGCTTTGACGCGCGTGGTTTCAGCCGAGTTTATGTGGATGGCGGAGCAATCGTTCGCTCTTTCCTCAAAGCCGGGCTGATTGAAGACATGCGGATCACCTTGATTCCCATCCTAATCGGGGAAGGCATTCGGATATTCGGCGAGACACAAGGTGACGTTGATCTGGAACTGGTGTCGGTTAGCAGCTTTCCCTCCGGTCTGGTGGATCTCGATTACAGATTGAAAATCGGATGACGAAAACTTCCCCACCAGGGCGGCCGCCAAAGGCTGAGCAGCGCCTTTCGAAACAGCTGATCCTGAAAACTGCATTGCCGATTGTCCAAAGCAAAGGCGTTGACGCGCTATCGTTTCGCATGCTCGCCAATCAGCTTGGGGTCACCCCGATGGCGGTGACCTATCACGCTGGCACCAAGAGACAGCTTTTATCCGGTCTGGTGGAAAATGCTTTCGCCGGCGTTCTGGATGGCGTGGACGGAGATACTCCGGTTGAACGCGCCCAAAGCATCATGATGACCTACTATGGATACGCCTTGAAGAACGCCAACCTTCTGCGCGCGATCCTTGAGGATGTGACGCTGATGAGCGCGGATCTCATAAACGTGTCCGGGGAATTAAAGGCCAGCACGGACCAGCTTGAAAACAGCGATGGCGGCGACGTCCTTGTTCACGTGCTAATAGACTATGCACATGGGTTTGTACTCTCTGCCTCCAGCGGAGAAAACAATCCCCTGACAACAGATGACTTTCTGCGCGGGATTGACTGGATTCTTGATCAAGCAGCTGGTGACCGCGAGGTCCGGTTGCGGAGAAAACAAGCGTATCAGGGTGGTCCGGCAGAACGACCTTAACGACCCAAACATCCACACTGGGCTGTGTCTTCGCGACTGCAGCGAATGACCGGTAAGCGAACTGCGAGCGTAGAATCGTTAAGGCAGTGTGAAGGTCCGGAATGGGCCATCTTTGGGGATGGCCTTGTACCTAATTTCCATGACGCCTGAGCACAGTTCTGAGGTACTCGGTCGAATGCCAGGTTTGATATGCACAGAATACCCCGGCGCAGCCTTTAAGTGTCAACTGATGCTTGGCCGATTGCTGGATGGATCCACGATATGTCCGTCCAGTTTCTGGATCGCGTAGCGCGCTTTTCCATACCGTGCCGTCAAAGACCAATTCGGTCAGGATCATATCACCAACCTGCGCATGGGGCGTGTCGTCCTTGTTCCAAACCCAAACAAGACGTCCACACTTTATTGCTTTATTCGATGTGCAATCTTCAAACGCGACGATCACGCCGAGTCCGGGGGACGCGTAGTGGCCTTTTAGGTCAAAGGCATGTCCTTGGGTGGCCAACATACCCACGATAACCGCAATCACCAAAAGAGCTGTTTTGACCATTCGGATGCGCAATCGCGGCGCGACGCGGGCGAATTCGGTCAAGTATCTTGGATGCTCGGTCTTCATGAACCGATCCCACCACGAAAAATAGAGCCCGTGGTTATAGCCCGCATGTGCATGGTGCATATCGTGATGAGTAACGCTCGTGAGCCAGCCAAAGACCGGCCTGCCTTTTGCATTGGCAGGAAAGATTTCGATCCCACAGTGCCCGATTGCATTGCGCAGCATCATATGGGTCACAAAGATGAAAAGCGCGACAGGGTGTGTTGGCAGAATGATAAGAACGAAAGGCAAGTAGACGGCGTTCACCACGGCCTCGCCAACGTCAAAGCTGTAGGAGGTGAAGGGAGTCGGTTGGTGTGACTTGTGATGCAAGCGGTGAAACCGGCGAAACAGGGGCGGGTAGTGCAGGGCACGGTGCGTCCAATAGAACCACGCATCATGAAGGATAATCAGCACCGCGATACTGAACGCGAAATAGGTCCAGCCATATGCGGCTATGTCTTGGTAGATTGTGATGACACCTACCCTCGCACCAAGCGCGATGGATGTCCCTGCGGCAGTAAAGATAAGCACAGTGCGCAGGCTCGTTAGAATCTCGCGCAGGATTTGACCTTGTGGCACTGTAGAGGGTCTAATTTTCTGCGCACCAAGACGCCGTGCCAGCATGATATTGATCAATAGATACGTGCCGCCGGCGCCAAGAATATACCGTAAGAGGTCTCCGCCGAAGACATCCGTGTAGATGGATAAGAGTGTGGCTAACTGAGTCATTGTCTGCTCCGAATGCGAATTGACATGTGGCGGACACTGGCTGGCGACGCAAATCAGAGCGCGCTGAATTTGAAAACCGATCCGTTTCTTGCAAAATCGGCGAGGATTTTTCAGTTTCAGTATGGCTATACCGTTGACCGGCGGGGTAAATCCGACTTCGATTGCGCCTGTTATGTCAGACCCAATGATTTTGGATATCTTCCTGCGCGGCAGTGCCATCGGCACACTCGCGTTATGCGCCGCTGTCTTCATGAGAAACGGGGGATTCCAGCGCAAAAGCATGGCAGTAGTCTTGCTGTGCCTCAGTTTTGGCCCCTACTTGATTGTGTCCTCACCAAGCATTGATCTAACCGACAGCCCGGTTCGGATTGTGCTTGTGATGATCGCAGGTGTGATCCCTGTCTTGCTCTATTGGGCCGTGATTGAGCTGTTCCAGGATGACGTTTTTGTTCGACCTTGGCAGATCTTGACCGCTGCGTTGATAGTCGGGTTGGCATGGCTTTCTCAACTACAGCTGCAACTTGGTGCAGTTCGCGGTATCTGCGTACTGATCTTCTTTTTCCATGGCCTGTGGATCGTAGTTTCAGGTCAGGCGGGGGATCTGATCGAGGCCCGTCGCCGGTTTCGGCGTTGGTTTCTGATCTGGATCCTCAGTTTGGGAATTCTCATTACCGGATTTGAAATCACCCATTTGGATAAAGCGCTTCCTGTCTGGGTATTTGCACTACAGGCGAGTGCGTTTTTCCTGTCTGCAGGCGCATTCCTGCTGTGGTCGGTTCGCGTGGTTCCAGACATCTGGATACCGAGCACTCCAAAGCGGGATGACCAAGCCAACCCGGCGCAGTCCGCGCTCATAACGCGTATTGAAGCCGCGATGTCTGAGGGTCTGTGGCGCATCGAAAGGCTGACCGTTGCCCAAGTGGCCGCACATCTTGGGACACAGGAACACCGCATTAGGTCCGCAATCAATCAAGGCTTGGGGCACCGGAATTTTGCGAGCTTCGTGAACGCGTTCCGCATTCAAGAGGCGCAATCCATGTTATCATCGCCCGAGCTGGCAGAGCGTTCGGTCCTGAGCATCGCTTACGATGTGGGGTTTTCCTCACTGGGACCATTCAACCGCGCCTTTCGCGCTCAAACCGGGATGACGCCTTCGGAATTTCGAAGGGCGCATTTACATGAAACGACAAAGTCACGTTTGTAAGCTATCCGCAAAACCACTTTCCAAGCCTGCTTTGCAAAAAAAATCAAAATTACGGCTGCCGTACCGCAGCAACGATCAATGAGGCGGACGTCTGCCAAGGGTTGTTGCCAATACCCGTAGTACAGCCTGCTGTCGTTCGGGGCTTGGGAGTGCGCAGTAATTGGAGCCAATTTGTTGCGCTTGATCGCGTTGGTCGGCCTTCAGTTCACCCGAAGAAGCCGAACCCCGACGCATCTGTGTCGCAAATTCTAATAGGATGTGCGCTCTGACCGACGGTCCCACACTGCTAAACTTGGTTTCTTCCGCAGATCACACCGCTTCTGGATCATTCCAATGGAGGAGACCCATATGTCTGCGAATGAAGACAACATACGTCAACCCGGCTTAGTGCTGGCGCTTGTGCCAATCGTGCTGACCCTGTGTGTGCTTGGGCTGCA
Organism: Ruegeria sp. YTSC004; assembly: GCF_059609805.1. Classification (NCBI taxonomy): domain Bacteria; kingdom Pseudomonadati; phylum Pseudomonadota; class Alphaproteobacteria; order Rhodobacterales; family Roseobacteraceae; genus Ruegeria; species Ruegeria sp. YTSC004. Next base: position 24,029 of record NZ_JBXWMJ010000006.1, read on the forward strand.
GCTATTCTATTTCGGCGATTTTACCCCGCACATCCCTTTGGCCTTCGGGATCGCGATCACCGGCATCGTTGGCCTTATGTTGGGTCACAAATGGCCCAGCATCGAAGAAGGCGTGTTCCACGTCATTAATATATCCCTGCCGTCGGTCTCGATACTGATCACGGTAGGTATGATCATTGGCGTGTGGATCGCAAGCGGCACCGTCCCGACGCTGATCTATTACGGCCTCAAGATATTGTCGCCCGAGCTTTTCCTTGCCGCAGGAATGATCCTTTGCTCCATTGTCTCTGTTTCATTGGGCACATCGTGGGGAACAACCGGTACAGTTGGTTTGGCGCTGATGGGGATTGGTGCCGGGTTTGGTATTCCAATGTATTGGACGGCGGGGGCGGTGGTCTCTGGCGCGTTCTTCGGCGACAAGATCTCGCCTTTGTCGGACACAACTAACCTTGCCCCTGCCGTGACGGGGACCAATCTTTTCGATCACATTCGGAACATGCTTCCGACCACTGTTCCTTCGATGCTGATCGCGCTGGTGATTTACTTTGTCGTCGGTTTCACACTGATCGACACGTCGCAGGTTTCGTTTGATCGTATTCACGCGATCACAACCGCGCTGGACGACGCATTTTGGATTTCACCGATCATGCTGTTTCCGGCGGTTCTGGTCATCGTTTTGGCTGTCATGAAGCAACCTCCGATCCCGTCGCTGTTTGCAGGGGCTGTTGCGGGCGGTGTTATGGCAATCTTTTGTCAGGGGGCCGGGCTTCATGAAACGTTCACTTTTGCCAACAGCGGCTATTCAATCGATACCGGGGTTCCGGAGATAGACCCTTTGCTAAACCGCGGGGGCATTCAGTCGATGATGTGGACCATCTCACTGGTGCTGCTTGCCCTGGGTTTCGGCGGAGCGCTTGAACGCGTGGGTTGCCTTCAGGCTATCATCAAAGTCGTCATATCGAAGGTGAAGTCGTTTGCCGGCATTCAGATTTCCGCTATCATGACGTCTGTCGCCACCAATACCGTTGCAGGCGATCCATACTTATCCATCGCACTGCCGGGCCGAATGTATGCGCCTGTCTATCGCGCGATGGGCTATTCCCCGCTGAACCTGTCCCGCGCCGTCGAGGAGGGCGGAACGCTGGTGTCCCCTCTGATCCCATGGAATGCGGGTGGCGCCTTTGTCATCACGGCACTGGGCCTGGGGATCGCGGATGGGAACTTTGAGAACCTGCTGTACATCCCGCTCGCATTTGCTTGCTGGCTGTCACCGGTCATCGGTATCATCTATGCCATGACCGGGCTCTTCTCACCAAAGGCGAGCGAAGATGAGATCCGCTCGTGGGAGGAAAGCGGTGAGCCTGTTGCCCAGATGAGCGCCTGACCGTACCGCACCAACACCGCAACAGGTGTTGGTGCACTTCATCCGCCTTGGTCGATACTGGGAGGAGAGACAATGAACCCGAGAAACTTTGTTCCAAAAGGTGCGGCCAGCTATCGCATAGACCATGAAGGGTCGGCCAAAGAAATCTACTTCTTGCTATTGCCGAAACTGACCATGCTGGCCTTTAGTGCTGCGGTAGAGCCACTGAGGATCGCCAATCAGGTCACCAACAAAGAGCTTTATAAGTGGTTTCTGATCACCGAAGACGGGACACCGGTTTCCTGTTCCAACGGGATTGAAATTACGCCGGACTTTGCATTGCTCAATCTTCCGCGATCCTCGCGGTTGTTTGTTTGCTCAGGCATTGAACCAGCCGAAAGTACGAACCCCAAAGTCCTGTCCTGGATCAGTAGACAGAGAACCTTTGGCTGCAATCTGGGTGGAATTTGCACCGGCGCTTTTGCCCTGGCTAAGGCCGGGGTTCTGCCGGGAAAAAGGTTTACGTTGCACTGGGAAAACCACCCGGCTTTCATTGAAAGTTTTGTCGATTTGGAGCCATCGGCAAACCTGTACGAGATTGACAACGAGCTTATGACATGTGGTGGTGGAAATGCCGCAACCGACATGATGCTGGACATGATCGAATCCGATTTCGGAAACGATCTGGCGGTCATCGTATCAGACATGTGCATCCACTTTCGATCCAACAATAGCAAAACGCTTCAGAAATCGGCCTTCTCGGTGGCCTTGGGCAGCCGCAATCAATACCTGATCAATGCTATGCAGATCATGCATGAAAACCTGGAAGAGCCGCTGGATATCTTTGAAATTGCCGAGGCCGTGCAGATTTCGCGTCGTCAGCTGGAACGGCTTTTTCAAAAATATGTCGAAACTTCGCCGGTCCAGTTCTATATCGAACTGCGCGTCGCGAGGGCATACGCATTGCTCAGCGAAACCGAGATGTCGGTCGCCGAAATTGCGGCAGCCACTGGCTTTAGCAGCGCTACTCAGCTGACCGTACGATTCAAGAAACGCTACGGCGAGGCGCCAACTTCTTTCCGGAGAGGATGGTCTGAAAGACGCGATTAGATTGCATCTGACCAGTATCGGAAGTCAAAAATTTCGAATTTTTGATTTAGGTAATGTGCGGTTAGGGTCGGGCATCATAACCAATAAATGACGAGAGCCGCGAGCGCGATTGCATAGCGTCTTGTGCGACCCGTATTCCTTGGCGCATCGCGCCAGCGCAACCCATTGCTATTGATGAAGATAATCCTACTCTGAACACGTCGATCATCTACACGTGGCTTGCCATGAGACTTAGGAAAGAAGGGCTCAAGGCGCGCCATCTGCTCGTCGCTCAGCCAGAAAAGGTCAGGCATGGTAACCGCTTGTTTTCGGCAACGTGAATCACGCTGAAACCAAAAATCAATGTGTCCTGAGCCCAACCACGGTCCGCTTTCCGGCTCTCGGTTCGCGAGACGTTAAGGCTCCCAAGGCCTACGCTTATCGGCGTATCATCTGCGAAATCAACCACCGATACGATCCGGATTTTGACTGCACAGGCAAATTGATCGAAAGTGGCGGAACAATTTGGTCGAAAGTGACCATGTCGCAATGAAGCGCCTACTTAGGTACCGTCAGAGCATTCGAGCCTTGCGAACCGTGAGGGCAACACTGAGTGGGATAGAGACGATCCGGACCAACAAGCGCGGTCACATTTGACACAAATAGACCGGTGTTCGAGGAGAGACCGGCTTCATCTCAAACTGTTCGAGCGCGTATAGTCCGGCCGCATGCGCTGCACTTGACCCAGCTTCAACCAATTAACGCAACAGTCCTCTTACCGCAGGTCACCGATCCGACCAGCACCCCTGTACACGTCGCCAAACCCTGCGATCAGCCGTAGGCAGAATAAATTCGACCTAGCAGACCTCGGGCACCTTCGTCAGAGGTGATGCGCGCAGAATGCGTTCGTAACCAAGATGCGCACCTAGCGGATCTTTGTGTGGCACCTCGCCGGGCAGGGTCTCGACAACGAGGCAGCTGAGCGGTGCATCGGGGCCGAGCGTTATGTCGGCCAGAAGACTCGTGATCTCTGCGGCCGACCAGCTTGTCTGGCCGGCGGGCTCGGTTGTGGCGGTAAATCCAAAGCTTCTGTCATCGAAGGGCTGGCGCGGGCGGCGCGGAGCTGCAAGCTGGCGACGACCCAGAAGCACGTTGCGCCGGTCTTCGTCATCAGCTTGCACCGCTTGTACGTAAAGCAGCACCCAAAGGTCGGTGCGTGGCACCACAGGTTGCACGGAGCGACCATTCTTGACCGGGTCGGCGAATTCGGCGCTGACGGTCAACCGCTGGGTCGAGCGGGTGACGCCGCAGGTGAGCGGAGGCGGCGCGTGCTGGATACCTGCGACTTGCAGGGGCCGCCCGTATCTGCCTTGCGCAGTACTCCACATCTCGGCGTGACCGACGCGGAATTCGTAAAGGAAGAAACCGAAGAGTTCGGGCGCTTCGGGCGGCAGCCCTTGGGGCAGCGGTAGCATGAAGTGCCGAGGACTGTTCGTGGGCAAAAGCTTCTGCATCGCGCCCAGTCCGCTGCGGTCATCGGCCTGCTCGGGGATGATCGTGCGGATCAGTTCAAGGTCGATGGGCAGGGGCGTGTTACCCAGCGTCGGATCGCCGGTAAGATCCCCGGTGAGTACCGGATCCGGACTGGTGGCGAGCATGCGCGCGAACAGGCTATCATTCGGATCGTCGGGCGGTCGGTCGAACTCGAGCCAGACCAGCCGGGTTCGTTCCTCGGAGTGGGAATACGCTGGGTCGCGCAAGTAAGGTGATAATGCGATGCCTGCTGAGACAATCTTGGGCACCTGGCGCGGAGGCCGGGCGACAGGCAAGGTCAGATCGACCTCTTCGGCACCGTCCTCTTGTGCGGGGTCAACCTTGTATTCGGGGATGGCGGTGTATTTTAACTGCAAAGGACGCGGGAAGCTGCCGTCCGCGGGCTCGGGGTCGATCGCATCGAGGAAGATCAGCGTCGTTTCTCCATTGGCGGCGGCACGGGCGACCTCGTGGGGGGCGGACTGCCGCCAGCTCACGCGACCCACTTGGTTGCCGTCACGCTCGATGCGCAACCCACTGAGCCCATCCCATGTCCAGTCCCTTTCGATGTTGACAATGACCGCGACGATCCACTGGCTGGTCACTTCGGATTTGGTTGCGAAGCGGACTGAACCGCCGTCGGGACCGATAACTGCGTTCAGACTTGAGTGCAGTCCGAATAGGCAGCGCTGTCCCGGGCGAGCGCGCAGGCTTGCGCCCACATGATCGAGGTCGAGCGCGGAGGCAAGCCGCGCGATCGGGTTCTCGGCCCCCTGACCGGTACGACCTCCGGCACGGTTGGCTCTGACAAGCGCCCGGCTTCCCGGTTCCGTAGGTTGCAGGTAGAAACCCTCGGCCACCCATCCGCGTGGCAGGCTAATGAGGCCGCGTTCGTCCTGGGCCGGGCTGCGTAGGTAGCGCCGCGCAGTTTCGCCGCGGCGCACGTCATCGGCACCGAAGTAGTTGGGTTTGTCCGAGCAGATAGGGGTCAGGTTCAGCCGCACATTGCGCGAAGTCGGAATAGTGATCGCGCCGTCTGTGGGGATTGCCATGGTCCCGATGTCGGCGGTGTCAACGTATTCGAGATCTAGCAGGGCCTGACCATCGGCATCGAAGGCGCGCTTTATAGTGTAGAGTTGTTCGTAGACCGGCTCATCGTCTTCCGGGTTCACGTCTGGACGCAGCACTTCAACCGAGATCTCGAGGATGTCCACATCTGGGTCCGGAAGGCCAGGTGCGCGCTGCTCGGCGGCGGCCTGGGGCATATCTGCCTCAAGCTCGGCCTCGGTTCCGCCGGCCACGAGGCACGCGGGGTAGTGCAGTCGGGGTTTGCTAACTGTGAGCGAGGCTGGAGGGTCGGTGGGATCGGCTGCCGAAGGCAGGGCGGGCGTCGTACGCAGTCCAGCGGGCCGGACGTAGCGCTTCATCGTTGCGGTGTAGACAGGCTGTGCGCCAGGGTTCAGGGCCTCGGTTTCGATGCCGGGGCCACCGCCGGAAAGATCGCAAAGTCGAATGCGCAGATCGTAGGTGGTGCCATAGCGCAACGGGATATCGGGGGGCACGCCTATGACAGGTTCAGGTTCATCGTCGCCGCCCATCAGCCGGTCGGCGAAGCGGTCGACCCCCACAAGCGGCCGGCCGTTCCAGGCAGCAAAGTACGAGGGAAGCCACATGTTGGCAGTGGGATCGCCGAGGATCTTGTTCGGTCCGACCTCGACGGGGAAGTTGGCCTGAACACTACCAAGGTCATTGCCGCCGAGAACAAGAGCGGTTTCCCCCATCGTCAAAGGAACCCAGTCTGAATTGCCGGTTTCCCGGGCATCGATGCGATAGCCGCGTACGCCCATCGGCGCATCCAACGGCGCAGCACCGGGGCTAATCTGACGGTTGAACCAGGTGACTAGTTGCGAGTCGTCGCACCCGACAAGCAGGCCGCGTTCTGTCGCGGGACGCTCCGCTTCGTCCTCACCGTCCTCGTCGAAGGGGTCGGCCCAGGCCGGTTGCGCGCCATAGACCTCTTTGGCGAAGCCGTCGTCATAACGTACGGCCTCGGTGAAGATATCGTCGTAGCCTGGGATGGGTGCTGCTGTGACGGGGAACTGTACGGCCGTGAACAGCGGGCGTGGCCCCGATAGCGGGGACAGCCGCGCGGCGTAGAGACGCAGCGCTCCGGGAATGCCGGCAAGCGACTGCCACGGACTGCCGGGGGCGAGATCGACATAGACCCAGCCCCCTTGTGAGACGACGTCTGCAGGAAGGGGGATGTCGATTGCGCGAATGAGACCTACGGCTTCGGCAAGTAAAGGCTGGCGAAGTACGCCGGCCAGAACCTGGCCCCACGACAACGGTGGTGCCGTATCGGCGATGGACGTGCCTGCTGGCGGAACGGCCTTGAGCGCGCAGCGATACGTGTCATCGGTCAGAAGGAAGGGATTGGCACCTTGGCCATAGCCTGTGGCCTCGCGATAGGGCGGTGGCGCGTACTTCATGATCCGGATCGAGGCGGTGCGTGGGTCGGTAGGCGTGACGGAGTTGTCGATGGGGAGCTCGGACGCCAGTGATTGAAACAGCGTTTCGGCCTGAGGCATTGCGGGCAACGTGATCGCAGTCTCGCCGGTGGCGACGCTGGCCGGTGACGGCAGCACCGTCGGGTCCGCGATGGTGCGAACAACAACGTCGAAATCCGTTGTCGCATAGGGTGGCAGGCCCGGTGCGGGGGCCGAGGTCGGATCGGTCTGGGGGGTCACCATCAGACGTAGCGAGAGATTTGCGCCATCCCAATTCTGGAGGAACGGCAGCAGCACAAGGCGGGACACGGCAGTCATGGGGCGATCCTCCCCTTTTGGTTATTACAGCACATCTGGAGCATCCTCTTTGCCGAGGGGGCCGCGCGTGATTTCAACCATCTTTGCGTCCCAGGAGGCGGAAAAGCTCAAGACCAGGAAGACCGAGATGTCGATCGATACGGTAACTTTCGAGACGAAGAACACGGTCTCGTTGCCGGTGCCCGGTTGCGCGAGTAGTCGGGCCCCCATTGCCTCGAACCGGATGGCGACGGATATGATTGGTTTGATGGCTGCCTCGGCCTGTAGCAGAATCCCTCCGCCCCAACCCATTACGGTTTCACCTATAATGGCGATGAAGGTGAACCCAACCATACCCTTAAGCTTGAGGAAGTCGCCCGGTCCGACCTTTTTCATGTAGGCAATCCCAAAGCCGATAGTGACCACGAAGGTCGTGCCGTCCTTCACAGACATGATGAGTGAGAACTTGATGATCGCAACGGCGTATAGGCCGGGAACAGTCTTGATCGCGAACATCGGTTTGCCGCCCAGCGAGAACTTCGCTTTGGTCTTTTCCTTCGCCAAGGTGACCAGAACTTCTACGCCTGTGTCCGCAAAGATGATGTCTCCCGGCAGCGGTGAGGGCGGGATCTGAAGATCGGCACCGCTACTGGTTTTGAAGGGAACCTTCATTCCGAACGTGAATTTCCATTTATTCTCCATCCGGACATCCGGTTCGCCGGAGATACCCAGTTCCTGCAGGATTGTCAGAAGGTCCTGCACGATCTGTACGGGTCCGCCCATTCGGAGTTCGGGCGCTTCGAAACGGGTGTCGGGGTCACCAAGGGCGCTGACCTGCGCAACCGTGGTGATCACATCGCCCATATCAGTATGCGCCATGATGCGGGTGGCGTTGGTTAGGCGGAACTCCCATGGAGTTGGCTGACTGGTGTCAACTTCGTATGTGACCTCTGAGTTGGTGTAATCAACGTCGCTTTGCACGCTTCCGGCAGACGCGGTCGTGCGTCGCCCGATCCCCGCATTGAAAGTGCCGGGACCGTCAAGGCGGAAGCTGCCGCCATCAGCCACCAATGCGAAATTGGCACTCGGGAAGGGGATGCAGTCGGACTGCTCGGGGAACATGGACAACGAGTCGGCGAGGACGAAAGGATCGGCGATGATCGGGCGTTCGGTCGAGACGATGCGATTGGGTTCGGTCGGCTCGATCCGGGGTCGGCGAAAGAAGGCACGCTGCATCCCCATGGAGTGCAGGATGCCGTAATCCTTGGCCGGGTTGACGGCGAAGAGATCCTCGGGGTCGGCAAAGCGGTAAGGTTCTCCTGTCGGCAGGCCGGCTGCGCCGCGCCGGATCAGCGGCAAGCCTTCATCCTCAGGCACCGGCGAAGGGGCGCCGCTGGCGTCGAGCGTCTCGAGCACAGACCATTCGCCGCCGGGAAAGACGAGGCTGCCCCATGCAGTCATCGCGAACTCGGTTCCCGCCACAGCAATGCCGACGCGGTTCATACGCATCTTCTGCTCTCCGCCTGCGACGGCACAAACCGCTTCGACAGGGCCGCACATCGGCCCGACCTGATTGATCAGGTCGGTGTAGGTGGCGACGTCGAAGGCTGGCGGGTCGGCGGTAATGCGCACGTAGCCCAGGTGCTGTTTGACCGGTACAGGAGCGTCGGCGCCATCCATGACCAGATCGCCTTGGAAGTAGACGACCATGAAATCCTGCCCATTGGCGGTGACGATCTGGCCGGTCTCGGCGATCTCGGTGACATTTGTGATCCGGCTTACGACTCCGGGATGAGTGATCAGGCCGAGACCTGGGAAGTCATACAGGCCATCGCCGCCCGCAACCCAGCCGGTGTCGCTGCGACCGACAATGGCGTCTGCCTTACGCTGAAGCGTGATCGTGCGCACAACAGGCACGCCGTAGGGAACCAGAACCGATTTGACGGTGACGACTTCCCGCGCGGTGCGTCCGACGGGCACGTCCAGTTCGACCTTCTCGACCTGAGTTGTGGCGTTCAGTGGGTTGTCCCACTTGCTGAAGATGCTTTCGCCATAGCCCGAAAGGTCGAGCCGCGTGACGGGGACGAGCGCAGTGCTGGGTGAACCAGCACCAAGGCTAGAGTTGAATATGCTCGTCGCGCTGGTTCCCAGGATACTGACTGGCGCACCGGGTACATCCGCAGGCACGGCAACGGGAAGTTGCACCGTATGGCCGGGCATGGCCGGGGTCTGGCGACCTGCGAGCGTGCGGTCCCGCGCGCGCAGCGAAAGCTGGTGGGCGCCTTGCATGTCATCAGGGGCCTCCGGGCGGGTTTCCTGCACCCGAACACCGCGTTCGGTATCGGTCGGCGCCGTCAATCGAGCGGAGGCAATCATTCCAAAGGGGAGGGTGACTCGCGCCCGGCTAGACGGGTGGGTGTCGCCGCGGAGCCGGTCGAGGATCGTGTCATAGGCGGGCACCGGTGCGAATGGTACGCGGTCCCCGTCGGGCAGGTCGATGACCGCGGGGACGCCGGAATTGAGAAACACCACACGTTCGGGAAAGGCGATAGCGTCCGCAGGCTCCGGCGGAACGACGACCGCGGGTTCCCATTGAACCGCAGGAAGGGTCAGCAGCACCATCCAATTGGGATCCACCTCGAAAGCCAGGTCCTCAATGGCGACGACCTGGTTAACCGCAGTCGTCGGTGCAGTGCTGGAAACTCCGATAGGATCGCGCGGGCCACGTGGTGGGCGCAGCGCGACACCAAACTGGCCCGCGCCACTGGAGACATCGAGAAGGGTGATCTTAGGGACAAATTCGAAGTCTAGCGCATCGCCAAGCGCTTTCCCCCAACTCGGATCAGCGGCGGCCGCGGCGGTGTTGGGACGCGCGGCGATGGAGATGTCGGTGACCGAGGCAACAGCCGCAACGGAGTTCGACAGTAGGTTCATGGATGCGCCGGTGTCGCCATCGTTGGGGGCCGCTACAGGCGCTGGGCCCGGGAGGAAAAAGTCCAGTGTCCGGCTGCCTGGCTGGACGGCGAACCGGCTGATCAGAAGCTGAGCGCCCCGTTTCTCGGACGTGTCGCGGATACCGACGTTGGCGGCATAAGGGTCAGGCAGTGTAGGTACGATCCCCTCCAGCCTGTAGCCTGCCCAAAGGGCGCCGGAGTTTATGCGCTCGCCATCGAAAAAGCCGTATAGAAGGGCGTTGATCGGGTCGTTGGTGCGCAGGAGACCATTCTTTATCTGAAAGCACCGTCGCCGGTCCCCGCGGTTTCGACCATAGATTGCGAGCGCGCCGATATCCCCAATCTGAGCGATGATGACGACCGCATCCAGTAAACGCAGCGGCACACGATCGCCTGCGACATCGCGCGGAAGGTCCGGGCGCAGGCTGACATCGGCCACATACTGGACGGCCTCCTGCCCGCCAGTCTGGGCGAAGTAACGCACCGAACCTTGGGTCGCACGCCCGATTTCAGCGCGTGACGCAGGTGTCACGTCGCCAATCTCGATCAGTGTGCGGTGGCCATCCTGTTCGGCTTGCAGGGCGGTGAGTGCAAGTCGCTCCTGATCGACCATCAAAGTGGTTAGCCAAAGCTGTCCGGGCGCGGTTTCAGAAGAGATTTGAGCCGAAAGTCCGGGGTCGATCTGGAGCATCAATGCGCCGACTCCCGCCGCCTCGCCCAAAAGCGCGGGGGCGATCCGCGCGGCCGGCAGTGCAAGGCCACCGCCGGTGATCGGGGCCTCGCCCGCGATCGCAAAGTCCTTGGCATCAGAGGCGGTGACCGTGAACTCCGTTTCGGTTGGGGTCATTGGCACCAACAGGCGGTTGAATTCCGGCAGGTACTGTGCTGCGGATTGCGCAGGCGTTAATTTCACCTCTTCACCGAAGGCACCAATGGTGGCGTCTGCCGTCGCTTCAATCTGATTGCCGCCAGGGCCAATGACGATCTGCAGGGCTTCTGGTGGATCGAAGATTGAGGCGCGCGCGTCGGCGCCGGCGTGGTCCAATGGGACGCCCGAAGTGCCCCGCGCGGGCGGATCCAGCAAGATATCGAGCTTGCAAGTGACATTGGTCGGGACGACGACCTCGTCGCCATTGACCGCAATTGGTGAAGAAAAAGACAGCGAGCCGCCTTTGATCCGGATGCCAGTGTAGGTGTCGCCAGCCACGGTCGCAAATAGGTTCGTTGCCATCCAAAAGCTGCCGCCCGCGAGGTCATGATCGACTTGTGCGGCGGAATGGAACACTGAGGCAAACTGGACGTGCGGGACGCTTAGGAACGGGGCACCGCCAGGGGCACGGACAAATCGGACCTGGCGGACGATCCGGAAAATATGGATCCAAATGTCACGACCGAAAGCATCACGTACTGGCCCGATGACCGCTTCGGCCGCCAAGCCACTGGTCCAGGCCGGAAGAGCGTCATTCAGTTGCGTACTGAAGATCGGAACCCGGCGCACCGCCACCACGCGGTCGGAGCCGGAGCGCAGTACTCTCTCCGCGCCGTCGATCCGGTCCCAAGAAAGCCCGTGCTCTGCAAGACTTGCAAGCGTATCGCGATCCTGGGCGCTATCGACGTAAAGTGTTCGAAGGGCCGCAGCCGCTTCCTCAGCTTCGGTTACGCTGATTTCCGCCGGAGCAGCCCCTGAAAGCGCCGCAGCGAAGGCTTCGCTCGACCCTGCCAGCGCTGCACGCCGCACGTCCAGGGCATTGGAATCGGGAACGGTATCTGGTGTGTTGGGCCGCTCGTCCTGGTTTCGCAAGAATTCTACGGCAAAGTTGTAAAGTGTTGAATCGGCTAACATATGACCTCCAAGAACAAGTGGAGAGATGCGACGATAAACTAATACTGGTTGAAGAATTGAGGTTAAAAGACCGGCGTTCTTGATGAGAAATCCTAACATATTTTGCGATTCGATACGAACTTGCGACAGCGGTTTTTTCCGGTCGTCGCCTTTCCGCTTGGTTCACCGATCCGCTTTTTTCGGGTGCGAACAATCTCGCGGGGGCTCCGAAATCCGGCGCTCGCATCGTGGCGATGAACGGTATCCGCGACCGCCACGTGGCAGATCAACAGGAACAGTCGTCTTCGGCGTCTGATCTACAAATCAGCGCCAATTTTGGCAAATCGAGGTCAGGATCAATGAAATCGGTTTAGATGCTGGATGAAGGGCGCGCTGCGAAAATGGATGAGTTCATTCGCTGGAGGCAGAACTATGTGTCGCCGGCATTTCCATCTGTGGACAGCTCCCTAGTCATTCCCTCACACCCTGCTTCAGCAGGAACTGGTTCTTGAAATTTTGCAGCCCCGGCATGACGTCGGCCTTGGCAATATCGTCACTCGCGTGGATTTCATGTTCAAGAAATTCCTTTAGTGCGTCACCGTCGTCGCTGACGAGTTCGATAATCAGGTCATAACGGCCCGCGACCCACAGGATGAAAACTACCCTTGGGTTCTTTTCAAGCCGTTCCGCCACTTGGCGTGGTGTCACGCCAACAGCCACATTTAACCCAATCATCGCGTCGGTTGTGTACTCTGTGGCCACAGGATCCGACATCGCAACAATCCGCAACATGTTGTTGTCTCGCAACCCGCTCACCCTGTTGCGGATGGTTCCTTCGGACACATTCAACTGCTGCGCAATCTCAGAAAAGGCCATCCGGCCATCTTGCTGCAGTAGCCGGATGATCTGTTGGTTCAAGTCATCCTTTGGGGACCTAATGCTCTGTGCGGTGGCGCGCATGTTTGATTGCTTTTTGACTGCCATATACCCGATGCTCGATTGCTGCATTCGTAGCTGAGACTAGGTGAGGACATCGAAATCCGCAATTCTCCCCTGTGAATTCTGTGGCGGGAAGTGCAGAAAACGACATCCATTGCCCTCGACACCCTAGATTTTAAGGACGGTGACGCGAGTCGATTGCCAGATTTTCTGTAAAATTCCGTTGGAATTGCGCCTTTCGCAATCCACACGATCCCGCTATACGAAATTCGCACCACTATGCCGTTTTTTGACCAGATTATTTCTGATTCTTGCCTCAAGATTCCAATTAGTCGCGAAAAACGGAAAAAAATGGACGAGAAATTCGATATTCGCAGTCAAAACCTCAAGTCCCGGCGCGGCGAAACAGAGCCGGCAAGTAGGAAGACCGCGAGAGACGGTGGAAACCATACGCATACCGTTGAACAGGCGGGTGCAGGTGGCAGTGTCGAAGGGAGGACAAATGACAATTGCCGAGGAAAGAGCGCAGGCCGTTGGCGGGCCTCAGCACGGGCTGACTGCCGGGGCGTATCGCAGCGAAGAGTTCTGGCAGAGGGAATGCCAGACTGTCCTGGCCAAGAACTGGGTGTTCATCGGCTTTGCCCATCAGATGGCCAACCCCGGTGATGCACATCCAATCACCTGCGCAGACTTGCCACTGCTGGCGGTGCGCGGTCGTGATGGCGACATCCAGGTTTTTCACAACGTTTGCCTGCACCGGTGCATGACATTGGTCGACAAGCCTAAGAACGTCGGCAAGCTGATCCGATGCCCTTATCACGCTTGGGCTTATGATCTGGATGGCCACCTGCGTGCTGCACCGCATTTTGCCGGAACCGGAAAGCAGGAGTTCGACGGGTTTGACATCAAAGCACACCGCCTGAAGCCCGTGCGCACCCATGTCTGGCATGATTGGATTTTCGTCAATCTTGATGGGAACGCGCCGGAATTCGAAGACTATGCCGCACCTTTGATCAGCCGGCTGGAGGGGATGGACTTCACCAAAGTGGAACCAATTGGCCTGCTCGACTTTGGTGAGATTGGCACCAACTGGAAGCTGATCATGGAGAACTTTATCGAGCCTTACCACGTCCAGTTTGTCCATGCCTCAACCACCGATCAGCCGTTGGAAAACCACTATACGCTCATCGATGGCAACTGCATCGGCAGCGCCGTGGACCTGAACGAAGAGTTGGGCACATCCGGCAGTCTGGGCGTCAGCTCTCGCTATCTGACCCTGTACCCCAATTTCATTCTGGGCCGCTATTTCCCGGACCAACTGGGCGTCTATCTGAACGTGCCCATCGGTGCCGGAAAAATGCGCCAGTACCGAGCTCTTTACACAACGGAAGGCCAGGAACTGAGCGCCGAGGAAATACAAGCCCTCAGAAACCTTTGGTGGGATGTCCACAAGGAAGATCACGAGATGGTTGAGCGCATGTTTGAGGGCCGCAAATCCCCAGTCGCCGAGGACGGAGGCCTGTTGTCGCCCGCCTGGGAGGACAGCGTGCGCGCCTTCCAGGATCTGATCGAGCGTGATGTGGCCGGTGCTTAAGCAAGAAGGAACAATATCGATGAATAAGTCCATATCCAAAGGGTTTCGTCTGGCCCATACGATGATGCGGGTCACCGACATGGAGAAGTCACTGGATTTCTATTGCGGAATTCTGGGTATGGAAGTGCAGCGGCGCACGGACTACCCCGAAGGCAAATTCACCAATACCTTTATCGGTTATGGGCCTGAGGCCGAATTTCCCACGCTGGAGCTGACCGCCAATTGGGATCAGGGCACGCCTTATGACAAAGGCGACGGCTGGGGTCACATCTGCATCGAAACGCCGGATGTTTATGCCGCGTGCGAACAGCTGGCTGCAGCGGGGGTAAACATCACCCGTCCACCGGGGCCAATGAAAAACGGCACTAGGGTCATCGCCTTTTGCGAGGACCCTGACGGTTACAAGGTCGAATTGAACGAATCCATACTGAAACACCTGGCACAGGAAGGCTGACCAAATGGGTGACACACCTCAACTTTTCAAATTCGATCTGGTTCAAAATCGCTACGACTCGATGGGGGACACCGATACTTACATCAAACCGATGGTGACCAGCGAATTCAGCAAGTCCATGTGCGGCGGTATCAACGTCCTGAACAACATCAAGGTGCCGTGGGATCTGACCTGCGACGAGATCATTTATTGCCTTGAGGGCACGTTCCGACTGGTTTGCGATGGCAAAAGCTATGTTTGCAACCGTGGTGATGTGCTGTTTGTCCCGAAGGACAACCACATCTCCTACGAGTCGGACGGCAAATGCGTGATCTTCTATGCCGCCTACCCTCACAACTGGAAACAGCTTGCCGGGATCACGCAGGTTCCGGGCATCGACCCAGACGATTTTGTCCCCGGCTGAACACCTTTTCGCTGAGCGACAGAACAACCGAAACCAGCGCCAACACTGAGGGGTCACCCTCGGTGAACCAATTCTGATTGCCATTCGATGGGAGGACGCCGAATGCCCAAGGATAATGCCAGCACCCGCATCTACTACGAGACTTTCCATGACGCTGTCGAGCGTAACCGCCCGCGTATCGCAGAGGTACGGCAACGTCTGGAGGAGGCTGGTGTCAAATACGTGATGGCCGCCTGGATTGACCTGCACGGTATTCCAAAAACCAAACCCGTACCAATGAGTGATTTTGAACCGCTATGCCTTGGAAAAGGCCCGCAATTCGCGGTGCATTCGATTTCGTACGTGCCCGAGCTAAGCCCCGCCGACAGCGATCAGGTGGTGGTTCCGGATCTCGATGCCGTCTACGTCTGTCCGTGGGACACATCGATGGCGATCATCTTCTCGGATCTCTACTGGGAAGACGCACCCTATAATGTCTGCCCGCGTCAGGCCCTGAAACGCGCCATGCACGAGGCGGCGCTGGAAGGGTACACTGGTTACGCCGGGGTAGAACCCGAGTTTATCGTGATGAAATATGACGACGCCGGGCAGCCGGTAAAGGCATTTGACGATGACCCTGCAGATGGGCTTCGTCCGCGTCGTCAGGCATTTGGCTATGATGTTGAGTATTCCATCGACTCGATGCCATTCCTTAAAACCCTGATCGACATCATCGAAGGATTAGGCTGGAACCTGCATGACGTGGTGGCCGAGGGTGCATATTCCCAGTTTGAGCTTGATTTCCACTATACCAACCTGCTGGAAATGTCCGACCGGTTGGCTTTTCTGCGCATCACGTTGAAAGAGGTGGCCAAACAGAATGGGTTGTTTGTGACCTTCATGCCCAAGCCAACTGTGGGGGACTGGCGGTCCGGGGCGCATATCAACATGTC
Organism: Ruegeria sp. YTSC004; assembly: GCF_059609805.1. Lineage (NCBI taxonomy): Bacteria > Pseudomonadati > Pseudomonadota > Alphaproteobacteria > Rhodobacterales > Roseobacteraceae > Ruegeria > Ruegeria sp. YTSC004. The sequence goes on from NZ_JBXWMJ010000006.1 coordinate 39,916, forward strand.
GATGCAGCATGAAAGTCGCCCCGGCGAAAATATTTTTGAGACACCCGATGGCAACTGGAGCGACGAAAGCCGCTGGGCCGTAGGCGGGCTGATGCAGCATGCCGAAGCAATCACGGCGATCACCTGTCCGACCGTGAATTCCTATAACGGGTTGGTGCCGCGCGTTGGCGGTTTTGAAGGCGGCACCGTCACCTGGGCTCCGACCAATATCACATATGGCTTCAACAACCGCTCGGCCCAGTTCCGCCTGCCGCAAAGCCGTCACTGCATCGAAAACCGTGCCTGCGACATGACCATGAATGTCTATCTGGCAATGGCAATGCATCTGAGCTGCAGTGTGAAGGGGATCAAAGAAAAGACCGATCCGGGCGAACCAACGGATTTTGATCTCTACTCAAAGACCGAAGCTGAACTTGCCGAGCTCGGAATCCGCCGATTGCCGCGGACCCTGTTTAACGCGATCGAGGCCTTGCGTGGCGATGCCATGGCGGAACATGTGATGGGCCCGGTGATGCGTAATTCCTATCTCGAATACAAAAACGATGAGTGGGAGCGGTATCACCAATCGGTCACCGATTGGGAAGTGCAGGAATATCTGCGGCTCTACTAAGACAGGAAAGGAACAGGTGGTGCCGGATTTTGAGATTTACGAACTGGGCGACTTTCCGCTTTTGTCGGGCGAGGTATTGAAGGATGCCCGGCTTGCCTATCAGACCTACGGTACAATGTCGGCCGCCCGTGACAACGTCATCGTTCTGCCCACCTTTTATACCGGCACAAATTCCCGTAACGAGGGGTTCTTTGGCCCGGGTCGCGCGATTGATCCAAGCCGCCATTTCATCGTCAGCCCGAACCTGTTCGGTAATGGTCGCTCATCGTCGCCATCGAATACGCCTGCGCCGCAGGACGGCCCGCGATTTCCGCTGTTGCAGATGTGGGACAACATCGCTGCCCAGCATCGGTTGATCCATGATCACCTGGGGATTGAGAAAATCGCCCTAGTCGCTGGCTGGTCAATGGCAGGCTGCCAATCCTACCAGTGGGCGGCGCAATACCCGGACATGGTGCTGGCGATCCTGCCTTTCTGCGCCTCGGCCAAAACCTCACCGCATAATTTCGTCTTCCTCGAGGGGGTCAAGGCCGCCCTTTGCGCGGATCAGAGTTGGAACGGCGGCAATTATGACAGCCCACCTGAGGCCGGGCTTAGAGCCTTTGGCCGGGTTTACGCAGGCTGGGCCTTCTCTCAGACCTTCTATCGCGAGGGGCTATATCGGCAGCTGGGATTCCAATCGATTGAAGAGCTGATGCAGGATTGGGAACAGGACCATGTGCAGGGCTGGGATGCAAACAATCTGCTGGCCAAGCTTGCCACATGGCAGGCAGGCGACATCTCAGCCGGGCCGCTTTACAATGGGGATTACAAACTGGCGCTGAGTGCCATCAAGGCTCGTGCCATTCTGATGCCCTGTACTCAGGATCTCTATTTCCCTCCAGAGGACAATGAAATTGAGGCCCACCACATACCTCGCGCCATCTTCCGCCCTTACAATTCCCCTTGGGGCCATTGCGCTGCCAACCCAGGCAATGACAAAGGTTTCACGGCGCAGTTAGATGCCAATATTCGTGAACTTTTAGAAGAGTAATGCTTGGTGAAGAATTGGGGGACCGCAGCCGATATCCGGCGGCCAACCGTGATGCTGAGGGCGCAGCCCGATTTTCCGTCATTCGCTGCATCGACCTGTTCAGGGCGGGCGTTGATTTCGGTGGCGATGGTGCGGGTGATGCGGTCCAAGGATGCCCCCTGCATTCATTTGGGAGGCACTTCTTGGCCAGCCGCACCGCCAAGGGAAAGAGACGATCGAAGTCGTTAAGCCTGTTCGGCCAAAACCAGCAAATCGTCGTGCAGGGTTTTTGCGATCTCAACGTAACCGCGGGACGTGTTGTGCGCGCGCGCCGCGAAACGTCTTTGCGACGGCAAGCGCGCACCCTGATCGATGATATCGGCAAATAAACGTTCGGCGCGATCGTCATTTAACGCGGCACGACCACCGCTGAACTGGGCGGGGTCAAAGGCCAGAATAATCTCGCCGTGATAGGGCGCCCCGCCTTGGCCCTCGGCAAACTCCATGCTTTCCAGGCTGGTCAGGTCGTCGATCAACGGACCAGCCAACAGTTCGATCATGATCGACAGGGCAGACCCTTTGTAGCTGCCGAAGGTCAGCATCGCGCCCTCCATCGCAGTTTGTGGATCGGTGGTCGGATTGCCGTCCTTGTCTATGGCCACGCCTTCGGGCAGGGGCTTGCCTGCCCGGCGATAGAGCTCGATCTCACCACGGGCAAAGGCGCTGGTCGCAAAATCAAAAGTAAACGGATCTTTGCCCTGGCGCGGCCAGCTGAAAGCCAATGGGTTCGTACCCAGACTGCCCCGAGTTCCCCCAGCAGGTGCGACCCAGCTGTGGCTGGGCACCATCGCCATCGCGGCCAGACCTTCTGAAGACAGACTTTCCACTTCGGGCCAAAGGGCCGAGAAGTGAAAACAGCGGTTGATTGCCATTGCAGCAATGCCGTGGGTGCGGGTCTTTTCGATAAGCACAGGCAACGCTTCACGGAAAGCCAGCAAAGACATGCCGCCGCGCGCATCAACACGAACAATGGCATTATCCGAAGGCGCAACAACCGGGGCGACATGCCCGTCAATCTTGCCTGTCTTCATGGTGTCATTGCACATGAACAGGCGGAACAACCCATGAGATTGGCAATCGTCGGTTTGGCAGGTCGTCAATACATCGGCAATGGCCGCCGCATGTCCCTGGCCAAACCCCGACTTGGCCAGGATGGACAGGCTGAGGTCCCGGATCTCGTCCAGTGTCAGTTTGACCGTGTCGCTCATGCCGCGCGTCTCCCTTGTCTGAGGTCAGACAAGGGATAGCGTGGCGATGCGTGTAAAGGGAACCCGCTTTATTAGATTGGTTCAGGTTTAACCCTGTGCTTCGGCTTGCAAATAGGCGATCACATTCACGATATCGGATTCCTTTTTCAGGCCGCGAAACTGCATCTTGTTGCCCGGAACTGTGCCTTTGGGATCCGCTAGAAAGGCGGTCAGGGTGTCGGTTGTCCATACGATACCCGACCCCTTTAGAGGTTCCGAGAACTTAAATCCGTCAGCCTGACCCGCCGTAGCGCCGATAATGCGGTGAAGCGATGGGCCCACCGTATGGCGGTTTTCGTCCAACTTGTGGCAAGCGCTGCATTTGCGGAACACCTTCTTACCTGCTTTGACGTCACCTTCGATAGCAACCGCAGCAGTTACGGCTGTGGCGGCAGGTTCGGCTTGGGCTTTCTTTTCGTCCAGGTTGAATATCAGACGCGCTGTAATGGGTACGGTCCGTGTGATGCCGGGCAGGTCGGCCAATTCCATCAACTTATCCACACCCGCATCGACGCCTGCATCTTCTGTACTGATGAACACCATGTCATTTGTTGAAACCATGACTGATGTTTCAGACAGGCGCGCCACAAACATCTCGGCATCAAACGCTACATCTGTGCCTGCCAGCGAAAGCATCGCATCGACATCGACAATCGTGGTTTGGCCAACGCTCAGGGCCGTTACATCTGCCATGTCGAACTGCGCCGTCAGTGATGCTGTACCCGCTTTTTGGAACACGTATTCGACCATACGTTCATTGCGAATGTCGATATTGGTTTCCACCGATGACAGGTCAATTTCAATATCGGCTTTTCCGTCGGGTCCAACCTGACCGGAGAGACCTGTGAAAGAGTTTACCTCACCCACGGTGTCTTTTTTGATCGAACCATAGGCCAGATGCGAGCCTTCAGGGTCCAGCGTCCAAGTTTGCGCAAGAACCGGGGTTGCAACAATTGCCGACGCGATTGTGACTGCCTTCAACAGAAGTTTCATTTCTTTCCTCCTCGGGTTATGTCAGTCCTGACCTCGCGGGCCCGGTCCGTGAATGACAAACACACACAGGTCGCGATTTATTCGATGAGTCCCGAAATTAACTCCGAACAGGCCGTGCGCGGCGCAATCCAGACGCATTCCAAGCGGGTCTGGCGGTTTGGTCTTGCACTATCGGGGGCGTCGGACGTTGCAGATGATCTTTTGCAATCGACGTGTTTGCGCGCGTTGGAGCGTCATCATCAGGTCACATCGCATGATCGGTTGGACAGTTGGCTGATGACGATCTGCCGCTCGATCTGGCTGAACGAGGTGCGCGCACGCTCGGTGCGCAAGGCCCAAGCGCTGTCCGTGACGCCCGAAGCCGAATTAATTTCGGTCGGACCGGATTCAGAAACGAATATTTTCGCCGCTGAGGTGTTTACACAAGTGATGCAGTTGCCAGAAGCGCAGCGGGAGACAGTCATGCTTGTGTTTGTTGAGGGATATAGCTACCGCGAGGCCGCCGCGTTGCTGGAGGTTCCGATAGGGACTATTATGAGCCGGTTGTCTAACGCCCGGCAGAAACTGAAAAACGTGATGCAGCATGATGCGGCAGACACCGTTCGACGGAGTGGCAAATGAAGTTTTCCGACGAGACGCTGAAGGCGTATCTGGAAGGCAATGCGGATGCAGCCGAGGCCGCCGCAATCGAAGCGGCGATCGAGACCGATCTTGCGCTGGAACAACGCCTGATGACACTGGACCTGCTGGCACCTGTGGTTCAATCAGTGTTCGAAAACATTCCTGCAGACGCGCCACAGATTGAATTGCCGCAACCAATGCCGGTCAGTACGGCCCGCACCTCGGGCGGCCCCTGGCGCTTGATGGCAGTTGCGGCGTCAGTGGCGGTCGTGGCCGTGTCCGCAACGTTCTGGGCCACACGCCCCGAGCCGATGGGGTGGGCCGAACAGGCGGCAATCTACCAGTCACTTTATTCACCGGACACGATTGCATCATTGGACAATTCTCCGGTTGCGCTTGATGCGCAGTTTGCGCGGGCTGAGGCACAGCTGGGCCGGTCGCTTAACCGGGATGCGCTTGAAACGCTGCCTGGATTGGAATTGAAACGCGCTCAGGTTCTGTCTTTTAAGGGGAAACCTCTGATTCAGGTTGTCTTTGCGGATGATCAGGGTCAGCCGTTGGCGTTTTGTGTGATCCGCCAGGGTGAGGGCGCGCCAGCAAAGGATGTCAAACTTGCGGCGATAAGTGGTGTTGCCACTGCGACATGGGCGCAGGATGGATATGGATATATGCTGATCGGCAGCAGCGAGCAGACCGATCTTGACCAGCAACTGGACATTCTGACGACAACATTCGCCGGCTAACCGGGGGCAGGGCGAAATACGTCTTGTGAACCGCACGAAATGTCCGAAATATAGCGGGCATGACGACGAAACCTGTGATGCCGGACCCGGAAGACGACGATGTGGTTGGTCCTCCCAGCATCTATGACACAGATCCGCCTGAGGATGATGATCTTTGGTTCCTCCCCCCGGATGAGGACCTGGCGCAGGATGTTTTTCTGCCGCCCGGTCCGGTGGTCGATCGCCGCCTGCTGTTTGATCCAAGGGACTGGCGTGCGGCCCAGGCCGAGCTGTCTTATGAACTGGCCGAACTGGCAGCCACGTTCGGGGCGTTGGACGAACGTTTGCGCGCAGGCCCGACCGGGTGGGGACACCGGCTGGCGCTGATGGATGTGTCTGATCTGGGTTGGTGGACAGGGGATAGGATCGGTGTCGACCGGCTTGCGTTGTGGGTGGGATTACGGATTGGCGCAACCGGCGATGATGTCCAGGCGATGTTCCGGGCAGGCTGGGCTGTGCGCCGACTAACTGCAGGGGCTGGGCCATCAGAGGGCGGCTGGGCGACTGGCCTGACCGCGTTTCTTGATCGCATGGCACAGGGCATCGAAGACATGCCAGAGGCCGTCGCCGATTTGGCTGAGATTATGCAGAATGTGGAAGGCTTGCATCCCGTCACGCAGGCAGCCATCGGGTTTCATGCTTGGCGCGCCCTTTCGGAAAGCCCTGGTCAGGACACTGAGGCAGCGATCATTGCAGCCCGACATGCTGCGTCGATGGGGCGGGGTGGGGCGATCTTCATGCCGTTGGCGTTGTCGGGTCCGGGGGCGTTGCGTGGGGTTGGTGAGCCGCAGGAAAAACTCGCGGCCTGGATCAGGGGGGCAGGGCAGTCGATATTAGCGGCTTTGTTGCACCTGGATCGGGTCAGCGCCTGGGATCAGCGCGCCCGCGATGCGACAAGTGACCTGAGCGGCCGCACGCCACCGCGCCTGATCGACGCGCTGACCGCATGGCCCATGGTGTCGGCACCGCTGGCCGAGGACCTGACACAGGCTTCGCGCGCTGCGGTGCAACGCAATATCGACCGTTTTATGAACCGGGGTTTGATCCGAGAGGTAACGGGGCAGGGGCGTTACCGGGTCTGGACAGCTGCACTGTAGCCGCTGAACAAACTGCGAATTGCCCGGTCGGCAGGGTGAAAACCCCAATTCATTCAGATAAATTCACGTGAACCCACGTTGAAGCGCGATCTCGGACGTATCTTGTCGGGTCATCCAGTTCAGTGTTCCCATCGGGTTGCTTTCGAAGACTTCTGCAGATGTTCCGTAACCGAAACATTTGCACGGCTTAGAAATGATGGGATGACAAGGTATCGATTTTTCAGCGCCGACGGGTCATTTGACCTTCGAAGCTATTTTCGTAGCCTATTGTGAGTGGTTTCGACGGTGCATTTTGATAAGCCGCTTGTGGGTCGCAAAACCAGTCATCCGCGCCGATCCCGTCACTTAGACGCTGCCAATCTGAGAATTTGGTTCCACAATCAAGAATGAAGGACTGGCGTGCGTCGGTCGGTTTCCACTGTGCATGCCTCTGCCTCGAAACTATGCCTTGTCTGGTGAACGTGAAATCCTAGTGCAAGCACTGGCTAACAATCCGCTGACGCTGATCGATAGCGTGTCGATATTGTGTCACGCAAAATAGGCTTTTCATTCATGTAATTTAAGCCGCCTGCCTTGGCAGAACCTACGAATTGGACGTGGGTGGGAAACGCAGATGAGCATCGGTTTGGAATACCGGTACATTGTTTAACATAGGCCCCAGGCGTGACGCTGCACGATGTCCGCGGTATCACAACACGCGCGACAGGAATGCCTTGGTGCGCGGTTCGCTTGGTTGGGAAAAGAGCACCTCGGGCGGGCCTTGCTCCAGGATGCGTCCGGCGTCCAGGAAACACACTTTGTCCGCCAGCTCGCGTGCAAAGCCCATTTCGTGGGTGGCAAGCACCATGGTCATACCCTGCTTTCGCAGGTCCCTCAGCACGTCCAGAACCTCGCCTACCAGCTCGGGATCCAGCGCGCTTGTAATCTCGTCAAACAGCATGATCTGGGGCTCCATCGCCAGCGCACGGATGATTGCCACCCGCTGCTGCTGACCGCCCGATAGTTGGTCTGGATAGTGCTCCATCCTTTCACCCAGCCCAAAGCGTGTGAAAAGCTGGGTCACCCGCGGGCGCAGGTCTTCTCTGCTCAGCCCGCGTACACGGCGTGGCGCGAGCATTACGTTCTCTGCCGCTGTCATGTGGGGAAAGAGGTTATAGCTTTGGAAGACTATGCCGATCTGTTGGCGCACCGGCTGTGGGTCCAGCCCCGGTTCAGAGATGTCCTTTCCATCCAGCCAGATCTCGCCGTCATCGATGGGTTCGAGCAGGTTCATGCAGCGCAAGAGTGTGGATTTGCCAGAGCCTGAGGCGCCAATCAGGCACACCATCTCGCCCTCAGCTACGTCCAGGTCAATGCCCTTGCATACCTCGTGATCATCGAACCGTTTCCGCACCCCTCGCAAGGATAACTTTGCTGTCATGTACGGGCCCTGTTCTGTTTATTCATAAGGTAGTCCGCATACCGCGTGGCTGGTATGGTCAGCGCAAGAAAGATAAGCGCTGCGCCCACATAAGGCGTAAAATTGGCATAGAGCGATTTGTAAACACCAGCCTGTCGGAAAATCTCAACCGGGCCGATAAAGGACAATAGCGCCACGTCCTTCTGCAAAGCGATGAACAGGTTCATATTGGCAGGAACGACGTTTCGTATGGCCTGCGGCAGGACCACATAGCGCATGGTGTCCTGATCACTTAGCCCCAACGAGGCCGCGGCGGATCGCTGCGACTGATGGATCGAGTCAATGCCCGAGCGGATCACCTCGGCCACATAGGCTGAATAGACCAAAACCAGCGCCAGCGTGCCCCAAATGTAGGGGCTGTTCCAGGGTCTCGGCAGGCCCAACCCGGGCACGCCAAAGCCAATAATGTAGATTACAAGAACCACTGGCAGGCCACGGAAGATGTCCGTATATGCAATGCCGAACAGCCGCAGGGGAAAAAGCGCAGGTGCGCGCGTGTCCCGACACAGCGCGATAACCAGTCCCGTGATCGCGATCAGCGGTGCAGACCAGGCAAAAATCATCACGTTCATCAGAAAGGCTTCGAGCAATCCGGGAAACGTCTCGGCGAAGACCCGGCCGTTGAAAAACGAGCGTTGTACGGCCTCCCAACCTGGGGCGAGCGGGACGAGGACGACGATGGCAAGAGCCACGCTGACCACCGAAATCAGCGCGATGCGATTTGAGCGACGCCGTACCTCAGCTTCATAAACCTCGCGACGCGTTGGCGTCGCGGCAGAGTGCTCAACCGAGTCTTTTTGCAATGATGTTTCTTCCATTTACTCGATGACCGGCACACCTGTAGCCTCGGACAGCCATTGGGTTTCAATCGCGGCAAGCTCGCCGCTTTCGGTCAATTCTGTGATGGCCGCGTTGACGCATTCCTTCAAGGCGTTGCCCTCTTCCATCAAAAGGCCGAACTGATCAGGACTTTCGGATTGCCCCGGAGGGAACTGGCCAAGCAATGCACCGTTTTCGACCACGACAGCCGACAGATAGAGTGCCGTAGGCAGGTCATAAATTGCGGCATCGATCTGGCCAGCCATGATGGCCGCATTCACATCAGCATTGTCGTTGTAAAGCAGCGGTTCACTAGACGGCTGGATCACGTCGTTCAGCATCGGGATCGCGGTTGTCGTGGCCACAGCGCCCCACTTCAAATCCTTAAGGCCGTCCAACGTCGCTTCTGCACCGGAATCGACAACGTTCTGGGTTGTCAAAACCGCCATGGCCGAGGTGTAATATGGCAGGCTGAAATCAACCATTTCTTCGCGCTCGGGCGTGATCGAGTACTGCTGCATGTTGAAATCAAAGTTCTTTGCGCCGGGCTGAATCGCCTCGTCAAAACTTGTGCGAACCCAGGTGACATTTTCCTGGCCAAAGCCCATTTTTTCGGCGATGGCATAAGCAACGGCAGCTTCAAATCCTTCGCCGCTATCGGGCGCGTCATTCATTACCCAAGGATAGTAGGCCGGATTACCTGTTGCGATTGTCAGGGTGCCCTCTGTTAGGGTCTTGCCTTTGGCGCAGGTCCCATCGTCCGCAGCAAGCACCGAGGTTGTTGAGAAAAGTAAGGCCAGAGCTGGGCCAGCAATCAGTTTCATCAATCTTCTCCCTGTTTTTGTTTGGTCACAGGTTCTTATGCGCAGGGGGATTTGTCTAGGTGTTTGATCCCACGGTGTGATGGCGGGGAATTTTCATTGGAATGAGAGACGGTACAATGAATTTAGCGGCCAATCGCACATCTTCTCAGGAACCGGTCGAACGGTATCGTTAAGAGATCTGTTACAAACATTTGGCCATTGACCGGACCTGCGTCTTTGCTGCGGGTCAACTGGTGGAAATCGTAAACACAAAGGAAGCTTGAGCTTTTCTGGAGCACCTGCTCGAAACGGTTCCCTGCCATATCAACACCACCTTGACCGTCAATGGCAGCCAGTTGCAACAACCAGCTTCGCTCGAACTTGACTGAAATCCATGATGCCTACACTTGCGTCACCGATTGAAAACACCAAGTCGCCTCGCTCCATACGAAAAATCTGCAAAATCTGGACTTAAGAATCGTCTCGATTCCTTCTCGATTCGGTCCACCAGATGCCAGTACTAAACAATTGGTTTCGACATCTGGTTGTCCTCAATAATGAAAAGGACTAATTGGAGGTTTTGGTTTGAGAGGATCACTGTAATCAGTGATCTTCTTTATTAGGATCGGCAAAACAACATGATAGACTTAAGTAAAATTCGGCCAATGCGAAGAAGCCGCAACTACGAGATTTATCAGCATCCGTTTGTTGAGCGCGCGCTGTTGAAAGTCAGGGTGGATGAACCGGTGCGCAACCACGTGATTCCTCGTTATGCCGAGAGACGCTATGGCAACCTCCGTCAGTGGAACCGGGAAGCAAACGAATACTTAGCCGCGCTGACTCGAGGCTGCCCCGAGATTGAACGCCTTGCGGATTTTATGGGGTATGCTGCGACATCTCAAGGACCAGCACTGGTGGTCGAAAAGATGACCGGCCCAGATGGTGATTTGGCACCAACGCTGGAGTCTGAACGGGCCGCATTGGGCGATGATTTGTCAGAGCGCAAACAGCTGCACGGTGAGTTTATGGAACTCATGGACGACCTTGAACGTGGCCGGATTATCGTGGGCGACCTGAGTTTTGAAAACATTGTGCGGGCGCAAGAACGCGATGGGAAACTGGTCGTTATCGATGGTTTGGGCGAACGAGTGCTGTTTCCGCTGACGCTGGTTTCTGATTTAGCATTCCGCAAGTCCATCGAGCGTCGTCGGACGCGCATGGGCCAGGCATTTGGTCTGAGCTAGTAACACCCGCTCTGCGACCAACTACTGGCGTCGATTTGGCTTCGCTTCATAAGCCACCAACCGAATAGGCGCCTTCCCGCCCGAACCAAACAAGGACCTGTTGACTCCGATCAACTGGGTTAGCCAGACGATTAGCCTTTTGCGGCGCCAATCAAATCAAAGAACTTTTTTCGAACTTGGCCGAGCTTGCGGTCATTGTAACTGCGAACCCATCTTCGCAGAGGAATGACTTGTTTAGACCCAAAGCTGTCAATCCAAACCCATCGCCCGGATCCGTCGGGCCATGTTTGATAGACAAGATTGCCAGTGTTTTTGTTGCTTATGATGACACGTTCATCTGACAGTTGCTCAAAATGTCTATTGAGATCGCTCAAATGCTGAGGGGTGAGACGATCTTCGGCTATTAACTGAGACAGACTTGGGGAAAGCTGGCCATCCGGATCAGAAATGCGTTCATAGACCAGCGCCAGACCCTTGTCTGTCGGTGCAGTGCCAAACACCCTGCAAACGGGCATAACGTCCGGGCTTTCCTGATGGCGGACCATCAGAAAAAAGGCTTCATCAAACTCACGCATGAAACCCTTAAAAGCGGTAGCTCTGCGGAACAGCCGGTCATACCATTTGTCGGTTACAAGCCTCGAACCTGCATCCATCGTATGAGGTTGTGGAACCTTTAACAGCAACCCCTTATCAAATGGGTGTTCATACACGAATTGCCTGTTTCCCTTCGCGATAACAGGGCTGTTTCCTAGTTCAAGCAAGGTGGGGTTTTGGTGGCATTTCATTTTTTCTGTTTAAGTTGATTACAGACCAACGCAAGTCGTTTTTTGATCGTTGAAAGCGATAAGACGACGCGAACTACCTTTACTTTCTGGCCGATGGTTATGTCCGCCTGAGCAGCCTGACACGGAACGGTTCCGAGTTTACCTATGCTATTCTGCGCCCCGGTGACACGTTTGGTGAGTTGGGTGTATTCCAAAAAAGCCAATATGCAGGCACCGCAACCGCGCTGAATTCTGTCACTGTCTACCGCATTCGCAGAGATTTTCTGAACATGCTCAGCCGCTCCAATATGTCGACCTGTCTGGCCCTGAGCGATCTGGTCGCGGAAAGGTTCCGAACATTCGTTGACGCCACGCGTTGTCTGACAATGAACAGCCTGTCGGCGCGCCTTGCGGAAGCTTTGTTGCGCGTTGCCAGTCAGATCGGCGAGCCGATCTCGGTCGACGGACGGCAGGCGATCAGGATCGGGGCGTTTGCTACGCAATCCGATATCGGGAGTATGGTCCGCAGTACCCGCAGCAACGTGAATCGAGGCCTGAAAGAGTGGGAGCGCGCCGACGCAATTCGAATCCAGGATCGCGCAATCATTATTCTGAATGCATCCTTCCTGGAACGGCTTCATGAAATGGAGTACGGTGCCGTTTCAAGACCCTGAGCGCTGTGAGGCTATCACAGGAATTCCGAAGCGGCATCGAATGTATCGGTCAGGTTATGCGCAGATCTTAGTGCCCCCTAGAATGCCACTCCGTCGGCATTGCCACCAAATCGCCTCGGGCCAAATAAGAGACGACGAAACTGGGAAAACGCTGCTGTTCAAAGTGATTTAGCGGGGTTTGTCGAGCACTGAAGACGGGGGAAATGTGCTCCTTCAGTTGTGCCTGTTTGTTTTGATCAGCCTCGCAGCCAGTTGACTGCAACCTACACACCTTTGCGACAGGTGACGGCCGATTTAGATGTCGGGTGTCAACGTGCTCGTGCCAAGCTGGCAACCCAAGGAGAGGGGGATCTTTGTGTTGAAGACACCCCGAAAAGGTGCCAACTGAATTGCGCGGGCCACAGTACGCGAGCGATGCGGCTTATTCTTTTGACAACTTAAGGGTGGCATCGGTCGAACCGGTCTTTTTTAAAGACCCGGCCATGTCACTTAAGGCGCGATAAACCTCTCCGGCTTGGGGGTGCCAGTTTGCCACGTCGCGTCCCTGAGTGGTCACGACTCGTTCATCTCCGCGCGCGGCCGGGCCCGTCAATGCCTGTTGCGGTCCCAAAGCAACGACATTTTTCGCAGTGCTTTCAAGAAGCCTTGCGTTCAGCAGTGGGACCACATCGGCCCTGACCCCGGCTTCAGCCCAGGCTTCGCGCGCGATGGCTTGCAGCACTACTGCAAAGTTGTTCGAGATCACGGCCGCCGCGTGATAAAGGCTCTTGCCATCAGAGCGGATCGAAAAGCATTCGGCCCCCATTCTTTCCAAAATGGGTTTGAGGATGGCTAATGCATCGGCGTCACCTTCAAGGCCGCACAGGGTGCCCGTGAACTGTTTTATCGCTTTATCGGGGTCAGCGAAGGACAGGACCGGATGCACACTGGCCAAACGCCAGCCCAGCCTACGCAACGCGGCCAGCTCATCAGCCGGGAAGAATCCGCTGCAGTGAAATACTGTGGGGCGTTGTTCTGTCGCTGTTTGCGTCGCGGCAAGGTCCGAGGCGACGCAAGAGATTTGCGTGTCCGGTACTGCGACAACCCAGAGATCGGCTGGCCGCATATCTGATAGGTCAGTTTCGGCCCGACCTGCGCCGACGCGTTGAACAGCGTTTTCTGCCGAGTTCCGACTTGCACTAAGAACATCCTGTATTTCGCAATCCGCCAAAGAGCTGAGAAGGCTCAGAAATGTCTGACCGACCCGGCCCGCTCCGATCAGATTTACTTTGATCCTGTCCATTTTTTTCGGCCTTTGGCGACTGGCTTTGTCAGGACTATGCCTGCGGCGCAGGGCCATTGCAAAGGCCCGGCTTGACAGGATTGCAATTTCAAAGTTTCAGCGACCACCTTTCGGTTTTTGCCGGACATCACCAATCCGATCTATTGGCGTTTCTCGCAAAGTGCCTCATGTACAGTGACAACCATTGAGGCTGTGTCTCAGTCCAGATTACCCGCGCACAGTTCGGTCGTGACAGAGCCGATTGGCTATTCTGGTGGAATTTGATCCAGAAACTTCGGCAACGTGCGAGCATCTTTGACGTTGCTGCAGCTCGATCGACCGCGGGTTTCAATGGACCTTTGGAACAATGACACAGTATTCTCACGTTCAGCGTCTTTAGACGTCGACACTGTGTGCTGAAATCCGGAATATATCTTTTCAACCCGATCAGGTGAAAGAGACTGGCGACGAACCCGATCGTTTGCCTCGGCGGTGATCTGAACAGCACTTTCATGGCCGGCTAAGCCGGGAAACGCTTGGCTTACTCGCGCGACAACCGAGATGAATAGTAGTATGCAATCGCTTGGGTTCGGTTCTTTACGGCCAGTTTCTCATAAATGTTGGACAAGTGAAATTTGACCGTGTTGGTGGAAATCTGAAGCTCCTTCGATAAATCCCGGTTGGACATACCCTGTGCCAGAGCCTCGAGAATCGCGCGCTCTTTGCGGGACAGGCTTTGGATGGGGTCCTGCTGCATTTTGCGAACGTCAACGAAGGGAAACACCATCTTGCCATCGGCGACGTCTGCACAGGTTTTCAGCAAGCCTTCGACCTCGCCAGATCGCGCAGCAAACCCGGCGGCCCCCGCTTGCATTGCCAGTCTTGGAACGTCACCGGACGTATCGCCGTAAACGACAAACCGTGGTGCATTGGCCTGTTCGCGCAGCACCTCAATCAGTTTGGCTGCACCCAAAACGGGAAGATTCCAGTCGATAACTCCGACTTTCACGGGAACCCGCATCACCGTCCCCAAAAAGCCTTCGGCCGTCGCCGAGGTCGCAACAAGCGAGAATCGTGAGTCGCGTTCAAAGATCTCCGACATGGCCGACAGGACCAGAGGATTGCTGTCGGCCAGCATGACGTCAATCGGTTTCTGTACGGTTTCAACCATCTGATTTCTGTCCAATTTCCGCAAAAACTACCCGTATAGGTAGGTGGAATTTCAGTATACCTTTGTATTTTTACCTATAAAGGTGGGAAATTTCCCACCCAAATAGCCATCCTAAAGCAGTAGTAAGTTACGTTGTGTCACGAGGCAAGTCCGCGTTTCCTAATTGGCAATGCAACCCAATGGGCCCAGATGCCCCTTCAAATGCCGAGGACGTCAACCGATGACATTTCAGATTTTCCCTCCGCTTGAGATCCCCGAGACCTTGGCCGCCGGTCCCGGGCCGGGCAATACGGATGCACGTGTTCTGCAAGCTTTCACCAACGCGGGCGTGGCCGATCACATGCAGGGCGATGTTCTCAGGGGCATGGTTGAATGCAAACACATGCTTCGCAAGGTCTGGGGCACCCAAAACGCATATACTTTCGCCGTCGCCGGGACAGGTTGGAGCGCGCTGGACACCATGTTCTCTGCCGTCATGCCCGGTGACAAGGTCGTGGCCTTTGCCAACGGAACCTTCTCCGGGATCGACGCGCTGACTTTGCGGATCAAGGCGGCCACACCAGAGGAACATTCCGCCAATCCGCTGGATCCTCAGGCAGCAAGTGTCACAGTGATTGATGTTCCGCATGGTCAGCCGGTGAATGGTGAAATGGCCGAGGACGCGTTGGCGGAACACAAGCCCAAATGGGCTTTCATGGCGCATTGGGAAACCGGATCTGGTCGCGTCAACGACCTGCGCGGGTTCTCGGATGCGTGCGAGCGTCACAGTGTAATGGGTCTGATTGATGCAGTTTCATCGCTGGGTGTGGATGACTTTTCGATCGATGACTATCCGGGGATCGCCGGTTGGGCGTCATGTCCGCAAAAGGGGCTTTGTTGTCTGCCTCTGACTTACGCGCCGGTCAGTTTTACGGATACCTTTATCCGATCTCTCAAGACCACAGGTGCCTACACTTACGTGCACAATCCGATTTTCGAAGCGCGCCATTGGGGCATTGTCGACGGTCAGGATGTTGAAAAAGGGACCTATCACAGAACGCATTCCGGATACGCCGTCGCCGCATTCCATGAGTCCCTGCGTCTGACATTGCAGGAAGGTCTGGCCAGACGGTCGGCATCCTACAAGACCCACGAGCGCGTGCTGCGCGACGCCGTGACAGCCATGGGGTGCGAGGTGACCTCGGATATGCCCAGCCTTGTTGTGCTCAACCTGCCGCCGGAACTGGCCGGTCGAGAAATGGAATTGGTGCAGAATTGCCGGGCACAGGGCTTTGGCATCTGGCCGACGCTGAGCGCGCCGGTTCAGGTTCGTATTGGCATTCTCAATCAGCTCAACCGACAGGCCGTCAGCCGCATCGTGCGTCTGTTTGCCGAGGCCATCCGGGAACTGGGCGGTCAGATCGAATTCGAAGAGATCGAGGCACTGCTCGAAAGCCGGTACGGCACGTCGATCGCGGCTTAATCACACTGCATGAACGGGAGGATTGCAGATGGATATTCATGAATATCAGGCGAAAGAGGTTCTTTCGAATTTCGGTGTTGCCGTGCCGTCGGGCGCTTTGGCTTACAGCCCTGAACAGGCGGCCTACCGCGCGCGTGAACTGGGCGGAGACAAGTGGATTGTCAAAGCGCAGGTTCATGCCGGCGGCCGCGGCAAAGCGGGCGGCGTCAAGCTGTGCAACACTGAAAACGAGATCTATCAAGCCTGCGACGATCTGTTTGGCCGCAAGCTTGTGACACATCAGACAGGACCCGAAGGCAAGGGTATCTACCGTGTTTATGTCGAATCCGCTGTGCCTATCGACCGCGAGATTTATCTGGGCTTCGTTCTGGATCGCTCCAGCCAGCGGGTGATGATCGTTGCGTCGTCTGAAGGTGGGATGGAGATCGAAGACATTTCGGCCGAGCGCCCCGACAGCATCGTGCGGTCTATTGTGGAACCCGCTGTGGGCCTGCAAGAGTTTCAGGCGCGCGAGATCGCGTTCAACCTTGGGCTGGAACCGCGTCTGGTTCAGCAAATGGTACGGACATTGCAGGGCTGCTATGCCGCGTTCAGCGAACTGGACGCCACGATGGTTGAAATCAACCCGCTGGTCGTCACAGGTGACGACCGCGTGTTGGCACTGGATGCCAAGATGAGCTTTGACGACAACGCCCTGTTCCGGCATCCCCAGATTTCTGAACTGCGCGACAAAAGCCAGGAAGACCCGCGCGAAAGCCGCGCGGCGGATCGCGGTCTTTCCTATGTTGGGCTAGAGGGCAATATCGGTTGCATCGTGAACGGCGCCGGTTTGGCCATGGCCACGATGGATACGATCAAACTGGCCGGAGGAGAGCCCGCAAACTTCCTCGATATTGGCGGTGGCGCGTCTCCAGAACGAGTGGCCAAGGCGTTCAGGCTGGTTCTGTCGGACAACAATGTTCAGGCGGTTCTGGTCAACATCTTCGCCGGGATCAACCGTTGTGACTGGGTTGCCGAAGGCGTCGTGCAGGCACTGCGCGAGATCGAGATCGACATTCCGGTCGTTGTGCGCCTTGCTGGAACGAATGTCGAAGAGGGCCAGAAAATTCTGGCCAAATCCGGTCTTCCGATCATCCGCGCCACTACTCTGATGGAGGCCGCAGAACGCGCTGTCGGCGCGTGGCGCAACGATCTGTCCCAAAACACCAAGATGAGGGCTGTGTAATGAGCATTCTTCTCGATCGCGACACACGGGTTATCGTTCAGGGCATCACCGGACGCATGGCGCGCTTTCATACGAAGGACATGCTGGCCTATGGCACAAACGTCGTTGGCGGTGTTGTCCCCGGCAAAGGCGGCGAAACCGTCGAGGGTGTGCCGGTTTTTGACACCGTCAAACAGGCCGTCGAAGCCACCGGAGCGGATGCCAGCCTTGTTTTCGTACCCCCACCGTTCGCCGCGGATTCCATCATGGAGGCCGCCGACGCAGGTATTCGCTATTGCGTGTGCATCACCGATGGCATCCCGGCGCAGGATATGATCCGGGTCAAGCGCTACATGTATCGCTATCCCAAAGACAAACGCATGGTGCTGACCGGACCAAACTGCGCGGGTACAATCAGCCCAGGTAAAGCGCTATTGGGGATCATGCCCGGACACATCTATCTGCCGGGCAATGTCGGAATCATTGGCCGCTCGGGGACGCTTGGATACGAGGCTGCGGCCCAACTCAAGGAACGTGGTATTGGCGTTTCGACCAGCGTGGGTATCGGTGGTGATCCGATCAACGGGTCCTCGTTCCGCGATATCCTTGAGCGGTTCGAACAGGACGAAAGTACCGAAGTCATCGCCATGATCGGCGAGATCGGTGGCCCGCAGGAGGCCGAAGCCGCGGAATACATCCGCGATCATGTGACCAAACCCGTCGTCGCCTATGTCGCAGGCTTGACCGCACCCAAAGGCCGGACGATGGGCCACGCGGGCGCGATCATCTCGGCCTTTGGCGAAAGCGCGTCCGAGAAAGTCGAAATCCTTTCGGCAGCCGGCGTCACGGTCGCTGAAAATCCCGCGGTCATCGGCGATACCATCGCCCGCGTCATGGGAAAGGCTGCGTAATGGTTAAACCTTCGGTTCTTGTTACCCGTCGCTGGCCTGCTGCCGTCGAGGCGCAGTTGGCCGAGAATTACAACGTCGTTCTGAATACCGGGGACAAGCCCATGTCCCCGGCTGAAATACGGGATTGCTTGAAACACTATGATGCGGTGTTGCCCACCGTCACAGATACGTTGAACGCCGAGGCACTGGACGTTTCAGCGGCGCAAACCAGGATCCTTGCCAATTACGGGGTCGGCTACAGCCACATCTGCGAACCCGCGGCCCGCGAATTGGGCATGACGGTTACAAACACGCCTGACGTTCTGTCCGAATGCACTGCTGATATTGCGATGACGTTGCTGCTGATGGTGGCGCGCCGTGCAGGTGAGGGAGAGCGTGAGTTGCGCTCGGGCAACTGGACCGGATGGCGGCCTACACATCTGGTGGGCACCAAGGTCAGTGGCAAAACTCTGGGCATCATCGGCTACGGCCGCATCGGACAAGAGATGGCCCGCCGGGCGCACCACGGGTTCGGGATGGATATCATTGTCTACAACCGCAGCAAGGTGGCGCCGGATGTACTGGCCCGATGCAACGCAACTCAGGTAGATACGATTGACGATCTGTTGCCGCAGTGTGACTTCGTTTCGTTGCATTGCCCAGGTGGTGTTGCGAACCGGCACCTGATCAACTCGCGCCGGTTAAGCCTGATGAAACCCGACGCCTTTCTGATCAACACCGCGCGCGGTGAGGTGATCGACGAATGGGCACTGATCCAGGCGCTGATGTTTGACATGATCGGCGGAGCGGCGCTGGATGTTTTCGATGGCGAACCCCGCATCAGCCCGGACCTGTTGCAATGCGACAACCTCGTGATGCTGCCGCATCTGGGCAGCGCCACGCGCGAGGCGCGCGAAGCGATGGGGTTTCGCGTTCTGGATAACCTCAACGACTTTTTCGCCGGACGCGCGCCCCGAGATCGCGTGATCTGAGGCCAACCCCGATCACTCTGAACCAAAAGACGAAGGACCCAAACCATGAGCTTTCATTCCATCGACCAGGCACCCGCCCGCCTGAACCGCAGCGAACTTGCCGTTCCGGGCAGCCAGCCTGGTATGTTCGAAAAGGCCGCGAAATCAGATGTGGACGTCATTTTTCTTGACCTCGAAGACGCTGTTGCCCCGGACGAAAAGGAACAGGCGCGTAAGAATATCATCGAGGCACTGAATGATATCGATTGGGGTTCCAAAACCATGTCGGTTCGGATCAACGGGCTGGATACCCATTACATGTATCGCGACGTGGTCGATGTGGTCGAACAGGCTGGTGAGCGGCTGGACCTTATCATGGTCCCAAAGGTAGGCACCGCCGCAGACGTCTATGCTGTTGATATGCTTGTCACTCAGATCGAGGATGCCAAAGGATATAAGAAGCGGATCGGTTTTGAACACATTATCGAAACTGCATTGGGCATGCAGAACGTCAGCGAGATCGCGGCCGCCTCAAAACGCAATGAAAGCCTGCATTTTGGGGTTGCCGATTATGCCGCTTCTACCCGCGCGCGGACGACGATCATCGGTGGGGTGAACCCGGATTATTCGGTTCTGACAGACGCGGATGCTGATGGTGGCCGTCTGACTCATTGGGGCGACATGTGGCACTATGCACTAGCCCGCATGGTCGTTGCTGCCCGTGCTAACGGTCTGCGCCCAATCGACGGGCCTTTCGGAGACTTTCAGGATCCTGACGGCTACAAGGCTGCGGCAAAACGTGCGGCCGTTCTGGGCTGCGAAGGCAAATGGGCCATCCATCCCAGCCAGATTGCATTGGCCAACGAGGTCATGTCCCCATCTGACGCTGAGGTGAACAAGGCACAGCGTATCCTTATCGCCATGTCCGAGGCCGAGGCATCCGGGAAAGGTGCTGTGTCGCTGGATGGACGATTGATCGACTATGCTTCGATCCGTCAGGCAGAAGTATTGGTCGAAAAGGCAGGCCAGATAGCGGCGGCATAAACCAAGGTAGACCAGGCATCACTTGGCGCGGGGTCGTTCAGACCCTGCGTTTCGATTTTACGACTACGATCGGAAACGCATGGCCGCGACGACCCCTGCGGACTTGTTCCTTGCTTTCAACCCCACGATCGGTTCAAACTAGGTCCTTGCCAATTGATGTTCGGCTGCCCCAAAGATTGATCGGGTCTTGAAAGGGGCTATCGCGCTGATAAAGAACAACAAGATCTCGTCGAATGTTAGCACTCACAGACAAATCGAAGACCGAACAGCAAATAGCTTTCGAGATTTTTGTTCAGGCGGAATTTGCCTATCTGGAGCTGTCATCCATCATTGCAGTTTTGCAGACGGCAAATGATGTTCTCAACCGCGATCTTTTTCGGTGGCAGATTACGTCGGACACGCCCGGCTTGGTATCCAGCAGTTCAGACCTGATTGTGCGGGCAACGCCTGCCATCTCTGACCAGTATCTGAGCGATTGCCTGTGTGTCGTGGGCGGTCAATTGGGAAATGTCAGTACATGGTTGCGACGCGTCCGGGCAATGCAAAAGCATAAACGACCGGTTGCCTTGTTTTCGGACGCGGCGCGCGAATATATCAAGGCGACAGTGCAACAATCCGGGCCGGTCACGGCACATTGGCGCGACATAGGTTTGCTGCGTGAGATTGGGGATTACCCCATGCTTTCTGAAAGTCTTGTTGCCCGAAATGGAACGGTGCTGACTTGCGCCGGGCACGGTCATACCGTCGAGGCGATCATCGGCATTCTGGCCGAGGTTCTTGAGCCTCAGGACAGGGCTGAACTGGCCTGTCAATTGATGCTGAACGACGTTCGGGGCCACGCGCAAGAGCAACCCAAAGGCGTGAGCGCGAACCCGAATTTCCTAGAAAAGCGGCTGCAAAACGCGATCCGCATCATGGAAGAAAACACGGAACACCCGTTGCCAACGGCCAGTCTTGCCCGCCGCGTGGGCGTATCCACCCGGCAGTTAGAGCGCCAGTTTATGCTTCACTTGAGCACATCGCCCGGAAAATTTTATAGAAAGATCAGATTAAAAAAAGCGTTTACCCTGGTCTCGAACTCGCAAATGCCGATTATTGACATCGCCATTGCCTGCGGTTTTGCATCAACCTCTACGCTTGCCCAGACATTTAAGGCCGAATACGGCAAAACACCAAAGCAATTGCGGCGCACCGAGTGACCTTTATGTGGCCTCCGGAATTTCTGGCAGGTTATGCTGAGGGGCCAAGGGTCTTATCTGCATCGCAAAGGCGGTAGACATTCACTTTCCTTGAACGTCCTTTGACCGTGAATTCGCCGCAGTCGATCAGATGAAAAACCGGGCCGATCAGTCGCGCTGTGGCATCGCTGATCAAAATCCTGGTTTGCTCGTCACTTGGCAGTTCGCCTACCAGGGTTTCGATCCGGGCACAGGTGTTCACCGTGTCGCCGATCACTGTGTAATTCATCCTGTCGACGGCCCCGATATTGCCGACAATCAGCGGTCCGGTGTGCACCGCGATCTTGACGCCGTACTCGACGCCAGCCTCAGCCAGAGATTGCTTGATTGCCAATGCAGCCCGGCAGGCGCGCTCGGCATGATCCGTCTGGTCCTGAGGGGCGCCCCAGAACGCCATCGCCGCGTCGCCGATGTATTTGTCGAGCGTTCCGCCTTCGGCTTCGATACAGCGGTTCAGGATCTCGAAATGCCGGTTCAGCATTGCTGCCGTGGCTTGTGGTGTCATGGCCTCGGATGCGGGTGTGAACCCCACGATGTCGGCGAACATGACGGTCAGTTCGACTTCGCGCGGCAACACAAGGTTAGGGTCTCCGGTCTTTAGCATTTGCCGTACAAGGGTTCGGGGCAAATAAGTTTGAAACCAGCGCAGCCCGTCGAGCATCTTGTTGAAGGCCACAGCCTGAAGGTTCAGTTCAGAGACCCGAGAGGGGGGCAGGTGGTCGATTTGGTTCAGATTCAGCTCGCTGATTTTGATGGCTTCTTCGGTCGACCTGTGAATGGGTGCCGCCAATCGTCTGGCCAAAACAAGCGCCGCAATGACCGAAGCGATCAGTAAACCAAGACTGACCAGGGCGGCATCACTCAGCCGGGACCACTGGTTGCTCCAATCGCTTAGTGGAGAATACTGCCCGATCACCCACGGCTCAGATCCGAAGCCTCTGACGATGCTTGTCAAAACCAGGTGTTCTCCGTTCAGCGCCTCGACCACATATCCGACAAATGTTCCATCGTTGCCCTGAAACTCAGGTGGCTGCATCAGCATTTGTGAGATGACCGCGTCATCAAGTGCTGCGACTGAATGCAAGGGGGCGTTTGAGCTTAACGTGTTTGCAGACAGGTTCAGCAATTTGGGATGGGCCAGAACGCGGTTGTCACCGTACAGAACAAAACCGGTTGCCCCGTATTTCCCGCTTAACTCGTCGACCAGGCCCGAGAAATGGTGAACGGTAGAAGAAACGAGCACGGCCCCGAGGAAAATACCGTCTTTATAGGCAGGTACAGTCGCTGAGATATGTGTCCGGCCCTGGTCAAAGAAGGGTTCGTTCCAGAACAAACCATCATAGCCTTTAACATCTTTAAGATACTGAAGTGTGCCTGCAGCCGGAGGCTCGTATGACGTTATTAAACGTGGCCCCTCAACATCCGTGATATGTGTTGAAATGAACAGACTGCCGTCAGGATACACGATGGCAAGATCTGTCAGATACGGGACCGAAGCCACCACGCCTTTGAAGTAGGCTTTCAGAAAATCGGTGTCGTGCAGATCGACTTCACCCGTGCTTGCGTCTTCTTGTAGGGATTGTGCCAGTTCCTCGATCGGTGTCGTCAGGCTGAAGATATCGTCTTCGATGGATTCGACGATCATCGCGGCAGACGTATTCAACAGTTCCGTCGTGTTCTGAAAATTGGCATAAGTCGAAACCAACAGAACTGCGCCAGCCGATATTGCCACCAGTCCGCCAATGGTCAGCGCCAGCAGAGTGGAAATTCGGATTTTCAACCTTGTTTGGCGGTTGCTTTGCGCCTGGGCGCTTTTGTCGATCACGCCAGTGTGCTGCGTATGCTTGTCTTCGTTGACCATCTTTGAACGATATTTAGCTTGGCGACCCGTTACAACGCCTCGTTGACTTCTGAGGCGGGATCACCGCTAGCCAAGATAGGCACGCAGGCTTGGCGGCGGGTTGTCAAAGAGTTCCGCTGTCTGAACGGGGGCATGCACCGTTTCGTCTGCAACAAGTACGGTTTGGTCGGCAATACGGCGTGCATCCTGCGGGTCGTGGCTGACCATCAACAGGGTCGTTTGAGTTTCGGCTACCAGATCGGCCACCAAATCCAGCATTTCGGCCTTTAGGGCTGGCCCAAGGGCCGCAAATGGTTCGTCCAAAAGCAACAGTTCGCGCCGCTGCACAAGTACGCGGGCCAGGGCAACCCGGCTTTGCTGTCCTCCGGACAGTTCCGAGGGTTTGCGCGCGCCCATACCATGCAAAGAAACCCGGCCCAGAGCGGACTGAACCTGTGCATCCTCGTCTTCGGACAACCGACCGTTTGGGCGCAGGCCCAGGGCGATGTTTTGTTCAGCCGTCAGATGCGGAAACAGGTTTCCGTCTTGAAACAGCATCGCCATAGGGCGCTTGCCGGGATGCAAGTTGGAAATCTGCTGACCACCCCAAAAGATCTGACCCTTTTTCAGATCCCGAAATCCAGCGATAGTCTCCAACAATGTGGACTTGCCCGCCCCGGAGGGGCCGACAATGGCAATGCTGTTGCCAACCTCGATCTGGATATCGGCGTTTAGGGTGAAATTCCCGTTTTCAATCACGCAGTCGTCAAGCTTCAGCATGCGAGCGCCCTCCTCGGTCCAATAGCCAGAATGCGCCCATGGACAGCAGCAACAGCAGTAATGCCCCGCCGGCAGCCGCCTGCATCTGATAGGCACCCATCAAGCGGTAGATTTGCAAGGGCAGGGTCGCGATCTGCGGATCGGCGAACAGTGCGATCACGCCCAGATCACCCATTGACAGAGCCGCCCCAAGACCAGCGGCGAAACCGATCTGTGGACGCATGCGCGGTAGCAAGATGCGCGTGAAAAACGTCCATTTTGTCATATCCAATGAAAGCGCGAGACGTCCGTGCCTAGCGGTTATGTCGCGCGCCGCGGGGACCAGAATGCGTAAAGCAAAGGGCAGGGCCATCGCGGCATTCACCAAAGCAGTGACAGGCAGAGCCAATGTCGTCGGATTTGCCAAAGGCCGGATCAGGATGAACAGGCCCGTACCGATGACCAGTGGTGATGCCGCCAAACCCAAAATGCCACTGAGTTCCACAAGCCCGTGCCGGCCGCTCGCGACGGCGGTGGCCATGGGCAAAGCAAGCAAAAGCAGGACAGCGGTACTTGCAGCGGCAACAAGGACCGAGATCAACGCGGCACGAAAAACGATTGCGGGCATGTCAAACAACCCGGCAACTCCCGAAATTACGACCGATGCCAAAGGCAGTAGCAAAAAGACGGCCGCTGCGACGATCCAGAATACATCTATCGTCGGCGCACCCCCGTCCCAGCGGCGCAATGCGCGATCAAGGCCTGTTCCAAAACCGTCCCCGCGCGAAAACTTCAGCGCCACTAAAGCGGTCGCAGCTGTCAGGGCAAGTTGCAGGGCGGATAACAGGGCGGCGCGGCCCAGGTCGAAATCGTAGGTGAAGGCCTGATAGATCGCCAGTTCGATCGTTGTAGCCCGTGGTCCTCCGCCCAAGGTGAGGGCGACGGCGAAGCTGGTCAGGCAAATGGCGAAGATTACTGCAAGAACCCCGGGCAGGGTCCGTTTCAGCATGGGCATCTCGATCAGTCGAAACATGGCCATGCCGTTGCATCCCAGTTGTGCGGCCAGGCGAAACCGTTCTGCCGGAATTTCCTGCCAGGCTTGCAACACAAGGCGTGTGGCCAGAGGCAGATTGAAGAACACATGCGCCAATACGACGCCATGCAAGCCGTAGATGCGTATGGGCGGCAGGCCGAAAATGCCAAGGATGTCCGAGATCCATCCCGACCGGCCAAAGACTTGCAGCAGACCCAGAATGGCAACGATGACCGGCAGGATGAAGGGCGCGCCCAAAAGCGCAATTAAAGCCCGTCGGCCGGGGAACCTCCGACGTGCCAAAGCCCGCGCAACCGGCACGGCCAACACCACGCTGAACAATGCGGACAGTGTGGCTTGGGTCAGCGTGAACCGCAGCGCAGCCCAGTCGGCGGGAGTGAACCCGCCGCTGGTTTCAGCACGCAGTGCAACCGCCGCAAGAGTGCCCAGGATCAGCGCGGCGACCAGAGCTGCCGCACCGATACCGGGCCATAGGCTTACTGGCTGAGCGCGTTCTGCCATTCTGCCAGGGCCTGATCCCGCACGGCGGCGGCTTCATCGGGAGAGAACAGCAGCGACTTTGCCGGCACTGTCAGGGTGTCAAACCCTTTAGGCAAACCTTCTGCCGGGGTTACGGCCGGGTACATCCAGTTGGTTGTCGGAATAATTTGCTGGAACGCATCCGAGACCATGTACTGCAAAAACTGATCCGCCAGTTCGGCCTGATCCGTCGCGGCCAGCTTTGCCGCAACCTCAACTTGCAGATAGTTGCCCTCGTCAAAAGCGGACGCGGCCTTGCTGCCGTCATCCTCGGCGATCAGGTGATAGGCCGGAGATGTGGTGTAACTGAGAACCATGTCCGACTCGCCCTCAAGGAACAGGCCGTATGCCTCGGACCAACCTTTGGTGACGGTCACGATGTTGTCGGAAAGACCTGCCCAGATTTCGGGTGCTTCGTCACCATAAGCCGCTTTGACCCACATCAGCAGACCCAGACCTGGTGTGGACGAGCGAGGGTCCTGGATGATGATCTTGGTGTTGCTGTCCGCCAGTTCCCGGAAGTTTGCAGGCGCTGTCGCATCCGCTTTGTGAACGAAGGCGAAGTAGCCCCAGTCATACGGTGTGAACGTGTCATCGGTCCATTCGATCGGCAGCGCGAAGTCGGCAGAGACGGAATTGGGCGCAAACAGGCCGGTTTCCCGGGCCGCTGCAATCAGGTTGGTATCCAGACCAAGCACGACGTCGGCGTCAGAGTTTTCACCCTCAAGCCGGACACGCGACAAAAGTGCGGCACCATCTTCGACGCCCACGAGGTTCAGCTCGCAGTCGCAGGTTGCCTCAAAGGCTTCTTTGACCTGCGGGCCGGGGCCCCAATCGGATACAAAGCTGTCATAGGTGTAAACGGTTAGCTGAGGCTTGTCGGCAGCGATGGCCGTAGTTGCACTCAGAAGTCCCGCAGCAATTAGCAGATGTTTCATGTCATCCTCCATTGCGGCGAGAGGGCAAGGATGGATGAAACCGAAACCCTTCCCTCCGCCGGTTCTAGCCGGTTCAGGTTCTACGGGTTCGCTTGATAAGCATCTCAGCGCGGCAGGCCGTGCTCCCCGAGGTGAGGCCGTCACTAGGGGGGATTGGCTAGAAAGACAACCAAATTCGGTGCCTCAGCGCGGTGCGTGTCACATGCGGGCAAGTAAACCTGTCCGGAGTCGGACGCCCTTTGAACCTGTAATACGTTTGGTTCAAAGGGCCATAGGTCAGAAGTAACGCAGCCAAATATAGACGTTCGCGATCATCAGGGTGAGGATCATGATCGGGAATGCAATTTTGGCGAAGGCGATGAAGCCGATGGGCTGCTTGGCCTTTTCCGCAAAAGCAGCCACCGTAAGGTTGGCGCTTGCCCCCAACAGTGTACCGTTGCCGCCCAGACAGGCCCCAAGCGCCAGCGACCACCAAAGGGGTTCAATCGCGTCCTTGCCGCCGAACGTGTCTGCGGTGGACTCGATCAGAGGGATCATCGTTGCCACGAAAGGAATGTTGTCGAGGATTGCGGACAAAATGCCGGAGGCCCAAAAGATGAAGAACGCGGTCCACATCATGTCGCCTTGGGTCAGCTCCAGCACTTTCTCACCGAAGAATGCCAGCAGTCCAACATGTTCGACACCGGCAACGATGACGAACAGCCCACCGAAGAAAAAGATTGTGACCCATTCAACTTCGCCAAAGATGTGGTGAACCGACTCCGACTGTTCTTCACCGCTTTGGTGGCCATAGGCCAGCAGCATCAACAGGCCTGCACCGGCCAACGCTGACGTACCCGGCTGAATGCCGTAGCTGTGCCCCAGCGTGAACCCCAGCAAAACCAGAGCCAAAACGGCCAGAGACTTGATCATCAAGACTACATCAGTAACCGCTTCGGATTCGTTGAACCCCATAATCCGATCGCTGGCCGATTTCGGAATGCGGGCCAGTTCCTTGCGGTTCATAAGGTAAATAATGCCGGTCAGGACAACCAGACATATGGCCGAGATAGGCGCCAGGTTCACCACGAAATCGTTGAAGCTAAGCCCTGCGGCCGAGCCAATGATGATGTTGGGTGGGTCACCGATCAGCGTCGCTGTTCCGCCCACGTTCGAGGCCAGGATCTCGGCGACAAAGAACGGGAACACACGCGTTTCCAGGGCTTCAGTGATCAGCAGCGTAATCGGGGCGATCAGCAAAACGGTCGTCACGTTGTCCAGCAGGGCCGAGAACACCGCCGTAATCAGCGTCAGCATGATGAGGATGCCGGTTGGATTGGCTTTCACCGCTTTTGCGGCCTTGATCGCTACGTATTGGAACAATCCGCATTTGCTGGTGATCCCCACGATGACCATCATGCCGATAAGCAGTGCCAGAGTGTTGGCGTCCACACCCGCCACGGCCTGTTCCTGATTGATGATGCCAAACAGGACCATCAGGGACGCGCCCAGCATCGTCAGAATGGCGCGGTTAACCTTTTCGGTGATCAGGACCGCATACACCAAAATCAGAATTCCGGTCGCGATCCAAAGCGGATCAATGCCCAATAGTTGTGGAACAGAGAGAGCGGCCTCTCCGTGTGACGTCGAATGCGTAGCCAAGGTTTTAGTCCGGTTTGTATAGGGTTAGCTGAGTGCGCGATCCAAAAGCGAGTTGGCGCTTACGGTGCCAACGAAACGGTTGGTTTCGGGCTCAACAAGGATCACGTGCCGTTTGAATTTGTAGATCAGGAAGATACCTTCCATCACCGGCGTATCAGGTGCAGCGACAGGGATGTTCGAGGGCCTCGACATGTTGTCGCGAACCTTTTCGGTCTTCAGCCGCTCCATCTGTTGTTCGAAATCATCCCGCGTCAGATTCATGAAGCTGAGCGAGTCGATCGCGACGCGCGACGCATCATCATTTAGACCGATTGTAGCCGCCTTCGGCAGAATCAGTTTCAGCAGCGTCGGGGCGGTAAAGACGCCAACATAAGTCCCGTCTTCGGCCACGACAGGCAGAAACCGTGCCCGGCTGCCCCTGATGATGTTGAAAGCCGTGGCGATGCTTTCATCCGGCAGAATGGTCTTTTGTACCTCAGGCGGCACCATCACGTCATAGCAGGTTAGGCCCATGCTTTTCCTCTGACTTCACGCGGCTATCGGGTGAAACGCCATCCAACAGCCACAGGGCACGCCCTTTTCGGCTTGTTAAAGCGTGTCAGGGCGAATCAAAATTTGTTGATGTGCACTGATTCCATTGCCGGGCGGAATTGACCAGCCCGGTAATGAAATTAAGTTGTTATCCTTCCGTTATTCGCGATGCAGGCCAATAACGGAAGGTTGGTTTCAGCTTGGGTTTGCGTCAGAGGCGTTTTGTGCCTCAGCTTTCGTTTCCGAAATAACCGGGGCTGCCTTCGAGGCGAGGAAAGCCGTAGTCCCTCAAAGGCGCAGGTCAGCTGTAATTCGGTGCGCGTTTTTGCAGTTTGGCCGCAACGCTTTCGGCGAAATCCGGGGATTGTAGCTGCGCGGCAAAGATCTTGATTTCTGCGGCCATGTGTCCGGCCACTTCGTCACGCTGATTGCGGATCAGGACCTTGGACTGCTTGAGCGCCACTGGGGATGAGGCTGCAATGGCTTTTGCGATCTCCTGGACTTCGCTCATCAACTCACCGTCGGCAAAGACGCGCGCGACCAACCCGTGGTTCAGGGCCTCGGATGCCGTCAGAACCCGCCCCGCCAGCAAGACGTCATTGGCGACAGCCATGCCGAGGGACGCAGGCAGCAACATCGAAGAACCGGCCTCGGGCACCAGACCCAGTTGGACAAATGGAGCGCTGAATGAAGCGCTGTTCGCGGAATAGACCAGATCGCAGTGCAGCAGCATGGTCAGGCCAACACCAATTGCAGAACCGTTGACTGCGGCGATCAGGGGTTTCGGACAATCCCGGATCGCATTCAGGAACCGAATAATCGGATTTTCAACGTCACCCGCCGGAAGGCCCCCTGTCATAAAGTCCTGCAGGTCATTCCCGGCTGTGAACATATCGCCTTCACCAGTGATGACCAGCGCCCGGGCATGATCAGTTTGACCGTATTCTTCGATGGCTTCAGCTATCGCAGTATACATGGCAAAAGTGATCGCGTTTTTCTTGTCTGTGCGAGAAATCGTGACTGTGGTGACGCGATCCTGAGTGCTGACGATGATATGTTCGCTCATGGCGTTATTCCTTGGATGTCCGGCGGAATTTGTGCCGCGTCGGCTGTGGGTTTCCTGCATGTGGGCAAGTTCGTATGCGGGCAAATAGCCTGCGTCAACAAATCAGGGCGGTTACCTCACGTCGCCGGGCGAGTGTGCCAGATTGATCCCCACCGCTGAATTCAGTGGTGCCTTAACTTTGCAGCGCAGCCACGACTTTTTTTACATCTGGAGGAGATCTACGTCTTTTTGCGTAAGCTATCCGGTAATCCTGCCGCAAAGGGATCGGCGACATGCTCATCCTGGTGAGGGTCTCCGACTTTAAATCCATCGCCGTCATTTCTACTGAACCAGCGCCCTCAGGAACGGGCGCTTTCCGCCGGGCAATCCGTTTCTGGTCAGAGCTTTTGAAATTCTTATGCTCCCCAAAAAGGCTATCCATTGATAAAACCCTGTTTCAAGCCCTGCTTAGGATAACAGGAAGGGAGGGTCGAAGATGCGTGATGTCATAAACTTGGATTTGTATCCGCTGGACCAGCCGGGCAGCATGGCCTGGCACAGCCTGATCGAACGCTGCAAAGCCGATCTTTCTGAGAATGGACTTTTCAACCTGCCTGGCTTTGTTCGCGACAGTGCGCTGGAATCGGCGGTGTCTGAGCTGCAACCGGTTTTCGCTGAAGAGGCTTTTGTCCATGCACGGCGGCACAACATCTATTTCAGGACGTCTATCGAGGGCCTCGGTAGCAACCATCCTGCCCTGACCCAACTTGAAACGTCTAACAGGACGATTTGCGCCGATCAGTTGGGGCAGGCCTTTGTCATCCGCCTGTATGAATGGCCGCCATTTGCGAAGTTTCTGGCCGCGGTCATGGAAAAGCCTAAGCTTTTTGTCATGGATGATCCGCTGGCCCGCGTGAATGTAATGGCTTACTCAGCCGGGCAGGCCCTGAACTGGCATTTCGACAGGTCCGAATTCACCACAACGCTGCTGTTGCAAGCGCCGTTGGCGGGCGGTGAATTCGAGTACGAAAAGGACCTGCGTAGTGATGACAACCCTAATTATGACGGGGTGGCTGAATTGCTGGAAGGTCGGCGCAAGCCCACGCTCATGAAACTGCAACCGGGGACTTTGAACATCTTCAAAGGCAAAAACACGGCGCACCGCGTTTCGCCTGTTCAAGGCGACCGCGACCGCATGATCGCCGTGTTTTCCTTTTATGATCGGCCAAATGTTCAGTTCACAGACGAAGAACGCATCGGGTTTTACGGGCGCGCGTCGTGATCTGAGATGGCACATGCCTGACCCTAGCCAGTGTCAGAATCGTTAATCCGGACAGCGCTAAAGCCTCTGACTGCGTCGTTCTGATGGGAACTCAATAAGACATCTGGGTGCGTTCCCAAACGGGCGAATACCCCGGGCACTGAAACGCAAAAAAAGCAAGTGTCCGAGATGCTTTGGTGTCCCCGGCTATGTTCAGCCCGTTCTGGGTTTTCATGCCAAAACGGGCTGCCCGGTCAGGTCATAGACATTTCGCCAAAGTTTTTGCGATGCTCCGGATCATTTGCGGGTACAGTTCGGCCCCAGGTTCAAGATCAGAACCTAGCGGATCTATCACACCGGTATTCGCTTCGGTTCTGTCCAAGACGGTGGCGACGATGCCGGGGTTGAATTGCGGCTCTGACAGAACACAATTGATCCCTTCTTCACGAATGCGCACCTGAATTTCTGAAATCCGCGCCGGACTTGGATCCGACGCATCGCTGAGCGAAATCGCACCCGACGCGGGGATGTCGAAGGCGTTCTCGAAGTACTGATAGGCATCGTGGAACACGATGAAGTTGCTTCCGCGTACAGGTTCCAGAGTTGCACTTACTTCAGCAGAGAGGGCTGCCATCTCTTCGCGCGCAGCCGCCGCGTTTGCGAAATATGCACCCGCATTGTCCGGGTCCGCAGCGGAAAGCTGAGCGGCAATCACGTTCAGCCAGGTGTCGGCGTTTTTGGGCGAAAGCCAGGCATGCGGATCATGATCGCCGTGCGCGTGGTCATGGTGGTCGTCGTGTTCTGCATGATCCTCGTGATCGTGGTCATCGCCCTCGGCATGCTCTTCGTGGTCATGATCGTCATGGTCTTTGTCGTCGGCATGATCCTCGTGACCATGATCGTCATGTTCCTCCTCTTCGGCGTGATCTTCATCGTCATGATCGTGCGCCTCAAACAGCGCATCCTCGCGGAAATCCAGAAGGACGGTGCCATCCACTTCCAGCAGGGGGGTGACTGTCGCGCCGTTGGCCAGGGTCTCTACCGCGCCTTCCATCCATGGGGTCAGGTCCTTCCCCATCCAGAATACCAGATCCGCATTTTGCAGGGCAGCCGCCTCAGAAGGGCGCAGGTTGTATTCATGCGGGGACGCGCCGGTTTGTACGATCAGGTTAGGTGTCCCAACACCTTCCATCACGCGCGCCACCAACGAGTGCACCGGTGCAATATCAACTGCAACATTTGGGACATCGGCCATTGCTGTGCCCCCCATCAACGCAGCCGTGATCGAAACAGGAAGAAGCTTTCTGGACATCAAACCCTCTATGTGATTTTATAACGTTGCGAGTGGCATATATGATATGGAATAACATGACAAGTGAGACGAGACCTGCACCTGCCGAAGACTCCGCCCTTGTCGGATTCCAAAAGCACGACCACGCGCACTGCGTCGAAAGCAGCCTGACCGTTGCCGAGACCCGGTGCAAAGAAGAAGGTTTGCGGCTGACTCCCGTGCGGCGCAAGGTTTTGGAAATGCTGCTGCAGGAACATCGGGCCTTGGGTGCCTATACAATCCTTGATCGATTGCGCGACGAAGGCTTCGGATCGCAGCCGCCGGTGGCTTATCGCGCCCTCGATTTTCTTGTTGAGAACGGGTTTGTCCACAAAATCGAACGGTTGAACGCATTTGTCGCCTGCGCGCATCCCGGGGCAACGCATTCCCCGGCCTTCATGATTTGTAGGAAATGTGATGCCGTGGCCGAAACACATTCAACACCCGCGAAAGGAGAGCTGGGCGCAGCCGCGCGGGCGGTGGGTTTCGAGATTGAGCGGACCGTTGTAGAAGCCGAAGGCGTTTGCCCCGACTGCACCGAAAAGGCGTAGAAATGAACCTGATTACCGTAGAAGACCTCAGCGTTAGCTATGGGGCCAATACCGTGTTACGGCACATTAACATGGGGGTCGAACCTGGTGAAATTGTGACCATCGTCGGCCCTAACGGTTCGGGTAAGACAAGCCTGCTTCGCGCCATAATCGGTGCAATCAAACCGTCTGCCGGGCAGGTAAAGCGAAAGCTGGGGCTGAGAATTGGCTACGTCCCGCAAAAGCTGCATATCGACCCGACCCTGCCGATCACCGTCGAACGGTTCATGCGGCTGACCCATCGCGCTTCAAAGAAGGATTGCGCGACTGCGCTGGAAACAGCCGGAGTGCCCGATCTGCTCAAGCGCCAGATGTCACAGCTTTCGGGCGGACAATTCCAACGCGTGCTGCTTGCGCGGGCCTTGATCAACCGGCCCGAAATCCTGTTGCTGGATGAGGCCACGCAAGGGTTGGACCAGCCCGGTTCGGCCGCGTTTTATCGCCAGATCGAAGACGTGCGTCAGGAAACAGGGTGTGCGATCATCATGATAAGCCACGAACTCCACGTTGTGATGAGCGCCTCGGACCGGGTGATCTGCCTGAACGGCCATGTCTGTTGCGAGGGCTCACCTGCGGTCGTGGCCTCGGCCCCCGAATATCGCGCCCTGTTCGGAACCGGAACAGGCGGTGCCCTTGCCCTTTACCGCCATGATCATGATCACAACCACGATCATCATCATGACCATGGAACAGATTCTCAGGAAGCCGCAGAATAATGCTTGATGATTTCATGACCCGGGCCACACTGGCCGGAGTCGGAGTGGCCTTTGCTGCAGCGCCGTTGGGGTGTTTTGTGGTGTGGCGCCGTATGGCCTATTTCGGCGATGCCACAGCGCACGCAGCCATTCTTGGCGTGGCTTTGTCGCTAACGTTTCAGATGTCGATTTTTACAGGTGCGCTGGCCGTCGCCTTGTTGATGGCGCTGACGGTGACACTATTGGCAGGTCGTGGGTACGCAATGGATACGTTGCTGGGGGTTATGGCGCATTCCGCCTTGGCATTCGGTCTTGTGGCAGTCTCATTCCTCTCCGGTGTCCGGATTGATTTGATGGCCTATCTGTTTGGCGACATTCTGGCCGTTTCCCGTTCGGATCTGGCCGTCATCTGGGGTGGCGCTGCACTGGTCGTAGTTTTGATTGCGTGGCGTTGGTCCCAGTTGTTGACGGCGACGTTGAACGAGGAACTGGCGTATGCCAGCGGGTTCGACCCCAAGCGAGAACAACTGATTTTGACGCTTGCACTGGCCATCACGGTGGCAGTCGCCATCAAGGTCGTGGGTGTTTTGCTAATAGCAGCGATGCTCATCATACCAGCCGCAGCGGCGCGGAGTCTGGCGCGGTCACCGGAAACGATGGCTCTGATCGCTGCAGCGATTGGGGCGACATCTGCTGTGGCCGGGTTGCGAGCGGCTTATGTCTTCGACACGCCCGCAGGTCCTTCCATCGTCTGCGTCGCCGCCATTCTGTTTGCCTGTTTTAGCTTGCTTGGATGGCAACGCCATACCAAGCCCTGAAAACCGCCTGTAGACTGCTGCCTATGTTGGGCGGTGTGTAAAATCTCATTTGCCCTAGCTGCGGGTCACAAGCTATCGAACAGACGCCCAGGCAACGCTTTGTGACCTGGCAGGTTCAGCGCTTTCAGCAGTCCAAAGACCATCGCTTGATTGGAGGTAATGACGGGTTTGTTCAGCGCGGCCTCAATCCGTTCAATCGCCTCGACCGAGCGCATGTCTGTGCAACTTAGGACGATTGCCTGCGCATCCGGGTGATCGGCCCTACACGCCAGATCGAACACCTCGTCCGGGGTCAGTTCACCTTGCCCATAATTGCCAAGCTCGCGCCCGACATCGGCACATTTGACGGTTTCAATGCCGTTTAGGGCCATGAAATCCATCGCCTGGGCATTGATCTCGCCCAAATAGGGCGATGAAAAGCCGACCTTTGTTGCGCCGACTGCTTTGATCCCAGCGATCAACGCCCCCGCAGCGGTCAGCGAAACTGCACCCGAGCCTGCCTTGATCTGCTGGGCCAGCTCTGCATCAAAGGACGGTCCGTGGGTCAGTGTCGCCGAGGTGCAGCCATACAGCACCACATCGGGGCGTATGCCCGAGATCATCCGCAGGTCGTGAGTGATATCCGATGCGCCCAACCCCGCCATCTGCTCCGAGCCGGGGATTTCATGCACGTCATATCCGCCCATGCGTTGATAATGGACTGTAGTGTTGGGCGGCCTCAACAACTCCATATCCGGTTCGAGGTTGGTGTTGGTGAAGGGTACCAGAACACCGATTTTGGCTGCGGTTCGTGTTTCGGTCACTTCAATGCTCCCTTCAGGGCGGTCAGGCACCGATCCATGATCGGCGTCTCGCAGATTGTGGCGCGCAAGCAGTCGGTTAAGCCGTATCCACCCATGCCGCGCATTAGTAGGTTGTCCGCCCGCAGTGCCGCGTCCGCCCGTTGCGCATCCTGCGTTGTGGCAAAGTGCAATAGCACAAAGTTTGTGTGGCTTTGAGGAACGATCAGGCCCAACGCACGACATTCCACGGCAAACCGTTCACGGATTTCAGTCGTTCGGGCAACCACATTTTGCATATGCGCCTGATCGCGGATCGCGGCAGCGGCTGCTGCTTGTGAAGCGATGGAGATATTGTTCGGGTTGAGCAATTTTCGCAACTCAGCTGCAATCTCGGGCGGGAAGTATCCCCAACCTGCGCGTGCACCCGCCAGACCATAGGCCTTGGAAAAGGTGCGCATAATCACGGTGTCCCCTCGATCGGTCAGTGCGAAGATGTCGGTCGGATCATGTATGTGATCGGAAAACTCAGCATAAGCTTGATCGACGACCAGCAGAACATCGGTGGGCAGCTCATCGCGCAGACGAAGGATCTCGGAATTGGGGATCAGGGTGCCGGTCGGATTGCCGGGGTTGCAGACAAAGACGATCCGCGTTTCAGGTGTCACCGCGGCGATGATATCGTCGACGGATACGGTCAGATCCACTTCACGCGCCTTGACGTAATCGGCCTGAACCTGGGCTGCTGCTGAGGCGACAAACGCATATCCATAATCCGTGCCAAGGACCCGATCACCGCGCCCGGCATAGGCGCGGATCAAACAGCCGATCAGCTCCATCGAGCCCGCTCCGCACAGCACCCGTGCCGGATCAAGTCCATGCACATCGGCAATTGCTGTGCGCAGTTCCGACCATTCCGGATCAGGATACAATTGCAGATCGGCCATTGCGTCACGACCCGCCTTGGTGGCTGCGGGGCTTGCGGGAAAGGCGCTTTCGTTCTGGGCCAACGAGATAGTGTTTTCGCCGCCAAGGTCGGCCAGCGCATAGGCCGCCATTGCACTTATGTGGGGAACCGGGCGGATCATGATGTGCCCCCATAGGATTTTGCGCCTTCTGCGCTGATCAGACCGCGCTTGAGGTCTAGGGAGATTGCCTGTGGGTCTCGCGCGGCCGGGTCGCCAAAACCACCGCCCCCAGGGGTTTCAAATATAAGGTAGTCGTCAGCTTCAACGCGCAGTTCTCCTTTGCCCGGGATATCACTTTCGCTATCGCGGAAACGAATACGACCAGGTGCGCCGGGTTTTCCACCCATGCGTCCGAGGGCGGGGAATTTGAGGCGCTCAACCGACAGGAAAACGAGAAAGGGTGCACCATTGGCCGAGGTCATCTCGATCCGTTGGCCGAGACCGCCGCGAAACTTGCCTGCACCTCCTGCATCCTGGCGTAGTTCGCGTTTCCAGATTGTGACGGGGGCCACGCTTTCCGTGATCTCGACCTGAGATCCGAACACGCCCGAAGGGTAGGCTGTGGCAGACAAGCCATCCGCGTGTGGCCGAGCGCCGGTGCCGCCATTATGCACAGGTTCAACCGCGAATTCCCGACCTCCATCACGCGCCACTTCGGGTGCGTGCCGCATCGGCAGATCGAACATGCAGGATGCGCCCTCGGCGGGGACCTGAGCTGGCAGGGCCTGATGCAGGCATCCAAGCACCAGATCTGGTGTTACCTGTCCTAGAGTGTGCCGCATTGCCACCGGGGCGGGGCGTTGTGCATTGAGGATGCAGCCTTTTGGGCCGTCCACTGTAAACGGCTCCAACGATCCGGCGTTGTTGGGGATGTCAGACCCGACGATGCAGCGCAGGGCGAAGACTGTATAGGCGGTCGCATAGTTCAACGGCACATTGATACCCTTGCCCGAACAACCCGACGTTCCCGTGAAATCCACATGCATGCCCGTTTTGCTGACCGTTAGGGTGGCGTGCAGTTCCAGTTCTTTTTCATAACCGTCCATCCTCAGAACGTTTCTATAGGTGCCTGTGGGCACTTCAGCGATGGCTTCAAGCGTGCCTCGGCGCGAGGTGTCGATGATGTAGCCGCCCAGTTGATAAAGATCGTCGATTCCGAATTCATCCATCATACCGAGCAGCCGGTTCACGCCCGCTTCGCAGCAAGCGATCAGTGCATATATGTCGCCCTCATTCGCAATGGGCTCGCGGCTGTTGGCGCGGACAATGTCCAAAAGCAAGGCGTTCGGGACACCTTGTTCGACCAGTTTGCAGGGTGGGATCAGCAGGCCCTCATCATAGATATCCGACCCTTCGGGTCCCATTCCAAGGCCGCCCAGATCTACAAGATGCGATGTGCATGAAGTAAAGCCGACGACCTTACCGTTTTTGAAGGCAGGCATCATCAGCAGAAAGTCGTTGAGGTGTCCCGAAGCCAGCCAAGGATCATTGGTCATGTAGATATCGCCGGGCTTCATGTTCTGAACCGGGAAATGACCGCGCAGATGCATCACGGCTTCGGCCATCGTGTTGATGTGTCCGGGCGTTCCGGTAACCGCCTGTGCCAGCATCCGACCCCCGGCGTCAAAGATCCCGGCTGAGATGTCTCCGCATTCGCGCACAATGGGTGAGAATGCGGCGCGGATCAGGGTCTGACCTTGTTCTTCGACGACGGCAAGCAGGCGGTTCCACATGACTTGCAGGCGGGCGGGGGAATGATCGGCAGTCATCATACACCTCCTTTCGGATCTTGGATAAGGATGAGGTTTCCAATGGCATCCACATGCGCCGAGAAGTCTGATGAGACCAAAGTCGTCGTCTGCGGTTCCGTGATCAGCACCGGGCCGCAAACCCGGTCGCCGGGGCTCAGACTGTCGCGTGGCACAAAACCAGCCTGCTTTATCTGACTATCTACATCGCAGGTGATGGGGCGGGTTTGGGCTGGTGTGATAGTTGTCAGAACTGGCGTTTCCGGCAAATCTGGAACATCCGCATCTGGGGTTGCGACGCGGACCGCCCAGTTCAGGATCTCGATTTGCATCCCGGGCACGGGACGCGAGAATTGTTTACGGTATTCCGCCTCGAACGCATCGGTCAGCGGTTTTATGTCTTCGAATGTTAGGTCGCGATCGGGCAGGGCAATCTCGATCTCGTGGCCCTGACCATTGTAGCGCATGAAAGCCGTGCGTTGGGTTTCGGTGAGTGCATCACCCGCGCCTTGGGCAACCACCCGGCTTGCCTCGTCGATCATGTCGGAAAACAGGGCATTGACCCGCTCCAGATCCAGGTATTCAAGTAGAGAATAACTTGATCTGACGATCTCAAAACTGACCGGAGCAAACAGGAACCCCACCGCGGATCCAACACCTGGATTGGGCGGGATCACGATGCGACGGACCCCGGCGGATCGGGCCACACGGCTTGCATGCAGGGGGCCGTTGCCGCCGAAAGCGATCATTGTGCGCGAACCGAGGTCCTTGCCCGACTCCACCGCATGCATTCGGCCCGCACTGGCCATGCTTTCATCGACGATGCGACTGACGCCGTCCGCTGCCGCAGTGCCGTTCGTGCCCAGACGCGCGGCGATGACCCGGTTCAGCGCAGCTTCAGACGCTTCGGGGGCGATCTTGATAAACCCTTCGGCAAATGTGTCCGGCACAATATAGCCCAAGGTAATGTCGCTGTCGGTCACGGTTGGCTCTGTGCCGCCCCGCCCAAAAGCTACCGGACCGGGTTCTGATCCGGCCGATTTTGGACCCACAGTCAACCGACCCAGACGGTCAACCCCGGCGATTGAGCCGCCGCCCGCGCCAATCTCGATCATTTCGACCACAGGGATACGTACAGGCATGCCCGACCCCTTGATGAACCGCGCGGCCCGCGCGATTTCGAATTGGCGCGAGGTTTGAGGCCTTGCATTGTCAATCAGGCAGAGCTTCGCAGTCGTCCCGCCCATGTCGAAAGATAAAACCTCGTCAATCCCAGCCCGCGCTGCGATCCGTGCGGCCAAAATTGCTCCGCCCGCCGGGCCGCTTTCGACCAGCCGGATCG
This sequence comes from Ruegeria sp. YTSC004, assembly GCF_059609805.1. Lineage (NCBI taxonomy): Bacteria > Pseudomonadati > Pseudomonadota > Alphaproteobacteria > Rhodobacterales > Roseobacteraceae > Ruegeria > Ruegeria sp. YTSC004. The sequence goes on from NZ_JBXWMJ010000006.1 coordinate 79,200, forward strand.
GAAAGCGTGAGGCCGTCTGAACGGTGCACATTCCGCCACTGGCCGTCATCATCAGGATCGGACAGGTCACGCCTTCTGTCTGGAACCGTGAGGCAAAGCGCGCCAGATAGCTTTCCATTAGTGGCTGGATGTAGGCATTGGCGACCGTGGTACAAAGCCGGTCGAACTCGCGCGCCTCGGGGCTGACATCAGAGGAAATTGAAACTGTCAGGCTGGGGCGTTTTTCCGCGAGAATGTCGCGCAACCTGCGTTCGTGCGACGGGTTGGCGTAGGCATGCATCAAACAGATTGCGACCGCTTCTGCACCGGTGGCATCCAGTTCGGCCAACAGCGCGTCTATCGAACTGGCGTCCAGCGGGATCAGCACATTCCCATCGGCAGCCATTCTTTCGCGAATGGTCAGCGCCCGTTCGCGTGGGACCAGCAGGGCCGGCTTTTCCAGGTTGATGTCATATTGCGCATATCGCCGCTCATACGCGATTTCCAGAATGTCGCGAAACCCTTCAGTCGTCACGGTTGCCACAACGGCGCCTCGACGTTCGATCAATGCGTTGGTCGCCAGTGTCGTTCCGTGGATGAAACCTGTCACCTCATTCAACGACCGGCCGGATTCCGCCATGACACGTCTTGCGCCCTCCATCGCGCCATCTGCGGGATTTTTGTGCGTCGTGAGCGTCTTGGTCGAAGCCAATATGGTCTCATCGCCCGAGACGAGTACCGTATCGGTAAAGGTGCCGCCGATATCAATGGCCAGGCGTAAGGTTTGAGATGTCATGAGAGTGTCCGAATTGTCCGTTGTCTGGGCAGATGGCAAAAGGCGCAGAGCGCCTGCCATCATCCACTCACGACGAGGTCACAACCGGTTGCGCGGCGATCCAGAGGGTTAGGACTACAAAGCGTTGTCATATACGCAGTTTGACACGCCCAAGACGTGTCGCAAGTTGGTTTGCGACCAAATCGCCCGGAAGCGACAGAGATGTGCGACTTGATTGCCTAAGCGTTTATGCATCAACAATCCTGAGCGGTTGATGGTTCGCTCAGGATTTCTTGGAGAGAGCAGCCCTGACCAAAACGCCATCCATGATAAGCGCCTTCAGGCTGGTCCGGATTTCACTTTCCGGGAACTTTCCGATGCTCCAATGCCGGAGAGACCAGACATTACAAAGGAAATACAGATAATTGGCCATCAGCTCTGTGTTCATGGGGCGGAACACATTCTGCTCGACCCCTTTGTCCAGAATGCCTTTCCAGCGGCCCATGAACTCACGCTCCATATCAAATACGCGCGCGCGGTTCTCGGCAGACATGGACCGCGTTTCCGAATAGACCAAATTGATATAGCGGCGGTTTTCGCCAATGTAGTCGATGTACCGGTCAACCGCTTTTTCAAGGTTTTGATCGGCGGGGCCGGTGAACAGTTCTCCGGTATCGAAAAAGTCGATGATGTCCTGCATGCACATCGTAGTGATCAAGTGCAGTATGTCATCTTTGTCCTTGATGTACTTGTACATCAGCGGAACCGACAGCCCGGATGTTTTGGCAATCTCGCGCATCGATGCATTGCCGAACCCATGCTTGGCAATCACCTTGCATGCGCCTTCAAAGATCTGCCGCCGCCGTTCCTCGGCGGTGTCGGACAGGGCGCGGGGCGGCTTTTCAGTCTGAGTGGATTTCGGCGTTTCCGCCAGTTGCGCATCGACTGAGAACGTGCAGGTCACTTCCATCAGCGTGGCGGCTTCACCGGGATTGTGTCCGGCCTGAACGATCGAGACACGGTATGTGGTCAGCGGCGAATCTTCTGGCGACATGCGGATGGCCTGAGCCTCGATTTGCCCCTGTCCCGCAGTTGCCAGATTCGTGGCCGAGGTGTTGACCAGTGTTGGATGCAAAGTGTCTCCGAGGCGTTTGAGTTCCTCGCGCGCAGCATCAATCGCCAACGCAACGCACACGCCATCTAGCTGCGATTTATTAATAAATTCATCAACTTGCGCAGCAGAATACAAAAACACGTGGCTTGCCTCCATAGGACCCTACCTGAGGGCAACATGTTGAAATCCCTATCTCTTGTCCAGTTGGAAATCGTCGCAGTGTCATTGCGACGTAGGGAAAATCAATTCGGGGCTTGACGAAATTGCCGGCTGTATGGGATTGTTAGTGAACGTTCAATCACACGCCAGGGGACGCCTGTATGAAGTTCAAGATTCTCGCCATTCCATTCGCACGCCAGCATGGCGAGGATACTCAGCTTGCCGGACGTGACCCTGCTCGGTTCAACAAGATGATGCACACGATGCGTGATCAGATGGTCCTTGCCGAAGAGCTGGGCTATGACGGCTTCTGCCTGACTGAGCACCACATGCAGGTCGAAGGCGTTGAATGCACCACGAACCCGCTGTTCTGGAACATGTACATCGCCCAGCACACCAAGAACTTCAAAGTTGGTCAGTTGGGGATGAACCTGACCGCGATGAACCCGATCAAGACAGCCGAAGACATCGCCATGCTGGACCATATGACCGGCGGCCGCGTCTTCGCAGGGTTCTCGCGCGGGAACACGCCGCGCTGGACGGCGACCATGGGGCAGCACCTGGACATCACCTCGGCTGAATCCGACAAGTCCGAGGCCGACCAGCGCAACCGTCGCGCGCTGTACGAAAACTGGCGTCTGATCAAGTCGCTGTGGACGGACGACCTGACCGAACATCAGGGCGAATTCTGGAATTTCCCGTCGAATGTCGAGTGGGAGTTCAATCCAACCAAACTCTGGGGTGGTGACAGCCCGGTTGATAGCAACAAGATCCTGCGCAAATCGGGCATCGTGCCTCGTCCGCTGCAAAAGCCGCACCCAAAAGTATATGCGCCGTTCTCGTATTCGATGGAAACTGCCAAGTTCTGGGCTTCGGAAGGGGCCAAGATGGTGTCCTTCGTGACCGCCGACAAAGAAGAATTCATGCCGGTGATTCTTGAGAACTGCCTGAAGGCTGCGCATGAAAACGGGCTGCCTCAAACCACCAACAACGACGTCCTGGCTCTGGGTGCGCATCTGATGATGGGCAAGACTCCGGCCAAGACCAAACAGTACCGCGAAATGTTCGACAACCTGTGGTTCTCGGCCTACGACGCGCCGCCCTATCACGTCCCACTGGGCCGCGTCTGGGACGGCTCGCGTCAACAGGTTCTGGACCAGGTCGGTGAACTGGCCGTGCGCTATCAGATCGACGAATTCTTTGTCTGGCACCACGTGAACTACTTTGGCGACGAGATCGAGCAGGAAGCTCTGATCGAATTTGCCGAAGGCGTCATCAAGCCTCTGAACGGATAAGGGGAAGACCGTGTTCGATCTGCATGAAGTTTATCAGCTGTCGCCCATCGAAGAGATCATTACGGATTGCGAACAAGGCCGTATGGTAATTCTTGTCGACGATGAAAACCGCGAGAATGAGGGCGATCTGGTGATCCCCGCCGCCTGCGCGGATGCGGCCGCGGTAAATTTCATGGCACGCTTTGGTCGGGGTTTGATCTGCATGGCCATTCCGCCCGAACGGGCCGAGCAGTTCAGTCTTGGACCGATGACAGCGTTGAACACGGATCCACATCATACGGCGTTCACCATTTCGGTGGATGCGAAAGAAGGCACGACCACCGGCATTTCCGCCAGCGACCGGGCGCGGACCATTGCACTTTTGGCATCCGACAGCGGCTCTTCGGTCGATCTGGTTTCGCCCGGGCATCTGTTTCCATTGGTGGCGAGACCGCACGGTGTGCTGGAACGCGAAGGCCACACCGAAGCCGCAGTTGATCTGGCCCGCCTGTCCGGGCAGGGGGATGCCGGCGTGATCTGCGAAATCATGAATAATGACGGTGAAATGGCGCGCCTGCCGGATCTGCTGGAATTTGGGGCCCGGCACGGCCTTAAGGTCGGCACGATCGAAGACCTCAAACGGTATCGTCAGGACCTGCTTGCAGACAAGGCCGCCTGACAGCCAACACCACCTGCGTTTCAAGACACTCATGACCGAGGATATCCTATGACCGCATTCGCCGAGATCGAAACCCTGATGCAAGCGTATATCGAAAACCTGCATGACGGAGACATCAGCAAGACCGACCAGATGTTTCTGCCAGAATGTGATCTTTGCTGCGCCAACGAGGATGGCAGCTATGTCCACATGACGCTTGAGAAGTACAAAGAGGTCATCGGCGGTCGCGAAAGCCCAAAATCCAAAGGCTATCCGGTCTATGGTCACACGATCTCGATCGATCAATCAGGGCCAAACACGGCCTTTGTCAAGATCGACTGCGCCGTGCAGCCGCGATACTTCATCGACTACCTATCGCTGGTCCGCACCGGCGAGGGCTGGAAGATTGCGGCCAAGGTCTATTACGTCCAGCGCACCGAAGACTGATCCCCTTTATCTGATCGAGCCCCCGAATGACCGCCCCCTATTCCCAACTTTCGGCGCGTGCCATGGTGCAGGCCTTTGCTCGGCTGGAACTGTCTCCGGTCGAGGTCACGCAGGCAGCGCTGGCCCGTATTGAGTCGGTTAATCCTAGGATCAATGCGATTTACCACGTGGATGCCGAGGGCGCGCTTGAAGCCGCATGGGCGTCCGAGAAACGTTGGCACGACAACATACCAATGGGGCCGCTGGATGGCGTGCCGACAACAGTCAAGGACGCAATGGATTGCATCGGTATGCCCGCATATCGCGGCTCGGCGGCGGGTGAGGCATCGGTCAGCACAACCGATCATCCCACGGTAGCACGCATGCGTGAGGCCGGTTCCGTGATCCTGGGCAAGAATACCATGTGTGATTATGGCATTCTTGCAGGCGGAGTGAGCTCAAAGCACGGAGTTACCCGCAATCCATGGGATGTATCGCGCACAACAGGCGCATCATCTTCGGGCACGTCGGCCAGTGTTGCCGCCGGGATCGAGCCGGTTTCGATTGGCACCGACATCGTGGGATCCATTCGCCTGCCGGCCTCGTATTGCGGCCTGGCCGGGCTGAAACCCAGCCAGGGGCGTGTGCCCTATTACGTCTGCAACAGCCCGGCGATCACAGCGGGGCCGTTGGCCCGCAATTTTGGCGACGTCGCGCTGCATATGAATGTTCTGACCGGAGAGGATACGCGCGATTTCGCGGCTTTGGCGCGGGACGGCGTGAACTATGTCTCGCGCCTGACGCGCGGCGACCGCAAAGGCATGTCGGTTCTAGTTATCCCAGAGCTGGGCTTGGGCGAACCGGTGGCGGAAGATGTTCAGGCAGCGCTGGAACGGACGGCGCAAGTTCTGCGGGATATGGGTGTTCAGATCACCTATCTTGAAACCGCACCGTTCAGCCGAACAGACTGGGAACCCGCCGAGGCGTTCTATAAAATACGTACCCTGTCCGAACTGATGCGCCAACCCGATGCCGAACAGGCGAAAACGCCCTATATTCGCGATTGGACCAACGATGCTCGCGTTTTGTCTGCTGTTGAGCATCAGCGAAATTTCGACCACACACAGGCGTTGCGCGAACGTGCGTTGGCGCTGATTGACGGCCATGATTTTGTCCTGCTGCCATCGACACCGGACACAGCCTTTGCTGCCGAACTGCCAGGATCAGACCCCGATAAGCCGTTCGAAAGCTGGGCTAATACCTTCCTGTTCAACCTCACTGAGCAACCGGCATCCAGTATTCCGGTCGGACCAGACCGCAACGGGCTACCGATCGGTATGCAACTGGTCGGACGCCGCTTTGACGATCTGGGCGTTTTGCAAATGTCGTGGCGGATCGAACAGGACATCGGGGAAATGCCGCCTGCGCCTCTGTGACGGACGCAGATGCAGAGAACCACATTGAGAGGCAAAATAATGAGCGCAGAAAAAACGACGATTCCCGGTCAGATCATGACGATGCCACTGACGGTGACCAGCATTTTCCGTCATGGCATGCGTGCGCATCCCGAGGCGGAGATTGTCTGGCGCAACTCGGACATGACGATTGATCGGTACAGCTTTGCGGATATGGGGCGACGGACCCAACAACTGGCGCACGCTTTGACCGAACTGGGTGTGGGGCCGGGTGACCGCGTCGCGACGCTGGCCTGGAACAACAATCGGCATCTGGAACTCTATTATGCATTGGCTTGCATCGGTGCGATTTGCCACACGATCAATCCGCGCCTGCATCCCGATCAGATCGCGTTTATTATCAACGACGCCGAAGACACGCATATGTTCTTCGACACGACTTTTGCGCCGCTGATCGATGCTGTCTCGGCCCGCTGCCCCAGCGTTCAGGCCTGGTTCAGTCTGACTGGCCCGGACCAGGTGCCGCAGATGAACACCCCGGTCAGTGACTACGAATCCCTTATCGCGGGCAAGCCCGAGGTTTATGACTGGCCCGAACTGGATGAGAACGCGGCCATGGCGCTGTGCTACACATCTGGCACAACTGGCAATCCCAAAGGCGTTTTGTATTCCCATCGCGGGACCGTGTTGCACGCCATGGGCGTGTCCGGTGGCGACTGGCTGGCGCTCAGCTCGCGTGATGCCACTTTGCCCGTGGTGCCGATGTTCCACGCCTGTGCCTGGGGTATTCCCTATGCGGCCCTGATGAACGGCACCAAACTGGTAATGCCCGGACCGGGCATGGATCCAGCCCCCCTGCGCGAACTTATGGACGATGAAGAGGTCACGATGATCTCGGGTGTGCCGACGGTCTGGCTAGGTTTGTTCGAATATCTGGATCAACAGGGCACCACGTTAAAAACAGTCAAACGTGCGATGATGGGAGGTTCAGCAGCACCTCTGTCACTGATCGAGCAGATCGAAAAAGGCCACGGTATCGACGTGGTGCATGGCTGGGGCATGACCGAGCTGAGCCCAGTCGGCACGCTTTCGGTGCCCAAATGGGGCGAGGATAAACTGCCAATCGACGACCGTCTTGCGTTGAAGACCAAACAGGGCCGCGCGCTTTACGGCGTCGAGATGCGTATCGTTAATGACGAAGGCGCGTTGCTGCCACATGACGGCGTCGCCTCTGGCATGTTGCAAGTGCGTGGCCACTGGGTTGCCGAAAGCTATTGGGGTGGGGCCGGTGCCGATGCCTTTACCGAGGACGGTTGGTTCATCACCGGTGATGTGGCGGCGATCGACCCGAAAGGCTATCTGCGCCTGACCGACCGAACCAAGGACGTCGTCAAATCGGGCGGCGAGTGGATTTCCTCGATCGATCTGGAAAACATTGCGATGAGCCACCCGGACATTCTGGAGGCCGCCTGTATCGCCGCCAAGCACCGCAAATGGGATGAGCGCCCGCTGATCGTTGCTGTCAAGCGTGAAGGATCAGATGTCAGCCGCGAGGACATTCTGGCACTGTATGACGGTCAGATCGCCAAGTGGTGGACGCCCGACGACGTAGTGTTCCAGGCCGAGCTTCCGCACACCGCGACCGGCAAAGTTTCAAAGCTGCATCTGCGTGAGCAATACGCCGACTACAAGCTGCCCACTGACATCTAATACTTCCTTCAAGGATCAATCTAATGCGTTCTGCTGTAATCGTCTCAACCGCCCGTACTGCAATTGGCAAAGCCTTTCGCGGTGCTTTCAACGACACTCACCCCGCCGTTTATGGTGGCCATGCTGTCGCCGAGGCGGTCAAACGCGCCGGTGTTGACCCGTCCGAAATTGAGGATGTGATCATTGGCAATGCCGTCCCCGAAGGTGCAAATGGCGGCAATCTTGGCCGTCAGGTCGCCATGCGCGCCGGTCTGCCCGTGACCGCATCGGGCCAAACCATCAACCGGTTCTGCTCCTCGGGTCTTGAGGCGCTGACACGCGCCTGCTCGCGGGTCATGGTCGATGGCTGCGATGTGGTTGTCGGTGGCGGTGCCGAAAGCATCTCGCTGGTGATGGGTCGCGATAACACCTATCGCCTGAAAGAGGACTGGATCGCGCAGAACATTCGTGGGTTCTACGATCCGATGATCGCGACCGCCGATACTGTAGCCGAACGCTATGGCATCACCCGCGAGGCGCAGGATGCATTTGCCTTGCAATCGCAGCAGCGCACCGCCGCGGCGCAGGCTGCGGGCAAATTTGACGATGAAATCGTGCCAATCACGGTCACCAAGGCGAACAAGAATAAGGAAACCGGCGAGATCACCTATGAAGAGGTCACGCTGTCGCAGGACGAGTGCAACCGTCCTTCGACCACGCTGGAAAGCCTGCAGGGTCTCACTCCAGTGATGGGTGAGGACAAGTGGATTACGGCCGGTAACGCCTCGCAACTGTCCGACGGTGGCTCGGCGCAGGTTGTGATGGAAGAGAAGCTGGCCGAAAAGCGCGGGCTCGAGCCGTTGGGTCGCTATATGGGTTACGTCGTCGCGGGTTGTGAGCCCGATGAGATGGGGATCGGCCCGGTGTTTGCAGTGCCGAAATTGCTGGAACGCAATGGCCTCAAGATGGATGATATCGGCCTGTGGGAATTGAATGAGGCCTTTGCATCGCAAGCCTTGTATTGCCGTGACAAGCTGGGCATCCCGAATGAGATCCTGAATGTCGATGGCGGTGCGATTTCCGTGGGTCACCCCTATGGCATGTCGGGCACGCGTATGGTTGGTCACGCGCTGATCGAGGGTAAGAAACGCGGTGCGAAGTACATCGTTGCCACCATGTGCATCGGCGGCGGTATGGGTGCTTCTGGTCTGTTCGAGGTTCTCTAAATGACTGCGATCAACAAAGTTGCTGTCATCGGCTCGGGCGTGATGGGGGCAGGCATTGCCGCCCATTTCGCCAATGCCGGTGCCGAAGTCGTTTTGCTGGACATCGTACCAAAGGATGCCGAAGACCGCTCGATGTTGGCTAAAGGTGCCATTGCACGCATGACCAAGGGCCGCGCGCCGCAACTGGCCGATCCGGCCTATGCGGCCCGACTGACAGCGGGCAATCTGGATGATGATCTGGATCAGCTTTCGACCTGTGATTGGGTGGTTGAGGTTGTTCTGGAAGACCTCGCCATCAAACACGCGCTCTATGCGAAAATTGCACCCTACCTTCGCGAGGACGCGCTGCTGAGCTCGAACACCTCGACCATTCCGCTGGCCGATCTGGTCAGCCAGATGGATGAAAGCCTGCGCAAGCGGTTCATCATCGTGCATTTCTTCAACCCGCCGCGCTATATGCGCCTGATTGAGCTTGTGACCGGACCGGACACAGATCCGGCTGCTGCGGAACGTGCGCGTGCGTTCAGCGATGAACGCCTCGGCAAAACCGTCGTGCCCTGCAACGACCGCCCCGGTTTCATCGCCAACCGTCTGGGCGGGCTGTGGATGAACGCCGCTGCCCGCGAGGCTGTGGCGCGTGGCATCACAGTTGAAGAGGCTGATACAGTGCTGGCCCGTCCCTTCGGCGTGCCCGGAACGGGTGTATTCGCGTTGATGGACCTGATCGGTATCGACCTGATGGGCAAATCGCGCCTGTCTATGCGCAATCTGCTTGAGGCTGATGATCCGCAGCAATTCCACACCGACGGTCTGGAGCTGTTCGATCAGATGGCCGCCAAGGGCCTTGCTGGTCGCAAGGTCGGTTCGGGTTTCTATCGCAGATCCAAGGACGAAAATGGCAAACCAGTCGCCGAAGCCGTTGATCTGGCAACGCTAGAGTATCGTGCGCAGGCCAAGGGTCCGGAGTTTGCCAAAAGCTTTGGTGTCGACTTCATTGATCAGGCCGGTGATCGGTTGGCTGATTTTGCCTGGGCCGTAATGGGGCCGACTTTGTCTTACGCAGCATACTGCGTGCCCGAGATTACCGCCAACCCGGCGGATATCGATGCAGCGATGGAGCTGGGATACAATTGGCGTATGGGCCCATTCAAGCTGATCGACAAGATTGGTGCGGACAAGATTGTGGCTCGCTTGAAGGCCGAGGGTCAGGACGTGCCGCCCTTGCTGGCGCTGGCCGCTGAACGCGGCGGGATTTATTCAGGCCAGGGCCGTGACCGTAAGGTGCTGTTGCCTTCGGGCGAACAGGCGGACGTGCCGCGTGGGCCCGGGGTGATCTTTGCATCTGACCTGACGGATGCTCCGGTGTTCCAGACCGAGGCCATTGTGCTGCGCGATATGGGTGATGGTGTCGCTCTGCTGACGATCACGGCACTTAATGCGGCTTTGGATGATCAGGTGATGACAGGTGTGAGCGAAGCACTGGACGTTGTAGGCCGAGACTTCAAAGCGATGGTCATCGGGTCGGACGGCAACCACTTTTCTGTGGGCGCGAACCTAAAAAAAGCGCTGGATCGTGCTGATGCGGGGGAATTGGATCTGGTCGAAGGGCAACTAGCCATCGGTCAGGCCACGATGCGCAAGATTAAATACGCGCCGTTCCCGGTTGTCTCGGCCGCCTGTGGTCTGGCCCTTGGTGGCGGCTGCGAAATCCTAATGCACTCGGATCGGGTCATGGCCGCTTTGGAAAGCAATATCGGGTTGGTCGAGGCCAATGTTGGCCTGCTGCCTGCGTGGGGCGGAACCACAGCCCTGTTGCTGCTCAAGGCGGCGGAGTTGGGTGATCCGGTCCAAGGGGCCGAGGCTGCGTTCGATGTGATTTCTGTGGCGCTGATGACCGGCTCTGCCCCGATGGCGCAACACGCGGGCTATCTGCGCGCGACGGACGGCGTTGTCATGAACCGCGACCGCCTTCTGGCCGAGGCCAAGGCGGCGGCTCTGGCGCTGGCTGACGGGTACAAACCCGCGCCCAAGGCCGAGATCACACTGGATGCCGCCGCTATCAATGCCGCGCTGGAGCTCAAACTGGCCGCACTGGCCGAGGCTATGCCAGACGCGCCCTACGCGGTCGAGATTGCGCGTGAAACGGCGCACGTACTGGCCGGGGGTGAGGGCGGCGTTCTGGATGAAGAAGCGCTGCACAGGCTGGAAGCCGAAGGCATGATGCGCCTGATCCGAAAGGATAAGACAATCGAACGAATGCGCCACACCATGACGACCGGCAAGCCGCTCAAAAACTGAGGGATCATAGGTATGGACTATCAACTCCCGCAGCGGGACATTACTTTTCTGTTGGACGAGGTTCTTGACCTCGACAAAACGCTGGCACTGCCTGGGTATGAGCATTGCGACAAAGATACGTTCTTTGCGGTCGTTGACGCGATCAACGGCTTTGTGCGCGACAACCTCGCCACTTGCAACGAAACGGGCGACAGCCCGGGCGCGCGGCTGGAAAACGGTCAGGTCTATGCCGCCCCCGGGTTTAGTGATGCCTATAAGGTATTCTGCGAAGACGGCTGGAACGCGCTGGCACTGGAAGAAGAATATGGTGGCCAACAACTGCCCTTCGTCCTGCATGCCGCCCTGCGTGAAGGGATGGCCGGAACCAATCTAGCTTTTGCCCTGATCCACGAACTGAACTTCGGCGTTGTCGAAGCGCTGATGGCCTATGGATCGGACGAACAAAAGGCGGTCTATTGCCCTCAGCTGACGTCCGGCAACTGGGCCGGAACCATGAACCTGACCGAGCCGCATTGCGGCACCGATCTGGGCCTGATCCGCACCAAGGCCGTGCGAAATGATGACGGATCTTATGCCATCACCGGTAACAAGATCTTCATCACCTGGGGCGACCACGACATGTCGGAAAATGTCGCCCATCTGATCCTGGCGCGGGTCGAGGGCGCTCAGCCCGGACCGCGTGGACTGTCACTGTTTTTGGCACCAAAATACATGCTGGATGCGGACAACAACACGACGGACCAGCAAAACACGATCACCATTGCCGGGATCGAGAACAAGATGGGTATCCACGGATCACCCACCTGCGCGATTTCGTTTGAAGACACCAAGGCCTGGATCGTCGGTGACGAGGGTAAAGGCCTGGCCGCGATGTTCGTAATGATGAACGCCGCGCGCCTGTCGGTCGGCTTGCAGGGGTTGGGCGTGGCTGAGGCCGCTGTGCAAACCGCGTCGAAATATGCCCACGAACGTCTTCAGGGTCGCGCGGACGGGGAACCGTTGAACCCGGACGGTCCTGCGGATCCGCTGATTGCCCATGCGGACGTACGCCGCCGTCTGCTGACCGCCCAGGGCGAAATGGACGCTGCCCGTGCGCTGGCCTATTTTGGAGCGGGCCTGTTGGACGAAGCTCATCGTGCCGCTACGTCCGAGCAGCGCAAAGCGGCAGACGCGCGCCTTTCGCTACTGACGCCGGTCATCAAGTCTTACCTTTCGGACATGGGATCGCGAATGGCGAATGAGGCTGTGCAGATGCATGGCGGGCATGGGTTCATCAAGGATTACGGCGTCGAACAGCTGGTGCGTGATGTGCGGATCACTGAAATCTACGAAGGTACCAATGCCGTTCAGGCCCGCGATCTGGTTATGCGTAAGGTGCGCGGCGACAATGGTGCCGTCATCAAGGGTCTGGTGGCCGATATGCTGGACGAGGCGGGCAAACTGGGCGACGACCTCTCTGACTTAGAGAATAACTTGCGCGATGCGGCATCCCGGCTTGGGCGTTCGACAGATTGGGTACTGGGCACGGCGCAAGGTGACGTGTTGTCCGGTGCGTGCGACTATCTGGAAATCGTGGCGTTGAGCGTATCGGCCTTGATGTCCGCCCGGATTGCACGGGTGGCCACCGCTGCAGCAGGTTCTCAATCGACAGAATACTATGCGGATCGGGTGGATGCAGCGCGCGCCTTTATGGCGCGGGCATTGCCCCGCGCTGTCAGTCACGAATTGATCATGCAGGCCGGTGAGCCCGGCGTTGTATGTCGGGCTGATCGCTGTCTGTAACTCCTCCTTCTTCACAGACAGCGGTTCTAAAGGGCGTTCTGGAAACAGGGCGCCCTTTTGCGTTTCTTGACCCAAATCAAGTTCCGCTGAGAGGTCAGGGAATAGTATTTAGTTAACGATCACTAAATTCAGGTAATACCATGAAGACCCATATCCTTGTGCAACCCTACATGCGTTCAAAGGGCGAAGATGTCGTTTTGCCCGGCTCGGACCCGGATCGGTATGAAACGCTGTTGGAGCGGACAACCGAGCAGATGAAGTTTGCCGACGAAAGCGGGTATGCCGGGTTTTGCATGACCGAGCATCACTTTCAGGTGGAAGGAATCGAAACCACGACCAATCCGCTTTTGTGGAACATGCACATCGCTGCAAACACCAGGAATCTGATGGTGGGGCAGGTGGGTATGGCGCTGACGGCGCATCACCCGATGCGTCTGGCCGAGGATCTGGCAATGATCGATCACATGTCCGGTGGCCGATTGTTCTGTGGGTTTGTTCGAGGCAACACGCCGCGCTGGCTGAATACACTGGCGCAGCATCTTGATATCAAAACAACCCAATCTGACCGATCCAAGGAAGATGCCCGAAACCGTCGATTGATGGAGGAAAGTTGGGCCGTGGTCAAAAAGGCCTGGACCAACGAAACCTTCAGTCATCATGGCGAGTTTTGGAACGTCCCTGCCGACAACATCACATGGCCCTTCCCCCCGACCGCAAAGTATGGCGGCGAAGGCGCGGTGGACGATAATGGCACGTTGCGCAAAATGGGTATTGTTCCGCGCCCGCGTAAGCGGACCGATGGACGGGATTTTCCACCGCTTTACGTGCCGTTTTCGTGGTCGATGGAGACGGCGAAGTTCTGGGCCAAGGAAGGCGCCAAGCTGGTGTCTTTTGTGTCCAAGGATGAGTTCATGGATATGACGATGCCGATCTATCTGGAAGAAGCGCACCACCATGGCCATACCGATCTGACGGTTGGAAACGCCCTGGTTTTGGGCGGGCATTTGGCCATCGGATCGACCGACGCGCAGGCCGAACGGCACTATCGCGATTTTGAGGAACTGTTCAATTTCGCTTATAATGCCCCGCCATATCATGTGCCGATGGGACGCGTCTGGAAAGGCACCGTAGACCAGGTGATTGATCAGGTTGGTGCATTGAAAGAGAAATACGGGACCGAAGAATTCGTCGTCTGGCATCACGTCGGATACTTCACGCAGGATGAAGAGCTTGAGATGCTGGACAACTACGCCAAAGTCATCAAAGCGTTTTCCTGAACCGGGGCAAAAAGGGCCAACAACCCCCAAGCCGCGGTACTAAACTGCGGCTTCGGTAATCCAGTTTTCTATTTAACAGGCGAGGATTGGTTGGCTCTGGTCAATCAGCCGCTCAAGGGTAGCCATTCCCGGCGTAGCGCCAACTAGAAGGCCTTGACACAGGCCTTTAAATATCACTTGTATACTAATGAAAATGTCTGAAGGAAGCACGACGGCCGAACGGTTACTTGGCGTGCTTTTTTTGATCCAAATATGAACCAGAAATCACACGCCAAATGGGGGATCAGATGGCTGACGCACCAAAAGACACGCCGGAACAGGGTCGCACACTAATCCGCAACATCGGTTTGCTTCTGACCGGTGATCTGGACTCGCCTATTGCGGACAGTGATAGCCTTCTCATCGAAGACGGAGAGATTGTGGGCCTTGAGGCCAGCGATGCGGATCGCATCATCGATGCCTCTGGTTGTGCGGTCGCACCGGGCCTGATTGATGGCCATTGCCACCCGGTTTTCGGCGATTGGACCCCACGCCAAAGCCAGATCGGCTGGATCGAAATGAATGTTAACGGCGGCGTCACAAGCTTTATTTCCGCGGGCGAAGTCCATCTGCCCGGTCGCCCCAAGGATGCCGAAGGCGTCAAGGCATTGGCGATGGTGGCACAACGTTGCTATTCAAATTTCCGCCCGTCCGGTGCCAAGGTTTTGGCGGGAGCGCCAGTGCCTGAACTTGATTTTGATCGCGACTTCTATGCGGCAATAAAGGCGGCCGGTATCCGGCATATTGGTGAGATCGGCCTTGGGACAGTAGCCAAAGGCCCCGACGCGGCACGCGTCACTGGCTGGTGTCGGGAATTGGGAATTGAAACCATTATGCATACTGGCGGCCCTTCGATTGCGGGCTCTCACGATGTTCGAGCTGCAGATGTGCTAGAGGCGCAACCGGACGTAGTCAGTCATATCAATGGCGGACCAACCTCAATTTCGCAGGATGAAATCCGAGAGCTTTGCCGTCACGCGAAAGGGGCGCTTGAAGCCGTACACAATGGTAACGAGAAATCGGTACTTGTGACACTGGAAGGCGCTCTGGCCGAAGGACGCCTTGCCGATTTCCTGATTGGAACGGATGCCCCAGCAGGGTCCGGCGTACAGCCGAACGGAATGCTGCGGATGGCAACTCTGTTGGCCAGTATTGGCGGATTGCCTGCCGAACAGGCGTGGTGCTGTGGCACCGGAAACGTGGCAAAGAGACGGGGTCTTGCACAAGGGATCGTGGCACCTGGCCGTCCAGCCGATCTGGTGTTCATGGACCGCCCAGAGGGATCGGACGGTAAGAACGTTTTGGAAGGAATGGCCGTCGGCAACATCCCCGGAGTTGGGGCTGTTATGATTGATGGTAAGATGCGTACCGGACGGTCGCGCTCGACCCCTCCTGCAGCGCGCGTACCTGTACTTTAAAGACACGAGAAACGTAGGTTTGAAGCCTAAACCCGGCCGCCAGATTGGCGGTCGGGCTTAGGGCTTTACCAACAAAACGAACTTGGATTGTCTGCTTCAGACGCTAAATAACCCTTGCCGAGGGTACGTCTTCGGCAGGTTGCGTTTTATCGTATTAGCAAAATCTCAAGCTTTGGGGGCGCAATTGCGCCCCACTTTGATCACTTAAAGCGCAGCTTCGCTGCCCAGAACGGTCGTGAACTCGTTCGAGAACGTGCCGCCGTTGCCATGGGCAATCGCGACATTTACATCGTCGATCTGACGATCGCCACCGTCGCCCCGGATTTGGGTTGCAGCCTCGATCAGACAGAACAGGCCGTACATGCCGGGGTGTACGCAACTTAACCCGCCGCCATTGGTGTTTACTGGCAGCGAGCCACCAGGTGCGATGTTGCCATCGGCTACAAAGGCCCCCGCCTCACCTTTCTTTACAAAGCCCATGTCCTCGAGGAACAGCAGCGTGTTGATGGTGAAGGCGTCATAAAGTTCGACGACATCCACGTCTTTGGTGGTGACGCCGGCCATCTCGAACGCGCGTTTCGAACTTTCCGCGGCACAGGTTGTGGTCAGCGTGGCAGCCTGGCTGATCTCGCGGTGGGAAATGGCATTGCCGCCCCCAAGGAAATAGGCGGGCTTTTCCTGAAAATCCTTTGCGCGGTCGGCCGAGGTCACGATGATCGCGGCACCGCCATCCGACATCAGGCAGCAATCCAGAACCGCCAGTGGATCGGCAACCATGGGCGAGGACAGATACTCCTCCATCGTCAGGTCATCCTGCATTGTCGCATCGGGGTTCAGCTGAGCCCATTTCCGGGCCGAGATGGCGACATGTCCGAAATGCTCTTTGGGTACGTTGAACTCGTGCATATAGCGTTGCGCGGTGAAGGCATATCCCGGCACCGGCACCATTGGTTCATAGGCGCGTTCCCATTGAGGAGTTTCGATCAACCCATTGAGATCGCGCGCGGATTTCGCGTTCGAGCCGTAGCAGATCAGCACGTTCTTACACAAGCCCGCCTGAATCGCCATGGTCGCTTCGACCAGATAGGACATGAAGGACGATCCGCCCACCATGTCCGAGTTCGCCCAGGTTGGCTTGATGCCCAGATACTCGGCGATCGAGAGGGTGGGGAAGAAGTGGTAGAAGGTGCCGCCACAGACGCCGTCGATCTCGGACAGGTCCATGCCTGCATCGGTCAGCGCGTTCTGTGTGGCTTTGACGATCAGTTCCATTGGTGAGGTGTTGGGCGTTTTGCCCAAACCCCAATAGCCTTTGCCAACGATAGCGGATTTGCCGCGAAGTGCGTGTGCCATGATTGAATTCCTTATTCCGCGGGCTTGAAGAACACGGCGGCTTCGCCGGATTTTGCGTTGGGTCCGAAGTCGGGGGTCATGACAACGGCCTGCACTTTCATACCGATGGTGATCGCTTCGTTGTCCACGTCCACAATGCGGCTGAACATGCGAGGACCTTCGTCCAGATCAATTAGTACGTTGTTGATGTCACCGCCGTATTTCGCCGGACGCCGGATGATGGTCGAGGCAAAGACGGTGCCGCGGCCCGAGGCTTCGACCCATTCCAGATCGTCTGCTCCGGTGGTGGGGGACAGGGCGCGTGGGTAGAAGTTGTATTCACCGGTGGTTTTTGAGCGCTGGATCAGAAATTTTCCAGCGGCCAGACCGGCACGGAACGCCGCGTCGGCCTGAGGGCTGGCCTCGGGAAGAGTAAAGTCAGTCATGTGTCGTCCTTGATGTTCACGCGGCGAAGATCGCCGCAGAATGCGTGGGTTCTGGATTAAGGATGCGGTGCCGCAGCAAACCGGCTTCCGGCAGAATGCGCGCCCGGACATGGGCCGCAGTGGCGCGCAACAATTCGGGCTCGGGGGCATTGTCCGCGGCGGCCTCGAGATCCGCCCAGGCGCGACCAAAATATACCAGCCCGGTCAGCCGCATATAGTCCGAGACCGACGGTCCGATATCCGTATAGCTTTGCATGACTTGGGTTGCGGATTTCCAGGCGTCGATCGCATCGGCCAGCTCGACCGAGCTGGGGCCCGTTGAGGCCAAATCGGCAAAAGCTTGCGCCGCCGCGCCGCCATTTGCGCGGATCGCGCGGCGGGCCACTCCGGTCGCCAGAACGCCGTTGGTGCCTTCGTAAATCGCCATGATGCGGCTGTCGCGCATGATCTGTTCAACGCGGTATTCCTTGCAGAATCCATAGCCGCCGTGGATTTGTACCGCTTGGCTTGAGGCCGCGTTGACTGCGTCGGTCGCAAAGGCCTTGCAGGTCGGAGTAAGGATATCCAGCAACCCCTGATCGGCGCCCAAATCCATATCCACAAAAGTGCGATAGACCATCGCCCGGCATCCCAGCGTATAGGCGTAGATATCCAGCAACATCCGCTGAACGTCACCGTGTTCGGTGATCAGCGCCGTGCCTTCTGATGTCGTTCCCTGGCGCCGACCTGCGGCATGCAAACGCGAACGCTGAAAGGCCACGTCCATCTGGCCCACGGCCTGCAGGGCCACATCCAGGCGCTCGGCATTCATCATGGTGAACATGGCGGCCAGACCTTGGCCTTCATGGCCCAACAATTCGGCCTTTGCGCCGTCGAACGCCATCTGACAAGTGGGTGATGCATGCACCCCCATCTTTTCTTCGATCCGCACGGTCTGAACCCGGTTACGTGTCCCATCGGGTAACACGGCAGGGCAGGCGAACAGGCTGAGACCCCTGACCCCCGGTGCCGCATCCGGGGTGCGCGCGAGCACCAGATGCAAGACGTTGTCGGTATAGTCGTGGTCACCGCCCGAAATGAAGATTTTTGTTCCGCTGAGCACGTAGTCATCACCATCGGGCGTAGCGGTTGTTTTGATCCGACCCAGATCTGACCCCGCATCCGGTTCGGTCAGGCACATCGATGCCATCCATTCACCGGACACCAGCGGCGGCAACAGCCGCGCCTTTTGATCGTCATTGCCCGAGGCATTCAGAGTTCGAATGCAGCCCTGCGCCAGGCTCAGCACCATCTCATAGGAAATACACGCGCCAGCCAGCATGTCCGCCAGAACCGCGCCCAGAATGTGTGGCAGTTCTTGCCCGCCAAATTCTTCAGGCGCACAAAGGCCCGGCCAACCGGCATCGGCATAGCGTTTATAGGCGGCAACCATGCCTGGTGGCATCCGCACCCGGCCATTTTCCAAACGCGCGCCGTGTTCCTCGCCGATCATGTCTAAAGGGGCAATTTCGGTGTTGATGAAGCGGCCTAAGGCTGGGATTACGGCCTCGGCCAGATCGTCGCTCCAATCTGGCAGCCGCTCGGGCCGACCGATATGCTTGAGGACGAATGCAATCTCGGCTTCAGAGGCGGTGTAGTCGATCATGTGGCGGCCTTTCCTGATACGATCACATCCGCGGCTCCATCATACAAGCCAGTGACCGCGTCAGCCCGAAGCTCTAGCGCAAGGCGTTGATTGATATAGCTTTTGTCGGTGATCTCGTTCTTTTCAACTGACGGGGCGTCGTGTTCGATGCGAACGCGCTTCACGCGTGTGGCGCTGCCGGTTTGCCCGGCATTGTATGCAGCCAGCTTTTCAGTGAGAAAGGCGCGTATTGCCGGATCGTCGGCATAGCCAGCCAAAGTGTCGCCCCGTCCGGTCAGGACTTTGCATTCATCTACGTTCAGGAACAGCAGCGCACCAATTTCGGTCCGGTCATGACCGGTAATGACGGCATCCGAGGCAATCGGGCTGAGGGCCTGCAGCAATGCAACGCGTAAGTTGCCGACGGCGACCCAAGTGCCGGTCATCAGTTTGAAATTCTCAGAGATGCGGCCATCGAATACGATGCCCTTTGATGGGTCATCTGGATCTTGCAGGCGTCCCGCGTCGCCAGTCAGGAAGTACCCTTCCTCGTCAAACGCCTCGGCGGTTTTTTCGGCGTTGTTCAGATAACCTGTTGTCACATGCGGTCCGCGGACCCGCATTTCCAGCTTGCCACCATTGGGCAGAAACTTCAGCTCGGATCCCGGACCCGGCACCCCGATGACTCCTGCCTTTTCGATGGGGAAGTGCACACATGTGGCCATCATCGCCTCGGTCAGGCCCCAGGCGCTTACAAACGGGATTTTCTCGCCCCTTTCCTGCAGGCCCAATTGTTCCAGACCTTCCCAAAGATGGTCGGGTAGCCCCGCACCAGAGAAAAAGATCAGGTCAAGCCGCTTGAAAAAAGCGTTGCGAAAGGCTGTGTCCTCGCGCAGGACCGGCAAAAGCATGTCAAAACCGCGCGGGACGTTGAAGAACAGAGTGGGCGATACGTCGCGCACGTTGCGAATTGTCTTTTCGATTTCACCCGGCACGGGTTTGCCATCATCAACATAGAAGCTGCCGCCGTTGCGCAGCATCATGTTGAAATTGAAATTGCCGCCGAACGTATGGTTCCAGGGCAGCCAATCAACCACGACAGGTGGGGCGCTTTCCAGAAACGGCCAAATCTGCACCACGGCTTCTTGAGTGGCCAACATCATGCGCTGCGTTACGATCACGCCCTTGGGCAACCCGGTCGAGCCGGAAGTGAACAGAATCTTGGCCAGCGTGTCATGGTCAATCACGGCCCGCGCTTGGGCAACCGGTTCGTCAGCTGTGGCTTCCAGGGCGTGTTCAAATGTCAGTGCGCCATCGTCCGACAGCTGTTCGATGCCTTCCGAGGCGAGAAACTCAAAAGCATGGGCAAAGCCCTTGGCATCATCGGCATAGGCCATACCGGGATTGGTGGTCCGGACGATATGGCGCAGTTTGGCCAGCGACTCGTCGAACAGAGAGTAAGGGACAGAAACCGGCACTACCGGAATGCCCACATGCATAGCAGCCAGCATCAGCAGACCGTGCCGGACCGAGTTGCCTGACAGAATCAAAAGCGGGCGATCTCTACCCAGTCCCTTGTTCAGAAGAAACGCAGCTAGTGAGCGGGTTTGCGTCAAAGCCTCGGAATAGGTGACGCTGATCCATTCACCGTCTGGCCCACGTTCGGCCAGAAACAGGCGATCGGGTGCTTCTTCCGCCCAGCGTTCCAGATATTCAGAAACGCACTGTACATCCACATTCAGCGGGTATGGGCTGCGCAAAACAAAGGCGCCATCGCTTAGGTCTTCTCGCAACACCTTTGAAGGCGCGAATTTTTGGATAGGCACAACACCGTCTTCACTTTGCCGGGCTGAAATGCTCATCTTTCCTCTCCCTGTCATCTGGTCGTCATGGACACGACATGATGCATATTTTGAAAATCAGGCTATCCAAAAAATTGTTAGTATGCAAATGTATTATTGATCGTTCACTAAGTTCTGACTTAACGGGTATGATGCATCAGGAAATCGCGCAAGACCGAAGCCTGATTTCGTTGCGTCATGGCGTACGGGGCACACAGGGAGACATGGAATGAGAATCGAAAACGCATCCGCAATCGTGACTGGCGGTGCTTCGGGGTTGGGGTTCGCGACGGCCGAATATCTTGCATCATGCGGGGCGAAAGTGGCCCTGTTCGACTTGCCCGGCGACAAACTGGACGAGGCCGCAAAGCAGATGGGGGCAATTGCCGCGCCTTGCGACGTCACCAAAGAGGCCCAGGTTGCTGCGGCGCTGGACACGGCAACTGCCGCCAATGGTTTGCCCCGTGTTGTCGTCAATTGCGCCGGCGTAACGCATGGCGAGCGGATCGTAGGGCGCAACGGCCCGGCGGCGCTGGACGGGTTCGCCAGAACGGTTCAGATCAACCTGATTGGCACCTTTAATGTCATGCGCCTGGCGGCTGAGCGGATCATGCAAAATGAACCGCTTGAGGATAACGAGCGGGGGATTATCATCAACACCGCGTCGGCGGCGGCCTTTGAGGGGCAGATCGGGCAGGCGGCTTATTCTGCCTCGAAAGGTGGGGTGGCCAGTCTGACCTTGCCTGCGGCGCGGGAGTTTGCGCGCTCGGGCGTTCGGGTCATGGCGATTGCACCGGGTATCTTCTCGACCCCGATGATGGATTTGCTGCCACAAGAGATTCAGGACAGTCTGGGTGCCAAGGTTCCCTTTCCGTCGCGCCTTGGGCAGCCGGCTGAATTTGCGCGCTTGGCAGGGCACATGATCGAAAACACCATGCTGAACGGTGAATGCGTGCGTCTGGACGGCGCGATCCGTCTGGAACCCAAGTAAGGCTTTGCAATGGAATATACACATATCACCCCAGAGACAGACGGCCCGGTTGGTATCCTGACGCTGGACCGACCTGCCAAGTTCAATGCGATCAATCACGGGCTGCTGTTCGAGATCGAGCATTATTTTGACACCCTTCCCGATGAGATCGGCGCAGTTGTGATCCGCAGTTCCGGTCAGCACTTCTGTGCCGGGCTGGACCTGTTGGAACATTCGATGCGCGACGCCGCAGGGGCGATGCATGAATGCCGCCTGTGGCACCGGATTTTCGACAAAATCGAATACGGACGGGTTCCGGTCGTCGCCGCAATGAACGGTGGTGTTCTGGGCGGTGGGATGGAGCTGGCTATGACCGCCCATATTCGGGTCTCGCAGCAGGATACGTTCTATGAGCTGCCCGAAGGACGCCGCGCGATCTTTGTCGGCGGCGGCGCAACGGTACGTGTTGGCCGGATTATTGGGGCCAGCCGGATGATGGAGATGATGCTGACCGGCCGCCGCTATGGCTCGGACGAAGGTTTGCAACTGGGGCTGGCACATTATGTTGAGCCGGACGGAACCGTGTTCGACAAAGCGATGGAGCTGGCCCGGCGCGTGATCGAGAACGCACCGCTGTCAAACTACATGATGATGCAGGCGATCACGCGCATCAATGACATGTCGGCCAGTGATGGCTTCTTTACCGAAAGCCTGGCTGCGGCGATTGCCCAATCCTCACCCGAAGCGCGGGCCGGGATGGAGGCGTTTCTGAACAAGACAGGAAAGCGGGACAATCAGTAAGTCCCGAGACACGCGGGATCTGGTGTGAGAGCGTTTCACCAGATCCCGGTGTAGGGCGGGGCAGAGCCCCGGTTGGTCAATCGACAAAAGCGCGTTCGACCACAAAAGTTGCAGGTTTGTTGTTCGCGCCCTCTTCCAGACCGAACCCTTCCAGCGCGGCCTTGGTATCCTGCAGCATCGCCATCGAGCCGCAGATCATTCCGCGATCTGTTTCAGGTGAGATTGGCGGCAGGTCCAAATCATCGAATACTTTGCCCGATGCCATAAGGTCGGTGATCCGACCTTTGAACGGATAGTCCTCACGCGTGAGGGTGCAATAGTGCCGCAAATTCTGCGCCATCTCGCCCACCAACGGATCGGATTTGAGCGCCGCAACCAATTCTTTGCCATAGTCCAGCTCGCCTTTTTCCCGACAGGTATGGGTCAGGATTACTTCGTCGAACTTCTCATAGGTTTCGGGGTCGCGGATCAGCGATGCAAAGGGCGCAATGCCGGTTCCGGTCGAAAACATCCAAAGCCGTTTGCCTGGCAACAGCGCGTCATTGACCAGCGTGCCTGTGGGCTTTTTGCGCATCAAAACCGTATCACTTTCGCGAATTTTCTGCAGGTGTTCGGTCAGCGGGCCGTCGGGGACTTTGATGGAATAGAACTCGATCTCTTCGTCCCAACTGGGTGATGCGATGGAATAGGCGCGGTACACAGGTTTTTCCGCGTTCGGCAGGCCAATCATCACAAACTCACCTGACCGAAACCGGAAGGAAGCCGGGCGGGTGATGCGGAATTTGAACAGCCGGTCGGTGTAATGCTTCACTTCGGTAACGGTTTGGGCGAACACGCCCGCCGGAATGGGGAATTCAGTTTTGGTCGTAGAATCCAGCGACATATTAGTCTCCTATTCTGCCGGGGCATCCGACAAGAGCGCAAGCTTGCCTTCTTTGCCGTTCCAGTCGTCCGCTGCAGGCATCGGGTCTTTCTTTTCGGTGATGACGGGCCAAGCCTCTGCGTATTTGCCGTTTAGTTGGACCCACTTTTCCATCCCATCCTCGGTGTCCGGGCGGATTGCGTCGGCGGGGCATTCCGGTTCACACACGCCGCAGTCGATGCATTCGTCCGGATGGATGACCAGTGTATTTTCCCCTTCGTAGAAACAATCCACTGGGCAAACCTCCACGCAATCGGTGAATTTGCAGTTGATGCAGTTTTCGGTGACGACGTAAGTCATGGAGCGCCTAATCGTTAGTATACAAATGAGTATTGTGAGAAGCGCGTGCCTGTCAATACGTTTCTGTACGAATAAAATTTTCCTGAGTCGGACTCTTGACCCAAATGTGAAAAAAATTAGTGTACTAACGAAAATACTACGCTTCGGCAGGGTGGCATGACTGACAAGCGGGTTGTCGAAACATCGGACTTATGCTGTTGGGGAGATGCAGGATTCGATCCCGGACACAAGTTGGCCGATCGCAGCAGAGTTTTGAAAGGTTCAACCAATGAGCACCCCCTTGCACGGATTGAAAGTGATCGAGCTGGCCCGCATTCTGGCCGGACCCTGGATTGGGCAGACACTGGCTGATCTGGGGGCAGATGTGCTGAAGATCGAAAGCCCCGAGGGGGATGATACGCGAAAATGGGGCCCTCCGTTTATCGAGCGCGATGGCGATAAGACAGCCGCCTATTTCCACGCGGCCAATCGGGGCAAGGACAGTATCGCATTGGATTTCCGGGATGCGGGTGATCGGGCGAAGCTGTTGGACCTGATCCGCGATGCGGATGTGCTGATTGAAAACTTTAAGGTTGGCGGGTTAAAAAAATATGGCCTGGATTATGATAGCGTCAAACAGATCAACCCCGGACTTGTTTACGCATCCGTCACTGGGTTCGGTCAGGATGGACCCTATGCCCATCGGGCGGGGTATGATTTTCTTATCCAGGGTATGAGCGGGATCATGGACCTGACAGGCGACCCGGAGGGAGAGCCGCAAAAGATCGGCGTCGCCTTTGCAGATATCTTCACAGGCCTCTACGGGGTAATCGGCATTCAGGCTGCACTTGCTGAACGAGAGCGTTCGGGGCAGGGACAACACGTGGATCTGAGCCTGCTGGATTGCATGACGGGCGTTCTGGCCAATCAGGCGATGAATTATCTGGCCTCGGGTGTGTGCCCAACGCGACTGGGTAACGCCCATCCCAATATCGTGCCTTATCAAGTGTTTCCGGTGGCGGATGGGCACATCATCATCGCCTGTGGAAACGACCGGCAATATGCAAGCCTGTGCGAAATACTGGGCCTGTCGGGGTTGATCGACGATACCCGATTCATGTCCAATGCGGACCGTGTGGAAAATCGCGCTGCGTTGACTGAATTGCTGACGAGTTCCTGTCTGAAATGGACCAAGGCTGATCTGTTGGCGGCCCTTGAACAACATGGCGTGCCCGGTGGCCCGATCAATTCAGTGCACGAGGCACTAAGCGACCCGCAGATTCAGCATCGCCAGATGCAGATCAACCCGGAGGGCGTGCCCGGTTTGCGCACTCCGATCCAGTTTTCCCGGTCTGAATTGCAGTTGGACAAGGCGTCTGCCAAACGGCCCGTCAAATCATGAGATTTTTCGCAGAATACGGATAAGGTTGCGCTGTTCAGCGGCCGTCAGCGGCTTGAGCGTTTCGTTGGTGATCTGTTGACCGACATCTTTCATCCGCGCGACCATGGCCTCGCCTTCGGGGGATAGCGAAATCAGTGTGCGTCGCTTGTCGTCCGGATCGGGTTCGACAACCGCAAATCCCTTTTGACGCAGGCGATCAACGACCCCTTTGATTGTCGCAACATCCATTGCCGCCAGCCGCCCCAACCGGTTTTGAGAGCACTTGCCCAAATCTGCAATACGGATCAGCGCAGCAAACTGCGTTGGCGTCAGGCCGTCCAATGTGTGTGACTGGAAAATCGACGCGTGGCGCTGGTTCGCCAGCCGCAAAAGATAGCCGACCTGCTCGTCAAGCGCATAGCTTTCAATCGATTCCGTCATGACGGCTCCTGCCTGATTCAATTGTTCGTACTATAATAATCAAAGCCATGTCCTTCCCACAAGACCAAGGTATTATACGGCAAGATAGGTATTTGAAATTTCTGGGTTTTCGTCGAGGTCAGTAAAGCTGCCTTCGAACCGCATTTCGCCTTTTTCGATGATATAAGCCCGGTCCGACACGATACGCGCAAAGTGCAGGTTCTGTTCACTGATCAGCACCGACAGCCCCTCTCGTTTCAGTTCCGCAATCACGCGGGCCATCTGTTCAACAATGACCGGGGCAATCCCTTCTGATGGCTCATCCAACAGGACCAGCTTGGGATTGCCCATCAACGTGCGGGCAATGGTCAGCATCTGTTGTTCCCCACCCGAAAGCTGTTTGCCCAGGTTCTTGCGACGTTCAGCCAGATTTGGAAACAGCTCGAACAAGTGTTCCTGTGTCCATTCGGGTGCATCTGGACGTGGTTCGCGGCGTCCGACTTCAAGGTTTTCTTCGATGGTCAGATCCCCGAAAATCCGACGGTCTTCGGGGACATAACCCATGCCAAGGCGACAGATCGCATGAGGGGTATTCCCCTGAATCTCGCGTTCGGCATAGCGGATGGTGCCATTTATGTGCCGCACCAATCCCATGATGGACTTCATGGTGGTCGATTTGCCGGCACCATTCCGGCCCATCAGCGCAACCACCTCGTTCTCGCCGACGTTCAGCGAAACACCGTTGAGGATTTGCGCACGGCCGTACCAGGCCCCAAGGTTTTTGACATCAAGCATGGGCGCTCTCCGCTTCAAAGACTGAGCCACCGCCCAGATATACCTCTTGGACCAATGGGTTGGTGCGGATTTCAGGCCCTGTGCCTTCGGCGATCAACTCACCCCGGTTCAGCACCAGAATACGATGAGCATGGGCAAAAACGACGTCCATGTCATGTTCGGTGAACACCACGCTTACGCCGCCTTTAGCCACGATTTCCGCGGTCAACGCCATCAGGGCTAGCCGTTCGGACGGTGCCATGCCCGCCGTCGGTTCGTCCATCAGCAGAAGGGCGGGTTCATGCGCCAAGGCAATCGCCAGTTCCAGCCTTTTCAGATCGCCATACGCCAGTTCCGAACATGCCCGCCCGGCTTGATCCTGCATCGAAACAAGTTCCAGCAACGCCATTGCCTCATCCACATACATCCGCGTCGCGCGGGAAAACAGGTCGAACACCCGGCGGTGATGCGAGATCAGCGCCATCTGGACGTTTTCCACAACGGTCATCGACAGGAAGGTTGCCGTAATCTGGAACGTTCGACCAACGCCCATACGCCAAATCTTGCGCGGCGGATGGCCGATCAGGGCCTGACCGCGCAAGGATACCGAGCCTGCATCCGGTTTCAGGTAGCCATTCAGCATGTTGAAACATGTGGTTTTGCCCGCGCCGTTGGGACCGATCAAGGCAAGGAATTCCCCTTCCTTCAGATCGAAATTCACACCCTTCACGGCCTGCACGCCGCCAAAGGATTTAGACAGGTTGCGGACTTCGAGAACGTTGGTCATGCGCGGCCTCCTTTCAGGCCGCGCAGCAGGCGCTGGACACCGCCCGCAATTCCGTCAGGTGCCACTAGGACAACGATTAGAATGATGGCCCCGAAGATGAAACGCCAATAGTCTAACCGCGTGACCCAATCTTCGATCAGTACAAAGGCACCGGCCCCCAGGATCGGACCCGCCAGTGCGTGAATGCCACCCAGAAGAACCATGATCAGACCGTCGATGCTCAGCGCGATGCCGAGGCTGTCAGGAAAGACGCTGCCCTTGGAGAATGCAAAGACGACCCCGGCCAAACCGGCAAAGCCACCCGCCAGCACAAATCCCATCCATTGATGAAACCGGGTATCGATGCCAATCGATTCAGCCCGGGTTTGGCTGTCGCGTATGCCGCGCAGGATATAGCCGAACGGAGAGAAGGCCACACGACGCAGCGCCCATATTCCGCCAATACAAAGGACGAAGGCGATGTAAAAATAAACCTTGTCAGAGCTGGCCCATTTCGCAGGCCATACACCAAGGATGCCATCATCCCCGCCTGTAAATTCCTGCCATTGGAACGTGACACCCCATAGGATCTGGGCTGCGGCCAAGGTCAACATGGCAAGGTAAACGCCAGACAGCCGAACACAGAACCAGCCGAAGAACAGCGCTGCAATAGCCGCGCAAACCGGGCCGAAAAGCATTGCCGAGACCATGCCGAGCCCAAGGAATTTGACCACCATCGCGGCACCATAGGCACCAACGCCGAAATAGGCGGCATGTCCGAAACTGACCATGCCGCCGACGCCCATCATGAAATGAAGCGATACGGCAAATAGCGTCGCGACCATCACATCGACCATCAGGACCGAGGTGAAATCTGCAGTGAACAAGGGGCTAAGGGCCAAAACCAACAGCGCAGCCATCAGCACCATTGCTGATTTCTGATCCATCAGCGCAAGTGGTTGGTCCGGCTCCTCGGGTGCTCCTTTTTCGCTGCCCGGTTTGCCAAACAGACCATGCGGGCGGAAGATCAGGACAATCGCCATGATAATGAAGGGTAAGACGATCGAGATCTGCGGGAAGATCAGGATGGCAAATGCGTTCAGGACCGAGATCAGAACCGCCGCCACAAACGCGCCGGACACGCTGCCCATACCACCGATGACAACCACAACGAAGGCCTCACCAATGATCGACAGGTCCATCTGCAGAGATACTGCCTCGCGCGGGATTTGCAGCGCGCCGCCCAATCCAGCCAGGAATGACCCCAGAACGAAGGCCGCTGAAAACAACCAGACTTGGTTGACGCCTAGCGCCCCGACCAACTCGCGGTCTTGGGTTGCAGCACGCACCAGAACACCCCATCGCGTTTTGTGAAACAGCAGCCAGATGGCCAACAGGACGACCGGCCCGATAGCAATCAGGGCGAGGTCATATTCGGGAATTGGTTCTCCCATGATGCGCACCGCACTATCCAACCCCGGTGCGCGCGGACCCAGCAGGTCCTCTGCCCCCCAGATCGCCAGCGTGCCATCCTGAAAGATCAAAACGACGCCAAACGTTGCGACCAGTTGGAACAACTCGGGCGCGTGGTAAATGCGGCGCAGGATAGTGAGTTCGATGATCAGGCCGATCACCCCGACGATTATTGCCGCCAAAATTACGCCGACCCAAAATCCAAGGATGCTGCCACTCCAGAGTGTGACCAGTGTGTAAGCGAGATAAGCGCCGACCATGTAGAACGAGCCATGCGCAAAGTTCACGATCCGCGTGACGCCGAAGATGATCGAAAGCCCGGATGCGATCAGGAAAAGCGAGGAAGCGTTCGCCAATCCAGTCAATAGCTGTGCAAAATAGAACCCCATCGGGCCACCGTCCCTTGTTCGTGTTCTTTTTGTGGGGCGGGGCAGCTATTGCCCCGCCAACGTCGGCTTATTCCGCTGGACGCAAGGCTGCTGCGTCGTCTTCGCTGGGCAAATAATCTGCCCCGTCGGCATAGGACCAGTCGACCATCGATGGTTTGCCGTCGACTGTCCCAGTCATGCCGACATAGGCGCCCATCGTGGACTGATGGTCAGCCGCGCGGAAGGTGAAGGGGCCGGTTGGGCTGCTGTCGACGGTCAGGCCCTCCATCGCGGCTAGCAAGGCGTCAGTGTCTGTGGAATCGGCCTTTTCTAGTGCTGCGGCGATGGCGAGGATCGAGTTATATCCAACGATAGATCCGGTTTTGGGCGCTTCGCCGAACTTTTCGATATAGGCTTCAGCAAATGCCTTATGCTCGTCCGTTGCGATGTCGGTCGAGGGGTATCCGGTGACGATCCAACCCTCAGGAGCCTCAGCCCCCAGCGGGTCGAGGTATTCCGGTTCTCCGGTCAGCAATGATGCCACGTCGCGATCCTCGAACAGGAACCGCAGCGAACCTTCGCGAACAAATTTGGCCAGATCGCCGCCGAAGGTCACGTTGTAAATCGCATCCGGTTTCGAGGCCTCAAGTGCGCGTACGGTGGAACCTGCGTCGATCTTGAACAGCGGTGGCCATTGTTCTTCGACAAATTCCACATCGGGGCGCAATTTGGTCAGTTCGGATTTGAAGGCCTTCACCGCATCCTGCCCGTAGGCGTAATTGGGTGCGACAGTTGCCCATTTCACGGCATCCAACTTGGCGGCCTGTTCGGCCAGCATCGCGGCCTGCATGTGGGTCGAGGGGCGCAGGCGATAAGTGTATTTATTGCCTTTGGACCAGACAATCGCGTCGGACAGAGGCTCGGAAGCGATGAACAGGACTTCTTTCTGCTTGGCAAAATCGGAAACCGCCAGACCGATATTGGACAGGAAGGTGCCAAAGATCAGAACTGCACCGTCTTTTGAGACCAGCTCCTCGGCGATCCGGATTGCCGTGGCTGGATCACCGGTATCATCCCGGCTGATCACTTCCAGTTGCTTGCCGTCGATTCCGCCTGCAGCGTTGATTTGTTCGACCGCCAGTTCCCAGCCTTTCTTGTAGGGCTCTGTAAAGGCGGGCAGACGGGTATAGCTGTTCACCTCACCCAAAACGATTGTGTCCTGGGCCAGACTGACCCCAACCGTCAAACCGGTGAAGGACAGCGCAGCAAGCGCGCCCAGTACCGTGCGTCTGATCAGATTCATTTCAAATTCCTCCCAATGATCATTGTTCACGGCCAGTTATCCCGGCTTCTTAATGTGTTGTCAGCCCTAAAGAGCGCAGCTGCTACATTCAGCGCAGCCCGTCTTTGCCTTCTGCCTCCTCATTCGTCAGTCCGCCTACACGCGGCAGCGGTCGTCCGCTGTCGGTGATCGCAACTGCCACCATGATCTCATTCGCGCGGGGCGCGTCGTTCAACTGCACTTCGATGCCGTCAAAATGGCTGCGCACATAGGCTGCGTCCTTGTGACCAAGCGGTACGTCCAGTACCTGCCCAGGGCTGCCCATCTTCTTCGAAGAAGGCACCAAGGCAGCGCCCTTTTCGACCTCTTTGCGCAGTGGCGCGCCCAACTTGGGGTGCAGGATGGCGGCGGCATGTTCCAGCTCGCCATTCTCACCGACCATCGCAGATTTTCCGTAGCTTTCAGCCTGTTCCGGCGTGATGTTAAGGGCCTCGACGCAGCGGCGGCCCAGCAAAGCGCCCAACTCAGCACCAGTTTCCATCAGCGGTGTCAGATCCTCGACATATTGCCCGGCAAAGGGGTTTTCGATCACGGCCACAGCCACCGCCTTGCGTGTGGCGGGCGAGATCGGGCGCCCTGCCTCTATATGGGTTTCTTCAACGTTGACTGCGATTTTGCGGATCTTTGTCATCTTAGGCCGTCCTCTCCTTTGATGTCCCAGGCCTCAAGCCCGCCCGAGCGCGAATGCACCCGCGGCCCAGTTGTCATGACCAGCGAGAAAGCCAGCTCGCCTGCGCGCGGGGCGTCATTGCAACCCACCTCCATGCTGTCGAAATGGCTGCGCACATATGAGGCGTTGATATGCGTGATCGGCACATCCAGCCGCGCACCCACGCCGCCAACTTTTTTCGATGAAGGCACAATCGCGTTGGCTGTACCCAGCAACTGCCGCATCGCGTAACCACCGGGGGCATGCCACAGCGCGCCGTGTTCCAGCTCGCCGCCTTCGCCAACCAAGGACCCTTTGCCGTACCCTTGGACGTTTTCCGGACCGCCCAACATGTCGATCAGTGTTTGCGCCATTTCCAAACCTAAAGGTTTGAGGTCTTCCATAAAGCCCTGAATTTCGGGTTCGTAGCGTCCTGCGAAGGGGTTGGCGATCACGGCCATCGCAGCGACCCGCACCAGCGGCGTGTCGGACAGTGGTCCGCCTTCGTGATAGATTTCTTCAAGCGAAAACAGCTTTTTTCGCAGTTGAACGTCAGGCATATTGTGGAACCTTCTGAGTGGTTGAGATCACCAATCGGGACGCGCCCGTCTGGCAGGAGTGAGAGCCAAGAGACAGATGGGCGGCAGAGATCAAACCGCGTCCAAGCATGGTCTCGGCAGTATTCAGGCCGTGTGACAGGGCATCTTGAATATCTTGGGCAGAGAGTTGACCGACAGAAACCGGAACCGGCAGGTCGCCCAAATCGCTGTCATCGCGCAGTTGATTGGCCGGAAGGCGCCGGATGGCCGGATGCCCGGGCAGATCAACCGCGTTGGCGATCAGAGTCGCTGCCACATCGGCCATTGCTGCGTTGCTGGCCAGCACTGTAACGCTGTCGGCGATGCCAAGGCTCAGACTACGTCCGCCGCGACCCGACGTGGCAATGCCACCAATTTTGTCGCTTGCACGGATAGCAATGCGGCCCAGGTCGCACCCGTCAAGCCCACTCATGGCGATGCTATAGTCCTGACTCGAGCACAGATGCACGGCGATGTCTCCGCCATTGTTGACCGACGCGCGATCCAGGGGCGTGGCCTGTAGCATGGCCGCCAGTACTTCGTCTGCAACGGCTCCGGCAACTGCGGCCATGCGTGTAACAAACACGTTGGTATGAGGGCGGGCAGCGTCATCCATACGGCGCGCTACCCGTCCTTGAGGGCGGGCGCATTCAGCCGTCATGGGCGTTTTCAACAAAGCCAGTTCATCCACTAAGCCTTGCAGCAAGGATTGGAACCGTAACTGGGCAGCTTCAAATGCGATATCGCGCGCCCCATCTGCCTCGACGATCAGGTCGATCGGGCCGTGTTGCAGATGCAATCTGCGGCCACACGGCAATATGGCAGAGATGGGTTGCATCTGACCTTATGCTCCTTTCGCCCAGCGGTAGTTGTTCGAAGACATAGGGTCGGGCTGGTTTTCGAACTGATCTACCTTGCGGGTTTCGTCCGAGATGACATCTGCAACTGGCTTGATCTCATCCATGTGCCCCCCCAGCGTGCCATAGTCGCTGACACGCATTGTGAACTCGATGGGGGCGACCAGTGCCGGGGTCGGAACATATCCGAACGATCCTGTGGGCATATCCAGAATGTCCACCATCACGGTGATGCCGCCGCCAGGCCAAACGTAAGCTTCGGCCCCGCCGCAGGATACAAAGGTAAGCGAGTCCTTGACCGATTTCGTGAGACGAACCGGGTTTTCCGTGACACCCGCCCGCAGGCTGCCGCCTGCGCCGCCCATGAACAGAACCGAGCAGACCGAAGGTTCGCAGTTTTCGGCAATCAGCTCAGCAGACGCCTTCAGCGCCGGGGGAATCTCGACGGGCTGAGGTTTCAGCTCGGCATCCAGTTCAAAATAGCCATATTGCTCACCAGTGGTGGATACCATCAACAGGCTCATACCTTCACGCGCGAATTTCGGATTGAAATCGCCCAGAATTTTCAGCGGATCCTCGATATCCGTACCGCCCCAGCCGGTGCCGGGCTCTGCGACCTGAAAATAGCGACCCGGAGTAGAACGACGGCCATTGATTTTGATCCCCGTGGGTTCGACGTCCAGCAGTTTGCCTGCCTGATGCTCGGACAGAACGCCGGTAATGTGGTCGTCGACCACCACCACGTCATCCACATGTTCAATCCACTGCTTGGCGAACATCCCGATTGTGGCCGAGCCGCAGCCCACCCGCATCAGTTTTTCCTCGACCCCGTTGATGATGGGCGCTTTGCCGGCCTGAACAACAACCGTGGTCTCATGTCCTTCATCACCGATCACCATCTCGACGGCTTCACGATTGCACAGCCGAAGCAGGGCATCGCAGGTGATCCGGCCCTCTCTTTTGGTGCCGCCAGTCAGGTGCTCTACGCCGCCCAGCGACAACATCTTGGATCCGTATTCTGAGGTCATTACGTGCCCGACCGGCTCTCCATTTACGCGGACAACATCGCGTTCGTGGCCGATATGACGGTCGGTGTCGATCTTCACCTTGACGCCGCAATACGAGAATATCCCCTCGGTCACCACGGTGACCATATCCACGCCCGCCACGTCCTGGCTGACGATGAAGGGCGCGGGTTTGTAGTCGGGATAGGTCGTGCCCGCGCCGACGGCCGTCACAAAGGGCCGTTTTCCCTGCACGATGTCGCCGTCCCAATCTTCGGGGCCCTTACCATCCTTCAGGAACGGGACCAGACGAGTGTCTTCTGCACTTTCGATGATGGTCAGCGCATCCAGTCGGACAAGATCGCCGCCATGGTTGGCATAGCGGTCACAGGCCCCGATTTTGCCATCTGCGATATAGCACATCACCGGGCAGGCGTCGCAGCGGATTTTTTCCGTTATTGTGCGCTCAGTTGGCATCTGTCAATTCCTTGATTGCTGCGCGCATTTTTGCTGGTGTGGCGGGACCGTGAGTCAGCCGAACGCCGCAGGCGCGCTTGATTGCGTTGAATAGGGCCGGGGCTGTCGGGATCAGCACGTGCTCGCCCAGGCCTTTGGCACCATAGGGGCCGTGGGCATCCTCTTCCTCGATGATCAGCGTTTCGATCGGAGGGATGTCACCAATGGTCGGGACCAGATAGTCATGCAGGTTCTCGGTGCGGCCGGGCAGGTATTCTTCCATCAGTGCCATGCCCAGACCCTGCGCGATACCGCCCTGTACCTGACCTTCGACCAGCATCGGGTTGATCGCCTTGCCAACGTCATGGGCGGCCACGAATTTGATCGGTTTCACCGTGCCCAGCTTTGTGTCCACCTCGACAACCGCCAGATGCGCAGCATAACCAAACTGAGCATAAGGTATCCCCTGACCGTTTTCGTCCAACGGTTTTGTGGGCGGGTCATAGGTTTCTTCGGCGCGCAGGACGTAGCCTTCTGCGTCAGGCTCCAGCACAGTCAGGTCGATAGAGTGATGTTGCCCGTTGTCGTCCACCACAATCAAACCTGCGCTCAGGGTGATCATGGCGTCAGGCCCGGCGTTCACGCGGGACAAAATCTGCGCCCGCATCGATTCACCCGACAGACGTGAAGCGCTGCCAGAGACATAGGTCTGACGCGAGGCCGAGGTTTTGCCGGCATCCGGCGTGACATCCGTATCGGCCCCGATGATTTCGATCTGCGCAACCGGGACACCAAGCGCTGTGGCAAAGATCTGCGTGATCACGGTGTTTGCCCCTTGGCCGATATCCATCGCCCCTTGGTGCAGGACCAAACTGCCATCAGACCGGATGCCCGATTTGATCGTCGACGGGTTGGGCAACGAAGTGTTGCCGCACCCGTACCAGCCTGCCGCCAGTCCAACGCCGCGCTTCAAGGTATTGTTTTGTGCATTGAATGCCTGAACTGCTGTATTTTCTTCGGCCCACGCGGGACGCAGCGCTTCGAGGCAGGCGCGAATGCCGACGCCCTGATCGAAGATCTGTCCACAAACGGTGGGTACACCGTTTTCCAGCGCATTGTTGATGCGGAAATCAAGCGCGTCGATGCCCAGCTTGTCCGCCAACTCGTCGAACAGGCATTCCTGTGCGATAGCCGATTGCGGAACCCCAAAGCCGCGGAATGCGCCCGATGGCGGGCAATGCGTATGGATGCCTTTGGCTTCGGCGCGGTAGTCTGTGATTTTGTAGGGGCCTGAGGCATGCACGGGCACCCGGTTGGCTACGGTCGGACCCCAGCTGGCATAGGCGCCTGTGTTGAACAGCCCGTCAAAAGTCATCCCACTGATACGACCGTCTTTGGTTGCCCCGATCTTGACCTGCAGGTCGGAAGGGTGGCGTTTGGTGGTGGACTGCATCGACTCGGTTCGGGAATAGGTCAGTCGCACCGGCTTACCGGTTTTAAGCGCGGCAAGTGCCAGATAAGGCTGCACCGAGATATCGAGTTTTGAACCGAACCCGCCGCCGACCCCGGTCGGGGCAATACGGATCTGATCGCGCGGCATCCCCAGAATGATCTCCAGCGCGTCCAGATCCATCACCGGGGCTTGCGTGCAGGCATGGACTTCGACCCGCCCGTTCACGATCTCGGCGAACCCGGCCTCAGGCTCGATATACCCATGTTCGACAAAGCCCGAGCGGAAATGGCCTTCGACCACAACATCTGCGTTATCCAACGCGGTTTCTGGTGTTCCGCATTTCACGAAACCGGCACACATAACGTTGCCGTCGCGATCTGGGTGCAGCTGCGCGGCTTGGGGCGTCATGGCGTCAAGGGAGTCCAGCGCCGCGGGGCGTTCTTCCCACGTTACCGGAAAATCTGCTGGGTCGAATGTTGCCAGAACCTCGGGCAGGCCAATGATGGCGGCGACAGCCTCACCACGGAACCGAGCCTCGGTTTCCGCAAAGACAGGCTGGTCGGCAAAGTCGGGAATAACGCCAAAGTTGTTGCGCCCGGGAATGTCGGCCGCAGTCAGGACTGCTTCGATCCCAGGGGTCTCGTTGGCCCAAGCGTCCAGATCGCCAAGCGTAAACCCGGCGCGGTGGTGAGGGGAACGGATGACATGGATTTCCAACGTACCTGCCGGGGCAACATCATCGCCAAAAAGCTCTGTGCCTGTGACCTTGTTGTGCCCATCCACGCGCCAGATAGCGTCGCCCGCATGTCCCAGTGTTGCTTCTGGCAAAGTAGGCGCACCAGCGGCAACAACGGCATCGATAATCTTGCGATACCCGGTACAGCGGCACAAAACGCCACCAAGGGCATCCTGGACCTGTTCATTGTTTGGCTCAGGTGTCTCGCGCAGCAAAGCGACGGCGGAGGTCATCATGCCGGGTGTGCAGATTCCGCACTGCGCCGCGCCGTGGTTCTGAAAGCTGTCTGCCAAACGTTTGGCAATCTGATCATCCTGCGTCAGCCCGGACACCGTTTCCACGGACCGCCCGGCAGCCTGTTGCGCCGGAACCAGACAGGCGCAGACCGGATCACCATCGACCAGTACAGTGCAAGCACCGCAGTCGCCGGCGTTGCATCCGATCTTGACGTCGCGTGCTGACAGCCGCTCGCGCAGCATTTCCGACAGGCGTTCACCCACGCGCGGCACCGCGCTGACAGGGTGGCCGTTCAAGGTGAATTCGGTCGTGAATTCATCAGCGCGTTTATCCATGGTGTTGTCCCGCTTCTGCGATTGCCCGGACACATTGTTCTGCCACCGCGTCCAGTCGGAATGCGGCGTCTCCACGGACGTCATCAATGGGGCTGAGCGGTGCCAAATGCTCTGATGAAACTTCAACCGTTTCAGGGGATTTCCCGATCAAATCGGTTTCGAGCTGTACCAGCCTTTGTGCCACGGCTGACGCAGCCCCCGCGGCGATGCGCGCATAGTTGATCCGGTGGTTTTTATCTAGGCCGATGATGACAGAAGTCATCGTGATCGAGATCACAAGGTATCGCCGCGCGCCGAGTTTTTCGAAATGTCCAACAGTCCCTTTGGGCGGATCGGGCAGGTAGATCGCGGTCACAATCTCATCGTCGGACAGCGCCGTTTTGCGCACGCCAGTGATGAACTCTGACAGCGGAACCTCGCGAAAGCCACGGGCCGAGCCAAGTTCAACGCTGGCCTCCAGCGTCAGCAGCGGTGGCACGCCGTCAGCGGCAGGCGAGGCATTGCACAGGTTCCCTGCAATCGTGGCGCTGTTCTGGATCTGCAGGCTACCGACTTCCCGCGCTGCCATTTGCAGGCCCCTAAATGCGACGGGCAGATTGGCCCGGGCAATGTCTGTCCAGCTTGTTGTGGCTCCGATTCTCCAACGGTCATCCACAAGTTGGATGCCCGAAAGACCATTGATGCGTGTGACGTCCAATATGTCGGTTTGCAGCTCATGACGCTGCCGGGATGGGAAAAAGTCAGTGCCGCCAGCGACAACCGTCAGATCATTGCTGGTCAGCAAGTCAAATGCATCATCGAGCGTGTTGGGAGAGAGATACCGCAAAGTGTCTATCCTGATGAGAAATTTCTCGTTAGTACACAAATGATATTACGCGAACAAAAAAAATGTCAACGATTTGTTTGGGCCAGTTCTGTTTATCATGAGCGCGGGTAGAAGATTGGATCACGGATATTCAGTCGATTGAGCATTCCCCTTATTTTCAAAGCTAATTGAGGAGCAGTCACTCTAGGCGAGATGAAATTGGGCGATGTGACGGCGCAATGCCGATTTTGTTTCACGAATGTCCAGAAGTTCCAAATTCGGTCAGTAATTCGTTGACACACTAACAAACAGTCATGAATATAGTGATCGATCACTCACCCACGTGTGGATCTTACAATGGGCTGAAACCTACCGCCTGGTGTCAATAGGGAGGAAGAAATGAACAAGTTCAATTTGATGATGGCGACCGCACTTGCTGCTGGTCTTGTTGCAGGGGCCGCTGCGGCACAGGAAAAAGTACGAATCGCTTTCATTGATCCGCTATCCGGGCCATTTGCGACGACGGGCACACAAGGCCTGGCAATCTATCGCCACAGCGTCAAAGAGCTGGTGAACGAACCTGGCGGGCTGTTGGATGGGAATGCCGAATTCGAGATGGTGCCTTTCGACAATAAGATCAGCGCAAAGGAATCTCTCATCCAGTTGCAGGTTGCCATGGATCAGGGCATTCGCATCATCGCTCAGGGCGCATCATCCGGTGTGGCGAACGCGCTGACCGAAGCCGTTGCCAAGCACAATCGTCGCAACCCTGATGATCCGGTTATCTTCCTCAACCACTCGGCCGTTGACCCGGCGTTGACCAATGATAAGTGCCAGTTCTGGCATTTCCGCTTTGACGCCAATGCTGACATCAAAATGGACGCGTTGACCGATGACATTGCAGCCAACCCGGATATTAAAAAAGTCTATGTGATCGGTCAGGACTATTCGTTCGGTAAGGCTGTTGCTGCGGCCGCTCAGCGTTTCCTTCAGGAAAAGCGCCCCGATATTGAGATTGTCGGGAACGAGTTGCACCCGATCGGCAAAGTCAAAGACTTCACGCCCTACGCGCGCAAGATTGTTGGTTCGGGCGCAGATGCCGTGATCACCGGTAACTGGGGTGGCGATATGGTCGGTCTGGGCAAGGCGGTCATGGGTGCCGGTTTCGACAAGCCGATCTACACCTACTATGGCGCGACATCGGGCATCACCGCGGCCTTTGGTGAAGAAGGCGACGGAATCGTCAAGCTGGTTGGCGCAGGTCAGGTAAACCCCGCCCCAACACCAGAAGCGCAAGAGTTCATCGAAGCCTTCTATGTAAGCTTCCCGGATCTGGACTTCGGTCAGCCTCAGATGGCGAATGTTGCACCGATGCTGGCGGCCGCGATCAACGAAGTAGGCAACGCCACGGATATCAAGGCGATCGCCTACGCGCTGGAAGGTATGGAATACGACAGTATTGTCACTGGCAAGACCTTGATGCGTGAAAGCGATCACCAGACGATCCAGACAGTGACGGTGCAAGGGCAGACACCCGAGGCTGCGTTCGACTATGACAATTCTGGCCGTGGTATGGTCGCAGAAACTGTTGTCGAACTGGCGTCCAATGACTCGTCCACCACGTGCGAGATGAAGCGCCCATAACCCTCTAACCACTCTGGTGGTCCGTCCGAAATCCGGGCGGGCCGCTAGGCTACCACTCAATAAAATGCAGGGAGACACGTAATGGCGCTGTTCCTCGTGAACGTGTTGGATGGATTTGTGACTGGTTTGTTGCTGTTCATGCTATGCAGCGGTCTGACACTGATCTTTTCCATGATGGGCGTTCTGAACTTTGCTCATGCCAGTTTTTACATGCTGGGTGCTTATTTCGCCTATCAGATCAGCCTCGTCACCGGGTTCTGGGTCGGCTTGCTTGTCGCGCCATTGATTGTCGGTTTGATCGGAGCTCTGATCGAGCGATACGGGTTAAGACGAGTTCACAAATACGGGCATGTGCCGGAACTGATCTTTACCTTTGGTCTTGCGCTGCTGATTGAAGAAACGATTCAATTCTTCTGGGGCAAAAGTCAGCTTCCATTCTCGGAACCTGCCGCGCTGGATTTTGCAGCTTTCGCTATCGCTGGAAATGCTTTCCCTGCCTACAAGGTTTTCATGATCGCCGTCGCAATGGGGATCTTCCTGACACTGCTATACATTCTGACCAAGACCCGTATTGGCATGACCATTCAGGCCGCGCTCAGCTATCCCGAAACCGTGCAGAACCTGGGTCACAACGTACCGTTGGTCTTTATGTGCGTGTTTGGCGTAGGAACCGCGATGGCCGGGCTGGCCGGCGTCATCGCTGGTCCGGTTCTGGGTGTTTTCCCCGGCATGGCCTTGCAGCTGGGTTCAATCGTTTTTGTGACCATTGTGATCGGCGGTCTGGGTTCCCTTTGGGGCGCCTTGGTTGCATCCCTGATTATCGGCTGGCTTCAGACCTTTGCCACCGCCTATGACGTCACGGCTGAACAGGTGCTGACCGCGATCGGCTTTACCAAGCCAGAGATGATCTGGGATCATCCGCTGCAGGACCTTTGGACACTGACGCTGCCTCAACTCGGCCCGATCTTGCCTTACCTGTTGATGATCATCGTTCTTGTTCTGCGCCCGCAAGGTCTTATGGGGAACCGTGAATCATGAGTATCGCTAGTAAGACGCCCTTAACTGCGGGCACTACGCGGCTGATATCGCTATCAAGCGTGATGCCCTGGGCTTTTGCCGCTTTGTTCCTGTTGTGCCTGCCATTTGTGTTCCAATCCAGTTCGGCGCTGACGATCATGAACCAGATGGCAATCACCATCGTCTTCGCGCTAAGCTACAACATGTTGCTGGGGCAGGGTGGTATGCTGTCCTTTGGTCATGCGGTCTATATGGGTCTTGGCGGGTTCTTCGCCATGCACGTGATGAACATGGTCGAGGACGGGCTATGGTTGCCTTTGCCGTTTCTTCCGATTGTCGGAGGCTTGTTCGGCATGGTCTTCGCCTTCCTGATCGGTAGTTTTTCGACCCGTCGGGCAGGCACTGTATTCGCCATGATCTCGCTTGGTGTCGGAGAGCTGATCGCCGCCTGTTCCGTCATCATCGTAGTGTTCTTTGGCGGCGAAGAAGGCATCTCGGGCGACCGGACCATGGGTCCGCCAGTGTTTGGATATGAATTCCTTACACAGCAAGAGGTTTATTACCTTACTGTCGTGTGGCTTTTGGTGGCGGCGTTGCTGATGTACCTGTTCTCGCGCACGCCGATCGGGCGGATCGCCAACGCTGTGCGCGACAACGAGGAACGCGCCGAGTTTCTGGGGTATTCCCAACGCAACGTTCGCTGGATTTCCTTCTGCGCCTCGGGTTTCTTTGCCGGTGTCGCCGGGTCGTTGTTCGCGATCAACTTTGAGATTTTGACCGAGGAAAACCTGAACCTTGCAACGTCAGGCTCAATCCTGCTGATCACCTTCATTGGCGGAGCCGGCTTCTTTGTCGGGCCAATCATCGGCGCGGTCGTGTTCACCTTGCTGCAAACGGTTCTTGGCCTGCATACCGAATTGTGGGCGCTGTATCTGGGCATTTTGTTCGTGGCCTGTGTGATGTTCTTCCCGTCTGGTTTTGCCGGGTTGATTGCGATGCATCGACGCCCGCTCGCCTTGGGTAAACTGAAATTGCTGATCAAGCCGTATCTCAAGGTGGCAATCCCCGCGATCACGAGTGTCCTGTCCCTGGCCGCCATTTTGGAGATTCTGTTCCACAAGCGCCATGGATACGGCGGCGATCACGAGATGCACCTCTATGGCATTGCCTTTGACAGTGGTGGCTATCAAGCCATAGCCTTTGCAGTAATCATCGCCGCGATCTCACTATTCCTTGTGTCCCGCGTTTTGCCGGAAATCCGTGAAGCCTGGGACAATGCGAACCATGCGGAGGACCGGGCATGAGCGCTCCTGCTATCGAGCTAAGAAACCTCGAAAAAAGTTTTGGTCTGGCTAAGATCATTCAGGGTGTGAACCTGCAGATCGCAAAAGGTGAACGCCATGCGGTCATTGGGCCAAACGGGGCCGGGAAGTCGACCCTGTTCAACCTGATCACCGGGCGGTTCGCGCCGAC
The DNA here is from genome assembly GCF_059609805.1 of Ruegeria sp. YTSC004. NCBI lineage: Bacteria > Pseudomonadati > Pseudomonadota > Alphaproteobacteria > Rhodobacterales > Roseobacteraceae > Ruegeria > Ruegeria sp. YTSC004. The sequence goes on from NZ_JBXWMJ010000006.1 coordinate 120,712, forward strand.
CTCGGGCGGGGTGTTTCTGCACGGCGAAGATGTCACCGGATTGAAGCCCTTCGAGATCAACCGCCGTGGTCTCAGCCGATCTTTCCAGATCACCAACATTTTTCCCAACATGACCGTGTTCGAAAACATTCGTTGCGGGTTGTTGTGGACAATGGGGTATCGCTATTCGTTTTGGCACATGATTGGTCGGCAGCAGGATGTGACTGAAAAGGCTGAGGGTATTCTGGCACAGATCAATCTGACCGCGCGCCGGAATGAACTGGCAGGCACGCTGGCTTATGCCGAACAGCGCGCGCTTGAGATTGGGATCACGATCGCTGGCGGAGCCGATATCATTCTGCTGGACGAACCCTGCGCCGGGATGAGCCATTCAGAAACTGACCTGATCGTCGATCTGATACGCAACGTGACCGAGGATAAGACACTATTGATCGTCGAGCACGACATGGGCGTGATCTTCGATTTGGCCGACAAGATCTCGGTCCTTGTTTATGGCGAAGTGATCGAATCCGACACGCCGGACGTCGTGCGCGCATCGGTGAAAGTGAAAGAAGCCTATCTGGGCGCAAGTTTGGAAGAGGAGGCGGTGTAATGCTTCAGGTCACCGACTTGCACGCATATTACGGAAAAAGTCACATTCTTCAGGGGGTGAACCTTGAAGTGGGCGAGGGCGAAATCGTCTCGCTGCTGGGGCGCAACGGGGTTGGGCGGTCAACCACCTGCAAGGCGATCATGGGCGAGGTCGCGCCACATGGGTCGATCAAGTTCCGCGGCCAGGAGATCGCTGGTCGCAAGAGCTTTGAGATTGCCAAGGCCGGGATTGGCTACGTGCCCGAAAACCGGGATATCTTTCCCGGTCTCACAACGCGCCAAAACCTGATACTGGGGCTGAAGCCGGGCCAAAAGGACGGCGATGGCCGCTGGTGTATCGAGGACATGTTTGAGATGTTTCCCAACTTGCGCAACCGTGCGGATGTGGATGCCTCGGTCATGTCGGGCGGCGAAAAGCAAATGCTGACCATCTGTCGCGCTTTGATGGGCAATCCCGATTTCATCATGATCGACGAACCGACCGAAGGTCTGGCCCCGAAGATTGTTGAGCAAGTGGGGGATCTGCTGCTGCAGATTGCCGAGCGTGGCGTCTCGATCCTGTTGGTCGAGCAAAAGCTGACTATCGCTTTGCGTGTGACCAACCGGGTTTACGTCATGGGTCACGGGCACATGGTTTACGAAGGCACCCCGCAGGCATTGCGCGAAAATGACGAAATCCGGAAGGAATGGCTGGAGGTCTGAGGCAGTGCCACAGGCACCTTGCCCATAGTAAGCCGCGCTGTCAGCAATACCGCAAAAGGATTGAAGGGAACTTCGTAAATGCGGAGTTTCCTTCTTTTGTTGGTGCACCAGATTATTTTTTCAGGAACGGTGCCATTGTTTTAAAGAACTTCTCGCCATAGGGCGGGCGAAGAGCCTTGAAGACACCATCCATGTTGATCTGCTTGAAAATAGCCTTTGCGTGGCTGAACCGTTTGAAGCCGTGCAGGCCGTGAAAAGCGCCCATGCCACTATTCCCGACGCCGCCAAAGGGTAGGGTGTTCTGGGTCGAATGCATGATGGTCTCGTTGATGCACGCTCCGCCGGAAATGGTGCTTTCCATCACCTGCTCCTGCTCGCCCGCGTCCTTGGCAAATACGTAAGCCGCTAGGGGGCGCGGACGGGTGTTGGCAAAGCTAATGGCCTGATCCAGCGAGTCGTAAGGCAGGATTGGCAGGATCGGCCCAAAGATTTCATCCTGCATGACGTCCAGCGCCGGATCGGCGTCGACGATCAGTGTCGGAGGCAGAATTTTCTCGTTTGTGGCTGAGAGATCTTCATTGGCGGGATTGACCTGAACGACCCTCGCCCCTGCCGAGCGTGCTTGCTCCACAAGGCCCTTGAGCCGATCGAATTGGCGGTCGGTCACAATATGGGTGACATCCGGGTTGCCGGACAGAGTCGGGAAGGCCTCGGCAAGTTTTGCCGCAAGCTGGGTGGCGAATTCTTCCATCTTTGCGCATGGGACCAAGACATAGTCCGGTGCCAGGCAAACCTGACCCGCATTGAATCCTTTGCCCGCCGCAATCCGGGCGACCGCAAGGTTCATATCTGCGCTGGGGGCGATGATGGCGGGGTTCTTGCCTCCAAGTTCCAGCGTTGTCGGCACCATATGTTCAGCTGCTGCGCGAAGGACGTGCGGGCCAATGGTGCTGGCGCCGGTAAACAGCAAGTGGTCAAAAGGCAGGGCGGTGAACGCCTGCGCGACGTCGACGCCCCCGGTCACAACCACGGTTTCGTGCGGGGCGAAGTTTGCCTCTATCAGCGACTTCAAAAGGTCGGATGTGCGGGATGTGAACTCTGACGGCTTCAGCATGACCGAGTTGCCTGCCGCAAAGGCTTCGGCCATTGGGCCGATGGCCAGATAGATCGGAAAGTTCCAGGGGCTGACAATCCCAATGACACCCAGGGGTTGATAATGGATGCGGCCGCGCGCGCCCAGCAAGCCCAACGGAAACTCGACTTTTGCCTTTTCAGGGCGCATCCAGCGATCAAGGTTGTCCCGCGCGAATTTTAACTGTTTTACCGTGCCAACGATGTCGGCTGCGATTGTTTCATGTTGTGACCGATTGCCAAAATCGGACGAGATCGCGTCAATCATGGCATCGCGATTATCCAGTACTAGGTCGATTAACCGCGTGATGCGATCCTTGCGTTCAGCCGCGTTTGGCACGCCATGTTCGGCCTGGTGGGCTTTTTGTGTCTCCAAAAGCGTCGCGAGGCTCTCGGCGGGGTTGGGGCTATGCTGGTTCAATACGCGTCTCCTGCGGTTGGCTTTGCGGTGTGCAACCGCCTTCCTGTTGGTCTGTGTGCCCGTTCTGTCCCCTTGGTCACAAGGGTCGGGTTTCGTTTCTTTGCCGCCGGGCTGCGAAGTCTGCGTTGACATTTATCCGGCGATGTGGAAGGTAAGTGATCGTTCACTAATTAGCAAGAGCGCAGTATGACCCTGACCACAGAAGACAGGTTCAAGACCGGCATGCAGTTGCTGGCGGCCTCAACGACCATCATCACTTCAGAATTCGAAGATTCGCGTGCTGGAATGGCGGCGACAGCGGTATGTTCGCTAACGGCCGATCCGCCAGCTTTGTTGGTTTGCATCAACCGAACAGCGCGAACATATGGCGTCGTGATGGACAGCCGAAAGTTTGCCGTAAACCTCATACCTGATGACATGACCGAGGTTGTCGGTGCCTTTTCGTCAAAAATGGACAAGGAACAACAGTTCCAGGCAGCCGGGACATGGATCAAAGGAGATCTGGGTCTGCCTGTTTTGAAAGAGTCCGTCGTGTCCTTTGAATGCGTGGTCGACAACTGGGCAAATACGAAGACACATGCGGTGTTCTTCGGTATGGTGAAAGAAGTTCACCTGAACCCGGAAAAGTCGGCGCTTATTTATGGGCGCAAGGGATTTCACAAACTCACACCGCTGGAAGGCTGATGTGGGGTCAAAGTGAATTTTCACCTGACTTCGCACGCCCTACGCCACCAAAAAACGACAATCACGTAACTTAAGAATTGCCGTGATGATGCCCGGGAGGAGACACCAATGCCGACGCTTGGACAGCTGATCGACCGAAACGCAGACCGCTTTGGAGATCAGGATGCTTATGTGGAATTGGACCGCCGTCGCAGTTGGCGCGAGTTGGGCCAGCGAACGGATGCGCTGGCGCATACGTTGCGGTCGCTGGATGTCCGCAAAGGTGATAGGGTCGGGGTGATCCTGCCCGACTGCATAGAGGTTGCGGAAACCATTGGCGCTTGCGCCAAGGCCGGTGCGATTCGAGTGGGTCTGAACTATCGCCTTGCCCCGCGCGAAATCGGCGCGCTGATTGACGACGCGGGCTTGGATGTTCTGATCGTGCAGGACACGAAAGTTGCAATCGCCCAAGACGCGTTGACCTTCAGCAAGCGCCAGCCGGTGCTGGTAGGGGTCGGTTCCCAACATGCGTTGGAGCGGGACTATGAAACCCTTATCGCATCAGCATCTGATCGCGGGGCCTTCACCCATACCCCGCATGAGCAATTGATGATCTGCTACACCACCGGTTCAACCGGTTTGCCGAAAGGTGCGATCTATCCTCACGCGTTGATGATCGAGTCGATGGGTGTAATCGCCCTGACGGAAGGTGCGGGTCCGGACGATGTCTGGTTGCACGCGATGCCGGCATCGGGCGTTCCGATCATTCACCTACTGCGTAACATGTTCCACGGCACCAAATGTGCCATTGTCGGCGAATGGGATGCTGAAACGGCGCTAAAGCTTATTGACCGTGAGCAGGCGACGATCTGCGTTCTGGTGCCAACGATGCTGAACGACCTGCTGTCTTCCGGCCTGATTACGCAATACAATTGCTCGTCGATCCGGCAGCTGGGGTATGGGTCTGCGCCAATTCCACCCGCGACAGTGCGCGATGCGCTCAAGGCTTTCGGGTGCAAGTTCTTGCAGATGTTTGGCACGACCGAGCTGATGGGCATGGGCATGATGTTGACCGCAACGGATCATGAGCGCGCTTTGAAAGACGGGCACAATTGTCTCGAAAGCGCGGGCCGGCCACTTTTCTACGTGGACGTCCGTGTCGTTGACGAGCAGGGCAATGACCTTCCCAGCGGTGAGGCAGGTGAGCTGCTGATTCACTCGCCTTACGTGATCCCGGGCTATTGGAATCAGGCGGTAGAGTATTCGGAAACCGTCCGCGATGGTTGGCTGCATACCGGGGATATCGCTGTTATCGATGCAGAGGGCTACGTCCATCTCAAGGACCGGGCAAAGTTCCGCATCAAGTCCGGCGGCTATAACGTGTTCCCGGTCGAGGTCGAAAACTGTCTGGCTGAACATGATGCAGTCGACGAAGTCAGTGTGTTCGGCCTGCCGGATCCGAAATGGGGGGATCGGATTCATGCCGTTGTCACCCTGAACTCTGATACGGCTGTTAGTGGCGCAGAACTGCGTGAGTACTGCCGGGGTAAGATTGCCAACTTCAAAATCCCGAAAGATATCGAGATTTGGGACGCATTGCCCAAAGGACCGACCGGCAAAATTCAAAAGCGCGAGATCATCGAGATTTGCAGTCGCGACGACCAAAGCGGTGCGGCATAAGCACCGTTCCTCACCGAATGCTCTTGGTCAGGGGATGAAAGCTCGAAAAACAGTGTGAGGTTTGATCGTTGAAATGCGATCAAGCCTCTTCGTTTCAATAGCCCACCTCAAATGAAGCAGGCCATCCGATTGGGCAAGTGACCCAGTGAAATCTCTGTCGCTTGCCGCGTGTACCTACGCTTCCATGTGGCGCAGAACCGATCTCTGAAAGTAGGTCAGCGGAGATTCAGCCCCAGGACCAGAGGCCATTTTGCCGACCGTGTATTTGGGCGACATCATCGCACGCTGCATTTTCTCGACGACATATACATCTTCAGTCTGGAAGTCCTGGGTTTCCAGCGGATGCACTTTCCAGTGCGAGCTTTTGATCATGCCGGATACCTTGTCATAGCCGGGGATATCTTTGACGGATCCGCGGCTCGACATCCATGATTTTGCGGCCCAGACATAAGCATGCAACCGTGTCACACCGGCGCTTACAGGCTCCATCACGGATATTGAGAAGGACCACGGGCTTGCCACGATCAGGGTCGTCGGGAACAACATGTAGACGCCGCCATAGCCTTCTTTCTCAGCATGCGGGATTTTCTTCGCGTTCCATTTGTCCATGCGCGTAGACACGAAATTCGGAACACGCGAACGCACGGTTTCATTCTCGGTCGAGTACCAAACCTGATTGTCACCATAAGGGTCCCAGATGTTCTTGTCCTGAGTTGGGCCGCCAAGGGTGTTCTTGTGCAGATAGGCCAGATGGTATCCGTCGATCGCATTCTCGAAGAACACTTTCCAGTTGCACTGCATTTCATAGGTTACAGGTTCACCGTAAGATATCAGTTCAGGGCTGGTGATGTCGTGCGGCCAGACGACATCTTCCAATCCGCTGAGCCAATCGGACAGGTCCTGATCGGGTTCGGGATTGGCAAAGACAATGCCCTTGAACACCGCGACCGAAGCTCTGTGCAGGCCGTTTTCTTTTTTGTTGATGTCCGGGAAACAGGCCTTCTGGTCAGGGATGCCACGCAGCGCGCCATCCAGGCCAAAAGTCCACGAGTGATAGGGGCACACGATCGTTTTGCCCGCATTTCCGCAGCCGCGGTCCAGCAATTCGGTTCCGCGATGGCGACAAACGTTGTGGAACGCCCGCAGTTCGCCGTCGTTTCCGCGGATTACGACCAGGGTAAAGTGCCCTGCCTTGGCCGTCATGTAATCGCCCGCATTGGCAACCTTTGACACGACGCCAGCAAACACCCAGCTGCGCGAAAACAGTTTCTTGTTTTCCTGCGCCAGCCATTCATCTGATGTGTAGGCTTCAGAAGGCAATTCCTGGGTGGCGACCTCTGGCATTTGGTTCGGCTGTTGCATGAATGATCTCACAAATGGCTGCTAAGTTTTCATTATTGTCAAAGTTGACAGATAACCTTAAATGCGCCATATGTCAATGCAAAGTGATCGTTCACTAAAGATAAAAAAATTTGAAGAAATTGGCCGCAAGAACTGCGGTTCATCATGATTTCATAGGCTCTTGTCCTGAGCCTGATGAAGGGATTGGAAATGCCATGCCGCGCCCGAGCTTAAAACCGCAACGGTCAGAAGAAATCCTTGATGCCTATATGACCTGCGTGGCCCGGTACGGGCTTGATGGTGCCACCCAAGAGCGTGTCGCGGCCGAGGCTGGTGTGAAGCGACCATTGTTACGCCACTACCTTGGCAATCGTGACCAGATGATTGCTGCGCTGAATCTGCATGTCGCAGACGCGTTCAACGAGCTGACATTGGAGCTGGACTGTCATCTTACACAGATAGAAACAGGCGATCAGCTCTTGGAAATCCTTTTTGCCGAAGATGAAGAGATCGACCCGCGGCTTGCTGCTGCGTGGCAGGGGTTATCCGCATCAGTCGGGGATCATCCCGAACTTGCCGAGCCGTTGCTGGAAGTCTTGGCACGTTTTGTGGCGGTTCTTGAGAAGTTCCTTGGTCGCGTGTCGCCCGACGCTACACCAGAACGGGTCAGGGCCGTGGCGCAGGGCATTTCAACGATCTTCCTGTCCCTCGATTCACTGGCCGCACTTGATGCGCCGTCAAATTGGCGTACTGAATTGAAGCGGGCGGCTTCATTGCTGACGGAAACTTTGTAATTGCCAAGTCGGGTCGCATTCGACACCGTCAGCGCGGCAGACCCTCTTCAGTTTGGGCCTGCGTTGACAGCCAGTGACGAAAGCTGCGCAGCGACGGATCGTCCGACTTGGTTTTTGGCCAAACAAGATAGTAGGCGCCCATCATCTCGACTGCGTCCGGAAAGGCTGCGATCAGTTTGCCTGTCGCGAGGTCCTGTTCGATCAAATAATTTGGCAGTAACGCAACGCCGAGACCGTGAACCGCCGCCTGATTGATCGTTGTGTATTGATCGTAAATCGTTCCGGGCAACGCGTCGGGATGGCTTGTCCCCATATGGCTGAACCATTCTTGCCAGGCATGGGGCCGGGTCTGGATGTGCAGCAATGGGAGTTTCAGCAGATCTCGCGGTGATGACGGCGCGCCTTTGGGCAGCAAGGATGGCGCGCAAACCGGCAATACACTTTCCACGCGCAGCAACAGCCGATCCGTGCCGGGCCAATCGGGTTCACCAAAATACAGCGCTGCGTCGAAGGGTTCAGAGGTAAAGCTAAACGGACGCAGGCGTGTCGACATGTTGATGGTTATTTCCGGATGCATGCGGGCAAATTCCGGCAATCTGGGCACCAACCACCGCATTCCGAACGTCGGCAAGATCGCAAGGTTCAAGGTGCCACCAATAGGAGCCATGTGCAGCTTTAACGAGGCCTGAGCGATCTGGTTCAGACCTTGCCGGACTTCAGCTACATATTCCTGCGCAACCGGGGTCAGCAGCAGGCGTTTGCGATCCCGACGGATCAGATCGACACCTAGCTGGGCTTCCAATGTTTGCAATTGACGGCTGACGGCACTTTGGGTCAGGGCAAGCTCATCAGCGACCGCAGAAGCCGAGCCTAAGCGATCCAGCGCTTCAAGGGCGCGGAGTGATGAGATTGAGGGGAAAAGGCGGCGTGGCGCTACCATCTATGCGGTCTGCTCATGAGTTACCCTGTTATCTTGCAGTTATTTGCGATTTGTTCAAACATCTTGTTGAATGTCTGCTTCAGTAGGTGTTCGGGCCTAAAATCCTCGTCACTGCCACTCCTGCGCATCATAGATCCACCCTTCCTTATGCCGTCCGGCCCAATAACCGATCGCAGACAGGTCGGTCATGTATTCGGGGTCGAAGGGTTCCTGCGGTTTTCTTTGAAATTCCTTGGGAATATAGGTGATGTTGGCTTGAAACCCGTCCCGGTTCGCGAGGGTCAGGATGCTTTCGATATTGCCAAGGCTTTGGGAACGGATCAGCATTTCGAACGCGCGGTTAGCCACAGCGGTTGCATTTCCGGGCAACGGATCGAAACTCGGTTCCAGCGTTTTATTGTGGATCAGCCAAATGCGGTTTTTTTGATTGCTCAGCCCGGCGTCCCGCAGCAGCTGACGCATCTGCAAGTCGTATGGGTAGGCAAAAATCTCGCGGGTAAGCCCGCCATCCACATGCAATTCTTCGTGTTGTACTTCGCCATTGGTCACCTTGATTGTAACGGGTTGAAACACGACAGGTATCGAGACCGAGGCCAGAATTACGTCCCGGATGAGATCCCGCGCGCCCGGCGTGTCGGTTTGGGCGATCGCCCCGATGTTCCACAGCACCGGACGCTCCGCGTCGATGTTGGTGGTGCCGATCAAAAGCTGGCGGCCCAATCTGTGCTGCTTCGCGATCTCGCGGATCAGATTGTCGGTCAGTTCTTGCTTGATTGCCGCTTTCAGTGGCGTTGCTTTGGTCAGAAAACCGCGCCCAATGACGGCACCCGAAACGTCTAATCGCACGACATCCCGGGTCGCGGTTTCGGTATAGAACCGCTTCAGGCGGCTGTCATAATCCGGACCGAGGAAAGCAAAGGGCGCGATCAGCGCGCCAGTGGAGATTCCGGTGACCACATCAAAGGACGGGCGTGTGCCCTTGTCGGTCCAACCATTTAGAACGCCGGCCCCAAAAGCGCCGTGCTGGCCGCCGCCCGATAGCGCAAGAATGTTCAGGCCTTGCCCCCTTGGAACCTGTGCTAGCGTCTTGTGCATTTCCGCATTGAGAGTTGCCAGACGGTCGCGGCTATCATCTTCGAAATACCGGCTGTCCGGGGTTGTGACAACCGGCAGAAAGGTCTCGTAATTTTCGGACGTCGGTGTAAGTGCTGAACGATCATAGCTGCCGGCACAGGCGGTTAACATCAGCAAGAGAACGAAATTGACGTAAATCTTGAGTGAGGGCATCGGTGAATTGTCCGTCTTGAAAGTGGTGCCGCTCTGTATAGTGCCAAACATATTTTGTTGAGTGCCAAATCTCCGCAGGTGCCTAAATCTCGTTGTATCGTTAGGTCTTGTGCGAGATGACACCGATCGAAACGGCAGACATTGCAACAATGCGCTTACTCGTTTCGGCCGATCTTATTCTTTAAATTGTCACCATTGACAGTTGATTGCTGTTTGCCTATTTCGTTTCAAAGCACCGTAAGATCGGGCATGTGTTAATCACTGTTGCTGAGGTCAAAACGTTTAGCTTGCCAACCGTGAAGACGACGGCCCTAGGAGGGGACAGCATGCCACAAATGTACCATGAGTTACCTGCAGAAGCGTACACATCGCAGGAGTGGTTCGACCGTGAACAGCGAGAGATATTCTCAAAAACATGGCGTTTTGCTGGCTTTATGGAAGATTTGCCCGAGCCAGGCCATTATCTTTCGGTTCAGGCGGGATTGAACAACTTGTTCATCGTCATGGGGAGGGATCGCAGGCTGCGGGCCTTCCACAATATCTGCAGACATCGGGGCACCCAATTGATCCGCGCCCTGGGAAAGACCCAAAAAGCGCTGACCTGCCCCTATCACGACTGGACCTATGATCTTGAGGGCAACCTGATCTCAGTCCCGGATGAGCATCGCGAATATAAGTCCGTCGACAAATCCTGCCTTGGCCTGAAACCTGCTTCGGTCGATATCTGGAAAGGTATGTTGTTTGTGCATCCCGACCCGAACGCAGGGTCGATCATGAAATGGTTTGGCGACGTGGACGATAAGGTCGGACCACATGTGCCAGAAGAGCTGGTGGAACACGAGGACACCTCGAACACCTATGAAATCAAGGCCAATTGGAAGATCGTTGTCGAGAATTACATCGACGTCTACCATCTGAGCCACCTTCATTCGAACACCCTACAAATGTATGACCACGCCAATGCGCAATATGGTTGGTACGGGCCGCACTACATCTTTTGGGAGCCGCCGGTCGAAGAGTTCGCCAAAGATCAGAACAAAAAGCTTCAGATGCCGCGGGTCGTTCCCGAAGATCAGAATGGTGCATGGGTGCCGATGCTGTTTCCAGGGGTCGGAATTGGCGCGTCAGAGGACGTATGGAACGTCTTTATCATTACCCCGCTTGCTCCGGACAGGACGCGGATTCTGAACCGGACGCGTGTTGCCAATGCATCGGGCTGGGAGTTTTCGAAACAGGCTACCCGGTCGGCGTCCTTCTGGAACAATTTTGGCATCAAAGGCAAATATGAAGGTGATGATGCGTATGATGAAAACGATCCGATGGCCTCGGGCGATTTCACGCAAGAGGACATCTATGCCTGTGAACAGCAACAGAAATCCTTGACCTCGCCTTATTTCGAAGTTGGTCCAGCCGCCGTTGGGGAAAGCCCCGTGGTTCAACACCAAAGGGTCGTTCGCGATTGGTTGCAAGAAGAATGATCAACCCCGACGACCGGTTGTCGATTGCGACCTTGCTGCGGGTCTTCCGCACAAAAATCGTAACGACCTGGGGTCTGACCCTGGTTGAAACGGGGTTGTTTATCTTCCTTCCCCTGTTGATCGGCTATTCGATCGACGGCCTGTCGAATGGGGACTACACGTCGTTCATCCATTTCGGTGTTGCGATGGCAGCGCTGCTGGTTGTGTCGACGTTGCGGCGTGTTTACGACACGCGGGCCTATGGCACGATCCGCGTCGAATTGGGTAAGGCGCAGGCCAAACGGGATGCGGGGCGCGAGGTCTCGGTGCTAAATGCGCGGGTACTGATGGCCCGCGAGTTGGTTGATTTTCTGGAGAATGAGGCCCCTGAATCGATGGGTGCAGTCGTGCAGGTTCTGGTCTCGGTTGGTATTCTGATGTCCTTTCACGGGGCACTTGCCACCGCCGCAGGGGCCGCTGCTGTGATTATCCTGATCATCTTTACCCTGTTTTCGCGTCGCTTCTTCCGCCTGAATGGGCTGTTGAACCACCAGTCAGAAAGACAGGTGACTGCGTTGCAAAGCATGGATCTGAAAAAGATCGGCCAGCACTTGTTCCGATTGCGCACGCATGAGGTTCGGTTGTCGGATTCCGAGGCACTTGTCTATGCTGCGATTTTTGCTGTCTTGCTCAGCATGCTGGCCTTCAACCTGTGGTTTGCGGCGACGCAAAGCGGGGCGACGGCAGGGCAGATCTTCTCGGTTGTCACCTATTCGTTCGAGTTTGTGCAATCGGTCGTGATTTTACCGATGGTCCTGCAAAGCCTCGCGCGCTTGTCCGAGATCACTGAGCGGATCAACGCACCGGCATCGAAACAGGGTGCCAATGCCTAATACGTTCAATTCAAACACCCGTCCCATATCGGGTATCATCACACATCCTGCCCTTTCGCACGGCACGAATTTCGGAGGCTCAAATGACCAGAGTTTTTCACCCGCTTGAGGTGCTTGAAACGCGTAGTGAGATCGGCGGGCAGGCCAAATCCGTCATGTTCGACGTGCCACCACATCTGGCCCAAGACTTTGCCTGGCGTGCCGGTCAGCACCTGACCCTTCGCTTTTGGATCAAGGGTGAAGAGGTGCGTAGAAGCTATTCGATCTCGTCTTCGCCCGATTCAGGCGATCCGCTGCGTATCACCGTCAAACGGGTGAAAAAGGGGCTTGTCAGCAACCATATCAACGATACGGTTCAAAAGGGTGATGTGATCGACGTCATGCCGCCATTTGGTAGTTTTTGTCTGGATACAGACCCGGAGGAACGGCGCACACACTACTTCTTTGGGGCGGGCAGCGGTATCACCCCATTGTATTCCATGCTTAAGTCTGTGCTATTGGCCGAACCGTGGTCGGTTGCACATCTGGCCTATGGCAATGCGAATGCGGACAGTATCCTGTTCAAAGACAAGTTTGCCGAATACCAGCAGACGTTTCCGGAACGCCTGACGGTGCATCACCTTATGTCCAAGCCTTCAATGTGGTCCAGTTTCGCCTATTGGCGCAGGGGTGTCATCGACAAGGATGCGATCGAGGCGCTGATCACAGAAAATCCACCTTATGCCCAGAATGCCCAGTACTACATCTGTGGTCCCGGCGGGATGAACAAAGCGGTCAAAGACGCGCTTATGTCTTTGGATGTGCCCGCCAATCGGATTCACATGGAAAGCTACGGCGGCGCGCAAGAGACCGATGACAGTATCAAGGGCGTTGATGCTGTTGTGGACATAACGCTGAACGGTCAGCGACAATCGGTTCAGATGGCATCTGGTCAGACGATCTTACAGGCTGCCCAACAGGCGGGGTTGGAGCCGCCATATTCCTGCCAGTCTGGGGTCTGTGGGGCGTGCCGGTGTAAGGTGAAAAAGGGTTCGGTTCATATGCGGGCACGAACCGCTTTGGATGATAATGAGATCGCGAAAGGTGCCGTGCTGTCCTGCCAGGCGGTTGCCACGACAGACAAGCTTGCGGTTAGTTACGATTAACCCGGCCGTTGGCCAGGCAGTCGCCGTCAGGTTTTTTCTTCCAATGTTTCAGCCAATTTCAGCGCAGCGAAATAGGACGAATAACCCCATGTTTTCGGAGGTTTAAGCGGAATGAAAGCATCCGTGGTGATAAAAAGGTTTATGATTCCGTGCGCGACGATCTCGCAGGCTTGTTTGTCGGCTTTTGGGTGTGAGCCAAGAACGATATCTATCGCGACCTTGTAAAAGGCCTCCATCGATTCCAGCAACGGTTTGCGAAGTTCTGGATAAATCTCAATCGAGTTTACGAGCGCCTGATAACAAATGTTGATCCGCGGATCCATCTCACCGTCAGAGTTGAACAGGGCCTCGATTAGATTGCGGACATCGGGATTCTCGGCCAGCGCAACGCGCAATGTTTCGGTCTGTTTGCTGAACGTTTCGACGACATGCTCACCTAGCGCCAGAACCATTGCTTTGCGGTTGCCAAGATGATGGCGGATCAGTGGGCGCTTCAGCCCGGCTTGTGCCGCAATATGTTCAAGTGTGGCCCCTTCGACGCCGTAGCGAACGACGCACGACATAAATGCATCGAGGACTTCTTTTTTTCGTTGATCTTGTACAGAGGGGCGACCCATGCGATGACCCTTACGTAGGAACGGAATTTTAGAGATATTTTAGTTGAGATTGATTGTCAAGACTGACAGTCAATTTAATTCCAAAATATCTACCGCTCTTCAACGTTTTCTGAGCTATCGCCCGCCGTTCCAGCAGGCAACCTAACGCAAGCGATGTTCAAGCGTCCCGGTAGGGCGAAGTGTTTTGGGGCGGTGGGTCTAGGTGAAAAGCCCAAGCCTTTCTCCGCCTGCCACATCCGCAAATCTATTAAGATTTGGGAACAGAGTGTTCAATGCCGACGGTTGCACACCAAACCAAAGAGACAGGTCAGCATAAAGTTGATCGGTCGAGGTCGTTGGGATCAAAACGCCGTCGCCCACATCAAGCGCGTTTTCGCTGGCCAGGCCAAGTTCGGGGTAATCCCCCAGAATCTGCCCACCTTTGACAGCATTGCCCATAACCAGGGTATTGCCCCCCCAACCATGATCCGTACCGTTGCCATTCGACGTCAGCGTCCGGCCGAAATCTGATCCCGTGAAAGTCACAACACGATCCGCCAAGCCCATATCGTCAAGCGTTGCCTGAAACGCTCCCAACGCTTCGGACAATACGCGCAGCATACGGGCATGGTTCGCCAACAGTTCATCATGATGGTCCCAGCCAATATAGCGTACAAAGAACGTTTGCTGCTCGTGACCCAGCCGGTCCGAGGCGGCAATCGTCTTGGCGACCATGCGCAATTGTTGCGCGAGGTCCGAAGACGGGAAGGAGCGGGGTATCTTGATCCCACGGGTTGCGGATTTAAACGTCTCGTGTTTGGACTGCGCGTCGCGGGTCAGGTTCAGATATGTCTCGCGGAAGGGATCGCCGTTTTGATCGGCATTCATCATTCGGTTGAAACTGTCCAAAAGCAGGTCGTTGAGGGGACTTTTCTCTTCTTTCACGTATAGACCGACGCTGCCCTTGTTTGTGATTGAATATGGCAAGTCGATCGTGCCGTTCTGCGCAATGTTGTTTCCGGCCAAAGAGATGTTCATTCCGATCTCGTGCACCGATTTTGAGGGCTGTAGGTCATCAGCAAAGAACCCGAACCATCCGTCGTTCACACGCAGATCCGGGCGCGAGGTTTGCCAGTGTTTGAACTGGTCCGCGTGGCTCAGCAGTCCCAAGGGGAGTGCGGCCGAGCCGTCATAGAACTGCTCTTTCCGGACCTGTTCGACCAAGGGCCCAACATTGGCGACAAAAGAGAGGCGCCTTTGATCGAACAGCTCGGCCATTTCGGGCATCGACGGGTGCAGGCCAAAGCTGCGGCCCAGCCGATCTTTGGGCGTATCCAAGTCCAGCAGCTCACCTCGCGAAAGGGCAAGATTGGCCCGCGTCTCCGAGTATTGGCCGTGCGCGATTTTGTCTTTTGGTACCAGCATGTTGAAGCTGTCATTGCCACCATCCAACATAACAAAAACAAGCGCCCTGCGGGCGGGCTTGATCATTCCCGTCCCAGCTTGCGCCAAACCGGGCAGGGCGGCACCCATCATTGCGCCAGTTGCGGCAACACCGGTCGAGGCCAAAAACTGCCGGCGCGTAAAGGATTTGATCAGCATGGGCTCAGGCCTCCTGCACGGTGAATTCTGGGGAAACGGCAATCATGAAGGCGATGGTCTGCACCACCCATTCGGGATTGTCCGCATACTGCACATAGGCCTGCTTGATCCGTTTGCGCACTTCGGCATCAGTCCGACCGGTCAATAGGACCGAAATCCGATCTATCAGCTCATCATGACGGCCTCGGTTCTGTGCGATTTTGATCTCTTCGCTCAGGTCGAAGCGCAGCGCGTTCTTGGAATTGGCCCATAGTGTATCGGGGTCAAATTCCATCACCATCATCTGTTCAGGGCCCGTGCCGATCTGAGTCGAGACCAGCGGCAAGTAGCCGCCAAAGAACCAATAGTAGATGTTGTTGACATAAGCGACCGAGGTCGCGGCCGTGTGCAGCTCGAACTCGGGCGCGCGAAGGCCCATCTTCTGCAATGCGCCATGCGGGGTGAAGTCGGGTTTGTAGAAATTGAACACCGTGGGCGCGGACAGCGGATGCATCTGCAGCGCCTCTTGAATGTCATCACCCAGCAGCCACAGCTTGCCGGTCTGGTTATGCGCTCCAAACGCAAGCAGAACCTGCGTGACGCGATGCAGGGGCGATTTTAGCTTTTGGGACTGAACTACTTTTGTCGGGGATTTGTATGCCGAAGGAAGACGTTTGGCGGCAACCTCATTGGTCAATGGGTAGGTCAGGATTGTGCGAACCGCGCTTTTCAGATCTCCGTTTGAGCCAAATGCCTGCGACACCGCTTCGACATAGGCGGGCGAGGGATTGGATGTGACCAGCCGGTTGATCAGATGGGTTGCGATGAACGGCGCGGTCGTAGGGTGGGCAACCAGTTGGTCGATGGTCGAACGAATTTCTTTCGGGCCGGACTGATCGCCGGGCAAGGTCAGACGACCGTTCAGCAGGGATTTTGCGCCGCGGTCGTGAAAGGCTTCTTCCACGATCATCGGTTTGGTCGCGTCAATGAAGGGCACTGTCTTATAGGCCTTTTCGACCCCATCATCGAACTGAACTGGATAACCATTATAGCTGTCTTCCCAGAACGACGTGTTCCACTCGTATTCATAGGCTGCGGGCAGCAAGCCGGTGAAGACCCGAGCCAGTTCCTTGATGTCGCGATTGTCATAGGTCGGGATCGGATCCCCACTGGCATCCAGTTTTTCCGTGCCATCGGGGTTCAGCTCGAACAAGCCAATCGAAAACAGCTGCATGATCTCACGCGCATAGTTTTCATCCGGATGGGTGTTCTTGGCCTCGTTCGCCTTTTGATTGGTCATATGCGACAGGTAGATACCCATCATCGGGTGCACCGACACATCGTACAGAAGGTCTGAATAACTGCCGAACGCGTGCTTATAGAGCAGGTCATAGTAATTCGCCATCCCGATGGCATCCAGCTCCAACGATGACGCGTCCGAGATGACTAGGATCTCGGACAGTGCCTGCGCAACACGCTGGCGCAGCAGATCGTCGCGTTGCGTCAGGGTGTGGTTCCACCAGGCCATGTGGAAATACCATTTATAGGGCAGGGCGGGGTTGTTGCCGTCGCCGTTGATCGCCCATTCGCCATGCGCGCGTTTTAGGCGCTTTCGGAAGCTCTTCCAAATCTTGCGAGTGGACTTTTCGAACGGCCCTTTGTTACCGATCGAGGCGTTCAGCTGATCATCCAACCAGCGTTCCGGGCCGGTCTTGCTAACCTGATGCAGTAACCTCTGATCGGCCCCAAGCGTGGCCTGCATCAAGAATCGACTGGTGTCTTCCAAGGATGACTTCATGGTGGATGGCGGTCCTTTAGATCTGACGACAGTAGCTGGGATTGGCATAAATTGTCATGTGAGACAAAATAAAACTTAACCCCGCCGTTTCAACCCGAAGAATCCGATGTCCGCAAAAAAAATGCCCCGTTTCCGGGGCAGTTGGGGTTGAATTTGTAGGGTAGCTTTAGTTTGCGTAGTTCATTTTCAAACCAAGCGATGAGGTATTGCCATCGTATTCGATCGCCGCGTCTTCGAACGCCGGCAACGATCTGACGCCTGCGCCCTTGGAATAAGCCCAACCTTCTTGCGGGATCGGCCCTTTCATCTCGAACTGGCCGTTGTCGTTCTGGTCATGGTGTATCATGATCGCAAGCTGTCCGGGTTTCTGGTTCTCAAGCGTTCCGGAAACTGTGCTACCTGAGGCCGGGATCTTCGCGTAGCCCACGATTTTCGCCATCTGGCTTTGGTCAAATGCGGTCTTATCGTCAAAGGCCAGGACGTGGATGACGCCCCCGCGTCCGGCGTCGACACCAGTGATATCGATCTGTATGTCCCCGGCCGTAGCCTGAGAGGCCGCCAGAGCCATAAGGCCAGCGAAGAATGCAGTCTTGGTCATTGAGTTTCTCCTGAACAGTTAACCAATGTAAATTCCAAACAGGCGCCATGCGAGATCCTGCACGACGTAAAGCAGCCCGAAGGCGAACCACATGATCGTGATGGCGTAGAAAAGCGGCGGGTTTTCCCGGCTGTCGATTGTTTCAATCAAAAAGGCCTGGCCTGTCATGAAGGATGAGGCGGCCCACCACATGAACAGCAACCCCCAGATCGCGTAGACCTGAAACCATGTTGCCAACAGCAAACATAAGAAGATGATCCAGGAAAAGGGGTGAGATTTGAGGTATTGCATTGAACTTCTCTATCTATTTTCGGGGTTTGTGCCCGCATCAAAGTGGGCACGACGAAGGGATACCTATGCGTCACAAAACTGTGTGGCTTTGAAGGGGTTGTGTAACATTCTGGCTTGCCGCCATTGCAGATCAGTTGCAGTTCCGTCCACGCAGGCGACGCGCCAGCTTTTTAGTCATGGATTGCCTGAAGCTGGTCGAATTGCGCTTTATCCAACCGGTAGAACATCAGGGCAACAATCGAGGCCATGTATATGACGAGGCTAAGGCAGGCGTAGTTCCATCCCAGTGCACGGGTGACCTCGGGGGTCAGGTTCGATTGATCTGGCGCTTCCGGAAAGCCAACATATGCCAGAAACATTCCAGAGATCGCTAACCCGCCAGCCGTACCGGCTTTATAGGAGAAGGTAATGACTGATGTAATGATCCCTTCGTTCTGATACCCGTTCTGGCTGATACCCAATTCGACAACGTCCGCCGTCATCGACGTCAATAAGGACGTGGTCCAGACAATCAGGATGATTTGCAGAATGCCGTGGACGAAAAGCAACCAGATCAAAAGCTCGGTGCCGTTCGCAGGGAAAAACCCGATTTCACGCAGTACGTAAGGGGCGACACTTACAATAGCCGCGAGGATCGACAGGTAGATCGCGCTCGATTTTTTGTCGCCAGATCGTGTTATCGGCTTAAGGGTTACGGCCGCAATCACGGCGCCGATCAGGTTTGCCACCAGGATCAAAGCTATCTGATCATTGTTCAACTCCCAGAAGAACGAGGTCAGGTAGGTCCACAATGCTGCTCCGATTCCGGCGCCTACGAAAAAAACGGCTGTGCTAACAAAGATTGAGCGCAAAGCTGGCAGCTTGAACGCTGCGAAAAACTGTCTGAAAAATCCAGAGATGCTGTAGGTCGCCACATGCGAAATATCCAGCATTCTATTCTGCCATTTGCGCGTGCCTAATGCGGTGACAGTGATAGCCAGCGCTATAAGTATTGCACCGACAAGGCCTGCTTCCTGATAGCCGGCCTGGTTGAGGATGCCGTAAGGCATCGTGTCGGTCGGAACCAACCAGATCACATACATCGCGATGACCATGATCTGACCGGCAATCCAGGTGACCGAGACCTTGAGGCCAGACAACATGGTTCGTCCGCCATAGTCCTTGGTCAACTCTGGCACCATCGCGTTGTGTGGTACATCAAACAACGTCATTGCCGTCCGCAGAAGGATCGTTGTGATCAGTAGGAACCAAAACAGCTGGGTCTCTGAAGTCAGTGCTGCAGGTGGGTTCCAAATAAACCAGAACAGGAGTGCGACAGGTATGATCGCCGCGTAGATGAACGGGTGGCGCTTGCCAGCACGAGAACGCGTGTTATCTGACAAGTAACCGACAACAGGATCGGATACAGCGTCGAACATCAGAGCAATGAAAAGCGCAAAACCCACCGTCTCGGCCGGAAGGCCGATGACCAGATTGTAGTAGATAAGCAGGAAAAAGCTCAGCCCGTTCGACAAGATGCCGTTGGCTATGCCGCCTGCCCCATAAAACAGCTGCATGCCGACCGGCGGGCTTTCAGTACTGGTATTCATTTTTCCTCCGGATCTTCTTGCGGCAAGACGGTGAGTGATCGATCACTCAAATCAGATCACAAGGATCGTTTTTTGTCAAAGGTGTTAGACAATGGTACCTAACGACCGCGTCTGAGAAGCAAATGACCGCCGAAGCAACAGGCAATAAGCAGGGGCCATTCGCGTAGTGGAAAGCGAATCCCGACCGCGTTCGCAGTCGGGTGCTTGATCAGAAGTTATGCGACAGGCTCACACGTACAGCGGTGCCGGAAACATCCCGGATCTGTAGGCCCGCGTCAGGTTCGTTCACATCGCCAAGCGTGCCATACGTGACATCAACCAGAATTCGGGTCTGACCAATCGAGTGCACGGCACCAAGCGTGATACCTTTGCCGCCGCCTTCATAGTCAAAGCCAACAAAACCGCCTTCAGGTTCAGAGCGGGACAGAATGCCGTAGAAGTACCATTTCGGGTTCAGTAGGTAGCCGACGCCAATTTGGTAGTCGACCGAGTTTTCCGCAAATTCCGCAAGCGGACCGCCAAGAACCGGAGACTGTACGGCGACATCATCCCAGTTCCTCCAGCGGATCGATCCAAAGGCACCCCAAGGGCCCTTGATCGCACTTTGCCCGTTCAGCGCGACTGTCTGAGGGGTGCTCAATTGCGTCGTCACGTCAGATGGCGAAAGGGGTTGCAGCTGTTCGACACCATCCAGATCGTGATCGATTTCCGAGTAGTATGTCAGGTTGGCGCGAAACGCGATCTCCGGGATCTCATACGCGGCACCCACAAGGAAACCGGGGTTGAAGTCACCCTCGGAATCCAGCGAGTAGCTGAGAGAGGGATTGATCAGCGCACCGCTGAAATCGTTAATCTTTTCGAACCGAACCCCGGCAAAGGCACTGAAGTTTTCATTGAACTTGTACCGCGCCATCAAGGCGACCTCGGTGCCGCGATACCTGACGTTGGTGCCAGCAGAAGGAGCGCCCGTACCGGTTGGGTACAGTAGTTTATAGTTGACCGAGTTGAAGCCGTGGATTGCGACTGCCCATTTGTCGCCTACGTCCTGTTTGTAGGCTAGGGACAGGCCGCTAATGCTCGGTGTGACGTTACCAGTTGGCTGTCCGAACTCAGTGCCTTCGGTTTTTGAATCGGCCCATCCTCCGGTGATCTCGACATATCGGCCCTGCTCAAAAAGGAACCGGTTTGCCGACGGAAACCCCTCGATTCCGCCAGCAAATGCTGGGCCTGAAATCAAGCCCGCGCCCAATGCCAATGTTGCGATTTTCTTCATTCTTCCCTCCCTTTCCTCGGCTTTGTTTCTTTAATTTTGCCGAGGGGATCTGATTTGACCGTGGCGCAAGGGCGCTTCGGCCTGTTGAAAGCGCCGTGGTTTGCGCATGGTCGTGCAGCCATCGAATGATGTGTCTTCAAATGATTGCGTTTCTGGCCTGTGGAACTGTTTGCGGTGCAGTAGGGAGGCGCGCAGCGTGTGGCCGTCGCAATTACATGAGATGCGGGAATGTGGTCTTCCGTCTGAATGCAACGCCGCGCCTCTGAAGCGGGCCGTTTTGCAGCAGGCAATACCAATTGGTTCGGCAAACAAGCCGATTGCGCGTTTTTTCATAGTCCCTGTCGTTTTTTTGCAGCCCAGTCTTAGGCCGGGTTTTTGGTCTGATTATTGCGTTGCGAGTAGCCCCGGGGTGACACCTCCTCGTTGCTTAGATGTTTTGATTGGCGCGTTCCTCTTGGGTCCGTGCCGCGTTACGGAACAACTGTTCTGCGCGAACCCTACCAACTACCATAATGTATCGTGGATTGGTCATGGAACTGCCCCTGTTGCTTGCCTGCTGGCTATTTGTTTGTCGGTTATGACAGTTATTTGTTGCACATAGCTGACATCTTTTCAATACGTTTGTATTGTACGTTTGAATTGGAATATTATTTCGTGGCAAACGTTGTATTTTCAGGGCTTTGATCCAATTCTCACAAACACTAGTGTTCCGCTCACACTTTTGCGGGATTTGCGCTAGGAAAGGCGGATGACGCAAAATTTGACAGAGAATCGGGCCAAACAGCGCGACAGAAACCGAGAACAGAAGCGACGTGAACTTGCCGAGAACGCGATTGCGACAATTGCGCGGGCTGGATACGCCAACACCACCTTGCGGGACATTGCGGCCTCGACCGGCGTATCACTAGGCAAAATACAGTATTATTTTCCCGAAAAAGAGGGGTTGCTGTTGTATTGCGTAGATCTGTCGGTCGACAAGTTCACGTCACAGCTGAACGAGATTCTGGATGCAGAACTCAACCCTCGCGAGGCACGCAGCGCATATATCGAGCTGTTTGCCTATTCGATCGTCAACTATGCGCACCTGCACAGGCTTTGGTATGACATCCGCAATCAGGCTATGTTCGATGGCCAGCTCAGGCCGCGAGTTGCTGACGTCGAGGCCCGGTTTGTCGCAATTTGTGATGAGCTCGGAAAGAAATTTGCTGTCGATGATGTGCGTGGTGTGGAAATTTATGTGATGCTGGACGGCGCCTATCGGTATTACATCCAGCAAAGCATAGCCGGGATGCCAATCACCGCTGAGGACATCGCGCAGCGCCTAAAACGCATTATTGGTTACCTGACGGGTGAATAGTAAGGTGCAGACCAATACTCCGCCATCTTGCTATTCGCTTGCCCGGGCGTATTTTCACTTTGATTTCGCTGGGGTTGCAGACAAGGTTTCACGCCGATCACCTGGGGCAGACCGAGCTCTTGCATGCAATATATTGTCATGACAGAAAATAAAGCAAACGAGGCCGCATTGGCTTTTTAAACTGCTGCATCAACCGCGTTTGCTGTGCTTACTGCTACTTCAGTTTGGCCCGATGACGTGGCACAGGTATTAGCCTTTCTTTCTGCGTCGCGTTGACAGAGTGCGAATGACAAAGTTCCCCTGTTTCAATGGACAGACTTAGTTGTTTTCAGGATCGCTATCGGATCGAGGGTCCTTATACCGGTTCAGGTCCAGCACACCTGCCTGAATGGGATCGCTTGCCAGAAACATGGTCATCACCTGATCGCTGGTTTCCCAAAACCCAGGGCTTGTCCTGCGCAGGCCATAAGTGGCTACGAAATCGAGCCATTCGGCCTGCGACCGCACTGATTTGAGGTCGGTTGCAAAAGACGCCAGTTGGGCTTCCTGAACTCGAAAGTAGAAATTCGTATAGCTTCCGATCACCCCCGGCAGGATGGTCAGCGCGTCGGCCTGCGGATTCCTGCGATCTTTTTCTTCAAACAGGAACGCCACATTGTAATGGGCTTTGTCGTGGAGCAGCGAATAGAGAGACGTGGAACCATCTTCGTTGTCCACCAAAAGCAGGGAAACATCTGAAAGATACCTAACCCAATCGCCGGATTGATCTGCGATGTTGCGCAAAGTGTTCACAATTTCTGCATTGCCATTCGAGCAGACGGCCCCATTGCATCTGTTGATCGTGTCCTCGACAGCCCAAAGTCCGTTGCCGCGATTTAGAAGTTCCACGAGGAATTCCTGCTTTGGCGTGTCCGTTTTAAAATCTATGCCAGTCGGAAAACTGTCATCGACACGGCGCCGGTGCCAATACGTGTGCAGCTCGGCCAGAGCTCCTTGGTACCAGGTCTTGTGCATCCTTTGCCTGTCGCCGCGCGGCATGAAGTTCAGGAAAGTGTCCTCACTCTCCATCCGCAGTTCGTCCATGTATAACCGGGTTGAAAGCTGGTGTTCGAGCCGACCGAAAACATCAAAACCGGCGACCAAGTCGTAATAGATACGTTCGAACACCGGATAATCGATAACCCATGCGGTTTCGGGGATGCCGCCGTGGAACCCGGTCATAGCAGAGGCATTGTCGAAATGCCGAAACACGGTAATCAGCGCCTGGGGATTGGTGCCCTCGCCATCCCAGATTGCGTCATATCCAAACCCGTTTTTGTGCGCCGCGCTGTTGCGATATCGGGCATCCCGAAACTCAAGGTATTTGATCTGGTTTTCATGGGACATTCCCTGAATGTCCCCCAAGAACCCTATATCTGCAGTACCCACCGGCAATTCCAGAAAGGCCGCTCCGTCCGCCAAAAAGCTGGGGTCTGTGACGGACAGATCGGCATCCGGATCAAGGAAACTGACCCAGAACCGATCTTCAATCACGTCAACAGCGGTTTCGCCGTGACAGACCGGTCCGCGGATGAAGCTGCGCACATAAAACAATGCGTCGTCCAAGAGAAACTGATAACGGCTGCGGGCCGGTATTTTGGCAAAGGTGCTGAACGGGTTGCCGCCTTCGTCTTCTCCGTACGCAGGCAACTCGGCGACGGACCACGCCGGATCAAGGAATAGCTGCTGGTATCGCGCCAGACGATCCGGACCAAAACTATAGACCAGATGATCTTTGTGCACGATCGTTTCGTCGAATGCCTGCAGTCGATAATAGAACGGCCCTGCGCCGGGGCTATCGAAGGGACGACGCGTCGCGATGATCTCAATCTTTGATCCCGGTGGGCTGGCGGACCGTACCAGCTGAAAAAACTGTCTTGGATTGTCGGTTGGAAAGTGGAGGCGCGCCAGAAACAGATGTTCGTATATATATCTGCTCATCAATTGATGGCGCAGGTCGGGAGCGTTCAGAAAGGCCTCCCAATTTGTGATCTGATCCTGAATGTCCTGAGGGATTTGTGGTGTGGCCGATGGCAAGGGCGCACCATTTTTAAGCCATGACATGAGGGTCTGGTATTCTTGTTCACTCAGTGGGGCCGTGGCGTAGGGCATTCCCGCCCTTAGTTTTGCCGTGCTGAAGGCGTCGAATTCCTGTGTTGTAGGGCAGGTCAGGGGGCGATCAATCGACAAACCAAGCTGGGTTGGGACAGGTGCGTTAGCCGTCAAACGAG
Source organism: Ruegeria sp. YTSC004 (assembly GCF_059609805.1). NCBI lineage: Bacteria > Pseudomonadati > Pseudomonadota > Alphaproteobacteria > Rhodobacterales > Roseobacteraceae > Ruegeria > Ruegeria sp. YTSC004. The sequence continues at coordinate 145,110 of NZ_JBXWMJ010000006.1, forward strand.
CTTGCCTGCCGAGCTTAATGGAGCGCTCTAACACCGATCCACCCGCGCCGGTTACCTCGGATGACGGAAGAACGGAAAAGAACCCAAGATCCCGCCACCCAGGAATTGTGTGCGCGTCGATTCCAAGCCGCGTTGGTTGCGCATCTTTTAGTCGTTCGGAGTGGTAAACCGCCTCTTTACTGGCACCGCGCAAAAGGCCGGCAGGGGATGTCAGCTTGAGTTGGCAGGGCGCGTCGTAGCAACTGTGACAGACCACGCAGCGGTGGTTCAGGATATCCTGCACGTTGGCCCAGTCCGCATTTTCCAGCTTGTCGTCAATGGTCGCGCCGGGCGCTGCTGCATCTGACTGGGCCAAACCCTGATCAGCAAGCAAAAATGCAATCGAAGCCGCTAAAACACGGGTGATAAAACACCAATCTTGTAATGTTCGCAGCATAGATGCCCCCGTCTGAATGGTTTGATTTTATTGACCATCACGCAAAGCCCATAGGCCCTAACAGGTTTATACTACTGAATTGATTTCGTTTGTCGCGTTTCCTGAACTTTTTCGTTGAGGCATCGTTGGGCGTGTTTGCCGCAGTTTCACATGCGGCAAAGTAGATTTATTGGGAGCTTAGTTCGCCAATAATGTCAGACCGTTGCGCCCTTGATGCGTATGGCCGATCCCACGCTACCAGCGCAAAGGCCAATGCCAATTGCGATCAACAGCTCAAATGTATCGACCTTGGCAAATGAACCATGGGCGAATACGAAGGTCGCCAACACCCCGACAATGCCCCCCATCAATGCGCCCAGCCAAACGCGGCGAGTCATCATTCCAAGGGCCAGCCCAAGGATACCCGGCAGACTGATGACGTTGGCCCCGATTGTTCCCAGAATTTCCAGCATGTCGCGTCCCTTTTTCAGTCTGTCCGAGTACTCAGGAATGATTTGATGTCATCGCCGTCAGCTGCGGCCTGTTGTTGCAACGAACCCTGCGCTTTGCTGGCTAGGGTTTCGGTCACTTCCTGATACCGCTCCTGATAGCCGGGTGGCAGGCTATGGGCGATGCCCTGGTGGCAATCGATACAGGTCATGTTTTCATCAATGGCGCGTTGGTGTTCAGAGGCAGCGCGCGTTTCCTGCAACGTGAAATCCATATAGTCGAAGTTGTGGCAATTCCGGCACTCGCGACTGTCGGAGGCCTTCATCTTCTTCCAGACAGCAGTCGCCATGCTCAGACGATGCTCTTCGTATTTCTCGGGTGTACTGATCGTGCCTGCCAGCTCGTGATAGACGTCCTTGACCGCCATGATCTTGGCTTTGATCTTGTGGTTCCATTCATGCGGCACATGGCAATCGGAACAGATGGCCCGCACACCGGAGTGGTTGTTGTAGTGGATCGTCTCACGATACTCGCCCAGATTAGTCTCCATCGTATGGCACGAGGTACAGAACTCCTCGGTATTCGTCAGCTCAAGCGTCCAGTGGAACCCGCCCCAGAACAGGATTCCAGCCAGAAAACCCGCAAGGATCAGAAAACCCGAGCTAAGGGCAACCGCCGGGGTCCAGATCCAGTTCCAGATGCGGCCAATCCACCCGCGTTTTTCAGGAGAGTCTGCCATGTTGGTGCTCCTTTCATTCTTGCGTTGGATTAATTGCCCGAGGACGGTTGAAAGACGTTGTCAACCAATGGCGGTGCGTCTGCTTGTGGCACGTGGCATTGGTTGCAGAAATAACGTGTGCCTGCGATGTGATCCAACTCGTTGCCGTCGCGATCCAGATAGTGCGTCATCGACAGTGTCGGGGCGTTGCGTTCGCCGGCTTTGGTCCAGTCGTGGCAGGACAAGCACTGATTTGTGCGCGTGTCGATCTGGTATTGCTCGACCGAGTGCGGGATCAGCGGCGGTTGTTGGCGATAGTTGCGCTGCATGCGCCCTTCGACGTTCTTGTGGATCTGTTCCAGAGGGATCAGTTCATCCACATCGGCACCCCGCAGGGATTCTACCTGAGCTGATTGCGCAAGGGCGAAGCCGCCCAAAAGCAAAACGGGGATAAGGGCTGTAAGGCCTGTTCGGGTTGGCTTGTTCATCTTGGCACTCCCTCAGATAGGTCTGGCTGCGCGCGGATCGGGCGCGGGAACTGGATCGGTAGGTGCGGCGATCTTGTCGTCGAACCGGTGAGTAAATTTGAAAACGTCGACGGCGCATACGTCGATGCAACGACCGCAGGTGGTGCAGTCAGGGGAAAGGATCAGTGGTGTGGAACCCGACTTACCCTTCAGCGCAGGAGATATGACCTGATTTTCTGGGCAAACGGCATAGCAATCCATGCAATCATCGCAGGCTGCCCGGTTCGCAGCGCTAACTCGCAGCAGGCCTTTCGCGCCAATCAGGCCGTAAAATGCGCCAACCGGACAGATGTGACCGCACCAGCCGTGGCGCGAAACGAACAGGTCGAACACGAAGATGGCAATGATCATGGCCCAGACGAACCCCGCGCCGAAAATCAGACCGCGATGCAGCATGGTGATCGGGTTGACCAGCTCCCAAGCGATCACGCCTGTCATGCCCGAGACGATTAGGACGGTGGCCAATATCCAAAGGCGGGTGTTGCGCTTGGGCTGCCAGCCTTTCGGCAGGTCCAAACGTCTGTGCAACCAGTTGGCCGCATCGGTGACTGGGTTGATCGGACAAACCCACGAACAATAGACGCGCCCACCAATCAGAGCGTAGGCGACCAGAACGATTACACCCCCGATCAGGGCCGTCCATTCCGGCCAGTGTCCGGCGATCGCGCTTTGCAGTAGGATAAATGGGTCGGTCAGCGGCAGCACGCCCAGCGTCAAAGAACCCGCGAGCGTGCCTTGCACGATCCAGATGCCGAACCACGGCCCCAGAAGAAACACAGTCAAAAAGAACAGCTGGCTTGCGCGGCGCAGCAGCAGGTATTTGTGGGCGCGCACCCAACCTTTTTCCTCGATGGCCTCCATTCCGGCCGGCATATGTGTGCGTGCACTCATTGTCCGACCCCCGGCAAATCGTATGCAGGTGCGAACCCGCCCGGTGCGGCAAGGTTGTCGGTGCCCGGTCCGGGCAGTCGGTCCGGCAGATCGATGAGGCCTTCAACAAGGGGACCGCCTTTGGCCTCTTTCTCTTCCCAGCCTTTGCGGTAGTGATCGGCACTGCTGCCGCGGGCCAAACGCGCAGGCAGGACCTTGATCGCGGCCTCGGGCAGAACACAGCTTTTCTCGCACATGCCGCAGCCTGTGCAGTGGTCCGCATGAACTGTCGGGATGAACAGTGCGTGGTGGCCTGAACGTTCGTTATGGGCCGTTTCCAGCGTGATTGCCTCATCAATAACGGGGCAGACGCGATAGCAGACATCGCAGCGCAGACCGAGGAAGTTCAGGCAGTTCTCCTGATCGACAAGGACGGCAACACCCATTTTGGCATCATCAATATTGTCGAGCGCCGGATCCAATGCACCGGTGGGGCAGGCGGCCACGCAAGGGATGTCGTCACACATTTCACAAGGCACGTCCCGCGCTGTGAAATAGGGAGTCCCGGTAGCAACCGCATCCACGCCCAATTCTGCCAGTTTCAATGTGTCGTAAGGGCAATCCCGCACGCAAAGCCCGCAGCGAATGCATGCAGACAGAAACGCCTCTTCTGGTAGCGAGCCGGGGGGGCGCAACGCTTCGGCCGGTAACGCGCGGGTATCGCGGGCGAGCCAGGCCAACATTGACCCGGCGACCACGCAGCCACCCGACGCACGCGCCGCATCCTGCAGGAAGCGACGCCGTTGCGGCGAAAGAGGTTTACCTTCAAAGGGCATGGGGACGGCCTTTGCCTCGCTTGTCCGTTACGCGCGCTCGACCTTACAGGCGCATTTTTTGTAGTCGGTCTCTTTCGACAGCGGGCAGGTTGCGTCCAGCGTCAGCTTGTTGGTCAGCTGATGCTCGTCGAACCATGGCATAAAGACCAATCCGCGTGGCACCTTATTGCGGCCGCGCGTTTCAACCCGGCTGGTCACCTCGCCCCTGCGGGTGGAGAGTACGATCTCTTGCCCACGGCGCAGACCGCGATCCTTGGCGTCCTCCGGGTGCATGTAGACAACGGCTGACGGAAACGCGCGATGCAGTTCGGGCACGCGGCGGGTCATCGAACCCGAATGCCAGTGTTCCAACACACGGCCGGTGGACAGCCACAGATCGAATTCCTCATCCGGTTCCTCGGCGGCGGGCTCATAAGGGGCAAAGATGATCTTGGCCTTGCCGTCCTCGTAGCCGTAGAACTTAACGTCTGCGCCTTCCGGCACATACGGGTCATACCCTTCGCGGAAGCGATAGAGTGTTTCCTTGCCGTCAACGACAGGCCAGCGCATGCCACGGGCCTCGTGATACATCTCGAACGGAGCAAGGTCGTGCGCATGGCCACGTCCGAAATCGGCATATTCTTCGAACAGACCTTTCTGAACGTAGAATCCGAAATGCTCGGCGTCGTCGTTGTGGAACCCTTCCGCCGTTTCCGACAGCGGGAACTGGTCGACCTTACCGTTGGCATACAGCACGTCATACATGGTCTTGCCGCGATGCTCGGGCATCTTGGCTAGCAGTTCTTCGCCCCAGACCTCTTCGATGGTAAAGCGTTTCGCGAATTCCATCAGCTGCCACAGGTCCGACTTGGCCTCACCCGGTGCCTGCACCTGCTGGCGCCAGAATTGCGTACGGCGCTCGGCGTTTCCATAGGCGCCTTCTTTCTCAACCCACATGGCCGTGGGAAGGATCAAGTCGGCCGAAACTGCGGTGACAGTTGGGTAAGGATCCGAGACTGTGATGAAGTTTTCCGGGTTACGGTAACCAGGATAGCCTTCTTCGTTGATGTTGGGCGCGGCTTGCATGTTGTTGTTGCACTGGACCCAATAGGCATTCAGTTCGCCGTCCTTCAGTTTGCGGTGCTGCAACACGGCGTGGAAGCCGGGCTTGGGAGGAATAGTGCCCTCGGGGATGTTCCAGGCGGTTTCGCAGATTTCGCGGTGCTTATCATTCGTAACAACCATGTCCGCCGGCAGACGGTGGGCAAAGGTCCCCACCTCACGCGCCGTGCCACAGGCCGACGGTTGACCCGTCAGCGAGAAGGGAGAGTTGCCGGGTTCGGAAATCTTGCCCACCAGCAAGTGCACGTTATACATCAGCGAATTCACCCAGGACCCACGGGTGTGCTGGTTGAAGCCCATGGTCCACAAGCTCATCACTTTACGGTTGGGGTCAGCGTATTGCTGGGCCAGTTTTTCCAGCTTGTCTGCGGGGACACCCGACAGTTCAGAGGTGTATTCCAGCGTGTAGGGCGCGACGGCTTCGGCGTATTCTTCGAAGCTGATCGGTTCCATTTTGCCCGAGTTCGGATTTTCGGCTTCTTGCTGCAGCGCGTTGCTGTCGCGCAAGCCATAGCCGATATCGGTGGCGGTTTTGGTGATGTTAACGTGTTTCTTCACGAAGTCTTCGTTTACCGCGCCATTTTGAATGATGTAGTTGGCGATGTAGTTCAGGATCGCCAAATCGGTTTGCGGTTCAAAAACAATGCCGTTGTCCGCCAGTTCGAACGAGCGGTGTTCAAAAGTGGACAGCACATGCACCTCACATCCCGGCTTGGTCAGGCGCGTGTCTGTCAGGCGCGACCACAGGATCGGGTGCATCTCAGCCATGTTCGAGCCCCACAGCACGAAGGTGTCCGCGTGCTCAAAGTCGTCATAACACCCCATCGGCTCATCAATGCCGAAGGTTCGCATAAAACCTACGACGGCCGAGGCCATGCAGTGCCGGGCGTTGGGGTCGATGTTGTTGGACCGGAACCCGGCTTTCATAAGTTTGGAAGCCGCATAGCCTTCCCAAACCGTCCATTGACCGGATCCGAACATGCCAACGCTGGTTGGGCCTTTCTTGGCCAGCGCTTCTTTCCATTTTGCGGCCATAACATCGAAGGCTTCGTCCCAGCTGACTGGTTCGAACTCGCCGTTTTTGTCGTATTCGCCGTTGGTCTTGCGCAGCAAAGGCGTGGTCAGTCGATCCTTGCCGTACATAATCTTGGACAGGAAATAGCCTTTGATACAGTTTAATCCTCGGTTCACGGGCGCGTCGGGGTCGCCTTGCGTCGCAACGACGCGACCTTCTTTGGTGCCAACCAGAACAGAGCAGCCTGTACCACAGAACCGACAGGCCGCCTTGTCCCAGCGGATGTCCGGCGCTCCGGCCTGGGCATTGGCTTGACCGACCGCCAGCGGAATACCAGCGGCAGACGCCGTTGCTGCGGCCGCTGAGGCCTTGAGAAAAGTCCGACGGGATTCAGAATGTGTCATTGCGTGGGCCTCCGGCTGGGGGTTGGGCTTGGAGCATCGGGCTGCGGATGGGCGTCCGCGGGATCCTCGAAATGGTGATAAGTCAGTGTCAGTGAGATGACGCCCGGGATCTGGTGCAGATCCATGATGATCTCGGACGCAAGGCGTGATGGCGTGTCTTCGACGACGACAACAAATCGGCCATCTTCCGTTTCAGCGTGAATTTCGACACCCGGCGTGCCCTTCATCACGCGCGCTGCTGCGCTCGTGTGATCAGGTGCGACATGGGCGAGACAACCGCAGATGTTCATTGAGTAGCTTCCATTTGTGGTTGAGGTTGGCGTTCCAGCGCAATGGCATCGGCGGGACATAAACTTGGGCAAATCCCGCAGCCGTTGCATGTATCAAGGTCAAGCACCGGCTCTGCGCGGCCGCCGGTCATCAGTTTGAAACGGATCGCGCTTTGTTCGCAATTGTCCTGACAGATGCGGCAACTGATGCCGTTCATAGATAGGCAGGTGTCCGCTGTCAGCGCGGCGCGCCATGGCCAATCTGGCAAACGGTCAATCGATATCGCTTCGGTTGGACAAATACGGGCGCAGTCACCGCAGAAGGTGCAGGGATTGTCAGTGGGCTGGAAGCGGGGATATCCATCTGTCCCGATGACGATCGCATCTTCGGGGCAAGTATCTGCGCAATCACCACATTTGCTGCATGTTTCAACAAAGCACAGCTCAACCGAGCCCGGAGGTCTGGCGATATTGCCGTCCTCTGGTCTAATTTTGGCGCTTAGAAACGCGCGTCGGCTGGTCAATTGTTGCATTGCATGCGACCTGGCTACACTCGATTCCTGTAATCGAGTGTATCGCATACCGTGATCTGTGGGGTTCTTTTTTGATTTAGGTCATTTTGCCCGATTATTATTAGTCATTTGGGAAACTTAAACTTTTGCACCTATGCGACCTTTGGCGATCAGCGCCGAGGTCGAGCGGTTCGGATCAACAGAAGAAAGACAAAAACCGATCCCAGCGATGTCGTGACAATACCAACAGGCAGCTCTTGCGGGGCAAGCAACAGACGGCTCAGTATATCCGAACCTGTAAGCAACGCTGCCCCAACAATGGCGGCGGTAGGCACAAGCTGGCTGTGCAATGGCCCTGCGATACCGCGCGCGATGTGGGGAACCATCAAGCCGACAAAACCGATCACACCCGCAACGGACACAAACACAGCAGTCGCAAGAGCGGCCACGAAGAACATCCGGAACCGCAAGCCTTGAACGGGCACACCTAGGGTGGCGGCCGTCAAATCACCAGTCAGCAGCGCATCAAGCCAGCGGCTGCGGTACATCGCATAGGCGAGGATCAATGCTAAACCTGCGCAGACCAGAGGGAATGTCTCCCACCGGGCAAGACCCAAACCCCCAAGCATCCAAAAGATAACAGAATGGGCCGCACGGCTGTCGCCCGCGAAAATCAGATAATTGGTAATAGCTGAAAACAAAAACGAAACTGCAAGCCCCGCGAGGATCAGTTTTTCGGGCGCGCTTGTGCGCAGCCCATGAACCAAAGCCAGCACAATGCCTGACGCGACAAGCCCTCCAAAAAACGCGGCCAGTGGCAGGGTCCAAAAGCCCAGCACATCTCCGGTTACTGTAATGACAAAGACTGCTCCCGCCGCAGCGCCAGAGGACAGGCCGAACAGAAACGGGTCCGCCAGATCGTTGCGTGTGGTGGTTTGCAGGACAACGCCGACGATGCCCAGCCCGGCACCGATCACGGCGGCAAACAGCGCGCGTGGTAAGCGCAGGTCAAACACGATGCGGTGGAGCGGAGACATTTCCCCTTCCACCATCCCCGTGCCCAATAAGACACCCGCCAGTGCGTCAGAGGCCGGAATGGATGTGGTCCCGTAGACCGTTGAGGTTAGCAAAAGGGCGGCCAATACAGCCGCCCCCAGCAAGAGTGTAAGGCCAAGTCGGCCCATATCAGTTCAGGCCCGGGTGCATGGCTTTGGCCATTTTCGAAATTGCTTCGATATTTGCCGGTCCGGGTGTCAGTTCCTCGTAGCGCAGACCAATCCAGCGTTCGTTCTTGACCGCGTCCGTCTGAGACATCACGGGATGGTCCTTTAGGAACTTGAAGGTATCTGCGGCGCCATTTCCAGTTTGATAATCAAGTAAAACCAGGAATTCCGGGTTCGAAGCGGCGACAGCCTCCCACGAGGAACGTCCCCAGCTGGTGTCCATGTCATGGGTGACGTTCTCGCCGCCAGCGGCAGCAATCATCGCGTCGGGAATGGCAAACTTGCCAGCCGTAAACGGGGCATCGGCGGGGCCGTCCAGCAGGAAAACGCGGGGTTTCGGCAGGTCGGCTGTCTGTGTTTCAATTGCGGACAGTTCCTCTTTCCAGCCGGAAACCAGCTCTTCTGCCTTGTCTTCAACGCGCATGACTTTGCCCAAGCGAAGGACGTCCGTGAACAGCAAGTCCATGCTGGCTTCGGGGCGATCCTTATCCAGATGTACGCAGCTTTCCGTCAGGATCATCGTTTTGATGCCAAACGGCGCAAGCGTGTCGGGGGTCACGTCACCGCCCGGCTTCATGCCATAGTACCAGCCCGCAAAGAAAAGGTCGGGTTCGACAGCGACCAGATTTTCTACTGTTGGATACTTGGGCGCAAGTTCCGGGATGTCGCCGCGCAGGGTTTCAAACTCGGGGCTGGTTTTGTACCAGCCGGTGATGCCCGTCAGGCCCACGATCTTGTCCTGCAAACCCAGTGCAAAAGCCATGTCGGTCATGTTCATGTCGTGCACGACCAGCCGCTCGGGCTGAGTTTCAAACACCATCGGCTCGCCACAATTGTCGACAGTGATCTCGTGCGCTGTTACGGCACTTGCAAGGCCGCTGATCAGTGCTGCGCACCAGAGAGTTTTGTTCATGTTGTTTTTCCTAGTTTGAGGTAGTGGTTCTTCGGATATCCAGTGCCGGGATCATGCGGCCTTCGTGCTGAAAGCTAAGAAAATCGACACCAAACGTTTCACGGACCCTTTCGGGTGTCAGCACTTCGTGCACCGGGCCGAAACCGGTCAGGCGCGTGGATTTCATCAACGCGACATGGGTCGCGAATTCGGGGATCATGACCAGATCATGGACGATCATGACGACCGTAATGCCCAGCTCGGCCACCAACGACAGCATGCGTCCCTTGGCGTCCGGGTCCAGATGGTTCGTCGGCTCATCCAAAAACAGCAGTGAGGGGTTCTGCGCCAGCGCCCTTGCGATATGAGCACGCTGGCGTTCCCCGCCAGATAGCACGGCCATCCGTTTGTCTGCGAGGGCGACGAGTCCGGTCAGTTTCAGGATGCGGTCCAATTCCAAGGCGTGCTCAGCGGCAGATCGGTCGGCACGGATCGGGATTTGCCCGAGGGCCACGTAGTCGCGCAGAAACAAACGCCCGTCCGGCGATTCCTGCTGACTGACTACGGCGATCATTCGGGCGCGGTCCATCGCCGAAAGCTGCCGAAGACTGCGCCCCTTTACCAAAACGTCCCCCAGCACAATCTCTTCACCGCCGCACAAAAGATTCAGCAACGTTGTCTTGCCCGCACCGTTTGGGCCCGCAATTGCCAGGGTTGCCCCTTCATTCAGTTCGAAATTGACGTTTTGCAGCAGTACGTCGCCGTTCAGGGCGTAATACTCCAGCCCGCGCGCCTCAAGGAAAGCTCCGCAGGTCATGCGCTTGTCTCCAGCTTTAGCCGTGGCAGGCGCGCCAGGATCTTATCAAGAAGGGCAGGCGGGCGCTGCGATGCGTTGGTCCAACCGTCACCGCTGCGATGGTATTGACGTGCAAATTCGGCCAAAGCATCCAAGTCCTCAGCCGATTGGATGTCACCGAAAAGGTACTGCGCTTTGTCGAATGCCTGAAACCCGACGGTTGTGGGCCGACCGCAACCGGCCATGCAGGAAACGCTGCGGATGCCAAAACTGGATGGAAGCTTGCTTGCAAGCGCAGCGCGCAATGAATCCGCCCGGTCAGAGCCCTCGCAGGTCTCGCAAATCAGAAGGAAATGATCAGGACTGATCGACATGGCCCACTCCGCCTGTTGCCAAGCGCGGACAGAAGGTGCCAATCATGTCATCACGTCTTAGACGTGTCATAAAGCCTCCTTCCAGGACGCCCCGCCCCGGGTTGGTTGAACATCGGATGGTAGGTCTCCTGACTTGCGGGTCGTGGCTTGGCCATCCTTCCCGACCCATTTGGGGTCAGTGGGTATTTGGCGTCGCTCACCGCTTACAGTTGCGGGGGCAGTCACGGACTTGGCGCTTGTTGGCAACCTCACCGTATTCCCTTTTCATCCCTTGGCGAACCACAGGGAACCATCGCGGTGATGCTTGCCCGAGTTCCGATTTTGGGTCAAGCGATAATACTCAGCGCCCCACGCACAGAGGTCATTTGTCATTTGCCAACGATCTGACTACGCTGCATCGCAGAAATGTAGGGGCAAAGGTGGATATGTTCTGGTTCCGGGGGGGGCGAACATCCAATGTTTGAAACGACGAACGCACATTCAAAAACAAAGCCAGGCAAGATGAAAATTCAAGAAAACAGAACCTATTCTCAACTGAAGGTAGGCGACAAGGCGCAGGTCACCCGATTGTGCACCGTGGACGACTTGTACGCGTTTGCCTCCGCTTCGGGCGACCACAACCCGCTGAACCTGGCAGCCTATGACGGTGATGGAGATGGGCGCCCCGAGGCTGTCGCGCCCGCTTTGTGGCCTGCTGGTCTGGTGGCCGCAGTCATTGGGAACATCTTGCCGGGGGCCGGTACGCAAACACGTCGGGCGGATCTGAGTTTTCATGCTTCGGTTTTGGCGGGCGAAGAACTGACTGCCTTTGTGGCTGTTACAGAAAAGCGTGAAGACGGCGACCTGACCTGTTCCGCCGAAGTGCGCCGGGTCGGGGATAACGCATTGATCCTAAGCGGCACCGTACAGGTCACGCCACCGTCGCGGCATTTGACCTTCGACTCGGTCGAGGTACCGGGACTGATCGTTCAGCGTCACCGGCACTTCGACGCTTTGTTGGAAAAGGCACGTCCTCTGGACCCGATGGCCACAGCGATCGTCGCCCCGGAAGAGCCGAATTCGCTAGGCGGGGCATTGCTCGCGTTGGAAAACGGCATCATTACTCCGATTTTGGTGGGCGACCCGGACAAAATCACCGCCGCTGCCGCCCAGCTTGGGGCCGATTTGTCCGGAGTGGAAATCATTGAAGCGCGAGACCACGAAGTGGCCGCCCAACGCGCGGTCGGACTGGTCGTTGAAGGTAAGGCCCGGATGCTGATGAAAGGTCACTTGCACACAGATGTCCTTCTACGCGCCGTTCTTCGCCGCGAAAACGGCCTGAGGACCGGGCGACGCTTGTCGCATGTGTTCGTCATGGACGTGCCGGGCATGTCCCGGCCCATCATGGTTACTGATGCGGCGGTGAATATTGCACCGGATCTCGAAACCAAGGCCGATATTGTTCAGAACGCCATCCATCTTGCGCATTCTATTGGCATCGAGATGCCCAAGGTTGGCGTCTTGTCGGCGGTTGAGACCATCAACCCGCATTTACCGTCGTCTGTCGATGCGGCGCTGTTGTCGAAAATGGCCGAGCGTGGACAAATCACCGGCGGGCTGGTCGATGGCCCTCTGGCAATGGACAATGCGGTTGATCTGAACGCCGCGCGGACAAAAGGCATCACCTCACCGGTCGCGGGGGTCGCAGACATTCTGGTTGTTCCGAATATCGAAGCCGGCAACATGGTAGCCAAGCAGCTGACATATATCTCTCATGCCGAGGCTGCCGGCGTCGTGATAGGTGCTGCGGCACCGATTATCCTGACATCTCGGGCAGATGACGATGCTTCGCGGCTGGCGTCTTGTGCTGTCGCGGCGCTGCATGCAATTGCGAATGAAGGCAAAATCCATGGCTGAACATGTTTTGGCACTGAATGCCGGGTCGTCCTCGTTGAAATTCGCGTTGTACGAACTGGTCGAGGATCGACGCCCCAGTATGCGCTGGCGCGGTCAGATCGAGCGGTTGGGGGATGCCCCACGCCTGTTGGCCCAATCGGCGGGGGGGCGATCTGTCGATCGCCAGCTGTCTGGGGCTAAAACACATGACGAGGCCATCAATGCGTTTCTTGAACTTACCCGCGAATACCTGCCGGACACTCACGTCCGGGCCGTGGGCCACCGCGTCGTTCACGGCGGGCCAGTCTATTCGGAACCTGTCGTGGTGGACGAGCACGTCTTTGATACGCTAAGCGGTTTCATTCCCTTCGCACCTTTGCACCAACCCTACAGCCTTGCGGGTATCAAGGCGGCCGCGGCAGCCTTTCCGGGTACCACCCAGATTGCGTGCTTCGATACCGCGTTTCACCGGACGCATCCTTGGGTGAATGATACTTTCGCCCTTCCGCAACGTTTTTACGAGAAGGGTGTGCGCAGATACGGGTTTCACGGGCTGAGCTACGACTATGTCTCGCAAAAGCTTAAAGAAATTGCGCCGGGTTTGTACGACGGTCGTGTCGTTATTGCGCATCTGGGAAATGGCGCGTCGATGTGTGCGGTGTCGGGCGGTCGGGCCGTGGCCTCGACCATGGGGTTTTCGGCGCTCGACGGTCTGCCCATGGGCACCCGCAGCGGGCAATTGGACCCGGGGGTCGTGCTTTACATGATGCAGCAAGAAGGGATGGAGGCAGACGAAATCGCCGAGCTTCTTTATCGAAAGTCTGGCTTGCTTGGTCTGTCCGGCATGTCCTCAGACATGCGCACCCTGTTGGCTGCTGACACTCCGGATGCGCGCAAAGCGATTGAGTATTACGTCTTCCGCATCCGTCGGGAACTGGGTGCCTTGTCTGCTGCGCTGGAAGGCATCGACGCTTTGGTATTTACCGGAGGTATCGGTGAAAATGCCGCCCGTATCCGACAGATGGTCTGCGAAGGGATGCGCTGGATCGGGATTGATATGGACCCGAACCGAAATGCAGACAACGCCACGGTTCTGTCCACTGATTTCAGCCGGGTGCGTATTCTGGCCATTCCCACAAACGAAGAGATGGTGATCGCGCGTGCAGCGGCCAGAATGGCATAATCGCTACTAATCCGATTTGTTTTTTCCACGCCGCGCGTATCTGAGTAGGACGCCAAGAACCGTGCTGATAATGTCAGGCGACAGCATCCCGATCGGATCGCGTTTGAGACCGACAATCATGTTGCGCGCTTCGGTGACATTGTCCCGGACTTCATCCTCAATGTCGTGCAGCGCCATATCCCGCAACTCGACGGCCGCTGAGGTATCAGTTTCGGCCGTCATGGAATTTGCGACCAATGCGAGGATTACGGCCAGAACAAAGTTCACCCCGGCCACTATGATTGCCGCCAGAGACTTTGACATGGTCTCGGACAGCCAAAAGAACCCGGCGACGTTTAGCATGATAACCGCCAGCCCAACGGCCAACCCGGCAGCGGCATAAAAACCCGTGCGCTTTGCCGCGACGGCCAGTTGCCGTTGTGCAATCAACCGTTCAGCGCGCAGGATGATCGAAATGTTGCGTGAAATGCGATTCATGTTCGGGCTCCTACCGGGAACGGCCTAGAAGATAGCCAAGCGTGAAAATCCCAAGGGCGAATAGGATCGGCCTTTTATGTGGAAACTCCTCAAGCTCTGTCATGACTTCTTCTAATTGCGTTGACCACTCATCCAGGCTTTCGACAATTCCGTCCGTCATCGATTTGTGTGGATCAGCTTGTTTGCCGCTGTTCGAATCTGAGATGCCTTCTGGTGCGCTGGATTGTTCGGCCAGTTGACGCCGCAACTCTGCGACTTCGGCTTCTAGCTGTGCTTTGGTTACCATCACTTGGGTCCTTCGATGGTCGCGCAAAAATCAGGCTCGCGACTTTTTCCTTTGTCGAGGGCCATGTTAATTCGATTTTTTGAATTCGGGAAAGGGTGTTATCCCGATGCAGCGATCAGCACCCGGCCCCGGATGTGATCAAGCCTGCGCACGCGCTATCCGTTTATCAATAGTCCGATACCAGCAAGAAATCGGGCTTTGTGTTTTCTTCAATCGTTGCAAAGCGCGGAATGGGATCCTCGAATACATTATCGGTCCGGTCATCGTTGACAGTTGACACCTCGCCAATCAGGCAGTCGCCCTGTTCCGCCCAGAATGCGTGCCAGATTCCCGGCATCAGGGTTACGCTCTGACCGGGTTTCAGCCGCAGCAACTCACCAGGTTGGATGATGACAGGGCAGTTGTCACTGGGAACAACCACCGGGTTATCTCGGTCGATACCGCCTTCAGGGTCCGAGGCATAAATCTCCATGACCAGATCGCCGCCGCCCCGGTTGATGATGTCTTCGGCCTTGATGATGTGGCGATGCATCGGGGAGAGTTGTTTGTCCCGAGAAACCAAAAGCTTCTCTGCATAAAGCATCCCGCGACCTTTTTTCAGATCCTGCACATCGCCATTGCGCAGGGTAAATAGGAACAGGCCGAGCTCATCAAACCGGCCTTGACCATAGTCGGTAATATCCCATCCGAGGCCGCGGTCACGGATGCCTTGTGCCTGAGCGCTGCGCATTTGTTCCGGCGACCAGTTGGCAAAGGGGGGCAGGACGGCCCCGAACGAGCGAATGAAGGTCTCGGCTTTGGTCTTGATGTCGTTGATATCTGATCTTTTCATCTCGGTCCCTCAGGGGGTCAAAGTTCATGCGCCCAGGGCGGGTTTGCGCCAGCGCGGGAAACGGTGATGGCGGCGACGTCTGCACCTTTGGCTAACGCCGCGCGCAAGTCGTCCTGGCCCAACGTCCGCAGATTGGACTTGGTCAATCGACCTGTTCGGTCCAATTCAGCAAGGACTCCGGCGTTGAACGTGTCACCGGCACCCACCGTATCGACCACCTCGACCGCTTTGACTGGCACCGAGGTTTCGGACCCGTCCGCCAGATATCCCGAGGCCCCATCACTGCCGCGCGTTACGATAACCACGGAAGGACCTGTTTGCAGCAGCAAAGGTACTTTCTCCGCCAGTGTTTCAGGTCCCGGAACGATCCAGTCCAGATCCTCATCCGAGACTTTGACGATGTCAGATTGTGCAATCATACGGTTTAGCCGGGTGCGATACCGCGTTTGATCCTTGATAAATCCCGGCCGGATATTTGGATCCAGCATGACCGCTCGGTCCGCTCCGTGACGCTCAAGCAGGGCTGCATAAGCATCAGCGCAGGGTTCGCACGCCAGGCTAATCCCGCCAAAATACAGCGCCGATGCAGCAGGCAATTGTTTTGGCATATCCTCAGGGGTCAACATGCGCCCGGCCGAGTTTTCGTCGACAAAGTTGTAGCTGGCATGGCCATCTTCCAGCTGGACAAACGCCAATGTCGTTGGGCGATCCGATCGGATCACATGGCTGGCGTCTACATGGCTGGTTTGCAGCGCGTCCGCCAGTTGCTGTCCGAACATATCCGACGATAGCCCGGTCAAAAGACCCGCTGGCGCGCCTAGCCGACCCAGCGCTACGGCTGTGTTGAACACTGCGCCGCCGGAGTGGGGCACGAATCCGCGCGACCCAGAAACGGTTGGCTCGGCGATCATGTCTATCAGGGCTTCACCGCAGCACAGAATCATGCCGTGGTCCTTTCTGTAACAGGGTCAGGCGGCCAGTTTACCGCGCGAGCGCACTTTTACAGAAATTGTTAGCGCCAACAATGCCAAATTCATCCTGCTCGGACACATACAGGTTCATTGAACGCCGCAAGTCACTGAACCGCCCGCCGGCGTTAAAGGCATCCCGGAACGCATCCTTGAACAGCCACCGGTTTTTCTCGGCGACGCCACCCACAAGGAAAACACCTCCTGTCGGCATGTAGGCGACAGCCAGATCGCCCATAATAGCCCCAAGGTGGGTTTTGAACATATGCGCAGATTTGACCGCAATCGGGTCGGATTCCGCCAGCGCGTCCTGCAGTATATCCTTGGCGTTGCGCCTTGGAGCATCGGACTGTCCAGCGGCCATGCTGGCGGCTTGGTACAGAATGGGAAGGCCGGTTCCGCTGAGGAACATTTCCGCTTCGAGCACTAGGCTGTCATCAAAGAAGCATTCGGGCGCGATATGGCGTGCCGCTTTGAAGACTTCGACCTCATCCTCGTGGCGTGGGGACAGTCCGACATGGCCACCTTCGCCCGACGCGGTATGGTATCGCCCTTGGGAATAGAGCAATGCGCCTACGCCTAGGCCAGTGCCGGGGCCCACAACCAGCCGGGTTCCGACCGGCGGTGTCTCAGCCCCTTGCAGGACCTCGACATGGTCACCGGTGATTTCGGCGACCGACCAGGCGGCCGCGGTGAAGTCATTGATAACAAAGGTGTGTTGCGCGCCTGTTGCCTTGCAGATGTCGCTTTCGGACAAATCAAGATGCGCATTTGTCAGGCGGATTGTCCCGTCTTTGACCGGACCTGCTCCGGCCGCAACGACGGCGCGTGGATCGGTACCAATCTCGTCGCGCAGGCTGTGAAACGCATCCAGAAGCTCTGGCAACGACCCGGTTGGGTGTTTGCGGAGGTCCATCAGCTCTCCGTTCGAGATGACACCTAGTCTTGTGTTTGTGCCACCGATGTCCGCGACAAGGTTCCAGTGTTCGTGCATGGTTCCGGCAGGCTGTGCCATCGGCAGAGAAACAGGCCCACCGGACAAGGCCGATTTCAGCGCGTTGTACGAGGCTTTTGGCGTCCGCTCGAGCGTATTGAAATCTACATCAACCAACCCGAACCGCTTTTCATAGCCAAAGGACCACTCGTAGTTATCCAACAAGGACCAGATGAAATAGCCCCTGACTGGAACGCCGTCGTCCAGCGCGTTTTGAACGGCACCAAGGTGTTTGTTGAGGTAGTCAATACGGTCGTCATCTTGCTGGCGTTTCGGGCTCGCCATGCCGTTTTCGGTGACATAAATTGGCAAGTCGCCGGTATAATCGCGCACCGTACGGGTCAGAAAGCGCGTCAGGGCATCGGGTTCAATCTCCCACCCCATCTGGGTTTTGGGCAGCGGGCCGGGTACTTCTTCCAGGCTTGGCCATGCGGTATCGGCAGGCGCGATCAGTTTGCGGGTATAGTAGTTCAGACCGCACCAATCGACGGGTGCACCAATGGTGTCAAAGTCGTCTTGCCAGCCGGATGGAAGATGAGGTTCCAACCCGTCCAGAACATTTTGCGGATAGGCTTTTTTGAACACACCACCTAGGAAAAACCGGTTGTAAATCCCGTCATAAAGGTCGGCCGCCTTGCGTGCAGCGGGGCTGTCATCGGCAGGTTCGGCCCATTCCAGATTGAACACAGCGCCCAGGTTTGACATGCCCAGACCACGCATCGCTTCGATGGCGCGGCCATGAGCCAGCAGAACATGGTGCATCGCGCGAGCCGTGGCGCGGATGTCGCGCATTCCGGGCGCGTGATGCCCTTCAAAATGGCTCAGCCAGCTGACGCACCACGGCTCATTGATCGGCGCAACACTGTACATACGGTCGCCAATGCGGCCCATGATGACCTCGGTGAAATCGGCGAACCAATTTGCGATATCCCGGTTGCGCCAGCCGCCCAGATCTGCAAGCGGAGAGGGCAATTCCCAATGATACAGGGTCGCACAGGGGCGAATGCCGCGTTCCAGCAGCGCGTCGGCGAGCCGGTCGTAAAAATCCAGACCTGCCTGATTTACCGGGCCACGCCCTTCAGGCAAAACGCGCGCCCAGCTTGTCGAGAACCGGTAGCAATCAAAACCCGCGTCCCGCACCAGATCGAAATCCTGTGGAAAACGGTTCAGGTGGTCACAGGCCAGATCTCCATTCTCGTTTCGCACAACGTTTCCGGGTGAAGCGGCAAAACTATCCCAATGTGTTTTCCCCGCACCGCCCTGTGCGTGGCCTTCGATTTGATAGGCAGAGGTTGCGACACCAAAGAGAAAGTCTTTGGGGAAGTCCGAACGAGTGTATTTCATTTTTCAGAACCTGTTGGGAGCGGGGCCGGTCGAGCCGCCAACTACCAGTTCGGCCTCCAGCAATCTAGTTTTTACCGGGTCTTCCGGAGATTTGATGCGTTCGATCAGCATTTCAGCGGCTATTTCTCCGGCTCGACGCACGGATGACCGTGTGGCCGTGAAAATTGGCACATCCTGACCGTTTTTCAGATAAGAAAGATCGTCGTCATGGGCGATGACTGATACGTCCTTGCCCATCTTCAACCCCGCCTCGTTGAGAGCACGGCGCACACCGATCGCGGAAATCATGGATGCGGTCAGGATGGCCGTAGGTGGGTCATCCAGGCGAAGCATATCGCGGGATTCATGGTGGCCATAAACCTCGGTCATCTCGGCGCTGCGCATCAATTCCGGGTCGGGGGACAGACCTGCCTCATGCAGGGCCTCAAGATATCCGTCGCGGCGACGTTGAGCGAAATCCATATCCTCAAGCCCGTTGATCAGGGCAATGCGACGATGCCCAAGGTCGATCAGAAACCGGGTGGCGCGCAGGAACGAACTTTTGTTGTTCACGTCGATCCAGTCATAAGGCACGTCCACCCCGGTTGACCTGCCATGAACAATAAAGGGCACGCCCATTCTGGTCAGGACCTCGATCCGGTGCTCGTTGACTTTGGGGCCTTGCAAAACAATTCCATCAACCGCGCCGCGTTGAAAAAGACTGCGATAGGCTTCCTCGATCGAGGTGTCATCGGCGTTGGTGAACATCATGTCATATCCATGATCCGAATACTTGCGTGCAGCACCGGCGACAAAATCACCAAAAATCGGGTTTACCATTTCATGCTGGGATGAGGAGGGAATCACGTGCCCAATCACCATCGAGCGACCTGTTGCCAATCCCTTGGCCCGGCTGTTCGGCCGGTAGCCATGCTTGGCAGCGGCGGCTTGGACGCGCAGGCGCGTGTCCTCGTTCACCTCGGGGTAGCCATTCAGCGCGCGGCTGACAGTGGTTTGAGATAAACCAAGGATTTCTGAGAGCTGCTTTAGATTCATCTTCGCCTCAAAGCGCCTTCAAATTTGATCATTTGCAAAATTGCAGGCGCTTCCCGCCCGACTGTCACATCTTGCTGACACTGCCCTGAATATTAATAATATGGGCATCAGTAAACAGATTATTGACAAAATTTGAATGTTAGCGGATAAAGTGCGTCATCCAAAGCGCTTTGAAAAAGAGTCTCAAAAGCGCGAGCAAAGTTGGGAGGAAACTTCATGAAACACTCGCTTTACGCAGGCGCGGCCACGTTCGCCCTGATGGCGGGCGCGGCGCATGCCGACAAGGTCACCGTGTTCGGCCCGTGGCTGGGGCCTGATCAGGAAAATGTCGAAAAGGTTTTGGACGGCTTTGCCGCAGCGACTGGGCATGAGTACAGCTATGTGGGCTCGGACAGCTTTGAGCAGCAGATCAGAATTGATGCCGAAGCCGGATCGGCGCCCAACGTAGCAGTGTTTCCCCAACCCGGTCTGGCATCAGATATGGCCAAGGCGGGATTCCTGACGCCCCTGAGTGAAGGAACTGCGGATTGGATTCGCGACAACTATGCGGCCGGCCAATCCTGGGTGGATCTGGGAACCTATCAGGGCCCGGACGGGCAGGACCATCTGTATGGGTTTTTCTACAAGGTCGACGTGAAATCGCTGGTTTGGTTTGTGCCGGAGAACTTCGAAGACGCCGGCTATGAAATCCCGACCACAATGGAAGAGCTGAAGGCGCTGACCGATCAGATCGTTGCAGATGGCGAAACGCCATGGTGCATCGGGCTGGGGTCCGGCGGAGCGACCGGTTGGCCAGCGACTGACTGGGTTGAAGACATGATGCTGCGCACGTTGCCGCCCGAAGATTATGACGCCTGGGTCGCCAACGAATTAAAGTTTAACGATCCTAAGGTTGTTGCCGCGATTGAAGAATTCGGAGCGTTTGCGCGCAACGATGATTACGTGGCCGGTGGAGCAGGTGCGGTTGCAACGACTGACTTCCGTGACAGCCCGAAGGGAATGTTCAGCTCACCTCCGCAGTGCTACATGCACCGTCAGGCTTCATTCATTCCCGCTTTCTTCCCTGAAGGCACGGTTGTGGGCGAAGATGCCGATTTCTTCTACTTCCCGGCCTATGAAGGCAAGGATCTTGGCAGCCCGGTCCTTGGGGCCGGCACAGTTTGGGCGATCACCAATGACGGCCCGGGCGCGCATGCGCTGATGAAATACCTGGAAACACCCGAGGCGCACGAAGCCTGGATGGCTCTGACCGGGTTCCTGACGCCGCACAAAGGCGTCGATACTTCGGTCTTCTCAGACCCTACGCTGAAGAAGATGAATGACATTCTTCTGGGGGCCACCACCTTCCGGTTTGACGGTTCCGACCTGATGCCGGGCGGCGTGGGTGCAGGCACCTTCTGGACTGGAATGGTCGACTATACGGGCGGAACACCTGCCCAGGACGTCGCCGACGAAATCCAGTCCTCGTGGGACGCGCTGGACTAAAGCGTCTGAGATTGGGCAACCCGCTCTGCCGGGTTGCCCGAACCTATCGTCGCAAGGGAGAGCGGCATGCACCCGGCATTTCAAGGCCTGCTGACCATCGCCATCGGCGTGTCAGGTTGCGTGGGCTATTTCTATCTATCCAATCAGTTTCTGGACAGAGTTCTTTTCCCGCCTCGGGGGCCGAATGCTGGCCGCAATATCAACCGCGCGAACATGATCCGGCCTTGGTTGTTTCTATTCCCAGCGCTGGCTGCTTTGGGCTTGTATCTGGCCTATCCGGTTGTCGAAACCCTGCGCCTGTCACTGACGGACCGCGTCCCAGGCGGCGGCTACAAATGGGTCGGGCTGGACAACTATATCCAGATGGCCAAGGAGCCCAAGTTTTGGGAAGCAATGCGCAACAACATGTTCTGGTTGATCATTGTGCCTGCAATGTCGACGGCCTTTGGCCTGTTGGTGGCACAGCTGACTGACCGCATTCGTTGGGGGAATCTGGCCAAGTCGCTGATCTTTATGCCTATGGCGATCTCGTTTGTTGGGGCATCGGTTATCTGGAAGCTGGTCTATGACACACGTCCGGCCGAACAAGATCAGATCGGAATGCTGAATGCGCTGTATATTTTCTTTGGCGGGACCGAGCCGCAGACGTGGCTTACGATACCGTTCTGGAACAGCTTTTTGCTGATGGTTGTCCTGATCTGGATTCAGACTGGTTTTGCAATGGTCATCCTGTCGGCCGCCTTGCGTGGTATCCCCGAAGAAACGATTGAAGCCGCAATTTTGGATGGCGCCAATCCGTTCCAGATCTTTTTTCGGATCAAAGTGCCGCAGATCAAAACTACTATCCTTGTCGTCTGGACCACGATCACCATTACTGTCCTCAAGGTCTTTGACATCGTCTTCGCCATGACCAACGGCCAATGGGAGACGCAGGTTCTTGCCAACTACATGTACGACAAGCTGTTCCGAGCGAATGACTGGGGCGTCGGGTCCGCTTCGGCCATGGTTATTATGCTCCTGGTGGCTCCGATTCTCGTCTGGAATGTGCGCAACGCACGGAAAGAGATGGAGTAGGGCAATGAGCGATATTGCAGGAACCAAACCCGCCCTTCGCTGGGTCGTCCATGCCTCGGTTCTCTTTCTGGTGGTGCTGTGGGTGGTACCCACGCTTGGCTTGCTGATTTCATCTTTCCGCACGGCGGACCAGATCGCAACCAGTGGTTGGTGGCGGTCGCTGTTCCCGTCCGAACAAAACCTGACCCTTCGCAGCGCGGCCCCGGATACCCAGGTACTCGAAAACGGGCTGTACGTGATCGAAGGCAATCTGTTTGACGAAGGGACGAAGGCGACAATCTCAAAATGGGGGATCAGCTCTCGCGCGATCGATGCCTTTGCCCCCGGCGAAACAGCTGTGCTGCGAAAGGGCGGCACAATCACCGTAGATGCTGCAGGGAATTACCGCATGGAGAACCCGGACGAGTTCACCGGCAGCCGCGGATCGCGTGTTTTTGTAACTGCAGAATTGCCGCCTGAGTTTACCTTAGACAATTATCACAAGGTTCTTCTGGCAGAAGACAGCACCGACAGTATGGGACGCGCATTTTTCAACACGTTGACCGTGACGATACCGGCAACGATCATTCCGATTCTCGTGGCGGCTTTTGCAGCCTACGCGCTGGCCTGGATGGATTTCCCCGGGCGCGCGTTGCTTATTGCGGCTGTCGTTGGTCTGTTGGTTGTCCCGCTGCAACTGGCCCTGATCCCGTTGCTGAAATTCCACCTGAATATTGGGATTGGCAAAGGGTATTTGGGGGTTTGGATGGCACACACCGGGTTCGGGTTGCCGCTGGCGATTTATCTTTTGCGTAACTACATGGCGGGTCTGCCCCGCGATCTGATCGAAAACGCGCGGGTCGATGGCGCGACCGAGTTTCAGATCTTTACCAAGTTGATCTTGCCGCTCAGCTTTCCAGCGCTGGCGTCTTTTGCGATCTTCCAGTTTCTCTGGACGTGGAATGACTTGCTGGTAGCTAAGGTGTTCCTGATCGACGCATCCGGACAGACCACCGTCATGACCAACCGCATCGTCGAGCTTTTAGGCACGCGCGGCGGGAATTGGGAAATCCTTGCCACAGCGGCCTTTGTTTCGATCATCGTCCCGCTGATTGTTTTCTTCGCAATGCAAAAATATCTGGTCCGCGGTCTGTTGGCCGGGTCCGTTAAGTAGAGGCGTCTGATGAACGTGCAGAACACCGTGAAACTCGAAACAGCAACCAAAGCAGCCGCCGAATGGTGGCGGGGCGGAGTGATATACCAGATCTATCCACGCAGTTTTCAGGACAGCAACGGCGATGGAATTGGAGATCTCAAGGGTATCACCCAAAGGCTTGGTTACATCGCTTCGCTTGGCGTCGACGCAATCTGGATCTCGCCCTTCTTCAAATCACCGATGAAGGACTTCGGTTACGACGTCAGCGACTATCGTGATGTTGATCCGATGTTCGGAACCATGGAGGACTTTAAGGAACTCTTGGATCAGGCGCATTCAGTTGGGCTGAAGGTGATGATTGACCTCGTGCTGTCGCACACGTCGGATCAGCACCCATGGTTTAAGGAAAGCCGGTCCAGTCGCGAAAATGCCAAGTCCGACTGGTATGTTTGGGCTGATCCCAAGCCCGACGGCACTCCGCCAAACAACTGGCTGTCAATTTTTGGTGGGTCCGCATGGCAGTGGGATTCCCGGCGCTTGCAGTACTATCTGCACAATTTCCTGACGTCGCAGCCGGATCTGAACTTCCATTGCTCGGACGTGCAGGATGCATTGCTGGATGTGGCGCGGTTCTGGCTGGACTTGGGCGTGGATGGTTTCCGTCTGGACACGATCAACTTCTATTTCCACGACAAACAACTGCGCGACAACCCTGGCCTGCCGATGGATCAGCGCAATGCCTCGATCGCGCCCATGGTGAACCCCTATAACCATCAGGATCACCTTCATTCCAAAAGCCAGCCGGAAAACATCGCCTTCCTCGAGCGGTTGCGCGCACTAACGGACGAATACGAAGGCCGTGCTTGTTTGGGCGAGGTTGGCGACGCGCAGCGCGGTCTTGAGATCATGGGTGAGTATACCAGTGGCGATAAGCGCATGCATATGTGTTATGCTTTTGAGTTTCTTGAAAAACGCGCTTTGACCGCCGCATACGCCAAACAGGTGTTTGATCAGTTGGAAGAAAAGGCTGGCGATGCATGGCCTTGCTGGGCGTTCTCAAACCATGATGTTCAGCGTCACGCGTCGCGGTGGGGGCTGGACGACGCAGCCATCCGTCAACATGCAGTGCTGATGATGTGCCTGCGTGGGTCAGCATGCTTGTACCAAGGCGAAGAACTTGGCCTGCCCGAGGCGGATGTTCCATTTGAACATCTGCAGGACCCTTACGGCATAGAATTCTGGCCGGAGTTCAAGGGCCGTGATGGTTGCCGCACTCCGATGGTTTGGGCTGCGCAGGACGAACAGTCCGGGTTCAGTACTGGAGCCCCCTGGTTGCCCGTCAGCCAAACGCAGGCCGAGCGTGCGGTTGACCGGTTAGAGCAAGAGCCAAATTCGACGTTGCACCACTATCGCCGTGCCATCGCGTTGCGCCACGCGCATTCCGCATTGATGTCTGGCCAGCAGCGCGAGATGGCGCAGTCTGGACCGATCCTGACCTTCTTGCGTGAGGACAATGCCCAACAGATATTCTGCGCGTTCAATTTGGGATCTGACAGCGCGGAAATCACACTGCCCGACGATAACTGGCAAGCAATCGGGCAAGAGTTGGGCGGTGTCGGAGGGGCGGGGACCATCACCCTCGGTGCGGCCCAATTCTGTTTGATGGCTCGGGTACAGGGGTAAGTTATGTCTGAACTCAATCTCACGGATGTTGCCAAAACGTATGGCAATGTTGATGTCTTAAAGAACATTAACCTCGACATCGAACGCGGTGAATTGATTGTATTTGTCGGGCCTTCGGGTTGCGGTAAATCCACGTTGCTGCGTATGATTGCGGGGCTAGAAAAGATCACTGGCGGAACGCTTGAGATCGAAGGCCAGGTGATGAACGACGTGCCGCCAGCGCAGCGGGGCATTGCGATGGTTTTCCAAAGCTATGCCCTGTATCCGCACATGACGGTACGCGAAAATATGGCTTTCGCATTGAAGATCGCCAAAATGCCATCGGACGAGGTCGACGCGGCGGTTGATCGCGCCGCCCGTATCCTTCAGCTGGAACCGTTTCTGGATCGGCTTCCAAAGGCACTTTCTGGTGGCCAGCGGCAACGGGTTGCAATCGGTCGGGCGATCGTGCGCGATCCAAAGGTCTATCTGTTCGATGAACCGCTTTCCAATCTTGACGCAGCGCTGCGCGTCGCGACCCGCATTGAAATCGCGCGTCTGAAAGAGGCAATGCCCGACAGCACGATGGTCTATGTCACCCACGATCAGGTCGAGGCGATGACATTGGCCACACGAATTGTCGTCCTGGCCAACAAGGGGATCGCACAGGTTGGCACCCCTCTCGAACTATACGAAACGCCTGACAATGAGTTTGTCGCGCAATTTATTGGCTCACCTGCAATGAACCTTTTGCCGGGGGTCATCACGCAGACTGGTGAGCGCACCGTCGTAAAACTGGATGGTGGTGGGACCGCGGTGACCAGCATCCCAACCGACGCAGCTGACGAGGGTAAACAGGTAAATATCGGAGTGCGTCCCGAAGACTTTCACCCCGTTGAAAGCAATCCGATTATGGAAGGGATTGTGGACTTTACCGAAGCACTTGGCGAGGTCACGCTGTTGTATTTTGCCGCCAAGGACGGGGAGGACCCCACAATCGCAAAACTGCCGGGGGTCCAAAAAAACATGCGGGGCCAAACCGTTGCCGTTTCGGCAGATCCGGGCAAGGTTCACTTGTTTCACCAGGGCCTGTCCATGAGGAAGTGACCGCGAGCGGCGCATGATGATCGAAAGGTGCGGCACAGTACGCGAATGCCGCTTACTGCACAGTTTGGAACGTTGTCTGTGCCCCGCAGTGGTAAGTCCCGAGGTCTGTGTGCGTTTCCAAATGCATGCAGTTTATGACTGTTTTTGACGTGAGTTCTTTCGGTCGGGCATGGCAAATACTTCTTTTCCCCTTTTGAATTGCGGCGCAAAGCCTAGTCCCGAGCTTGACGGGCAGCCGTGTCAATTTCTTACGAAACATTGCCAAAATAAGCTGCTCCGGTCTCAAAATGTGACTGCGATCCCAGGGGGTAACTAACCATATTTGCTAGATTAAATCGCAATCTGGATATACGAAATTGCCAATCCGTCACTTTTGGCCTGACAATGCCCCCGCAAAGTTCTAGCGTGGCAATCATAATAACAAAACAACACAGTCCAATAACGGGAGAACCATAATATGGCTGAACGGAAAACCCTTTCCAGACGCTCGATTCTGAAAGGCGCGGGTGCGGCTGCCCTTGCTGCGCCGCTTTACAGCAAAAGCGCTCTGGCATCTTCGGGTGAAATCAACATTCTGATGTGGTCGGACTATCTGCCGCCCGCATTCCTGCAAGAGTTTGAAACTCTGACCGGAATCAAGGTGAACTATACCGGTATCGGGTCGAACGAAGAAATCATCAACAAGATGAAGGCCACCAAGGGCCAAGGCTTTGACATCGTGTCGCCGACGAACAACCGCTCGCTTCAGTGGGGGCCGCTGGAACTGTTGCAGCCCTTCGACATGAACAAGGTTCCGATTGATCTGGTGAACCCTGCGATGGCGCAGATCGGCACCGACGCCTGGAACTTTGCTGACAGCGGCGTGCACTGGCTGCCGCATATCTGGGGTACCGAAGGCATTGCCTACCGCACCGACCTGTGGCTGCCCGAGGGCGACGCCCCGTCCTATGGGGACGTCTGGTCCGAAGCAAACGCAGGCAAGACCATGGGTCGCGCACACTCGATGATGCTGGGCGCGGGACTGTATATGGAAGCCTCTGGCGAGATGGAGCCTGGCTCTGTCTGGGCCGCGTACGGCGACGAAGACACCATGCGCAAGGTCTGGGGCCAAATCACTGACTGGTGCGTCGAGCGGAAGAACCGGATCAAGCTGATCTGGAATGATGCCGACACCCAGAAAAACGGCCTGTTGAACGAAGGCGTTATTGTCGGCCAGACCTGGGATGGTCCGCCGCTGGCGCTGAAATCAGCGGGTGAGCCGGTGCACTATCAGGCTCCGGTCGAAGGTGCGATGGCATGGGTCGACGGTATGTCGATGCCGACCGGTGCGCAGAACATCGATCAGGTTTATGCCTTCATTGATTTCGCCTATCAGGCCAAGCCTGCAGGTGTCGCCATCGATAGCCACGGCTACAACTCGCCAGTTCTGGGTGCCGACCAATATGCGGGCGACACCTACAAGAAGAACTTCGCTGAGGCCTATCCGGGCGACTCGCTGGCAAACCTGAACCCATGGCCTGCTGAGGCTCCGTGGTATGCCGAAACTCGGACCGAGTTCGTCAACAAGTTCAAAAGCGCCTGATTGCTTTGACAAGGTGCCCTCCGCCACTGTGCGGAGGGCTATCAACCCGCATGCCACAAAGGCGTGACGGACGCTATTTCGGTGCGGTCATGGACTGTACCTGACGGAGATACCAAAAATGAGTGCAGGGGTCGGTGTAGATCTTGAGAACCTGTGGATCCGTTTCGGTGATTTTGTTGCCGTGAGGGATGCAAACGTGAACATCAACGGGGGCGATTTCTTTTCGTTTCTCGGTCCCTCGGGGTGCGGCAAAACAACGATCCTGCGGGCAGTTTCGGGCTTTCTTGAACCAAGCGAAGGCAAAGTTCTGATCGGCGGCAAGGATATGCGGGGCATCGGCCCGAACAAACGCCCGACCGCCCTGATTTTTCAGAACCTCGCGTTGTTCCCGCTGATGAAAGTGTGGGAAAATATCACCTTCTCATTGGAGATCAGTGGCGCAAGCGCAAAAGAGCGCCGAAAGCGTGCCGATGAGCTGCTGGACATGATCGCGCTGCCCGATCAAGGTGACAAGCTGCCAAGTGAACTGTCCGGCGGTCAGCGACAACGGGTTGCCATCGCCCGCGCGCTATGTGCGGAACCGGATGTACTGCTGCTGGATGAGCCGTTGTCCGCGCTGGACCTCAAACTGCGCCAGCATATGCGCACCGAGCTGCGTGAGATTCAAAAGCGCGTCGGCATCACCTTCATCTATATCACCCACGACCAGGGCGAAGCCTTGACCATGTCAGACAATATCGCGGTCATGCGGGCTGGTGTCATCGATCAAATCGCCGATGGCAAGACCATCTATAATGATCCCAACACTGCATTCGCCGCCTCTTTCGTAGGTGAAAACAACGTGTTCCGCGGCAAAATTAAACAGATAATGGGGAACGAAGCGCTGATTTCAACAAACCGGTCTGGTGAATTGGTTGCACGTATCTCGACCGCCAACCAAGGAAAGCTGAAAGTGGGCGATGACGCCATGATGTTCATTCGCCCCGAAGCTTTTGCGATCGCTGCCGATGGCGCATCAGGAGATCACTTTGTCACCGCGCGGGTGAACCACGAAGAATTCGAAGGTAACGTCTTCAACATCTTCACCGAAGGTGACGGCGGTAAAGAGATCAAGGTGTCCTTGCCAAATCTCGGCCAATCCTTCGATGACCACACAGGCCAAAACATCACGTTGGAATATGAGACTCGCAATGCGGTTCTGGTTCCGGCGGGTGATTTGGCCGCAGAATAAGGGGGCCTTCTATGCCAGGCTTCCTGAAAGAATTCTTCAACCGAAACGGCATCGGCATGGGCGCCGCAATATTGGGTCTTGTCCTGTTCTGGACCATTGGCCTGATCATTCTGCCCCAGCTGTCGATGCTGGATTTCTCCTTCCGTCCGAACCTGCCACCGCCCGAGATTGGCGGGCCTAAGGACGTTTATACGCTGGAGAACTACAAATACCTGATCTATGGCCCCGAAGGCGGCAGTCAGTCCTATAATGCAGTCGACCTGAGGGTCTTTTTTCGCACACTGCTGGCCGCAGTCTGTGTGACGGTCTTCAACCTGATCCTCTGTTACCCGATCGCTTACTACCTGGGTCAGTCCAAAGGCAGCCACATTCGCATCTTCGCGATCATGCTGATCATCCCATATTGGATCAACGAGATTTTGCGCGCCTTTGCCCTGCGGATTATCTTTGGTGAGACCGGTGTTTTGAATACCCTGTTCGTGGGGCTGGGCATCTGGGATACGCCGTTTGACTTTATTCGCAATGACATCGCGCTCTATGCGGGTCTTGGCTATGCCTACATCCTGCTGATGATCTTCCCGATGTACAACGTGATCGAAAGTCTGGACAAAAACCAGATCGAGGCCGCGCGTGATCTTGGTGCGCCATGGTGGCGAATTCACTGGCGTGTGGTCATTCCTTACGCCAAGCCGGGCATCAGCTCGGGCTGTACCATGGTGTTCATGCTAAGCGCCGGTGCGCTGGCCGCGCCGCAAATCCTGGGCGGACCGTCAAGTCTGTGGTTCACGCAGCTGATTTACCAGCAATTCAATGACAACAATGACTGGCCGCAAGGTGCTGCCTACGCCATCGTTCTTCTGGTGACCTGTATCCTGTTCGTGCTGGCGATGATGCGCCTGTTCAAGGTGAACATGGGGGATATCGGGAAATGAATAATTCCTTCCTTCGTGTAAGCATCTGGGTCTATCTGATCATCTTCTTCCTGTACCTGTTGGGCCCGCTGGTAATCATGTCGGTCACGGCCTTCAACTCGTCGGCTTTCCCACGGATGACGCCGTGGGAGTGTCTGACCTTCCAGTGGTTCGGCGAGCTGTTTCAGGATCAGCGTATCCTGAACGGCATCAAGAACTCGCTGATCATTGGCGCCGGAACGGTTGTTCTGTCGGTGGCGATGGGTCTGGCCG
Organism: Ruegeria sp. YTSC004; assembly: GCF_059609805.1. Classification (NCBI taxonomy): domain Bacteria; kingdom Pseudomonadati; phylum Pseudomonadota; class Alphaproteobacteria; order Rhodobacterales; family Roseobacteraceae; genus Ruegeria; species Ruegeria sp. YTSC004. The sequence continues at coordinate 174,966 of NZ_JBXWMJ010000006.1, forward strand.
GTGCGCTGATGCTGACCCAGATCTGGCCTAAGTTACGGGCGACCTACTATACGATCATCATCGCTCCGATCCTGATCCCGGGTGTTGTTCTGGGCATCTCGACTTTGGTGTTCTGGGATCGGATCAACCGGATGCTGGGACTGGGTGCAGATAGCTTCCTGTCCAACGGTATCTTCCTGACGGTAATCGGCCAATCTACCTTCATTGCAAGCTATTGCATGTTGGTTCTTGTGGCGCGCCTGCAGCGTTACGATGTGGCATTGACCGAAGCGGCACTGGACCTTGGTGCAACGCATGCTCAGGCTTTCCGCAAGATCCTGTTGCCCTTCATGCGTCCTGCGATTGCCTCGGCTGCAGTGCTGGCGTTCCTCGCTTCGTTCGAGAACTACAACACCACCACTTTCACCTTTGGTGAATACCCGACGCTGACGATCGAACTGGCGCAAAAGGTGCGCTACGGCATTACGCCTGCCATTTCGGCTCTGGCCTTCATCATCGTGGCACTGACAGTGTTCTTTGCCTTGTTGAACGAAGCCAAGCTCAAGCGTCAGGAACTGGTGGCCGCAGCCCGCAAGAGCGCCACAGTTGAGGAGCTGGCCGGCAAGATTAAGCTGCCCAGCTTCTTTGCTGGCAACATGGCGGCTGTCTTGCTGGTTGTGTTTGCGGTTGCGACGATCACTGTCGTTGGCACCGCAACGGCCTACAACCCCGGCCAATGCATCGCCAATGTGAAAGAGCAGAAACGCCTAGAAGCCGAACAGCGTATTCAAGAGCTGCGCAAGCAGCGCGAAGAACAGCGCAAAAAGCGTGAGGCCGAAGAAGCCGAACAAGGTGGTGCGCAGCAATCCACACCGAAACCGTCCAACAACAGTGGTTTTGGCAACGTCTTCGCGCCGAATGCTCTGGGTGGCGACGCGGAAGAGGAGAGTTCGGATACTGAAACTCCACCTTCAAACAACGGTGGTTTCGGGGGCGCGTTCGACCCCAACAGTCTGCAGACTGACCAGTAGGTTTCGGAGCGAAATCCAAAACCAGCGCCCGGAGAGGTTATTCCTCTTCGGGCGCATCTTTCTGCGTGAGTGCTACGTCACAGGCGTCAACGACGTCACCGTTCCATGCGACCGGTTGCGCGTTGTAGTTGATTAGGAAAACATGCGTGGCCGTCTCGCGACGGCGCAACCCCTTGGGCATCGGATGAAGGGCAACGTCGGTTTTGCGCGCGGCCATTTCAACAACCCGGTCCCATAATGTGTCATCCGGGAAACCTGCCAGATACCAAAGACGATTTTCACCCAAAAGCGCAGGGGTGCCGTCTGCAAATGTCAGCAAATTGGGGGCAGTACCCGAAACCCTGTCGATCCAATGTTGCGCCGCGCCGCCGCCTTCAACGCCACGGCGGATGTTAGGCGGCAGTGTCTCGACCAAATCGACGTCGCATTTCAGACCGTTCAGACCGGGTCGTGCCCGAGGAATCTGGAAATCATGTGTGATCGCCCCGCTGCGTGGACCCAGGATGAGCAGATCACTGACCTCCGCCAATTGTCGCTCCAAATTGTCGCTCACGGTGGCTATCCCCGGAGCAAGGATGAACTTGTAGCCAACACGCGGAATGTTGGTTGAGGACACGAAGTCCACAGACAAGCCAGCCCGCCGCAAGGCGCGATACGCCGAGAAAACCAGACGGAAATAGTCAAATCCCGCCCCCTGAGGCTGTGTCGACCAAGCCCAATCCGAGGCGTAGTCGAACAGGATGGCCACCTGGGCCTGTGTTTGCACAACGTTGCCTATTTCTGACAACGCGTCCGAAGTCTGCTTTGCCTCGGTCAGGGCCGGGGCAGGGCGGTTGTTGGGTGTCAGCAACCCCGCATGCATTTGCTCTTGTGCAAACGGGGCCTGCCGCCAGCGGAAATAGCTGACGACCTCTGCCCCGTGCGCCACTGCCTCAAGCGACCAAAGCTTAACCATTCCAGGTAGTGGTGCCGGATTGTATGGTGCCCAATTCACCGGGCCGGGTTGCTGCTCCATCACCCACCAACGGCCTCGGCCGACCGCGCGATACAGGTCATGGTGAAATGCCTGCATGTCCGGGTCGCCCTGCTGAAGAAAGGCGGTTTTGTGCGCTTCATCCGCCTCTAGCCGGTCGGAGAGGAAGCCGATTGGGTAGCTGTCCCATGTGGCGATATCCAGATCTTCGCCAACCTTGAAATGGTCGAAATCCAGCACTCGGCCCATATAATTGTGCAACAAAGGCGCATCGGTCAAGGCGTGCAGTACATCTGCCTGGGCTTTGTTATACGCAACGACCTGATCCGAACTGAAACGCCGGAACGCCAGAACATGCGCCGGGTTGGGTTCGGTCACTGTCAGATTGGGCAGATCAATCTGGTCGAAATCGCGATACTCCATCGCCCAGAATATGTTGCCCCATGCCTCGTTTAGCGCGTCAATGCTGCCGTATCGATCCTTTAGCCAAAGCCGAAAGGCATGCAGAGCGGCGGGGCCGTAACTGACGGTCGTATCGTGACAACCATATTCATTGTCGATCTGCCAGGCCGCAACATGCGGGTTTTGCCCGTAGCGCTCGCCCATGATCCGGGCGATGCGGACGGATTCCTGGACATAACCCGGATGGCTAAAACAATAATGCCTGCGTGAGCCGAATTTGCGGGGGTTTCCTTGCGCATCCACCGCCAGCATGTCGGGATATTTCTCAAGCATCCAACGCGGAGGTGTCGCAGTGGGCGTCCCCAGCACAACCTTGAGCCCAGCCGCCCCCAGCGTGTCGATTGCACGGTCCAGCCAATCCAACTGCAGCTCACCGGGAACTGGCTCCATTCTGCTCCAGGCAAACTCACCGATCCGGACCCAGCTTATGCCAGTTTCGACCATTCGAGCCGCGTCTTCGGCCCACATGGCCTCGGGCCAATGTTCCGGGTAATAGCAAACACCAAGTTCTGGTTTCATAGAAGGACTCTGTGTTCTGCTTGGCCTGTGCCCGCGTCCAATGCGCCAAAGGTCATGCCATTGGTTGGTTGTGCTTCAACAGTGTCTGCGTCCAACCCCTGACGGGCAGTGGTGCAAAACAGCGTCGTCAGATCGTCGCCGCCAAAGGCGGGACAAGATGTATGTGCGGCCTGAAACGAGACCGCATGCCGAAACCGTCCGTTCGGTTCGTAGCAGGCGACACGGTTTGCCCCCCATTGGGCGATCCAGATATTGCCTTCTGCGTCGACCACAGCACCATCGGGGTAAAGGCCATCAGCGCGCAAGTCGAGAAACACCGTGCTATTGCCTTCGGGCCAGCCCATCTCAGCCTCCAGCGAGCAGCGCCTGACCTGTTGTGTGACTGTATCGGTGTAATAGACGCAGGACCTGTCTGGGGCAAAACAGATCGCGTTCGAGATTGTGACCTCGGGCACAAGCAGGCGCAGCTCACCCTGCCAGTACCGATAGATCGCGCCAGCCTGCTTTTCAGCGTTCTTTCCCATCGTCCCGATCCAGAACCCGCCCCACGGGTCTGCGCGCCCGTCATTGGAGCGGGTGTCCGGGTTGTTCGCCTCAAGCGAGACGATCAGGTCTTTTTGACCGCTGTCCAAACCAAACCGCCACAGACCGGTTTCCGATGCCATCACTATTGTATCCCGGTCCACCCAACCTGCCGCTGAGACATGTTCCGAAAACTGCCAGCTGTGTTGCTCGCCCGCTGTCTGCGTCATCAGACGTTTGTTGATGATGTCGAACCAGAACAGTTGATTGCGTTCAGGATGCCACAGGGGCCCTTCGCCTAACTCACATGGACGGTCGTCAAAAACAAAGCTCATCCAGTTGCCTCGTCATAGGCAGCGACGATCCGCTTGGCCTGACCGGCAATTTCCGCGACGGACATCCCCGGTTTGAACAGGGCCGATCCGATGCCAAACCCGTCTGCCCCAGCCTTGATCCATTCGGCGAAGTTCTCAGGTCCAGCGCCACCAACGGCATAGACCAAAGTCCCCGATGGCAATACAGGTCGCAGTGCGGCCAATCCACTTGGCCCGGCAGTGACACCCGGGAACAGTTTCAATCCCGTCGCGCCAGCCTTAAGTGCCGCAAACGCCTCGGTCGGGGTATAGACGCCCGGCCAGCTTTGCATGTTTAGTGCGACAGAACGCACAATGACCTCGGCGTCATAATTCGGGGAAACGATCAGCTTACCGCCAACTTGCGCAACGGCTTCGACCTGTTCGGGGGTCAGAACCGTGCCAGCGCCGATCAGAGCTTGATCGCCGAATGAGCTGGCCAACGATTCAATGCTGTTCAGCGGGTCAGGCGAATTCAACGGAACCTCGATCTTGTCGATACCGGCTTCGATCAGGGCATGACCCACATCGACGGCTTCTGCCGGTTGCAAGCCACGCAATATGGCGATGATGGGGCGGTTCATGCGGTTTGCCTCGTTAGTTTACGGGCCTGCGACAGGCCTGCCAATGTGCATTGGGTTGCGCTAGCGGTGTCCACGAAAGCACCCTGCAGTTGCAACGCGCCCGCATAGATTTGGGAAATCCCTTCAGCGCCGATGATTGCCAGCTGCTGCCCCAACCAATAGGGGCGTGTTGCGCCCAGTTCAGCCCCGATCAAGAGCCCGGATAATTTTGCCCGGGCTGTCCCCTTGTCCTGATCGTGCAACAAATCCGCCGCCCGCAGTCCAAACAGACGTGCAGCCAATTGTTCGGGTTTTGACAACGTGTCTGCCGTAGCTTCTGCAAAGGCATCGGCGTCCCAGCCGTCACCGACCGAATGCTTGAGCACTGATTGCTCGGAGAGAAGCTCAAACATCTCACCTGTCATGAACGTTCGAAAGCTCACGACTTCTCCTGCGCTGATCTGAACCCATTTTGAATGCGTCCCGGGCAGGCAGATAACCCCGTCCCAGTTCGGGCGGGTTGCCAGAAAGCCAGAAATTTGAGTTTCCTCGCCGCGCATCACATCCGGCGGTGCGTTCTGCTTCAGCCCAGGCACCACGAATGCGCGTATCCGGGCATCGGTACCGGGTACCCGTATAGGCGCATCAGGCAGTGGCGCTGACGGGACGGCCGAGTAGGGGGCTTCGACCCAGCCTTGCCGCGCACCGACCATGCCGCAAGCCACAACATCGACAGGTTCAGCGCCCAACCAATCTTCGATAAGGTCCAGCAAGACAGATTGGAAGTCATCTCTACTCAGACGCGCCATGCCGCGGTCAGACTGCCTTTGCGCCAGTACGGTGTCGGACTGCATAGCCCAGGCCCGCAGTTGGGATGTTCCCCAGTCGACGGCTATCCACTCTGCATTCATGGCCTTACCCCGTTACCACAACGCCGCCATCGACGGCCATGCACTGTCCGGTCATCGCGCGGCTGGCATCCGAGGCCAGGAACAATGTCGGTGCGATCATGTCTTCGGGCGTCAGGTGTTCTTTCAGGCACTGGCGCTCCAAATGCGCTGCCAAGTCATCCGGCGTCGCCCACATATCAAGTTGCTTTTGCGTCAAAACCCATCCGGGAGCCAGCGCATTGATACGGATTTTTTTCGGCCCCAACTCGCGCGCCAATGATCGCGTCATCCCCGTGATACCGGCATTCGACGTCGTATAGATAGGGTACCCCGCATTCCCCATCATGTAGCTGATCGAGCTGAAGTTGACGATTGAACCCCCTTTGCCAGTCATTTGGCGCGCAGCCTCCTGACAAGCGAAGTAGTAGGCCTTGAGGTTCACCTCAATCATCCAGTCCCAGAACTCGGCGGTGGTTTCCTCAAGCGAGTGACGCTTGTCGTTAGCGGCGTTGTTGACCAACACATCCAAAGGTCCATGTGCCTCGGCAGCCTTTTGCATTGTGGCGTGCAGCAATTCGGTATCCGTCATGTCGCCCTGCATGAACAGCGGCGCGCGGCCATGTTTGTCTCGCATTTCCTCAATGAATGCGCTGGCGTCCGAGCGGCCGATAAAGGCAACGTTTGCGCCCTGGGCCAAAAAACCGTCTGTCAGTGCGGCCCCTACACCAGAGCCGCCGCCGGTAATATAGACCGAGGCGCCGTTGAGGTCGTGGAATGTGGCTGGATTGTCCATCAGTGGCTCTCTCTGGTTACAAGGCGCGTGTCTTTGCCAACGAGAAAATCAAGGTCCGCGCCTTTATCGGCCTGTAGCACGTGGTCGATATAGAGTTTCGCGTAACCGCGCGTGTAGTGCGGATCGTCCGGTTGCCACGTGGCACGGCGGGTTTCCAGTTCCTTTTCATCGACCAGCAGCTCTAATTCGCCCTTGCTGGCGGACACGCGGATACGATCGCCGGTTTTGACAAGGGCCAAGGTGCCTCCGGCTTGCGCCTCGGGGCTTAAATGCAGGATCACGGTGCCATATGCAGTGCCTGACATGCGCGCATCCGAGATACGGATCATGTCGCGCACGCCTTCTTTGATCAATTTTCCGGGGATTGGCATGTTCCCGACTTCGGGCATGCCGGGATAGCCCTTTGGGCCGCAACCCTTCAGGACCAGAATGGTTTCGGACGTCACTGGCAGATCATCCCGGTCGATATTGGCTTTCAAATCCTCGATGTTCTCGAAAACGTAGGCCTCAGCTTCGGTTTCCAGCAGCGTATCCGTCGCGGCCGAAGGTTTCACAATGGCCCCGTTGGGCGCGAGGTTTCCGCGCAGCACGCGCAATCCCGCGGCGGGTTTCACCGGATTGTCGAAGGGGCGGATGACGTTGGGGTTAAAGCATTCTGCCCCCTCAAAATGCGCCGAGATATCTTTGTTCAGAACGGTTTTTGCAGGGCGCAGGAAGGGTTTCAACTCGTTCAGAACCACGGGCACACCGCCTGCGTAGCAGAAATCCTCCATCAGGTATTTCCCTGAGGGCATGCAGTTCACCAGCAGCGGGATTTCCGACCCGATTTCAAAGTCTTTCAGCGCCAGGTCTACCCCCACGCGGCCCGCCAGCGCGAGTAAATGCACCACTGCATTGGTCGAGCCGCCAACGGCTGCATTGGCCAGAATGGCATTTTCGAACGCTTCCTTGGTCAGGATGTCCGACGGTTTTAAATCTTCGTCCACCATCTCCACAATCCGTTTGCCTGTCAGATGCGCCAGCGCCATCCGGCGGGCATCAACTGCTGGTAGGGCGGCGTTGGTTGGGAGGGACATGCCCATTGCTTCGACCAACGATGCCATGGTCGAGGCCGTGCCCATGGTCATGCAGACCCCGGCGCTGCGTGACATGCCGGACTCGGCATTCATGAAATCCTTCAGTGTCATCTCACCCGCGCGCACAGCTTCTGAGAATTTCCAAACATCCGTGCCCGAACCAATGTCTTTTCCCTGGTACTTCCCATTCAACATCGGGCCAGAGCTGACCACGATAGAGGGCAGATCTACCGAAGCGGCCCCCATCAGCTGCCCCGGCGTGGTCTTATCGCAACCACCCAACAGGACTACGCCGTCGATGCCATAGGCGCGAATAGATTCCTCGACATCCATTGCCAGCAGGTTGCGGAACAGCATGGCGGTGGGTTTCATTTGGGTCTCGCCCAGCGACATGACGGGAAATTCGACCGGAAACCCTCCAGCCTCCCACACGCCGCGTTTGACACCTTCGGCCAGATCACGCAGGCCCGAGTTGCAGGGTGTGAGTTCCGACCACGTGTTGCAGATGCCAATGATCGGACGACCATCGAAGGCGTGATCAGGAAAGCCTTGGTTCTTCATCCACGATCTGTGGATAAAGCCATCCTTGTCCAGCTTGCCATACCAATGCTGAGAGCGGCGTTTTTTTGTCATTATTTTCAGCCTTCTAAAATTGGGATCAGGCCGCCTTGGCGGGTTTGCACCAGTCTGGCAACCAATCGGCATGTGCCACCAACAGGTCACTAACCAAACTGCGGATCTGACGCAGGTCCAGTTCAGCGGCCGTATGTGGGTCCATCATGGCGGCGTGATAAATGTGTTCGGGGTTCTGCTCAACCAATGCCCGTACAGTCAGTTCCTGCACGTTGATCTGGCTGCGCATTAACGCGATCAGCTGCGGTGGAATGTCGGTGACGACCGAAGGTTGGACACCGTTAGTGTCGACAAGGCAAGGTGTTTCGACAGCCGCGCCAAGGGGGAGTTGAGGGATCTGTCCAGTATTGGGCAGGTTCCCATACGCCACGTAGGGCGTATCAGTCACGATCGCATTCATCAGGTCAGCGGCGAACTCATGGCTTCGGATCACTTCAATATCACGCCCGTCAGTTAGGGTCTTTGCCTGTTCTTTCCAACTGGCGATCTGTTCTTCGCAGCGGGTTGGGTATTCATCTAGAGGGATACTGAACTGCTCAATCAGGTCCCGTCGGCCGTCTTTGATGAACCACGGGACGTATTCCGCCAGGTGTTCGGAACTTTCCGTGCAAAAGTAGCCCAGATGATCCATCACTTCGTACCGCACTTTGTTGGCGCAACGTGGCATCAACAGTGGTGGTTTTGGTATTTGTCCGCTGGCATACCCTTGCCGCAATGCAGGGTAGAGATCGCGCCCGTCATGCTCCAGCCTCAAGAAAAAAGCGACGTGGTTCACGCCTGCCACTTTGTAGCGGAATTCGTCCTTGGGCAGGTCCAGATCGTGCGCCAGTTCCTCGACCGTATTCTGGACCGAATGGCACAAGCCGACATGCTTCAGCGTCGGAAAACGCTCAGCCAGAGCCCATGTGTTGATTGCCATCGGATTTACATATTGAAGCAGCGTCGCGTTTGGGCAGAGCTGCATCATGTCTTGTGCGACATCCCATAACACAGGAACCGTGCGCAGACCGCGCATAATGCCTCCGACGCCAAGCGTGTCGGCGATGGTCTGGCGTAGACCGTATTGTTTGGGAATCTCGAAATCCGTGACCGTGCAGGGCTTATAGCCGCCGATCTGAAAAGTGGTGATGACGAAATCGGCACCCTCCAGCGCGGCGCGCCGGTCGGTATGGGTGGAAACGGTCGCCCCGGTTCCGACAGAGCGGATCATCGCCTTTGTGACGGCCTCGCTTTCTGCAAGACGCATTGTATCGATGTCCATCAGAGCAAAGTGGCTGTCGGCCAATGCGGGGGTCAACAGGGCGTCGCCCACGATATTCTGCATGAATATCGTGGAACCTGCCCCGATAAAGGTGATCTTTGTCATGTGGCAAACCTTTGGTTTGACGTTATTTTACGGCACCGAGGGTCAAACCCGCGATGAAGTGTTTCTGCATGAGGAAAAACATGGCCACCGGCGGCAACGCCGCGACGATGGAACCGGCACTCATCAATTGATAGGCAGCCCGAAACTGGGCGTTGAAACTGGTGATCCCGGCCGTCACGGGCTGGCTTTCCGCGCCCTGAGTCAAAACCACGGCCCAGAAATAATCGTTCCAGATAAAGGTAAAGATCAACACGCTGAGCGCAGCAATCGCTGGCTTCATTAACGGCAAGACAACGTACCAGAAAATACGCCATTCGCTGATGCCCTCGACGCGCGCGGCCTCAATCAACTCGAAGGGCAGGGCGCGGATAAAGTTTCGCATAAACAGGGTACAGAAACCCGTCTGGAATGCGATGTGGAACAAGACGAGGCCTGTTTTGGTGTTGTAGAGACCCAATTCCAGGGTCAGGTCGCGTACAGGGACCATCAGGATCTGGAACGGTACAAAGTTGCCCGCAACAAACATGAAGAAGATCCAGAGGTTTGAGCGGAATTTGTAGATCCCCAGTGCGAACCCGGTCATACAGCTAAGTGCTACGGCCCCGATCACAGTTGGAACGGTGATTAGGAACGAGTTCAACAGATAGCGCGGCATGTCCGAGTTGAAAAATACCTGCCCATAGTTATAGGCGCCCTCAAAACTGGACGGCATTCCCCAGTAGTTTGCGTTGGTAAAGTCGGCGGCCGGTTTGACCGAGAACAACGCCACCGCCAGTAGGGGACCGAGCCACAGCAGCAGAGCCAGCGGCAGCATCGCCTGGTAGGTGATCTGTGCCCCGCGGGGTTGTTTTTCGATGGGTTTGGGAAACATCTTAGTGCCCCCTTTCTTCGCGATACATCGACCACAGGAAATAGGCGATGAAGCACAGCATGATCAGGAACAGGATCACCGCGATGGCGGCGCCATATCCCATGCGGAAGCCGTATTCTGACAGCGCGACTTCGAACATGTAATAGGCAAGCACACGGGACGAACCGAACGGGCCACCCTGGGTCATGATCGAGATCAAGTCGAATGACCGAAGCGCGCCGATGATGGTGACAACGAAAGCAATGAAGGTGGCGGGGCGTAGTTGAGGCAGGATGATATGCCACAGCATCCGCCCGCCTTTTGCACCGTCCAGACGTCCGGCCTCGATCTGTTCAGGATCCACAGCGTTCAGGCCTGTGAGATACAGGATCATGCAATAGGCCGTTTGCGGCCAGAGACCGGCAAAGATGATGCCGTAGGTGACGAAACGCTCATCCCCCAGAACATTCAGCGGGCCGAAGCCGAAGAAGCCCAGGAATTCGTTCAACAGGCCGAAAGTCGGATCATAGAACCACGTAAAAACGAGTCCGACGACGACCTGAGAGATGACAAAGGGGAAGAAAAACAGTGACTTATAGAGCCGAATACCCCAGACGGTTTGATTAAGGAACAGAGCAATGAACAGACCCGCAGGGATCGCCAACAGGTACATGATCAACCAGATCAGGTTGTTCTTCAGTGAAATATAGAACGCGTCACGATCAACAAATTCCCAATACAGGTCTTCGTAGTTGCGAACGCCTACATACTCCGCTGCGCCGAGCCCATCCCATTCGTACAAAGACAGATTGAAGGATTGGAACACCGGAATGATCACATAGACCATGAAGAACAGCAGACCCGGGGCCAAAAATAGCCACGGCGCTATGCGCTGTTGATTTCTGTGGAACCAGCTTTCCTGTTCGGGGACATCGACGGCTGACATGTGCTCACTCGGATTTAGGTCAAAGGTGTAAGTCGGGTATGCACCCGCCTTACGCACGAAGTGGTGCAGGCCGGGCAGAAGCCCGGCCAGACCGGTTTAGTTCTCGTAGATACGCTGACGTGCGCGTTCCAGTTTGGACAGGATACGGTCGGCATTATCCGGCTTGACCATGAATTCCTGGAAGCCTTCCATCGACACTTTTGCCATTTCCGCAGGTGCATCACGGTCCCAGAACTGGGCCACGCCACCGGGGCTGTTGGCGGACAGCATCTCAAAGCCTTGCTGCAGGAACTTGTCGTCATCAACAGACGATTGGGCATTCACAGGCAGCTGTCCCAGGTTTGCGCCGTTGTTGATCTGAGTTTGCTCATCCGCGGAAACGGCAAAGCGCAGGAACTCACGTGCAGCTTCTTTATTCGATGCGTTGGCCGGGATGTGGAAGGTATCAGTTGGCGCATCTTCCGCCAATTCTACATCCGGGTTGATAGAAACGAACTGATAGAAGTCCAATTGGTCGTCGGTCAGTCCCGCTTCGCGCAGAGGCGCAACGGCAAAGTTACCCATCAAATAGGCGGCGGCTTCGCCGTTCACCATGAAGGGCAGGGCCTCTTGCCAGCTGTACGTCTGATGGTTGTCGACGAACGCGCCCATGTCGATCAGCTGTTTCCAGTTGGCGAAGGTCTGCTTGACCCGGTCGTCTTCCCAGCTGATTTCGCCATTGGCGAGCTGGTTGTGGAAGTCGAACCCGTTGGTGCGCATGTTTAGGTAGTCGAACCAACCGCCAGCGGTCCACAGGAACTTGGTGCCGATCGTATAGCAGGCGCGACCGGAATCGACGATCTTCTGGCAGTTCGCCAGCTCTTCTTCCCAAGTCGTTGGCTCGGTCAGGCCCAGCTCGTCAAAGATGTCTTTGCGATAGTAAACACCCCACTGGTAATAGGTGTAGGGTACACCCCACTGCTTGCCGTCGATGGTCATCGCACCTTTGGTCGAGGCCAGATTTTCGGCGATCTCAGGTTCGGCCCACAAGTCCGATACATCTTCGAACAGGCCTGCCTCGACGTAGGGCTTCATGCGGTTTGCCGCATACCACGTCGCCACGTCCGGCGTATCCGCAGTCAGGAAGTTGCGGATCTGGGTCTTGTACGCCTCCCGGTCGATTACCGTGGTTTCGATCTCCAGTCCCGGATGCTGTTCCGCAAAACGGTCGATCATTGCCTCCATCGTCGCGCGTGGCGCCGGGTTGGAGGTATCGAGAAAGATTCGCAGCTCGCCGGTCAGTTCGGCGGCGACAGGTGCGGCAAGTGCGACACTGGCTGCCAAAGCGGCGGCAGTGCGCTTGTACATGGAATGCATGGTTTCCTCCCTTAGCTTCCATTTTATACTTTTGCAGTTCCAAATAATGAAACTGTGTTTTATATATTGAAAACTACACATCAACTCGGTTAGTCTTGTCAAGACCCTCGTGCCGATTGCGATGGGTTAATTGGAGGAGAACAGGCATCCGTGGCTGGTGACGGAACAATAGGAAAAGCATGTGATGTGCTGGATCAGGTGGCTGCGTTCGCGCGCCCGGTTCGATTCGCAGAGCTGTTGGAAAGCAGCAATTTCCCCAAGGCGACCCTGTATCGGTTCCTGCAAACGCTGACCAATCAGGGAATGCTGTCGTATGATCCGGACCGACAGACATATACGCCTGGTTTGCGATTGGTTCGGCTGGCTCATGCAGCGTGGACACAAAGCTCGCTCGCGCCGATTGCGCGACCGTTTCTGGATGCATTGAGCCGGGAAACCGGGGAAACGGTGCATTTGGCACAGCTTGATTCAAATCAGGTGCTGTACGTGGATAAACGCAACGCAGCCCAGCCGATTGAGATGTATTCGCAGGCTGGCAAGGTCGGTCCGGCCTATTGCACAGGCGTGGGTAAAGCCATGATGGCGTTTCTGGATGAGGCCGCGCTGGACCGCGCCGCGTCTCAGCAAAGCTACCACGGCTTTACCGACAAAACACTGACATCCGAGGCGGCGTTGCGCGCCGATCTCGACCTGATCCGCAGTCGTGGCTATGCCGTCGATGACGAAGAGCATGAGCCCGGCATCATCTGCATTGCCTGTCCAATCCTCACCTCGGGCGGGCGGATGTTGGGGGCGATTTCCGTGACCGGATCGACCGAACGGATGAATTTCGACCAATTGGAAACCTGGGTTCCCCGTGTTCGCCGTGTGGCCGAACAAATCGGAGCCGAAGCACAGGCCTGGCGGTTCCCCGAGACCCGCCCGAGCGCCGAAACAGACAGGATGCAAGCGACATGACAGGTGTGACTCTGAACCAGGCGATCAAGCGGTATGGCGAGACGCAGGTTATTCACGGCATTGATCTGGAGATCGAAGATGGAGAGTTCTGTGTCTTCGTCGGCCCTTCGGGTTGTGGTAAATCCACTTTGCTGCGGATGATAGCGGGCCTTGAGGAAACGACCGAAGGGCAAGTCCATATCGGCGCTCGCGACGTGACCCATATGGACCCGGCCAAGCGCGGCGTGGCCATGGTGTTCCAGACCTATGCCCTTTATCCGCACATGACCGTGGCCGAGAACATGGGCTTTGGATTGCGCATGAATGGTGTACCCAAGTCCGAGATCAACAAGAAAGTGCAAGACGCCTCGAATATCCTCAAGTTGGATCAATACCTTAAGCGCAAACCCAAGGCCTTGTCCGGCGGGCAACGCCAGCGTGTCGCCATCGGGCGTGCCATCGTGCGGGGGCCCGAGGTGTTTTTGTTCGACGAACCTCTGTCCAACCTTGATGCGGAGCTGCGCGTAGAAATGCGGGTCGAGATCGCGCGACTGCACAATGAAATTGGCGCGACCATGATCTACGTGACCCACGATCAGGTCGAAGCGATGACAATGGCCGACAAGATAGTGGTGCTGCGCGATGGCCGGATCGAGCAGGTCGGCGCGCCAATGGACTTGTATCGGGACCCGGACAATCGGTTTGTAGCGGGGTTCATCGGATCGCCTGCAATGAACTTCCTTGACTGCGATATTGTCGATGGGAAGGTCTCGCACCCGGCCCTTAGTGAACCGTTGGATGTGCCTGTAAACGTACCGGCTGGGATGAACAAAGTGACTCTTGGTATACGTCCGGAGCACATCACAGTGGACCGGGCAGGCGACACTTGCACGGTTGATCTGACCGAAGCGCTTGGCGGCGTGAGCTATACGTATTTGCTGACGCCCAATGGCGATAAGTTGATTGTCGAGGAACGAGAAGATCAGCGCAGCAAGCAAGGTGAGCGCATCGGGCTGTCAGTGCGGCCGGAACGCGCGATGCTATTTGATCCCGAAACAGGTCACCGCCTTCGCTGAAAAATCCATTTTGTAATTTGAGCGCGCCCGATCATCGATCCGGCGCGTTTTCAATTTTTCTGGATTTTGTATCCAATATCCGTTATGGCGATTCCAAAAGCGTGTGTAACCGCCCAGCCATCGAGGAATTTACCAATGTCGACCAATGTGTTCACCGGCACGATGCCCGCTCTGATGACACCATGCAAACCCGACCGGACGCCTGACTTTGATGCCTTGGTGCACAAAGGAAAGCAGATGATCGGGGCGGGTATGTCCGCGGTGGTCTACTGCGGTTCGATGGGGGATTGGCCCTTGTTGACAGATGCGCAGCGGATGGAAGGCGTCGAGCGTTTGGTCGATGGGGGTTTGCCCGTTGTGGTCGGGACCGGCGCCATCAACACCAAGTCCGCCGTAGCCCATGCAGCCCATGCGCAAAAGGTAGGCGCCGTTGGCCTGATGGTCATTCCACGCGTTCTGTCTCGCGGCAGTTCACCTACCGCACAGAAGAACCACTTCAAAGCGATCTTGACAGCCGCCCCCGATGTTCCGGCAATCATTTACAACAGTCCGTATTATGGCTTTGCTACGCGGGCCGATCTGTTCTTTGCTCTGCGCGCGGAACATTCAAACCTGATCGGATTCAAGGAGTTCGGTGGCAAAGACGACCTGCGCTATGCGGCTGAAAACATCACCAGTCAGGATGATCAGGTCACCCTAATGGTTGGTGTTGATACCGAGGTTTACCACGGTATCGTAAATTGCGGTGCAACCGGATCGATCACGGGAATAGGCACAGCCTTGCCGCGCGAAGCGTTGCTGCTGGCCGCCCTGTCCAAAAAGGCGGCGCAAGGCCATGCCGAGGCCCGCCAACGTGCGCAGGAACTCACAGAGGCGATTCAAGTGCTTTCCAGCTTTGACGAAGGCCCGGATTTGGTGCTCTACTACAAGCACTTGCTGGTCCTGAACGGGGAGCAGGAATACCGCCTGCACTTTAACGAAACGGATGAACTGACCGATGCACAGCGTAATTATTGCGAGCAGCAATATGATCTGTTCCAAACATGGTTCGCCGATTGGTCGAGGCAGGGTGGGGTGATCGCTGAATGCATGTGATCGACAGTCACACTGGCGGTGAACCGACGCGCGTCATTCTGGATGGCGCGCCGGGACTTGGATCCGGGTCTTTGACTGAGCGGGCAAGTCGCCTGGCGACCGAACATGAGGCGTTCTATCGCTCGGTCATGTTAGAGCCGCGCGGTCAGCCAGCCATGGTCGCTGCGTTACTGGTCGAGCCGGTTGATCCGACATGCGTGACCGGTGTGATCTATTTCGATGTCGACGCCGTTTTGGGCATGTGTGGGCACGGAACCATCGGTTTGGCGGTCACATTGGCTCATCTGGGACGAATCGACGTAGGCCAACACCGGATCGAAACGCCCGCTGGTGTAGTGACGGTCAAGTTGCACGATGCAAACACCGTTACCGTGACCAACATTGAAAGCCGCAGGGTTCATCAGGACATTACCCTGGATGTCGCGGGCTATGGCCATGTCACAGGCGACGTTGCATATGGCGGCAACTGGTTCTTCATCGTTGACCCCAGCCCGATCCCGGTCGAGCCCGTGAACATTCGTAACCTAACGGACATGTCGATCGCCATCCGCGAAGCCTCGATCGCGCAAGGGGCTGGTGGAGAAAATGGCGAACCGATTGACCATGTCATCTTACAGGAATCTTCACCGGACCCGGCGGTACACAGTCGCAATTTCGTTCTGTGCCCCGATGACAATTACGACCGCTCACCATGTGGAACGGGCAGTTCGGCTCGGCTGGCCTGTCTGGCGGCCGACGGCCGTTTGGCGCCGAGTCAGGAGATCATCCAGCAAAGCGTGATTGGCAGTTCCTATCAATTGTCTTACCAGCCCGGGCCAAACGGGGGTGTTATCCCCTCGATCACCGGGCAGGCCTTTATCATGGCTGAGGCCACGTTGTTGTTCGACGAACACGATCCTTTCAAAGCCGGAATCGAAACATGACCCCACAAGTCGTTGTCATCGGTGCCGGAGTAATTGGGATTACGACCGCGCTCGAACTGCAACGACGCGGCCATTCCGTCCTTGTATTGGACCGTAAGGGCGTCGCGGCCGAAACATCAGCCGGCAACGCCGGTGCCTTTGCCTTTTCTGAGGTCGAACCACTAGCCACGCCCGGCATCATGCGAAAAGCTCCAAAGTGGTTGTTGGATCCGTTGGGCCCACTGTCTATCCCGCCGGCCTACGCCTTGAAAATTGCACCGTGGATGTACCGGTTTTGGCGGGCCAGTCGACCGGATCGCTATGAAAACTTACTTGGCGCACAAGCCAGTTTGATGGCGTTATCCAAAACTACGCTTGAACAGCTGATACCAAACGTCGACGCCGAATACTTGTTGCAACGCGATGGGCAGATGCAGTTGTATGAAGGCGAGGCTGAATATCGCGCCAGTTTGCCGACATGGAACTTGCGCCGCGAACACGGGATCGAATTTGAACTGCTTGAAAGCCCGGCCGCGATTGCTGAGATGCAGCCGGGCCTCAGCCCTCGGTTCACCCATGCGGGGTTTACACCGAACTGGCTGAACACTGTTGATCCGAAGCGATGGGTCGAACACCTTGCTGAGGTCTTTCAGGGTCGAGGCGGTCGGTTCGAACGGAAAAATATCCGAACCCTGTTACCGCAGGAAAATGGTGTGCGCGTATCATGCGCGGACGGAACAATTGAAGCGAGCAAGGTGGTGGTTGCCGCAGGTGCCTGGTCTCACCACATAGTGCAAACATTGGGCGATCGCATTCCACTGGAAACCGAGCGTGGATACAATACGACTTTGCCGGAAGGCGCATTTGATTTGCGTATGCACCTAACATTCTCGCGCCACGGCTTTGTTGCCAGCAAAATAAATGGTGGCGTGCGTGTAGGGGGGGCCGTCGAACTGGGCGGGTTAACCTTACCACCAAACTACAAGCGCGCCGATATTTTGTTGGAAAAGGCGGCGGCGTTCCTGCCTGGACTAAAAACCGAAAGTGGCACGCAATGGATGGGGTATCGTCCATCGTTGCCGGACAGCATTCCGGTGATCGGCCCGTCTCGTAAATCGGCGGATGTCGTTTACGCATTCGGGCACGGGCATTTGGGCCTGACCCAATCTGCGGGAACTGCGGAACTCGTCGGGGCGCTGGTCGATGGGCAAGACCCACCAATATCATTGTCGCCTTACGCCGCCACCCGATTTTAAGGAGGGGATATGCGCAGCATTAAGACCATTCATGTTGTGTCGGCCCATGCCGAAGGCGAGGTCGGCGACGTCATCGTTGGCGGGGTCTCTCCGCCGCCCGGTGACACGATCTGGGAGCAACGGACGCATATCGCCAACAATCAAACGTTACGAAATTTCGTACTGAACGAACCGCGAGGCGGTGTGTTTCGTCATGTCAATCTTCTGGTTCCGCCCAAACATCCGGATGCCGATGCCGCCTTTATCATTATGGAGCCCGAGGACACTCCACCCATGTCCGGCTCAAACTCAATCTGTGTTGCGACGGTATTGCTGGATAGCGGGATCATAGCAATGCAAGAACCCGAGACAATTCTGACGCTTGAAGCGCCCGGAGGCCTGGTTCGCGTGCGCGCTGAATGCCGGGGCGGTAAGGCAGAACGGATCCACGTGCAGAACCTCCCCAGTTTTGCGGGTAAGCTCTCTGTCCCGTTAGAGGTTCCGGGTTTGGGCACGCTGACTGTTGATACGGCTTTTGGAGGCGACAGTTTCGTGGTTGTAGATGCCGCCAAGCTGGGGTTTGACATAACCCAAGACGAAGCGCGTGAAATCGCCCGGACCGGCGTTAAAATTACGAATGCCGCCAATGCCCAATTGGGGTTCTCGCATCCTGAGAACCCGGATTGGACCCACATTTCCTTTTGCGCTTTTTGTGGCCCGCTTGAAAAGACCCCGACTGGTTGGCGCGGTAAATCTGCCGTTGCCATTCAGCCCGGAAAGGTGGACCGCTCGCCCACTGGCACAGCGGTATCTGCGCGTATGGCGCTAATGGCGGCCAAAGGGCAGATGACGGTCGGGCAAACCTTCGAAGCTGTTTCGGTCATCGGCTCGCGCTTTACCGGGCGGATTGTTCGGGAAACGCAAGTTGGTGCCCAACCCGCTATCATTCCAGAAATCAGCGGGCGCGGATGGATCACCGGAACCCATCAGCACATGCTTGATCCAGACGACCCCTGGCCGGGTGGGTATCGGTTGAGTGACACTTGGGGCATTTGATCAACTTCTGCGATTGCGCTTGTGTCTTTTCCGTTTCATTACGCAAATTTGGCGACCCGTTTCCTTGAGTATAGGTTCTGGATTGCCACTTTAAGGTGAGTGATTTGAACAGATTGGAGGTGTAATGCACATTCGTCTTGCCGCCCTGGCTATTGTGATCGCCACGTTGTTGCTGTCCTTCAATTCACCATCAAAATCTGGACCAAACTACACGCAGCTGGCCCAGTCATGCCTTGGCAACAAAGGCGGCATGGCAAATGTGGTTGCGGCCTGCACAACTTTGATGAATGGCGTGGATGTTACCCCAAAAAACCGGAGCACGCTGCTGAGATCTCGTGGTTGGGCGTACTACAGCGGCAAACAGTACGAAAAAGCAATTTCGGACTATAGCAGTGCTTTGGCTCTCGCTCTCGACGACCCACATTCAACTTTGTGGCGTGCTATTGCCTATCACGCGACGGGCGATGTCCAATCTGCTGAAACAGCGTATGAAAAAGCTCTGTCGCTTGCACCAAGCAGCACTGAGGCATTGTTTCACAAGGCCCAGTTCGACAGGGATCAAGGAAACACATCTGCCGCTATTCATGGTTTTGAGAAGGTTCTGGATCTCGACCCGAGTCATGCGGGGAGCGGGAACCTCGGTTCCACGCGAGGCGGACGCTGGTTCTGTTGAGCATTTGGACACCGCAATTGAAGATCACGTGAACCAAATTGCAAACGAAGGCGGGTTCAAGGCGTTTTGGACCGGCAAAAAAGCTGTATCAATAACTACCCGCAAACTTACTGATCAATAGTTATACCCATGGTCCAATCCGTAAATCTGACTACCCGTGGCAATATGCGCGCGCTTTAGATGATTGATCCCAGGCCCTTCCTGATTTATGGGAGGCCCTGTCAAATCAGAGTCACCGTCGGGGCGGTAGGAGAAACGCGCCCCCCCCTACGCCACGCAAAAGTGGAACACTCTTGGATCGCACGCCCCGAAAGGTTTAAAAAAGGTAAAAGAATATGGCAGATAACTCGAACTTCGACATATTGTATACCATTGTAGACGAAGCGCCCGAACTGGCCAGCGCCTCGTTTCTGCCCATCATTCGCAAGTTTGCTAGTGCCGCAGGTGTCAGTGTTGGCACCAAGGATATTTCATTGGCCGGTCGTATTCTCTCGACCTTTCCGGATAAACTGACTGATGCACAGCGCATCACCGACGATTTGGCCGCATTGGGCGAGCTGGTGAAAACGCCGGACGCCAACGTGATCAAACTGCCAAACATCTCGGCATCGGTCCCGCAACTGGTGGCTGCCGTCGAAGAGCTGCAGTCACAGGGCTACGACATCCCGAGCTACCCCGAAGAGCCGTCGACCGATGAAGAAAAGGCGATCCGAGCGCGTTACGACGCTATCAAAGGCTCGGCTGTGAACCCGGTACTGCGCGAAGGTAACTCGGATCGTCGCGCGGCGCGTGCGGTGAAGAACTATGCTCAGAAGAACCCGCATTCGATGGGGGAATGGGCGTCGGACAGCAAAACCAAAGTGTCGTCGATGTCTGGCAATGATTTCTATGCCAACGAGAAGTCCGCCACCATTACCGCCGCTCAGGCCGGTGATGTCAAGATCGAATTCGTCGGCAAAGACGGCAGCATCACTGTCCTGAAGGACGCCTGGCCACTGGCCGAGGGCACAGTTGCAGACGCCACTTTCATGTCGGTCAAGGCGCTGTCATCCTTCCTGGCAGATGCGATTGAGGACACCAAGAAAGACGGCACCATGTTCTCGTTGCACATGAAAGCCACGATGATGAAGGTCTCGGACCCGATCATCTTTGGCTTTGCGGTCAAAGCCTGGCTGGCCCCGGTATTCGAAAAGTTCGGCGCTGAACTGGACGCTTTGGGTGTGAACCCTAATTCTGGTCTGGGCGATTTGCTGGAACGTGTTCAGGGCAATGCCGACATCATGGCCGCCATCGACGCGATCAAAGCCGACCGTCCGGCCATGTATATGGTCGACAGTGACAAAGGCATAACCAACCTGCACGTGCCGTCAGACGTGATCATCGATGCCTCGATGCCTGCCGTAATCCGGGCAGGCGGAAAAGGCTGGAACGAGGCCGGTGCCAAGGGCGACACCAACTGTGTTATCCCCGACCGCTGCTATGCATCGGTTTATGATGAGAGCATCAACTTTTTCAAAGCCAATGGCGCACTGAACCCTGCAACTGTCGGTGCTGTCGCCAACGTCGGCCTGATGGCGCAAAAAGCGGAAGAATACGGTTCGCACCCAACAACGTTCCAAGCGCCGGCCGACGGTGCCATCCGTATCGTTCTGGCCAATGGCGAGACGCTGCATTCGCATGACGTTGAAAAGGGCGACATCTGGCGCGCCTGCACTGTGAAGAAAGCTCCGATCGAAAACTGGATCCAGTTGGCCATGGACCGTCAGCGTTTGACCGGGTCCGAGTCCATCTTCTGGTTGGACGCAAACCGCGCCCACGATGCGGAACTGATCAAATACGTCAAACCGGCACTTGAGGCGGCTGGTGTGGCCGACAAGTTCCTGATCATGGCTCCGCGCGAGGCGACCCGCCAGTCGTTGGAAACCATTACGGCAGGTATGGACAGCATCGCTATCACGGGCAACGTATTGCGTGACTACCTGACTGACCTGTTCCCGATCCTGGAACTGGGCACGTCGGCCAAGATGCTGTCGATTGTGAAACTGATGAATGGCGGTGGTCTGTTCGAAACCGGCGCGGGTGGGTCCGCTCCGAAACACGTGCAGCAATTGGTTGAGGAAAACCACCTGCGCTGGGACTCGATGGGTGAGTTCTGTGCTTTGGGTGAATCTCTCAACTTCCTGGCCGACAACAAGGGCAACGCCAAAGCGGGTGTTCTGGGTGCTGCGGCCGAAGCGGCCACGCAAGGCATTCTGGACAACAATAAATCGCCCAGCCGTAAAGTTGGACAACCGGACAACCGCGACAGCCACTATTGGTTCGCACGCTATTGGGCTGAGGCTCTGGCCGCGCAATCGGATGATACTGAATTGGCAGCAGAATTCGCGCCGATCGCAAAAGAGCTGGCGGATAACGAAGGTCAGATCCTGTCTGAGCTGGCGACCGCTCAGGGTGCTGCCGCGGATCTCGGTGGATACTACCACACCGATCCTGCCAAGACCGCAGCGGTAATGCGCCCCAGCGCGACACTGAACGCGATCATCGGCTGATAAACAGTACCCACGCTTTGCGGCGTGGGTGTTTTCAGATTGGTGAGATCAATAGAAAAAAGGGCCGAACCCCCAAAGTCGGCCCTTTTTTGAGTGAGTGGTCAGGCCGAAGCCTCACCGGTGTAGTTGATTTCACGTTAACTAATCCATGAGTTTTGGAAATTAGGGGATTCCCGTACTTTTGGGAATTTTGGGTTCAACCTATAGCTAAACCAGCTGTTTAAAACGAAAAAGGGCCGGTCAAATGACCGGCCCAATTCGCGCGAAAAGTCGAATGATCAGTTAGATGCTGCGTTCAGCTTTTCGTTTTGTTCGCGAAGGGTGTCCGAGATAATCGCGTACCACTCGCCGGACTGACGCATTTCGTTCAGGCCCTTGTTCATCATCGCAATGTACTCACGTGCGAACGGGTTGGTGCGGTGTGCAAGAAAGCTCATCGAGGACAAGGTCGACACATAGGGGTTTTCGACCAGATCTGTCGAAGTCAATCCCATGTCGTTCATGGTCGAAGCGAACAGATCGACTTCAAACGCGGCGACATCCGCTGTGCCGGTCAGAACGGCATCAAGGCATTCGCGAGCAGAGTTAGGTTGGACCACATTGGTATTTTCGCGGTTCAGTCCGACTTCTTCCAGGACCACCATGCTCCAACCTGACATGCGGCAAATGGTTGAACCTTCAAAGTCTTCGAACTTTGTCGCGCTTGCATAGTCGCTTTCCGGCAGAGTGAAGAAACCACCTACGATGTCGTATACAGGGACAGAAGCCACGAATTGCGTACACCGCGCTTCAGTTTCGGACGACCATTCGTATGTGCGGTTCGTACAATCCGGGACGGTCCAGGCGATTGAAATATCGAACGCGCCCAGCGGCAACAAAGTGTCCAGATGCGAGCTCCAGTCGTCGACAAAGCTGACGGAGTAATCGCGGCTGTTGCCAGCACGCTGAAGACTGGTTGTTGCCAGACGGGTCATAATACCGCCGCCACCCAGCGCTTCACTCGTGAAGGGTTCCCAACCGTTACCCGCCACCATTTTGATTGGGGGGGCATAGACATTTGATCGCTTGACGCTTGCCGCGCGTTGCTCTTCTGCTGCGATCAGTTCCTGCGCGGACTGACCGTTTGGCAGGCTACCATCCTCACAGGGCAAGGCCAGAACCAGACCTGGCTCAAGAGCGTTTGGGTTGGTGATGATGTTGCGGTTTGCGTTAAAGATCGGCTGATAGTTCGACGTACCGTATGCTGCGATCGCAATGGTCGCCATCGTGTCGCCGTCCGCAACTGTATAATTGGTACAAGCTTCTTGCGCAGCGGCGGCGCCGGCGCTCAGAGCGGTAACGGCGGTGGCCGACAGTGCAACTTTCTTAAGGTTGATTTCAAACATGTCCACTTCCTCTAGACTTTTCTTATAGTTAGGCCAAAAGGGGCCTTAACCGTTTTCCATTTGATGACGCAGAGCGGCTGCCACGATGTCTCGCCACTCTCCGGATTGCTGCATGATCGCCAGACCCTGATTGAGCGTCTCAAGGATCGCTTCCCCATCCGGATTATCTTTGTGGGTCATGACGTTAAGCGACTTGATTGCCGCCAGATTGGGGTTCTCGATGATACGGTGTTCATAACCCAGTCGGCCGATTGCCTCGACAGCTAGATGAGCTTCGATTGCGACGATATCGGCTGTCCCGTTCATAAGCGCGTGAAAGCAGTCATCGGGTGAAACCGGACGCAAAAGCGAGATTGCCGGTTCGTACAATCCGACCGTATCCATGTGCGACAAGGACCAGCCTTCCGGGCGACAGATGGTTGTCCCGGCGAAGTCGGCATAGGTCAGCGTTTGCTCATAGCCCGAGCCGTCGCGGGCAAAGAACGTGTCCACAACTTCGTAGAACGGGTTAGAGAAGTTGTATGTATCACACCGCGCACGATCTTTTTCAGAAAGCGCCCCGGCCTCTTCGCAGTTTGGACGCGACCAGGGGAAGGTGGCATCGAACGCGAGTGTCGGCATCAGAAGGTCCAGATGCGATGACCAATCGTTGACGAACTGGATTTTATAGGACTGTTCGGGCGCGGCACGCAGCATCGCTGTTTCGACAAGGTAGGTGTAGAGCCCGCGATTGGGCAGTGCCTCGTCGGTGAACGGCGCATAGTCACCGCCAGTGATAAGCAACAACTGACGGTCACGGATTTCCGGGCGTTCGCCGGCATCTGCATTACGGATCAGCGCTGCGGCTTCTGCCCGGGCGGCTTCGATCTCGTCCTTGGCTGCCGCTTTTGCGGCGATCACTGCATCTTCGCTTGCCTTTTTGGCTTCTGCTTCGGCATCGGCAACGCGGGCTTCCGCCTCGGCGATGGCTTTCGCCGCGCGATCCTCGGCGGCCTTGACCAGCTCGGCTGCCATTTCCGCGGCCATTGCCTCGGCTTCGGTCTGCGGAGCGGCCGGGGCACGGCCGATCTCTTCCAGACAAGGCATGGTCAGAACGTCACCCACCCGGATGATGTTCGGGTTGTTGCCGATCACGTCCCGGTTTGCATCGTAAATGATACGAAAGTCTTCGGTCGAATACACTTCGATCGTAAGCTCTCGCAGGCTGTCGCCGCGTTGGATTTCGTAGGTTGAGCACGCCTGTTGCGCCGAGGCAGTGCCCGCTGCGGCAGCAAGTGCCAGGCTTGATATGATCAGATGGTTTCTCATGGGTCCTGTTGCTTTGCCTTGTTTAGTTTTTTGTAAGTTTGACAACACCGATTGAGATGTTGTCCTGATCCGGGTCGCCCTTAGCGTTCAGCGCGGCCTGCAGCGCCCCGGCTATGTCTTGTGCAAGCCCGCTGGCATTGGATTGAAGAATGGCCTGAATTTCTGCGTTGCTGAGATATTGCAGGCCGTCGCTTCCCAGAACCAAAACATCCGAAGGTGTCAGGTCCAACGGGGTTTCCGGGCAATCGACCTTTGGAATTGCAGCACCCATGATGACCGAAGTCAGTTGGTTGCGGTCAGGATGCGCCAGCGCTTCGGCTTCGGTCAAAGTGCCTTCGGCCATTTGCGCATCAATCATGGGTGCCATCGAGTGATCTTCGTTGATCTGCGACAGCTCTCCGTCCCGGAATAAGTATAGTGGACTGTCGCCGATCGAAATCCAGAACAGCCGTTGGCCCAGCAACAAAGTGCCCAACATGGTCGAGCCCATGTTGAATCCAGCCTCTTGTTCCTCGGAATAGCGGGCGATGGAGGCATTGGCCTGCATCGCCGCCAGGGGCAACGCGTCGATCAATGCGGACTCGGGTGTTGTTGTACCTTCAAGCTCAGCATCTAACGCGTCACGCCAGGCCTGGATCACAAGGTCAGAGGCGACTTCGCCCGCCGCATGCCCGCCCATGCCGTCAGCGACGACGACATAGCTTGCGTTCGCCGCATCGAACATGCGCGAGGCAACCGCGTCCTCCTGCGTGTCACGCTGGCCCTTGTCCAGGATCAGCGCAATATCATATGCCGGTGTCGCCAGCATCTATCAGGAATCCCGCCAGTCAAAGCCATCGTCACAGAAGGCGGCAAAGCGGATTGAGGTTTCACTGATGCGGATCAGGTCCCCGCTGGACAGTGGGACGGTGCTGAGGACCGGCTTGCCGTTCAGGCGCACCAGGTTGGCCTTGCCGCCGTGTCCCAAGTAACATTTGCGGTCCTCGGGATCATAGGCAATCACCGCATGGTTGCTGCGGGAAATACCAGTGTCTCCAAAGTCCAGTTGAATGGCCTGATCGTCATTGCGTCCAATCTGCATCAAGCCCTCGGTCAGCGTTACGCTTGCACCCCGACCCGGACCGCCAGTGATGACCAGCCAACCAACCGGGAAAGACTGTTCGGCATTGTCGGTTTTGGCTGCAGGTTCTGCTGTCTCAATGAGGTCCTGCACATGTGTATCGGCGCGTTCGAAACCCAGGAAGGTTGTCTTGACGCGACCACGACGATCTTCGGCAGCCGCGGGTTGCGGAACCGGTGCAACCTCAACCAACGGTTCTTCGGCGACCGGTGTTTCTGCAACCGGTTCTGCGGCGGGTTCGTCAGCGACAACCTCGATAATCTGTTCCGGCTCGGGGTCCACGACTTGAACTACTTCGTGCTCGACAACCTCTTCAGTGACCGCTTCGACCTCTTCCTCAACTGCCGAGTGCAGCGTCAACACGGTCTCTGCTTCGGGCGCGGGTGCCTCGTCCGCCACGTCCTGAACTTCTGCGATAACTTCAGCGACGACGATTTCATCCTCAGCCTCAGTTGTGTCCAGCGCGCCTTCCTCAGAGAAATCTGGCATTTTCTCTTCGGGTACCAACTCATCGGTTTCTTCGTAGCTGTCCGAGGTCATATTGCCACCTGCCAGCGCTTCGCGCAGGGCATTGAAATCGGCGATTGGTTCGGTCTTTTCCGCCTCTGGCGTTACAGCTTCCTCGGCTTCGTTCTCTTTCGGTTTGCCGGCACCTTCGAGAAGCCGGCTAAGAGGGCTTTTGTATTTGAACATGGTGTCGACACCTTTATTTCTTGGCACAGGACAACGGTCCCATGGGGCTGCTTCTTACCTCTGTGCGCGGTTGCACAACGGCATGGATAGTTGCGATAACAAGTCACTTTCTACTTCCGCGACGGGCCGGTTCCCGTCAGGGGTGCCGAATTTGACACAACCCTCAGCAAACACTTACTGGCAGATCACACACGAACCGGTCAGATCACTCCTGCGCTAAGGGCATGTCAGCATTCGTTTCGACCCCACTGCGCAAAACGCTGAAACGGGCCTGCGGCTGGTTTTCGGAAACAAGTTTGGCCAACAAAACATCAAGGCTGTCCGAGCCATCAATGCCAGTTCCCGAATTTGTCTCTGCGACCAGGACATCCCCTTCCTGCAAGCTGCCTGTCGCCTCGGGCGGAACCGAGCTCAGGACTGTTTTCCATCCCGCACCGTCTTTGTTCTGAATTGTGAAAACGTAGCCATTTTCCAGGCCGAGCACGCGCATCGCGGGCAGTGCCAACAATCCGTTCTGAGGGCGGGTTTCACCCAATGTGCGATACCGGGCAGAAACGCGGATGTAGCCGTCCGGGTCCACCTTCAGATCGTTCAACACCTGAGCGGCAAAAGTCGTATCCGCCTGCACCGGTGTGCCATTCAGAGTAAAGATCGTGGCGCCGCGCTTGACCCACTCACCCACAATCGACGCGTCCATATCCTGGTCAACACCGGTTATCGCAATCACGTTGCCGGTCGAAGCCCGGCGGCGTGATGTCTGAAACGGGATGTCTACGTCCCAGTGAGAGAATGCGATCTGCTGTTCTGCCAGGTTCACCGGTTCCGCCGGAACAAGCGGCGTCGGCTCAACGGTCGCGGCTTCGGCCGTTTCCGTCGCCGCAGCTTCTTCCTGCTCCGTGGCGACCGGGTCTTCTTGCGCTTGCTCGATAGGCTCTGGAGTGGATGCGACTTCGGCCTGCGTGGGCTCAGTTGGTTCTGGTGCCGGCTCCACTTCGGCTGCGGTCACTTGCTCGACCGGTTCCTGCTCAGTTGTTTCGACTGCGGCGGTTTCTTCCGCCGGTTCCGCCACCACGGGTGTTTGGGTCGATGCGGTGTCCTCAACCGGAGTTTCCTCTCCGGACATCAGGAAGAACCCGCCTGCCGCCAAAGCGGCGACCACGGCCACACCCGCAACAATTTTGCCTGCACCACTGGATCCGCTTTTGACCACTGTATCCACCGCGACCGGAGCTTCATCCTTCGATGTGAACGTAGCGAGCCCGTCGTCGTTCTTGTCCTCATTGCCCAGTGCAATGTCAGTGTTTCCGGCAAGCAATGCGGTGACAACGGCTTCGGCGTTTTCGCTTTCAGCCTTGATCCTGGCTTTCTCTTCTTCTTCGTCTTTTTGGTCCATCGCCACGATCACCGACACCGGCCGATAGTCAAAGCTGTCGAACATCACGCCGGGGCCGCGGAACATGCGTAGCCAATCTAATGCGGTCTGCAGGCGATCCGTTGCGTGAACTTCCATCGCCTTGTCAATGGCTTCCAGGAACCCATCGGGGTAGCCTTCGATACGCCCTGCCAGCGGTGTGTAGGGGTCCGTCTGACCGTTGTTGAATGCGTTCAGGCGGGTCTGACCGTCGATCGGACGTTCGCCGCTGATGGCGTGATACAGGGTCGCCGCAAGAACATAGAGGTCACTGCTTGGCCCTTGTTCCGCGCCGCGTACATAAAACTCATGCGGCGAATAGCCATCCTTGATAACCCGCAGGGTCATCAGCGCGGCGGACTGGTGCGCAGCCTGTTCACGCGCGGCGCCAAAGTCGATCAGCACCGGATCACCGTTTTCGTCGATCAGGATGTTGTCGGGCGAAATATCGCGGTGCAGCATGCCGCTTTGGTGTATGAAAGACACCGCTGACAGCATTTTTTCAGTGACCTGAACGATAAAGTCCGGACCAGCCTTGTTTTTGGAGTCTTCAACGTAGTCCAGCAGATCGCAGCCACGGATGAAATCCATCGCGATATAAGCGGTCTCGTTGTCTTCGAACACCTGATGAACGTCGACGATATTGGGGTGTACCAAGCGGGCGTGATTGCGTGCTTCGAGGATAAACAAGTCGATGATTGCGCGCAGATCGTCCTTGTAGTCCGGCTCGACCGGTTCAACCATATCGCCGTTACGACGGCAAAGGGCACCGGGATAGCACTCTTTGATCACAACTTCGCGTTCCAGACTGTCCCGCGCAAGATAGGTGATCCCAAATCCGCCATTGCTGATAAAGCGCAGGATCTCGTACTGCCCGCGCAACAGCTTGGCGCCTGGTTGAAGACCTTCAATTTTCGGTTCGTCGTGCGTCGCGCCGACGGCCTGGTTGTGGCTCATTTCTTTCCGCCCGTTCTAATCGTTTTGCGGCTTACTTAACTGGGCTTTCAGCCCGCGAACTCACAACCAAACACAACCGCAGGACACTCAAGTACGTTAGACGTTTCAAATTTGACTTTATTGGGGCCGCCTGATGGCTTCACTAAGAACCCAGCGCCAAGAAAATCCACATATGGTGCCATTGCGTGCGCGTGAATCTAAATGTTGATTTTTTACCGGTAAAACTTGCGGACTGAGTGCCTGTTTTTTGCGGATTGGTCACTAAATCCGAAACAATAAACGCGCGATTCTGAGGGCTTCGAATCGCTGCATTGCGGCTCAATTAAAACGGGTAGGCGTCAGGTTCCGGTTTTTGCCTGAACGGAATCGACGCGGCTGCCGGCCCAGGCGAGGTTGTCGCTTAGCTGGGCGAGGATGCTGATTGCGTCCTTCAGTGGCGCGTCACCGCTTTCGAATTGCAGCAGCAAAAGAAGATCGGTGGCCTTTTCAAACTCACCGGGGATCCAGTCGGCTTCAGTGGCGATTTCGCCTCCTTGCTCCAGACGCTCCGCAAAATCTTCGACGATTTCCTGACAACTGTTCAGGAATGCGGCCGGTTCTATATCTGATGTCTCGCGCAAGTCGTCATAGATGCTGGCAATTGCCGCCAGCCAGTCTTCAAGGATCGGGTTTTCAAGCGGGGGAAGGGCGGATTCCAACGTCGCATGAATCGACGGTGCTTCGACCTGCGCTGGTTCAGCTTCTGCGATGTCCAGGGTGGAGAGATACGGAAGAAACTCTTGCTCGATGTCATTTCGGGCAGCTTCCAAATCCTTCAAACGCCGCTCGGATGCGACTTGCAGGACCTGTTCGGCCAAATTTTGACCGCCACAGGTCTCCCACAGATCAAAATCAGGCTCGGGTTCTTGCGCCATGGCTTTGACCGCGACTGGTGTGCCGATAGGCACGACAGACCGGAAGAATTTACCTTTTCCTTTTTCCAATCGGTTCAGAACACGGTCCAGCGCGTCGCGGACCGGGGGGAGATCCGCGTGGGTTACGGCCAGCAAGCTATTCGAGCGCAACTCTTGCGGAACTTGTGCCCACAGGTGGCGCTCAGTCTCACGCCAGGCATTGGTTCCGTTCGTGCACCAGATGGCACAATCGACATAGGACAATAGGTCCAAAGTGGACTTGTAGGTGTCATCCAATGCGCCGGTTCCCGGCAGATCGAACAATGAGATCTCTTGCAGGGCAGGGGTATTCAGCCCAATCGAGATAAAGTCCGGGTCGTCTGCCGCGGCTTTTTCCAGTGCAATGCCGGAATAGACTTTGGGCTCTTTGTCCCACCAGCCAACGGTGGTTTCCGGTGCATCCGCATAGGCCACTATAACCAATGGCAATTTCAAGTGTTGAGGGCCGGTTGGCAGAATGTCCGCCCCGGCTAGCATGTTTGCGAGGCTGGATTTTCCGGCCCCGAATTCCCCGGCAAAACCGATGTTTACCGCATTCGAAAGCCGTTCGGCATGGAACAAGGCGCGCTCGCGCATCTTGTCCAGACCCGCCTCTGAAGGCAGGTTTTCGGTGGCGGTCAGGAAGCGTTCAAGCTTGCGTACTTCCTGTTCGGTTCCGGGAAATTCAATCATTCCGCAGCCTCTGCTAATTTCTTGTCGGCGCTATTGCCGCCAAATACCGCATCCAGATCATCTGCAACACGTTGTGCCTGATCGAATGCTGCCTGTGCTTCTGCACGAACATTGGTTTGGCCGGTTCCGGCGCGTTGTTCAAGATGTCCGGCCAACAAGGCCAGATAGTGATCAAGAACGGTGTTCAGACGCTCAAGCAGATCGGCGCGCGCCGTGTCCACCAGATCGTCCCCGATCATTTCGAATTCCTGAACGATCATCCGTTCGGCCCGAGCGACCACACTTTTACGCGAAATCAGACGGGACAGCCAACTGACGCGCAGTTCCACGGTAATGCCACGCGTCAGTGCGGTGGTATCCGGACGGAACCACCGAACCGCACTGGTATTCATCCGACTGTCGGTCGGGTCTTGCCAGCCGGGCAGGGCGCGAAGTGCGGCATTGCTGTTCATGTCGACCGCATAAAGCTCGCTGAGCATTCGCTGCCGCACCACCTGTGTCGCACCCTGAACCAGCTCGCGCATGCGGTCCCGCAGCGGCGAAAAGTTCAATTCAGTGTCACCGCCCTTGGCCAACAAAGGGGAATCGCCATTCGGTCCGCGGACAACGGCGGAGACGGCTTCGGATACAGTGTCATCCATGACGCCGCGAAGATTGGCCAACACATCATCCATATCGTCAATGATCTGTGTGGTTTTTTGCGAAACCAGCGC
Source organism: Ruegeria sp. YTSC004 (assembly GCF_059609805.1). Classification (NCBI taxonomy): domain Bacteria; kingdom Pseudomonadati; phylum Pseudomonadota; class Alphaproteobacteria; order Rhodobacterales; family Roseobacteraceae; genus Ruegeria; species Ruegeria sp. YTSC004. The sequence continues at coordinate 206,012 of NZ_JBXWMJ010000006.1, forward strand.
GCGCAGCTCGGCCAATGTTTTGTCGTTTTCGTCGCCGTCGGTAATGTCGGCGGAGTTTTCGTCGTCAATTACGCGCAGATGGGCCTTAGACCGTTCCAGCTCACCTTGCGCAAAACTGTTAAGGTGCTGCCAGGCCATCTTGAGCTGTTCGTCACGGGGCCCTTGGGTCAAGGCGTGCGTAACGTGGCGGCGCAGATCGGGTAGACCAGAGGCGATCATTGCGGCAAAGCGCAAAACGCCCTCACGGCTGATTGGGCCAGGGCCCTGTTTGATCTCTTCTACACCGTCCAGATATTGCTTCATCTGCTCGGGGTGGGCGCGCAGCCAAGCCAGAACGTGATCGTGGTTCACGCCGGTATCGTCACCAGTCAAGGCATAATGGGCCCATTGGGCGCTGCCCATCAGAACATCAATTTCCGAGTTGCCCAGGGCTTTTTCCAGGCCATCCAACACGTCCGTCCGGACTTTTCCAGCGTCTTCAGCGCCGCCGCCCAGTTCGTCCACGCGATTGATGAAGACGACGATCTGCCCCAGTTCCAGCGCCTGCATCAGGCGGAACAACTTAAGATCCGCACGGGACAGCGCCTGATGTGCGGACAATACAACAACAAAGAAATCGGATTCCTTGAGGTATTGGCGCGAGATTTCTTCGCGGATCAGCAGCGGGTCGTTGACGCCGGGCGTATCCGTGACCGTCAGCGGGAACGGAAAATGGCCAATGTCAAAGTAGACCTCGGCCTTGCGCGTGATGTCACTGTACAGTCCCCGATCTGAACCGGGGTCGTATTCTTCGCTGTCGGTCGGATCGTCACCCGCACAAACATAACGGGCCAGATCGTCCGAGTTCAGATGCTCCAGATCGTGATGCTGACCCAGCAACTGCTCATAGCTGTCGCCTAATCGCAGTTGTGCGCGGGTTTTCATCGCGTCGACCTGCTCTTCGATCATCTCGCGCTTATAGCTGTCCTCGTCGTCGGGGAACATGTTGCGCAGCTCTTCGCCCTCGGCGATCAGCGCCTGCCATTGACGGTTATCGAAGAAATGAAATTCGGCCCCTTGGGTCCGACCCGAGGGGTGACCGAAATGCATGTCGGTGATCACGGTCGTCCACGGATTAACATCCGAGGGTAGGTATTCGGCCTGCCCCGTAAACCCGTTGATAAGGCGGGACTTGCCAGCCTTGATTTGCCCGACAAATGCAATTGACGGTTTTAGATTTGAAAGGTCGCCGACAATACGCGAAATGAACTGGCGGGTCTCGTCATTGCTGACCCCGTTCATATCTTCGGCGATTCTTATTAACTCACGACGGTTATTTTCACTCATACTGTTACCCTGGGTACTTGCAATCACAGATTGAATTAGTCGAAAAATTGAATATTACGGGCGCGCTCATTCGGAACGCTCCGTCAGAGATGTCCACAGATTCACAATGGCGCCTAGCTTGCGCGCCTCGTGAACGACCATGGAAAATTCTTCGCCGTCGTTCAGGACGGCCAAACCAGAACCTTTACCGCCGGACGGACGCATGACGATCAATTGCGGATGATCCAGCGCCGCGGCTGCGTCATCATCCCAGCCCGACAGGTCATGCGCGAACTGCGCCAGCAAAGTTTCATCTGCATGTAATGGCTGATCTTCACTACAATCGCCGTCAGACTGAACCATTTCCCCGCCTTCAGCTTTGACCCGGATGCGACCAACAGCCAAACGCTGGCTGCCGAGATAGAACTGATTGGCCAAATCGCTGGCATCGTCTGTTGCTTCCACGTAATTTGCTGGCTCGGCTGTGTCCGGAACGACTGCTATGACGGGTTCAGCGGGCATTTCGATCATCGTGCAAGCACTAGCGATTTCGCTAAAAGTGATTCCGACATCGTCCGCTTCCAGCGTGGCGTCCGGCCGTAGGGATATCAGGCTGAGCGGTGCAGGCGCCGCGGCAATATCGGTTACCAGTTGCGCCAATTGCCCAGCCAGCGTATCGCGCTCTTCGGTTTCAAAATCAGGCGCAACGCCGGACCGGACACGAAAGACATCTGTAACCCGAGAGCTGTTGACCTCAATCGCGAGACAATCGCCATTGGCAGCCGTAAACTCCAACCGGCGCGGCAAAACAGTGCCACGGATGGACTGCAATACCTTTTCGCGGCGCTCAAGCGCAGTGTCACCAGCAAGCGCGACGGCTGGCTCCAGTCGGGCAACCGATGATCGCCCAATGTCCTCGAGCAAATCGAGTATGTTTGTATCCATCATGCCGTGACCCCCTCTGGTCCCGTCTAAACTGCGGCCGCGACGGGCCCCAGACTGAGATGCGATTTTGTCAGTGCCAACCCTACATTCGCGCTGTTGCGACAGATGTAGCAGACCACATGATCCGGATAGGCCTGCGTCCGCAAAAAAATGTTCAACCGATCCTTTGAAAACACCGCGATTTCCCCAAATCCCGGATTTTCGGTATCAGCATTACCCGATTTCCGCAGCAATGCTTCAAAAGCACCCACGCCGCCGCCCTGAAACAGGTTCGCCACTGCAAGCGCGAGACTGTCCAGCACTTCGGCGTCCTCTTGATCGCGGACACTGGTCCCCAATAACATCCCTGTTTCCATGTCGATATACCCGGCTGCGACGCAGTCGGGTATCGTTTCCATCGCAGATTTCAGTGCGGCTTCGATAGACATCGGGCTTCCCGTCCTTCTACCTTGATTTCACGTTATAAAACATGCCATTCAGCCCCGCCCTTGTTCCCGGCTTTCGGAAGCGTTGAAACGTCTTTTTTTGCGTCGCGGGCGCCGTGTTCAGCGGCGATCTTGTCGAACTCTTCCAGGAAGGCCACAAAAACTTTTTTCAGGCCTTCGGAGTCTTCAGGAAGATCCTCACCAGCGGTGATCTCGCGCCACATCGCCGATGCGCTGAGTGTTGATCCGGCGTCCGCATTCAGCAATTTCTCAAGGGTTTCAGACTCAGGCTCGGCCTCGGACGTTCCGTTTGACATAGGCACGACCTGTGTTTCGATCAGGCCGCTGGTTTCGGGTTCCAGTTCGAACTCATCGGCCGTACCATCCGATTGCTCGGCGAGCAATGCAACGATTGACGACACAGATGTGTCAGCACGTTGCGCGTCTGCTTCGGTGTTTTCGGATACAGCATCTTCAGCTGCGTCAGCCAGCTTATCCTCAATCGACGCCAATAGGTGATCCTGACCATCGGAGCCGGTGTCAGGCTGATTTGCCTCGCCTTCACTCTCGACTTCCAGTTCCAAGGTCTCTTCTTCGTCGAAATCCTCGTCATCCAGTTCAAGAAACGCGTTTTCTTCCGAAGGGATCTCGGCAACATCGGCCAAATTCAGAGGCTGACTGGGCGTTTCCCGGAAGAAAGAACGCAGCTCGTCCTGATCGGTTTCGGTCTCAGGTTTGGTTTCTTCCGATATCGCGGTCATCTCAGCGCGCAACCGTTCAGCCTCATCCGCATCAATCCGGGGGGCACGTTCCGTATCGTTTGAGCGTGCTTCAACGCGGGCAGGGCGTACAGGAAAGCTTGTTACCACTTCGTCCTGCGCATTTTCGTCCTGAACGGGATTGACCAGCTTTAGTGGAGTGGGCTGTTCTGCGCTTTCAGTGGTTTTGCGTGGGGGGATCGGTTGGACACGTGGCCCATCAGCAAGGCTATTGTCGATCTGGTACCGCGCCAGCATGTCTGCGCGATTGTCCATGATCTGCTCGGTGATCTCAAGAAAGCTGTCTACCATCTTGCCGCCACCGCTGCGTCCCCACAGTTCGGCATCGCCGCTCTTGTCGCGGGCGGTGATCGCATCGCGAGCTGAGAACAAAATCGACCGGTTGAACAGATGCCCTGCCTCGCGGTTGACGCGGCGCAACACCTTTTGGCGGTCTTTCGGACCCAGTGTATCCGCACGTGTTACCAACAGCAGCGAGTTGTGCTGCAACCGTTCGGGCAGGGCGACCCAAGTCGCCCGCTCGGTCTCGCGCCAGGCTTGGGTTGCATGTGTGCACCACAGCACGCCATTGGCCTGACCTACGGCGCGACGCCAAACATCGGTTGAAATCTTGGGGTCCGAGATACCCGGCGTGTCGATCAGATCAACCGCTTCGAGGATATCGGATTCAAGAAAAATACGAATGAATTGGGCGTCGTTTACGCCGATCGATTCCAACGCATCCAGTTCAATATTCTCGCGCATACCATCATGGCGCTGCACATAGGCTGATTGCTTACCCCAGCTGAACCAGACCGGCGGTAACTGTGTGGCCGTCACCTGGGTTGGCAGCGCGTGCGACCGAAGCAGAAAGTTCATCAGCGTCGATTTGCCGGCGCTGAACTCTCCCATAAGGGCAAAGACCGGCTTGCGGCGGGACCACTGCTCGATGCGTTCCCATGCTTTGGGCGAGACGAAACGGGTTTGTGAGTCTTTTGCCATATCGCTACTTATGCTGCCTCGTTACTAAGATCTTTCAGGATGTCGCCCAGAATATCGTCACGCGATTTCTGTGGTGTCAGTCCTGCCATCAGAGCTGCGTTGCGGCTTGGGTCATTCTCGGCCGAGGCCGAAATGCTAAGCAACGTCTCTTTCTGCTCGCGCATGAAATCCGACAGGACGGCACGTACGTTTTCCAATACGGCTGCGACCTGATTTTCTTCGATATCCTTGGTGATCGAATTCGCCTCGGACGCGATCAGGCGCGTATAGTCGGCTGCATAAGCTTCGAACCCTTTGCGGCGCTGCCACCAGCGACGCCACCAGGTGCTTTGCAAGTCCAAAGCGATTGTTCGCCCAATTCCGAGTGGGGGTGGGACACGCGGAACAATGGGCGCTTCGATACTGAACTCACCCAGGTGGTTGCCCAGTATCTTCTGATAAAGCGTCTCAATATCTGCGGCCGCCGTATTGTACAGCGCACTTGCTTCTTTGCGCATCGACCGCGCAAAGCTGAAATATGCGGCCTTTTGCAAGGTGCGCAGCCCCGCTGGGTCATACTGCCATGTGCCTTGTTCGCCGTTCAGCTCAAGGTGGGCAATCAGCGAATCCGTTGCACGTTTGACAAAGTTCGATTCCGCTGAATTCAGTCGCTCCAACACCTTCGCACGCAGGGATGCGGTCAATTCGGCCGCTTTCTTTTCATATTGATCCGAGAGTGTGGCAATCGCTTCCTCTGGCGATACCCCGTCCAAATCACGCACAAGGCCTTCGCCGCCCGAAAGGGTCTTGGCAACGGCCGTGGCGCGGATTTGACTGGCGATATTGCGGGCGCGGTGACGGACGCGATCCAGCAACCGGGTGCCTGCGCCTTCGGCGATGCGTTCGTTCATGGCCAACAGCAAATCGGGCAAGCCGGACAGTGCCCAAATCTTGTCGAGCGAGGGTGCCTGATCGCCAAAACCGGCGGCCAGATAGAACGTGTTCAACGCCTCGCGGGATTCATCGGAAAGAATCTCAGGGTTGCCCGTCAACGCGGCCTCGGCCCACAAGGCGCTGCCAAAGACAACACTGGTATTGGCGTCGATATTGTTCTGTTTGAGTGTATCCTGAATGCGGTCGCGGATTTCCGGCACCTGATTGACCGGATCCGCCAATTCGTCAATTCGGTTCACAAACAGGATGATCTGCCGGTTTTCGAATTGCGCGATAATGCGCATCAGCGCCATGTCCATTGTCGTCAGCGCCTGGCTGGCAGCCAGAACAACAACGCAGACCTCAGATCCGCGCAAGCTGCGCAGGGTGATCTGTTCGCGGACCATAAAGGTATCGTTGACACCCGGCGTGTCGCACAGTTTGAGCGCAATCGGGTATTGCGGGATATCCATATACAGCTCTGCCGACTTCGTCACATCGGCGAACCGCCCGGTCTTGGGGTTGATGTCCGGGTCATCTTCGTCACCCAGACAGACATAGCGCTGGATCAGCTCTTCGTCGAAGTAATCATATTGATGGCTCTGCCCCAGAATCAGGTCGAAATGCTGGCCCAATCTGGATTCGGATTTAGCCTTCATCTCGCCGATTTGGCGGCGAATGTCATCCATCTCGTCATCGGCTCCGGCGCGGTTTGCCAACTCACCCAGGCGGCCGCCGCCGACCATCAGATTGTCCCATTCTTCCTGTTCAAAGAAGGTAAACTTGGCGCGTTTGTCGCCTTCGGTGCGGGTGTTGATGTTCAACGTGGTCACCACCGATGTCCACGGGTTTACATCCGATGGAAGCAGGGCAGGGCGCCCGGCCAGGATGTTCACGATCGAGGACTTACCAGCCTTGACCTGCCCGACCATTGTAACGCTGGCCGAGAAATTCTCCATCCGCGTCTTGAGCGTGGCAAGACGTGCGGACGAACGTGCATCCGCCACCTCTGTCAGTTGATCAATCTGTGCGGTCAGCGAGTTCATCGCTGACGTCATGGGCGTCAGTGCCTCATTGCCAACTGACAAAAGATGGTCGTTGCGCGCCATGTTCAGCCTCCGGTTCCTGTCGCGGCCAACGTGTCTGTCGGCGTGCTGGTCATGGTGTCGATTCGGGCGATCAGATTCAGGGCATTGCCCAGGATCGCAGCTTCGGCCCCCGGCGAAATCGATTCGAAGGTGTGGCAATCCGCCAGAACTTCGATCGAGCTAAATCGCTCGCTGTTTTCAAGGCGGGCAAGACGACGCCCGGTCGGAAAGCCCTCGGATTTGGTTTCGGGCAGCGGCATACGCGAGTTGGCTAGCAAATATCGCCGCCCGGAGCGGGTGCGCAACGAAACGCCAAACCCGGTGTTTGGATGGTCGCGGTTCAGGGATTTGAGTTCACCAAGAAAACTTTCACGCGCAAGGCCAACGGCTTCTTGCTCGGCAGCAGCGGAGTTCATCATATTGGTCACGTTTCAGACCCTTGTACTGGAGTTGAGCGAAAAAACTCGTACAGCGCCCGAAGGCAAAAAAGACTCATTAACTCCTACTGCTCATAAGTGACTTTCAAGGCGTTCTTATTTTGACGCGAATAAGATTTTTTGGCGTTTGAATTGTGGCGCAATTGTGTTTGGTAACATTTTTCAACCACAACCTACGGGCGTATTTTCGGCGTTAATGTGAACAGCGCCATTTATCGTTAGCAGCATTCAAGAGCAGAAAACTTGCAACGATGCGCACGTGTTGTATTTTTGGTAGTGCGTCTAGAGCACTGTTCATAAACAGTAATTACTCTATCTTTGAAATCAACCTGACACCAAATCTACCCAGAGGACGTCTGTAAAATATATGTATGTTGCATTCGTCTTTGGGTTCTCATCATAGCCCGCCCTTAGATGAGGGGCATTTTACTCAACGTAAGATAGTTTTCTTCTTCTCACCAAAGGGACCTGAGTGTTGCTAAATACAAAACAATAAAATTAGTCAAACTTGCCCAAGTAATCTTTTCTCTCTACTCGTAGAACGCCAAAAATCAGGCTGCTTTCCTGCCGCGAACAGCAACACATGAGAATATCCCGCATCCCGCTTAGCGGCAGCGTCCGGCAGACACCATATGTGCACGACGGTCAGTTCAGAAGCATGTTGCGCCGATGTCATCAATAATCTTGCGCACAACTCAATTTTCCCTCTCGCACTCCGTGGCAAGCTTTGCTATTCACCCCGACATTCCGGCACCGAGTGCCTGGGTTGCGGGTGTGGCGAAATTGGTAGACGCACCAGATTTAGGTTCTGGCGCCGCAAGGCGTGGGGGTTCAAGTCCCTCCACCCGCACCATACCATTTCAGAGAATTTTCCCGTCCGGACCGCCTTTGCCGGCTTTCAGGCAATGACCAACGTTTCGTACGGGACAGCCGACTGGATTTTGACGTTTGAACAGTCGGGTCCGCTCGCCAAGCGAACGATTAGGTGACTGCATCCATAGTGAAAACACCAGCCTCTATGATTTGGAAATGCAGGTTACATGGCCTGCATTTCGGAACGCGCAGTCAGGAGAACAGGTAGTAGGTCGTTGGTGACGTGGCTAAAATAGCCAATGCAACGACAAGCCAAACCAAAACGCAAACCCAGTAGGTTCCCGGATTTTCAGCGCGGGTTACCCGTTCCCACAAGTAGGTCGAACCAAACACCAAGTCTCTGATAGCCCATAACAACAAGCCAAGCCCCACATAGAACCAAATATCCATAATTCCCTCGCGTGATGAGTTTGGCGCAACTTAGGTTGTCAAAAATGATTGCGCAATTGTGCATTGATCATTTTCGGCAATTGCTGACCAAAGAATTTGGTTAATTTCGGCCTTTCAGCGATCTCTTCACGTCCATAGCACGCGCTTGCGGACCCACAACGCCGCCACTATTGCCCGGCCAATCCCATCTGGCGCACGGCCAGGTCGCGCATTATCTCTTCGGATCCGCCGCCAATTGCCATTATTTTGATTTCGCGCCAGATCCGCTCGACCGGATTGCCCAGCATGTATGCGGCACCGCCAAAGATCTGCATCGCTTCGGAAGCAACAAATTGCAGTGACGTCGTGGCCTGAACCTTGGCCTTTGCAATTTCGGCGACTGGCATCAGGCCCTGTTCAATTGCCCAGCAGATCCGTTCGATATATGCCTCATTCATATCAATCCGGGCAGACATTTCTGCAAACTTGTGGCCAATGACCTGATGTTCGACCAGTCGCCTGCCGAATGTCTTGCGTTCCCGTGCCCAGTCCAGGGCACTATCGTAGCATAGTTTCATCATACCCAACGAAGCGGATGTCAGGCCAAGCCGTTCAAAGTTAAAGTTGTTCATGATTGCGATAAAGCCCCTGTTCTCAGGCCCCAACAGGGCAGTAGAATCCAGCTCGCAATCATCGAAATGCAGCGTCGCTTGCTGTGAACTGTGCCAACCCATCTTGCCACCCAACGGCGTGCGGCTGAACCCGGGCGCGTCATGAGGGACCAAAAACAATGAGATACCGGTCAGGCCCGGGCCGCCAGTGCGGGCGCCGATCACAAACCATTCGGCATCCATACCCCCGGTGATATAGGTCTTTTCCCCGTTCAGAATCCATCGGCCGCCTTTGCGCTCGGCACTTGTTTGAATATTGGCAACGTCCGACCCTGCGCCTGGTTCGGTGATCCCAAGGGCCGACATCATGCGCCCCGAGATGATCTCGGGCAGCACTTTCTGTTTGAACTCCTCGGAAGCAAATTTCGCAATTGGGCTGATGGAAATCGTACGTCCCCCAACGGCGGCTCCGATACCGGATGCCCCACAGCCGAACAGGATTTCACTATAATCATGGCGCATAAAGGCGTTGTCGAAACCTAGACCGCCGTATTCCTCATCGATCCCAAAGCCAAATACGCCGAACTCAGCAATTGCGGCATGCAGCTCCCACGGGACGCTGCGATCCGCCTCCCATTGCTCAATATGAGGTTTGATTTCGGCATCGACAAAACGCTGGAAATTTCCGCGGAAAGCTTCGCGTTCAGGGGCCATGAAAGGGGATGGCAGGGTCATTTGACCTCCTCAACGTCATTTTCGGGCAATACCTGAAGCTGGCTTTCCATCATGCGTGCGAAGCGATCCATCATCTGCGTAAGGTATTCTGGCGATGAAACGAATTTCTCATGCAACAACAAACCACGCAGGAAATTCCGGGCGATGCTCCACAACAATTCAGTGTCGTTACGGTCACCCGTTGCGCTGACATACCGGGCGGAGATCAGGGTGAGGTTCGACTTGTCCCAGTCTCTCAGGCTCTGTTCAAGCATGCCGAACAGTTCCGGATCGGTTCGGCAAGCAACCAGAATCTCGACTATGGCGCGCCCACCTGCGGAATTTACGATATTGGCCCAGGCAGACATAATCAGGTCATAGACGGGCTGAGGCGCGCGATCATGTGGCCAGAGCGGGTTTTGCGCATTGCCCAATAGTCGCATCGCGGTCGCTGCGACCAATGCCTGCTTCGTGGGGAAGTGATGCGTTATTGCCCCGCGTGAGATACCCGCCTTGGCTTGTACTTTGGCAAAAGTGGTCTCGGCATACCCAAGCTGATCCAGACAAGTGACCGTCGCATTGCTGATTTTGGCCTGCATATCTCGGGACCTTTGATCCTGGACTGAAGGTTTTTTTGGCATCGATTCCGTCATCTTCCGTCGCGTCGCAGTGGTAAATCTTCGTTGACCAAGGTGGTCAGTAAATCATAAAAACAGAACAGTCGGTCTGTAAACTGCGGATCGCACCCAAGCGGGAGAGACGTGGCGTGACACATTCTCTGCGGATCGGAGGAGCAAGTGGTTTTTGGGGGGATGCCCCTCATGCGACACAGCAATTGCTGCGTGCCCCGGGGCTCGATTTTCTGGTCTACGATTACCTCGCCGAAATCACCATGTCGATCATGGCCCGCGCCCGTCTTAAAGACCCCCAAAAGGGATATGCGGTGGATTTCGTCTCTGACGTTATGGCCAACAATTTAACCCAAATCGCCGAGCAAGGCGTCAAGGTCTTGTCAAATGCAGGCGGGGTCAACCCAGTTGCCTGTGCTGATGAATTACGTCGCAAATCTGCAGAGTTGGGATTGAACTTGAAAGTTGCAGTGGTCGAAGGCGACGACCTGCTGCCGCGTGTGGCTGAGTTTGTCGATCGGACTGAGATGTTTTCCGGTGCGCCGATGCCACCGATCGAAAAGATCGCCTCGGTGAATGCTTATATTGGGGCTGGGCCGATATTGGTGGCGCTGCACGGCGGTGCTGATATCGTCATCACAGGCCGCTGCGTCGACAGCGCTCTGACTTTAGCGGCGTGCATGTATCATTTTGGATGGCGGCCCGAAGACCACGACTTATTGGCTGCCGGGTCGCTTGCAGGGCATTTGATAGAATGTGGTCCGCAAGCCACCGGAGGCAATTTCACGGACTGGAAATTGGCAGGCGACATCGCCAAGATCGGCTATCCAATTGTCGAGGTAAACGCCGATGGCGGGCTGGTCCTGACCAAGCCGCAGGGCACAGCTGGATGTGTGACCCCGGCTTCGGTCTGCGAGCAGATGCTGTATGAGATCGGCGACCCGCAGTCCTATATTCTGCCTGACGTGATTTGCGACTTTTCCAATGTCAGGATTAAGCACTCCGAGCCAGACCATGTAACCGTTTTGGGTGCAAAAGGCCGCGCGCCGACCGGGCAGCTCAAAGTGTCCGCCACCTGGGCGGATGGCTATCGCGCGGGCATTACGATTCTGATCAACGGGCGTGAGGCACGACAAAAGGCGAAGGCTTTTGCCCAAGCGGGGTTGGATCGTGCGCGCGCTGTCCTCCACCAGATCGGTTCTCCCGACTATCGCGAGGTGTCGTTTGAAACCTTCGGAGGTCGGCCTGGCGACGGCGATTACGAAGAGATCTCGTTCAAGGCAGCCGTGAAACACGACGACCCCCGCGCGGTTGGCGTATTCCTGCGTGAGATGACCGGGTGCGCACTGGCCGCACCGCCGGGGTTGCACATCTTTACCGGAGGAGGACGGCCAAAACCCTCGCCAGTCGTTGCCCTGTTTTCCTTCTTGGTGCCAAACGACACGCTGACCTATTGCGTAACGATGGATGGGGACGATATCGCATACAATCCGCCAAAAACGCCCACTCAAGACCCGGAACCTGTCCCGGCAAAAGCCCCGGAAATAGCCGATGAAAAGGTGACCGAGTGGATCACATGCCCTTTGGAAGATTTGGCCTGTGCTAGATCTGGGGACAAAGGCGACACCGCAAACATTGGGGTCATTGTACGTCATGCTACCTTTTTGCCCTACATTTGGGCCGCGCTGACCGAAGCGACGCTGGCAGATGTTTTTTCTAACTACCTATCTGGCAGGGTCGAACGGTTCTTTCTTCCAGGAACGCATTCCATGAACATTCTGCTGCACAATGCGCTGGGTGGCGGTGGCGTAGCCTCGTTGCGCAACGACGCGCAAGGCAAGAGTTATGCCCAGATATTGCTGGCCACACCGATCAGGATTCCTGCAGAGTTATCCTCATACACCGAGCGAGGAGAAATCTGATGGGTTTTGTCAGTAAAGTCGTCCGCGATTCTGGCAGCTTTGCCAAGAACCGAGCCGATATGCTGGCTCTTGTCGACGAGATGCGCGCGCTTGAAGCACGTCCTGTCGCCCTGTCAGAGAAACGGCGTGAACGGATGGAGGCCCGGGGGCAGATCACACCCCGTGACCGTTTGACCCAACTGTTGGATCCTGGAATGCCTTTTTTGCAGCTGCACGGGTTGGCGGGTTACTGCGTCGATACAGACGATCCTGATCAATCGGTTCCGGGCGCGTCATTGGTTATTGGCATCGGTTTCATCTCGGGCGTGCGCTGCATGATCATCGTCGACGATGCAGGGATCAAGGCCGGCGCGATGGTCGAGATGTCAGCTGCGGCCTTCCTGAGTGCGCAAGACATGGCTTTGAAACAGAACCTGCCTTTTGTGCATCTTGTCGAAAGCGCCGGTGCAAATCTTATGGAGTACAAGGTCGAATTCTGGGCCAATGGCGGCAAACTGTTCCGCAATCTGGTCCGCCATTCGGCCGCTGGCCTGCCCAACATCGCGGTACTGCATGGCCCGTCAACCGCCGGTGGGGCTTATATGCCAGGCCTTGCAGACTATGTTGTCGGCGTGAAGAACAATGGTATGGCCGCATTGGCCGGTGCAGCCTTGGTTCACGCGGCGACGGGCGAAAAGGCCAATGACCGCGATCTGGGCGGGTCCGAGATGCATGCCACCACATCCGGGCTGGTCGACTATCTGGCCGAGGATGATGCGCACGGTATCGAAATGGCCCGGAACGTGATGGCCCGGCTGGATTGGAACAAATCCTTGCCTGTGCGTCGCTGCAAAGACGTGCAGCCTCCGAAATATGATACGGATGAGATCGCAGGCCTTGTTCCAACCGATTATCGCGTTCCCTATGACGTTCGCGAGGTCGTGGCCCGCATTGTGGATGGCTCGGATTTTGAGGATTTCAAACCCGACTATTGCTCAGCGACTGTCTGTTTGCAGGCCACAATCAATGGTATCGCTGTGGGCATTCTTGGAAACAACGGGCCACTGGACCCCGCAGGCGCGAACAAAGCCGCGCAGTTTATTCAGCTATGTGGTCAGGCTGACACTCCCCTTATCTTTCTGAACAATATCACAGGTTTCATGGTCGGCACCCAATATGAACAAAGCGGCATGATCAAACATGGGGCCAAGATGATTCAGGCCGTTACATCTGTCGATGTGCCCAAGATCACGCTCTATGTCGGGGCAAGTTTCGGGGCGGGCAATTACGGGATGTGCGGCTACGCCTATGACCCGGACTTCCTGTTCGCCTGGCCCAATGCGGCAACGGGCGTGATGGGCGGCGAGCAAGCCGCCGGGACGATGGAACTGGTCGCGCGCGCAGGGTTCAAACGCAAAGGGATCGACCCCGACGAAGCCAAACTGTCTGCGCAGAAGGCAGCGATCACAGCGCATTTCACACGACAGGAAAATGCGTTTTATACCTCGGGCCGGTGTATCGATCATGGCGTCATTGACCCCCGCGACACGCGGCGCGTGCTGGGTTTTTGCCTTGAAACCTGCCTTGAGGGTCGCGCGCGAACGGTCAAACCCAGCTCGTACGGGGTGCACAGGTTTTGATCATACTGCATTACTCACCAAATCCACATCCAAGACAGATAGCAGAGGCTGAGGCATGACATTCGACACGCTTCTTGTTGCCAATCGTGGGGAAATCGCCGCGCGTATCATCCGAACCGCCCGGTCGCTTGGGCTGCGCACGGTGGCCGTTTATACAACCGCTGACGCGCGGGCACCCCATGTCGAACTTGCTGATGAGGCGGTTTGGATCGGTGAAGGGCCGGTTGGTGATAGCTATCTGAACGCAGAAAAGACCATTGCTGCCGCTCAGAAAGCCGGGGCAGGGGCAATTCACCCGGGCTATGGGTTTTTGTCCGAAAATGCGGGTTTTTCAGCGGCAGTCGAGACCGCGGGTCTGACTTTTATCGGACCCGATCCCGAAGCGATCAGGCTGATGGGCGACAAGGCCGTCGCCAAACGCCTGATGATCGGCGCGGGCGTTCCCTGCGTTCCGGGGTATGAAGGCGATGATCAATCGGATGCCGCTCTGGTCACAGAAGCGGACAAGATCGGCTTTCCTATTATGGTTAAAGCCGCAGCTGGTGGCGGTGGTCGCGGAATGCGCGTGGTCCAATCCGCCGACGCTCTTTCTGAGGCGATTGCGCTTGCCAGATCCGAGGCCGAGAACGCTTTTGGATCCGGCAAATTGATCCTTGAGAAAGCGATCGGTGATGCGCGCCATATCGAATTTCAGATTTTTGTCGATGGGTACGGGAACGTAATTCATCTGGGCGAAAGGGAATGCTCGATTCAGCGTCGCCACCAAAAAGTCATCGAAGAAGCCCCAAGCCCCGCCATGACGCCAGAATTGCGCGAAAAAATGGGAGCCGTGGCGATTGAGGCGGCCCGTGCGGTGAACTATCGCGGCGCCGGAACCGTGGAGTTCCTATTGGAACCGTCCGGCGTTTTCTATTTCCTTGAAATGAACACCCGACTGCAGGTTGAGCATCCTGTCACCGAGATGGTCACTGGCATCGACCTAGTGGCGCTACAGATCGCTGTCGCGCAGGGTGACGCCCTTCCGATCTCTCAGGAAGACGTCACCATGAACGGCCACGCCATTGAGGCGCGGCTTTATGCCGAAGACCCCGCTAACGGATATCTACCGGCAACCGGTCCAATTGATTTCTGGCAGGCTGCGACTGGACCCGGAGTGCGTGTGGACTCCGGCATTCAACAAGGGCAGGAGGTATCGCCTTTCTATGACGCCATGCTTGCAAAGATCATTGCGCATGGTCCAACCCGCGAAACGGCACGTGCGCGGCTGATCAAGGCTGTGAACGAATCTATTTTGCTGGGAACGGTGACAAATTCGCGGTTTCTTGCAGATGTGCTGCAGCACAGAGATTTCATTGCTGGTGATGCAACGACAACATTTTTGGATCGGACCTACCCCCGGGGCTTTCTTGCGTACCGGGTAACTGCGCCGGACATCGCCTTGGCGGCTGCGCTGTTGTTGGATGCGGATCAATCCCGCGCAAGGGCGGCGTCGGGCTACGTATCCGCCGAACAGTTGGGTTGGTCTAGCGCGGCGTTGCCGCCGTTCGCCGTGACGCTTGCCTATGTTGACGAAGAGATACAAACGCGCGCACTCGCCCGCCCCGAAGGATGGACCGTATGGGTTGAGGGCAACGCGTATGATGTCTCGTTCATCAAGCGCAGCAGCGGGAAGGTCCGGGCACGCATAAATGACAACACCGTCGACGCCACCGCACACATAACCCGGGACACGGCCCAGATCGCCATCGGCGCCGAGCGCCGGACGTTTCGACGCCTGCGTCCCGGTGCATTGGATGCGGGAACGATCGCTAGCGGTCGCGTCACCGCCCCCATGCCGGGTGCCCTGGTCGAGGTGGCGGCAAGACCTGGTCAAAGCGTTTCGAATGGCGACTGTCTGGCCGTTCTCGAAGCCATGAAGATGCAGCACCAAATCACTGCCGCCGTTGCGGGCGTCGTGACCTCTGTACACGTTGAGATCGGACAACAGGTGGCGGCGGGGGATGTTATGATCGAGATTGACGAAACATAGGTAGAATTGGGTGTGTGTCGGCTACCGCCGCTCAGGCACTGCATCCGGGGACATCGAACAGGCAAACACAAAATCGAGG
Source organism: Ruegeria sp. YTSC004 (assembly GCF_059609805.1). Classification (NCBI taxonomy): domain Bacteria; kingdom Pseudomonadati; phylum Pseudomonadota; class Alphaproteobacteria; order Rhodobacterales; family Roseobacteraceae; genus Ruegeria; species Ruegeria sp. YTSC004. The sequence continues at coordinate 221,729 of NZ_JBXWMJ010000006.1, forward strand.
GAACAAGCAGTGCAACAGGCAATGGATTTTTTGCAAGAAAGCGAGGCATTGTTTGCCATTCTAGCCGATATTTCGGGCGACCAATGGGAAAACCAAACCCAGTTCAAGGGATGGACGCTGAACGATGTTCTGGTGCATCTGCACTATTGGAACCAGATGGCCGATTTGTCGCTTCAGGACCCCGACGCATTTGCTGCGCGCATTGGCGCATTGTTTGTCAAAGCCAATGCCGAAGGGCTGCGCGCAGCCGAGAACGAAGCGATTTTGCTGCGTGGGAACGAGCTGCGCGATGCTTGGCGGACACTTTACACAGATATTGGCACACGTTGGGCCGATCTCGATCCCAAGCACCGGGTGAAATGGGCCGGTCCGGATATGTCTGTACGCTCGTCGATCACGGCCCGCCAGATGGAGACTTGGGCACACGGGCAAGAGATTTTTGACGTTCTTGGTGTCGAGCGCGTCGAACAGGACCGAGTCAAGAACATCGTCATTCTGGGTGTGAATACCTTTGGTTGGGCTTATCAGGTCAACGGCAAACCTGTGCCCGAGGCGATGCCGCGACTTGAACTGACCGCACCTTCCGGAGCCTTATGGGAGTTCGGTGAACCGGGGGACAATCGGATAACAGGACCTGCGGTAGAGTTTGCGCAAGTCTCGGCCCAAACCCGCAACATCGCAGATACATCTCTAAAGGTGGAAGGGCCGGTTTCTGCCGAATGGATGTCAATCGCGCAGTGTTTTGCCGGTGGTCGCGAAACGCCTCCAGCACCGGGTAGCCGTCACTGCGCTCGGGGCGCTCAGATTGCGTGAAAGACGTTGAATATAAGCCTAGAACCCGGCACAAAAGGACCCACACGTCCGACCGAAAGCGAAGATATGCTGCAGTTTAATGTGACAAAACTTGCATCTGGCCTGATCGTCGCTGTTGTCATCGGCTGGCTGCTGGTGCTGGGCAAGAGCATTTTTCTTCCGGTGCTTTTGGGCATTATCGGAATATACATTCTGGACTCGACCGCCTCGACAATCGGCCGTGTTCCGGGGTTGCGCCACATTCCACGCCGCGGGCGCCGTTTACTTGCACTGCTTGCCATATTTCTAACGCTGATTCTGATAGGGGTTTTTCTTGAGGCAAACGCGCAAGCGGTCGCCCAGAATATCCCGCGTTACCAAACCAACCTAAAAGCGCTGGTTGACTCGGCAATGGCGATTTTGGGTGTCAAAAAACTGCCAGACTGGTCCACGATCGAGCAGACGATTGCTGGCAAGTTCGATGTTTTGGGTTTTGTGCAGGGGACGCTTTCCACAGTGCAGGGTTTCGGGACGGTCATGTTAATGACAATCCTTTATATTGTGTTCATCCTGTCCGATCTGGACGATATGCCGGAAAAAGTTAGAAAGGCTTTGGGTGATGCTGAAACAGCTGACCGGTCGCTGCAAATTGTCGCCCAGATAAACCAGAAAATCGGCAGCTACCTAAGCGCAAAGACCCTGATCAACGTCATTTTGGCTGTGATCTCATATGTGATCATGTTGTTGCTTGGCATCGAGTTCGCAATGTTCTGGGCCATATTGATCGGCCTTTTGAACTATATCCCATACCTGGGTTCCATTGTTGGCGTTCTGTTTCCCGTCATGCTGAGCCTCGTGCAATTCGGCGGCATCTGGCACGCCGGTGTCGCGCTGATCGCGCTCATGGCCGCTCAGCTGTTTGTCGGAAACTTCCTTGAACCCCGCCTGGTCGGAAATTCGGTGAACCTGAGCGGGTTTATGGTGCTGTTTTCGCTGACGATCTGGACCGCGATGTGGGGTCTGGCAGGCACCATATTGGCGATACCGTTGACTGCCGTGGTGATGATCATCTTGTCGCAAATCCATTCTACACGACCGCTGGCGATTTTGATGTCAGAAAGCGGTGAACTTGACTGATTTTTCCAAAGCCCGGTTTTAAGTGATCGAATAATTCGTCATCTTTGGTGCGCGACCGCCACCCATTGGTCGGGGTGACGGTCGGTTTATAAGTTCTGGCGTTTAAAGCTTGATGCGGAACGCGGCGAAACCATCGGCGCCTTCGCCGGCGTCTTCGATCACCACTCCATTGACGTCGCTCATATAGTCGCGCGCTTTGGGGCCGGTTTCGAAAAGCACCGTGGTATCTGCGAGCGGGGCGAAGGACCAGTTGGCGTCCGCCTTTGGATCGATTGTGCCCTGTTCGACAATGTAACGCACGATGACGTCGCGGTTGGTGTCTGGGGCCTCGAAAACAATCGTGTCACCCAATGCGCCCGGGAAGGACCCACCGCCAGACGCGCGGTAATTGTTGGTGGCGATGATGAACTCCATATCATCCGTAACCGGCGTGCCGTTGAAGGAAAGGTTCACAATCCGAGCCGCATCTGGGTTCACCTCTTCGCCTTTTGGTCCAAATCGCGAGGGCTGGGACAGGTCGATCTGATAGGTCACGCCGTCCATAACATCAAAGTTGTAGGACGGGAATTCCGGGTTCAGTAGAATTGCGTCGGCCGAGCCCGGCTCAACCTGATTGAACATACCTGCCGAACGCTCCAGCCAACCCCGGACCTGTGCCCCGTTCACGCGGACCGCCCGCACGGTGTTCGGATAGAGATACAGGTCAGCCACGTTTTTGATTGCCACATCGCCCACTGGAACATCGGTATAATACTCTGGCCCACCACGGCCACCGGCCTTGAACGGGGCTGCGGCTGATAGGATGGGCAGCCCCTCGTGCTCGGTGCCCTTCATCATCTCTTCAACATACCATTTTTGTGCGATCGACACGATTTGCACCGACGGATCATCCGCGACGAGCGCGAAATAGCTGTGCAAAGGCGCGGACGTCTTCCCTACGGCGCGGCGAACATATGCCAGTGTTTCGTCGTGATCTTTGGCAACCGAATCCAGCACGGTCTGGTCGTCGCCAACCAGCGCAGTGATTGAGCGATCTTCGTTGCGCTTTGAGATCGGGCGCGCCTCGGACGTCGTTGTTACGACGCGCCATTCGTTCCCGTCGCGTTCCAGCAGCAGGTCCAACAGACCCAGATGCGAGCCCCAGAAACCGCCCATGACCGCTGGTTTGCCCAGCAAGGTACCTTTTTCGACGTCGATACCTGGACGATCCGCGAAGGTGGGCGAAGGGAAGACCAGGTGATTGTGGCCTGTGACCAGCGCGTCGATGCCATCGACGCCAGCCAGCGCGACTGAGGCGTTCTCCATCCCGTTGGCATGGTCTGCCTCACCGATACCCGAATGCGACAGGGCGATGATCAGGTCGCAGCCTTGCTCTTGCATTTCTGGTACATAGGCTTTCGCCGTATCGACAATGTCTCGGGCCTGAACGTTGCCTTCCAGATGCTTGCGATCCCAATTCATGATCTGAGGTGGTGTAAAGCCAATGACGCCGACCTTGATTGGATGCTTGCTGCCGTCGCCCATTTCAATTTCCCGGTCCAGAATGGCGTAAGGCTTGACCAGGGTCTTATCATCGCGTGGCCCTGCACCCTGTTTTTTGGCGACGTTGGCCAACACGACAGGGAAATCAGCGCCGGCGAGTGACTTTTCCAGAAAATCCAAACCGTAATTGAACTCGTGGTTGCCCAAAGTAGCGGCGTCATAGCCTACGGTGTTGAATGCGGCGATGATCGGATGGCTGTCGCCTTCTTTCATACCACGCTCATAAGCGATGTAATCGCCCATCGGGTTGCCCTGCAAAAAGTCGCCATTATCCACCAGCAACGAGTTGGTTGCCTCTGACCGAATGTCATTGATGATCGATGCGGTGCGCGACAGGCCTACCGTATCGCGCGGCTTGTCTGCGTAGTAATCATAAGGGAAGACATGCACATGGATATCGGTGGTTTCCATGATCCGAAGATGCGCCTGATTGTCGGCAGCGGCGGCCGAAAAAGGGTGCAGGGTGATTGCGGCGGCGCTGGCCGTGGTTGTGGCAAGGAACTGGCGGCGAGACATCGAAAAATGGTTGGAGGAGGTCATTCGGAACCTTTCAATATGTTGGCTAACGCGCCTTCTGCATAACTTACAAAACAACCGTGTGACACTGGTATCCAACGCGTTTGCAGCGGCGCGGCGCATGCGGGAATGTTTGGTACTGATGCCCATTGTGATCTGCTTACCCAATCATGGCAACATGTGTCGATTTGAGACGGTTGATTTTCGCGCGGTGCATATTGCGGAAATGGCGGCAGCCGCATTGGGATAGAATGTTCCGCATCGTTTGCTGAAGCGGCGTTGGCACAGCGGACCATTGCAAGCATCCGCGTTTTTCCGCCTGAGTGACGCAGATGGTAGAATCTGGTTGTGATAACGATCTTTATCTATAAAAGTATGCGCAGCCATGAGAGTTTTCGAAAAGTATCTATAAAATGAAAAACACCTCCCCGCTGTGGTCCCGCGAAGCTGCCCAAGCGTTGTATGACCTTCCGTTGATGGATCTGCTGTTTCGCGCTCAGACTGTGCACCGCGAAAACTTTGATCCCAACAAGGTTCAGACATCCAAACTATTGTCGATCAAAACCGGTGGATGCGCCGAGGATTGTGCCTATTGCTCGCAATCGGCGCGGAACGGATCAAAGCTGTCGGCCTCCAAATTGATCGAGGTTCAGCGCGTTCTGACCGAAGCGCGCAAGGCTCGCGACGGTGGGGCAACCCGGTTCTGCATGGGCGCTGCGTGGCGCGAACCCAAAGACCGGGATATGGATGCCCTTGTTGCCATGGTCGAAGGCGTGCGCGAGATGGGGATGGAAACATGTATGACCCTTGGCATGCTGGACGACAAACAGGTGGTCCGTTTGCGCGATGCGGGGCTGGATTACTATAACCACAACATCGACACGTCCGAGCGGTATTATCCCGAAGTCATCACCACACGCACCTTTGCGGACCGGATTGACACGATGAACCGTGTGCAGGAAGCGGGTATCAAAGTCTGTTCCGGCGGTATCCTCGGAATGGGCGAAGAGGTTCAGGACCGGGTCGATATGCTTGTCACTTTGGCCAATATGAACCCGGCGCCGGATTCAGTGCCGATCAATATGCTGATGCCGCAGGAAGACACACCATTGGCAGACGCGAAGCCCATCGACCCGATCGACTTTGTGCGGGTAATAGCCGTGGCGCGGATAATGATGCCGCAGTCTTATGTTCGTCTGTCCGCAGGGCGCAGCGATATGAGTGAGGAATTGCAGGCCATGTGCTTCTTCGCCGGTGCGAACTCGATCTTTGTTGGTGAAACGCTTTTGACGGCAGAAAACCCCGAAGAAGACACTGATGCCATATTGTTTGCCAAGCTTGGGTTGCAGGCGGAAACATCGGCCGAAAAATCCTGTTTGGATGCTGCTGAATGATAGCACTGAGTCGATTGAACTCGATGCTTGAACTGTTGGACACCCGGCACCGTCGCCGGGTGTTGGCATCACGGCGCGGTCTGGACTTTGCGTCCAATGATTACCTAGGTTTGGCGCAATCGGCATTCCTTCGCGTTGCCGCGCAAACGGCATTGGCGCAGGGCGTGCCGCTGGGATCCGGTGGTTCCCGTCTTTTGCGGGGCAATCATCCCGAACATGAGGCGCTTGAACACGAGGCCGCCGCCTTTTTTGATGCTGAGGCTGCTTTGTTCATGGGCGGAGGATTCCAGGCCAATCAGGCGATTTTCTCGACCCTTCCTGCCGCCGAAGATCTGATCCTTTACGATGCTTTGGTTCATGCAAGCGCGCATGAAGGCATGCGGATGGGACGTGGCCAAACACGTGCCTTTGCTCATAATGACGTGACCGCAGCGCGTCTGGCCATTGAGGCGTGGCTGGCAAAAGGCGGGTCTGGTCAAATCTGGATCGCCGTGGAAAGCATCTATTCCATGGAGGGCGACATTGCGCCCTTGGCTGCGCTGTCTGATCTGGCCTGTGAACACGGTGCCATATTGATCGTGGATGAGGCTCATGCGACCGGAGTATTTGGCCCGAACGGAAAGGGTCTGGCGCATGGCCTCAAGGCTGAGTTGCTGACTTTGCACACATGCGGCAAAGGGTTGGGGGTTTCTGGAGGGCTGATTTGTGGCCCGCGGGTGTTGATCGAAACATTGATCAACCGCGCGCGCCCGTTTATCTTTGCGACATCCCCATCTCCGCTCAATGCGGCCCTTGTTCGCGTGGTTCTGCAGCATCTTCAAACAGATAGTTCGCTGCCCCTGAACGCCCTGTCCCGCACCCGCCACGCGCATGCCGTTGCACGTCAGATCGGAACACCCCAAGAGGCGCTGAACAGCCAGATTATCCCCATAATTTTGGGCGATGACGCCAAAACCATGGAAATGGCCGCAACGTTACAGGCCAAAGGTTTTGATGTCCGTGGTATCCGGCCGCCGACCGTGCCACGGGGCACGTCGCGCCTGCGCGTGTCGATCACCGGCAACGTGGGCAAGGATGACATAAGCGCCCTGTTCGAAGCACTGGCGCATCAACAGACCGAGGCGGCATGAGCGCTGTAATCGTCACAGGCACCGACACTGGTGTCGGAAAAACGGTTTTTGCTGCGGGCCTGACGGCCGCGCTTGGCGCAACCTATTGGAAGCCGGTGCAATCCGGGCTTGAGGATGCAACGGACACAGAAACCGTCGCGGCGCTTTCCGGTGCTGTAATTTTGCCGGAAGCCTATCGCCTGAACATGCCAGCCTCACCACATTTGTCGGCCGAAGACATAGGCGTCGAGATTTCGCCGGATCGGCTTGCGCTGCCTCAGGTCAACGGACCCCTGGTCGTCGAGGGGGCAGGCGGGATCATGGTGCCGCTGAACCGCAAGACCTTTTTCCTTGATGTCATCTCGGTGTGGCGGGCGCCCGTGGTTCTGGTGGCCCGGACCGCATTGGGTACGATCAACCACACAAGCCTGTCCCTGATGGCTTTGCGGGGAGCAGGTTGCAACGTCGTCGGCGTAGCGTTTGTAGGCGACGCTGAGCCAGAGGTTGAACAGACCATCGCCGAGATGTGTCAGGTTACCCATTTGGGACGCTTGCCGTATCTTGAAACCCTGTCGGGAGAAACGCTGTCGGATGCTTTCGATGCGATTGACACAGCAACAATTCGGAGAGCTTTGTGACCGCTCTGGAGTTTGATGCCCGCCACCTGTGGCATCCCTATACTAATGTTCTGAACCCCGGTCCGATGCATCTGATCACCGAGGCCGAAGGGGTATGGCTGACCCGGGAAGACGGCACTCGGATGATCGATGCTATGTCGTCGTGGTGGTGTGCGGTGCACGGGCATCGTCATCCGGCCATTACTGCTGCGATGCAGGAACAGCTGCGGCAAATGCCCCATGTCATGTTCGGTGGCCTGACGCATCGACCCGCTATTGAACTGGGTCGCAAGCTGGTCGAGCTGTTGCCTGACGGGCTGGATCGCATTTTCTACAGCGATAGCGGATCGGTCGCGATTGAAGTCGCCTTGAAAATGGCTGTGCAGTATCAGATGGCGCTGGGTCACACGGGGCGCACGCAATTTGCGACCATTCGCGGCGGATACCACGGGGACACATGGAAAGCGATGAGCGTCTGCGACCCCGAGAATGGGATGCATGGGCTGTTCAGCGGCGCGCTGTCGATCCAACATTTCCTGCCCCGCCCACCGATATCGTTTGATCAGGAATGGACGGATGATCCAACCCTGAATGGGCTGGATGCACTGGCTGAGCTGCTGGAAGCCAAGACCGATCAGATCGCGGCCCTGATCCTTGAGCCTGTGGTGCAGGGCGCGGGTGGCATGTATTTCTATCACCCCAAGTGGTTAAAAGGCGCGCAAGACCTGTGTAAAGCGTACGGAATTCTTGTGATTTTTGACGAAATCGCGACTGGGTTTGGTCGCACGGGCGAACTGTTCGCGATGCGTCATGCCGAAGTGGTTCCTGACATCATCTGCATGGGCAAAGCGCTGACAGGCGGACATATTACTCTGGCCGCGACCGCCACGACTGAAGATGTCGCGCGCCGAATTGGCGAAAGCGAAGCAAACGTTCTGATGCATGGCCCGACCTATATGGCCAACCCGCTGGCCTGTTCTGCCGCGGTGGCCAGTCTGGACCAACTATCGGTCAGAGATTGGCGCGCCGAAGTGCACGCGATCGCCGACCAGATCAAGCAAGAACTTGCCCCCGCACGTGAATTGCCAGGCGTTGCCGATGTGCGCGTGCTTGGCGCGATCGGGGTCATTGAAATGGAGCAATGGGCTGATCCCGCGGTTGCGCATGCGCTGGCACCCGATACCGGCGTTTGGTTGCGCCCGTTTGCCCGCAACATCTATTGCATGCCGCCTTACATCATCTCTGCGAATGAATTGAGCCGTGTAACATCGGCCATGATCTCGCTCGTCAAAGGCATGTCATGAAACAGCGGTGGTTATCGCATTCCGGAACGGATGAATTGATCCTGATCTTTGGCGGTTGGGCGCTGGGGGCTGCGCCTTTTGCTGGGCTTTCAGGGCGCGGTGATGTGCTATTCGTCGACGACTTCCGCCACCTTGACGATCCTCTGCCTGATATTGCGCAATATGACCGGGTCAATCTGATTGCCTTTTCTTTTGGTGTCGCATCTGCGGGCCACTGGCTGACGCAAACTGGATTTTGTCCCGATCGGCTGATTGCCGTCAGCGGCACGCTATGTCCGGCTGACCCCGAGCGTGGCATCGCACCGGATATGATCCGCGCCACGGCGGAAAACCTGACCGCAGCCAGTTTCGCAAAGTTCTGTCGCCGCGCCGGATTGAACGGGCCGGTTCCCGAAATTGATCTGGAGGCTGCGCAGGCAGAGCTTCACGCCGTGATCGACCGTGGTGGCGCACCCGAGGTGGCGTTTGACCGGATTTGGATCCCCCAGCGGGACCGAATTATCCCAACGCCGGCGCAAGAGGCGGCATGGGCGCACCAACAATCTGCCGTGCGTGGTATTGCCACCCCGCATGTCCCGTTTCGCGACGGTCAGAACTGGCAGGAGTGGGCCGCATGAACGTACAGATCGCAGACCGCGTCCAGCGCAGTTTCAGTCGCAGTTTCCGCAGCTACCACAGATCAGCGAGCCAGCAGGCCAAAATCGCGGATCGGCTGGTCCATGAGATGCGGGCCGGCGGCGGGCCGGACCGTTTCCCGGCCGGTTTGGAATTTGGGTGTGGTACCGGCCACCTCACGCATCGGGTGTGTAGCGCATTCGACATTGGTCAGTTGACGGTCAATGACCTGTCGCCCGAAGCGGCTGAGACCGCAACAGCGGTCGGCGCGGACTTTTTGTGTGGTGATGCCAAAACTGTTGAATGGCCATCTCAACCCAATTTGGTCATTTCCGCATCCATGATCCAATGGCTGTTTGATCCCGCAGCCTTCTTGCAAAAGGCGGCCAACGCATTGGCTCCTGGAGGGTGGTTGGCGGTTTCAGGCTTTGGACCAGAACAGTACCGGGAGCTGGTGAAAGTCGGCTCCACAGCCAAAGCGCCGGGCCTGTGCCGATCTGAAGATTTGGCCGCGGCGGTCGAAGGCCAGTTAGAGATTATCAGTTGCGGCGAAATTCTCTCTGCATTGCGCTTTGATACGCCCCGAGACGTTCTCAATCACCTTCGAAGAACTGGGGTCAACGGGCGCGCGCAGAAGGTCTGGACCAAAACCAGTCTTGCCCAATTCTCGGAACAATATATCCGACACTTTGGCGATGATGATGGCGTGCCCCTGACCTATAACCCAACTTGGATCGTGGCCCGCAAACATAGCTGAGTGCTGTTACCAATCAATGCGCTCATAGGCTTCGGTCTGGATACACGAGATCTCAGAGCCCGGGTTGGTCACTACCGCTTCGGCCATAACATCGCCGCCGGTTTCCGCGTCACTTTGCGCAAAATCCAAGTGCCACGGCGCGGGCGGTTCAACCAGTGTTGTTGCAGCAAGCGTTTCGGACAGATCAGGGGCAAGGTCTTTTGCGATTTCATCTGTTTGCCCGACGTCCAGAGCAAAGGAAGTCACTGAAGTCAATTGCGCCCCGTTAAATCCGGTGTCCGTCACCAAGATTTCCCCTTCGATTGCGCCTTGAAATCCTGGGGGCGGGGAAATCTCAAGAAAGTCGAGATCCCAGCCAGATAGATCCGCAGAGCCGCCATCTGTCATCAGTGAATCCTCACCGCTGATCAGCAAAGTATTTGGTGGCAGCCCTTCTAAAGATACAGCAGCCTGATCACTTGCTTGGTCCATCTCGATTGCGACTTCGATCGTCCCGTTTTCGCTGACATATGGGTCTGGGTCAGCTTGCAAAAGCTCGCGCCCCGTTGTGTCCGGCCCGTCCCATTCCAATTTCAATCCTGCACGACCGTAATTCTCAAAATACCGAACTTCGATATCATAAGTGCCGGGTTCCAGGTCGATTTTTCCGGACCGCGTTCGGAACCCATGCAGACCATCATTGTCCACGATCCTAACGCCGTTGACGAAGAGTGCTACGCCATCGTCCGCACCGGCAAAAAAAGTGTAGGAGCCGCCTTCTTCTATTGTGATTTTACCTTCGAGTTTTGCCCCAAACGTATCCCTTGAACCGCCTTCCCAGAATGAGTTGCGACTGTTATCAAAATTGATTTCAGGCACAAATTCCTGTTGCGTCGGGTCAGCGGACCAGTCGATGTCGTCCAGCTTTGACAACCTGTTGTCCATGTCAAAATAACTTGCGCGGAACCCGCCCACAATTTTGGCATCTGGTGAGGGCAGGTCAGCCTGAGTTACTTCGAAAGTCAGGTATTGTACGCCGTCGTGACTGCTGTTTTCACTGGTCGGCGTAGAATGATGCAGGGCTGCTTCGACTGTTCCCGCAAATTCTGGCGGCGGTGTTATGGTGATCATCTCACCTTGCCAGCCTTCCATCTCTGCGATCCCGTCCACATTTGCCGCGAATGCGATTCCGCCAGCCTCGACAATTGTTCCAGTCGGCAGACCTGTCAGTTCGAACGTGGTTTCATCGGTCACGCTGAGCGTTCCCATATCCACACCAATGGCAAGTGGCACGCCCGAAACGGTTTGGGCCGCGGACACGTCTGGGGCTGTAACCACCTCACGTTCGTCAAGACCTGGGCCCTCCCATTCAAGCTTCAGTCCAGCCCGGCCGCAATTTTCGAAGTATCGGATTTCGATCGAATGTGTTCCCGGTTCAAGCTCAATTTCACCTGTTCGAGTTCGAAACCCGTGCAGCCCGTCATTTTCAACGACCTGTTGGCCGTTGATTACCAACATCGCCCCATCATCGGCGCCCAGAAAGAAAGTGAATGTTCCGCCTTGCTCAACTTCGATGCTGCCATTGATCTGGACGCCGAACGTGTCTTTCGCGCCTCCATCCCAAAATGTGTCGTGACCGTTAGCGTAGTTGATTTCGGACGTAACCTCTTCATGGGTCGGTTCTGCGGTCCAGTTGATGTCTTCCAGTTTGGAAAGACGATGATCAACGTCGAAATATTTGGCGTGAAACCCTGACGAAAACGTCATCTCGTCCGTATCCGCCACATTGACAGTAAAGCTTTCGGAGTGACGCAACCCGCCTGCGTCGATCACCGTGACATCAACGGTGACCGAGGATGCCTCTTCATAGTCCAACGCAACACCGGGTTTCAGACGCAGTTGACCACCGATGACTTCGAACCGGTCATCCGAGATTTCGAACCTATGGGTGTCGTCCTGATCCGGATCCTCAAAACTGAGCTGCCCGACAACGGCCCCATCAACATTTTCGGCTACGGTCAGCTCTGCGGCGGTCAGTGTGATGTTATCAACCAAGGCACCGTAGGTATCATTCTGTCCCTCAGGTTCGCGCAGTTCCAGCGTGTCTTGTCCGGTCCCAACGACCTGCAGCTGGAACGTTTCCCAATCTGCGGATTGCGGGTCCAGCTCCGCCACCAGATTGCCGTTCCAATAGACCTCGACCGTATCGGTTCCACCTGCTAGACGCTCACGCAGGTCAACGCCCAGATCATAGAGTTGACCATCCTCTGTCTGGACGACCTGGGAAATACTGTCGATGCCCCGACCATGATCCATCTCGAGCAGCTGATCGCCATCGGATGCACTCGTACCGCCTAAATGATCCCAGATTTCCATCCCATGCGCGTCTTGCCAGGACCCGCTTTCATCCGAGCCAAAGCCTTTCCACCTGCCTTTATCCAAGTCAAATTCTTCGAAACTGCCATTCTGAATGAGGTTTTCATAGGTATTGTCCAGCACAAGACGTATCGGACCCTCGTTCACATCCTGAACGTCTACTGTGAAACGCTCGGTCAGGGTGGACCCGCCAGCATCCGTGACGATGACGTCGACCTCTATCTGCGCCGCTTCTTCATGATCCAGCGCAATGCCGGGCTTTAGCTGTAACTTGCCGTCAACGATGTCAAAACGGTCGTCTGAGATGTCAATGCTGTGCGTGTCCGACGCATCCAGGTCCACAATGGAGATGTTCCCGATCACTGCGCCACTGGCGTTCTCGGCGACAGAAGTGTTATCCAGCACAAGGCTTGTCGGACCCTCGTTCACATCCTGAACGTCCACGATGAAACGCTCGGTCAGGTTGGCCCCGCCAGAGTCTGTGACTGTGACGTCGACCTCAATCTGTGCCGCTTCCTCATGGTCCAGAACAATGCCAGGCTTTAGCTGCAACTTGCCGTCAACGATGTCCAAACGGTCGTCTGAGATGTCAATGTTGTGCGTGTCCGATGCATCCGGGTCCACGATGGAAATGTTTCCGATCACCGCGCCATTGGCGTTCTCCGCAACAGATGTGTTCTCCAGAGTGGCCTCTTGTGGCGGGTTGTTTTCGGTCTGTGTGTCGGTTGAAACTGCCGGCGCTGCATCCAGATTGGGTACGCTTGGCGGCTCTGGACGAGAGGCCGGACCGCTTACATGGGTTTTTGCCACACCTTCGGTTGTTTGGGGCGTTGAAATTGCAGCACGGAATGTTTCCATTCCGGCGGCGCTTTCGTCAATTTCCGTCGCCTCTGCCTTGGGGTTCTGTGCAATTGACCCAGCCGACGAGCTCGTTGAATGCAAAGTGTGGGCGACAGGATCAGCGTTTGTGACGTTGCCGGATTGTTGTGCATGCACGGTGCGTGGGTTCAACTCTTCCGGGGCACCTTCGCTCCGAGTGCTAGGTTCCATTGTCCCAGAGAACTGTTGGCCTGTGTGTAACGAACTGCGCGTCGGATCTTCGCTTGGCCCGACAACATTGCGGGAAAGATGAGAGGCGATCTCGTGTTGTTCGTCCATATCCGCCTGTGCGGACCTTGTGTGAAAATTCAGGTCGTTCTCTTGTTTACCCATCGCACAATTCCCCAAACAACAACTGATTCACCGAATTTGGTAACACGTGTCCGTCGATATTTGGTAACTAAGCGTTTAAATTTAAAGGTAAATCCTAGGCAAGATGCGCCGGGGAATTTACGGGTCTTAAACGGAAACCGACCACTCCTGCTGAAATGACCAAGGGGGTGGAAAGCATCATGGAACCGCGTGGATTTGTTGGTCGCATTTCGGCTCCTCACTTTGATATCCCGCTTTGGGTTGCCTCTCTGACTATGAATGTTCTGTCGCTTTTGACGCCGATTTCCATCTTGCTGATATTCGATCGGGTTATCCCATTTCAGTCTACAGACACGCTGCGCGTATTGACGGTGGCACTGGTGATCGGTGCCGGTATGGAGCTGATGCTGAGACAGTGCCGTGCCGTCCTTTTGACAACCACGGCTGAGGGGGCAGCGGTCTGGAATTACCGCCGCTTTATGACCAAAGTTCTGAACGCGAATTCTTTGGCTTTCTCGCGCGAACCCGCCAGTAATTATGTGGAACGCTACGCAGCTATCGGCCAGTTGCGGGACTACCATTCGGGGCAAGGGCAAACACTCTCGATTGATCTGCCCTTTACGGTCTTGTTTGCGATTTTGATCGGATTGATCGGGGGGTGGCTGATTTTGGTGCCATTGGGCGCGGCCTGCGTTGTGATCATCTTCGCAGCGGTCATGAAGCGGGGGCAGTGGGCTCTGTTCAAGCACCGCAAGTCCTTAGACACACACCGATACGCGTTCTTGTCCGAGATTTTGTCGAACATGCCCACGGTCAAGGCAAACCGGATGGAGCCACAAATGGCCCGCCGCTTTGAATTGCTTGAAGATCAGACCGTCGATATCAGCAAAAAGCTGATCCATTTCTCGAGCTTCGCACAAAGCTTTGGAGCCATTTTCTCGCAGATGACTGTTGCCGCGATGGGGCTGCTGGGGGCCTACTTGGTGATCATCAACCTGATCGGTATCGCCGAATTGGCTGCCTGCATGCTGTTGAATGGCCGAATTATCCAGCCTTTGACCAAACTCATGGCGATGTGGGTTCAGTCGGAAAACTCTGCCATTTCACAAGCACGATTGAACGAAATGGAACAGCTTGAAATCGGGCAAAGTGCAGGGCTTTCCTGCGATCACTTGGGTCAGATCAAGGTGTCCGGTTTGTCCATGCGCCGTTTAAAAGGAAAGGGGAGAGCTTTCTTGCCCCTCAACTTTCAGGTGGAGCAAGGGCATGGCGTTTTGATTGAGCCCGAAGAAAGCTGGATGGTCGCAGCTTTGTTTGACGCAATGACGGGGCAGCGAGAGCCAGATAAGGGTAGATTGTTCATTGGCGGCTTGCGGGCATCACAGTTGATCGGGTGGCGCGGGCAGGACGCGCTGGTTGCGCTCGAAGCCGAGCCCGCGATCCTGTCGGGAACACTGCTTGAAAACATCAGCGCTTTTGGTGACGCAGAGACCGTTGATCGCGCCAAGCAAGTTGCCCTCGCCCTTGGGCTAGAGAAACGCATTCACCGTTTGCCCATGGGTTATGCAACCCAGCTTAACACCGGAACCGGGTTTGAGGCCGACCCGGTGAACCGGCATCTCATTGCATTGACACGGGCCTTGGCGCTGCGGCCGCGGGTGCTTTTGATGAATGAACCAACAGCGGTTCTAGATACAACGGAACGCCAAGCTTTGGCGGATTACCTCCAATCCGTGTCACCGCGGCCCACGATATTTGTTGCAAGCCCGGACCCTCGGATGAGGAAGATAACGGACAAGTGCGTTCGCTTAAGTTCTTCAAACGCCCTAGATCTGGCGGCATGGGCGGTGGACGCAGATCTTGAACGCACTGCCGCGGAAGCCTGGAAAAAGGGTGCTGCATGACCGTAATGAACACTCAGATTGCAAGCGGGATGCTATTTAGACTGCTTTCGGCGGGTGGGTGGCGCAATAGTGAAGACCGGCTGCTTGAGGCGTTTCCGCACGTGCTGGATCGGCTCCACCCGGTTGACATTTTCGAGACGTTGGAAAACCTCCATATCCCCTACACGCAGATCAGATGTCGTGAACGTGAGATCACGGATCACGAATGCCCGGCATTGATAATACCGGACAATGGTGCCTGCTACCTTGCGTTGGATCGGATAGGTGGCACGCTGCAAATCAGCGAAGATCTGAACCCAGATCTGAACCACCTCAAGCCCGGCCGCCGATGGTGCACCGTCATCCGGATCGACCGCTTCACGCATCACCAGACAGACAGGCGGTTCACATCTGTCCGCTCGGCATTCGCAGAATTAGGCCCGATGTTGCCCTGGCTGCTGATCGCCTCGTTGTTGTCCAACGTTCTGGGGCTTATGGCGCCATTGCTGATCATGGGCATCTATGAGCGGGTCATCCCGTCGGGTTCTGTTAGTTTGCTGGTTTCGCTGATGATCGGTGTGGTGATTGTGGGTGCGTCAGACCTGTGCTTCCGCCATGCGCGCACGCGGGCGTTGGCATATGTTGGCTGGCGTGGAGAGCGTCAGTTGATGATTGCGCTGTTTCGCAAACTGATGTCACTGCCGCTGAGCCAGCTCGGGAAAACGGATGTAAACCAACAGCTATCGCGTTTTCGCCAATTCGAATCGTTGCGCGATGCATTTACCGGGCAGGTCATGACGACCCTTCTGGATCTGCCATTCGTGGTGATTTCCTTTGCGGTCCTTGCATATCTCGCACCGCAGGTCGCGCTGCTGACGCTCGGCTTGGCGGTCTTTCTTGTCTTGCTTGGCGCAATCATCATCCCACATCAAAAACGGTTGGATCAAAAAACGACAGAGGCCGCCGCCGCTAGCCAGTCGGGCGTTCAGGACGCTATTCTTCACCAGCGGGCCATTGCAAATCTGGGGATGCAAAACCAATGGTTGGACCGCTGCATGCCGCTTGCAGAGCGCGCAGAAGCGGCCGCGCGCCGCAGCCGTCAGTTTCAGGCGCTTGCGCAATCATTGGTTCAATCCGTTACGGCACTTGCGACGATGGGGGCCATCATCTTGTGTGCGCATGGCGCGTTGCGCGGTGATATCAGCTTTGGCGCGTTGATCGCCTCGATTGCGTTGGTGTCCAAAATTCTGGCGCCGATTCAGTCTCTGTATTCCAGCTTCCCCCAGATCCTTTCCTTCCGAAGCAGTCGAAATCAGGCGGATCGTGTCCTTAGTCTTGGCGTGGAGATCGAGGTGGGGCTGGAACAAACGCATCAAAAAACATTAAGCGGCGCGATTGCGTTTTCTTCGGTCACGTACCGGCCGGACCCTTTGAACGCGCCTGTCCTTTCGCAAGCCAGTTTCAACTGTGATCCGGGCGAAGTGGTGCTGGTCATGGGCAGCGATGCGGCCGGTCGCACAGCGGTGCTGGATCTGATCGACGGCCTTTACGCGCCTCTGGCAGGTACGATTGAACATGACGGCATCGACATTCGTCAAATTGCTAGGGACGAATTGCGTAAATCCATAACCTACGCCACTTACGACATGTCGATGTTCTACGGCACCGTCGCCCAGAATTTTCGATTGGCCTCGCCGTCTCTCAATGATGACAATATTATAGCTGCTTTGACTGATATGGATTTGCTGGATGACCAAGGTCTTCTGCCAGACGGCATCGACACTCGTTTGACCGACAGTGACCTGGCGCAGATGCCATCGGCAACCTTAAAGTCGCTGGTTCTTGCACGCAGCATGGCGCGCCCTTCTTCGGTCTATCTGTTTTCCGAGCCAACCAACGGCCTGTCTGATCATCGACGGATGTGTTTCAGAAACTGGATTCGCGCGCAGCAAGGGCGCAGGACTGTGATAATCGCAACGGCGGATCGCTCATTCATGCAGATCGCCGACCGTTTCATCTTTCTGAATGGCGACAAGGTTGTCGTGAACAGCGCTGGTGATGCGGGGCGCAAGAGACTTCAGGCCGTATTGAAAACGCTTGGGAGGGCACAGTGAAATCAGGTCCAAAGAAACGTGACACGTCCGGTCCAATGCAACGTGCAAATTGGAGGCGCCGAATGCGGCGGCCTAGATTTGCGGCCTTCCTCTCGCTTGCGGTTTCGGCCATGGTTGGATGCTTGGTGGTTCTGGCAGGGCAAACTACTGTTCCCCAGGTAACCCGCGCCCCAGGGACGATCCTGCCAGTTGGCGCGTATCCACAAATCGAAACGATGCCTGGCGGCATTGTCCGGGCTGTTCATGTCCGCGATGGCCAGTTGGTTGAGGCGGGGGATTTACTGGTTGAACTGCATCACCCGGATCTGACGCGGGAAAGAGACGTCACGTCGGGCCAGCTTGCTGCGGTTCAGCGAGACTTGGCCACAGCGTCCGCTGTACTGGCGGTATTGGATCGCGAAGCTGTGCCTGACAAGGCGGAAATTGATGCGCTCAAAGGCAAGGGCCTGATTTCTGCAGCGGCAAGGTTGGACCTTTATGCTGAAGGCCAACGCATTCAGCTGGCCACGATCAAGCAGCAAGAGGGGACATTGGATATCCTGACACGGGCCACGCAGTTCGCTCAGGCCCGCGTTCGAAAGAAAGAGGAGATTCTGGAGAGATATGCGCAGCTGCGGACGCAGGGTCTAAAATCCCTGAGCGATTTCCTTGAGGAAGAGGATGAAGTGGACGCGGTTCGCGCGGCTGCATCGGACGCCCGGGTGCGCCTTGCCGAAGCCCAGAGCGCATTGATGCTGGCCCGTGCAGCCAAAGTTGAAGAAACCCTGGCGTTGCGAGATGAGGTGCTAACTCGATGGGCCGAACTTGAGCAAAAGCGCGTGGAGTTGGAGATATCGCTGGACGTCGTAAACTCAAAATTGTCGGCACTGCGTATTTCTGCCCCAGCACGTGGAATTATTCAGGCGATAACATATCCTAACCCAGGGGAAGTCATCGCGCCGGGCGAAGTGATTTTTGAGATTTTGCCGACCCGTCGCGCTTTGGTCGTAGAAGCACGTATCGCAAATTCCGAGGTCGGCCATGTTGAGTTGGAACAGCCGGTTTCAGTAAGCGTAGACACATTCGATGCCCGACGTTTCGGTAAGGTCGAAGGACGCCTGCAATCCATCTATCCTGTGCCTCTGACGGATGAACAAACCGGTGAAACCTATTTCAGGGCCTCGTTTAAACTGACCGAAGCCAAGGTTGGCACGGGCCCGTGGGAGCGTCCGCTTCAAGCTGGGATGACCGTTGTTGCGGAAATGACGACCGGCGAACAGACCCTGCTTTCCTACCTGTTAAAGCCGGTGCAGATGACGATGGAACGCGCATTCAGAGAGCGTTAGCTTGCAGATGTAAGACCTTGTAATCATGTAGTAATTCCTGTTTATCGAAACGATCAGTACAGCAAATTGAGCATAAGGAGTGACACAACAAGAAACAGTATGGTCATGACCCCACCTGAGCGTACAAAGTCCATAACTTTGTACCCTGCAGGACCCATGATCAGGGCGTTTACCTGATGGGTTGGGATTATGAAGCTGTTCGATGTTGATATGGCAACTGTCAGGGCAAATACAGCCGGATTTCCGCCTGCTGCCACTGCAATTGAAACGGCCAATGGCACTAGCAGAACGGTGGCGCCGACATTGGACATCACCAACGAAAACGCCGTAGCCAGAACCGCAACGCCTGCCTGAAGGGACCAGGTCGGCCATCCATCCAGAATGATCATGATTTGCTGCGCGATCCACGCTGCCGTGCCGGTATTCTGAACGGCCTGACCTAATGGAATAAGACATGCGAGCAGAAAGACTGTATTCCACCCAACGGCCCGGTAGGCTTCGTCAACGCTCAGCACTCGAGACAACATCATTCCCGCGGCTCCCGTCAAAAGGCAGAGAGAGAGCCGAATGTCGGTGAACAGGATCATCGACAGGGAAATGGCAAAAAACGCCAGCGCCCAACCGACCTTTTGCGGGCGAAGCTCGTCTTGGGGGAAGTCGGTGGTCACCACCACAAAATCGGGGTCGCGCTTGATCCGCATCAGGTTGTCCCAGCGGGTATGGGCGACCAACATGTCGCCTGCGTGAAACTCCTCAAGTCCGATTTGAGTAGACTCGTGCGTTTCGGATTCAACATGGCTGAGCGTTTCCTCGCCGCGATGGATGGCAAGCAACGACATGCCGTATGTCTTGCGGAACAATAGCTCGCGTGGGCATTTCCCGATCAGCTTGCTGTCGGGTGTTATGACAACTTCAGCGATGCCTGCGTTGGTTGGTGCGAATTCTTCGACAAAGATGTCCAACGTCGGCAGGACGGTCAGCCCGTACTTCTGCGCGAACTCCTCTACGACCCAGCGCCTGCCGATGATCGCCAATCGGCAAGGCGCGGCAATTTCGGCCGTCAGGACCTGAACCATTGAGGTTTTTCCACGATAGAATGTCGAAATGATGTACAGGTGATTTTCGTGGTTTATGTCGGCCAAAATCTGCCCGACCAAAGGGCTTTCGGCTGGAACGATTACTTCGAAAACATCGGCTTTCAGGCCGTAGACACGTTGCAGATACTCTTGCGTTCCCTGTCCGGTCCCGGTGTTTTCCGATCCCTCATCACCCGGCAAAACCCACCGACCCAGCAGCAGAAAGTAGGCGATGCCGGTCAGGATCAGAACAATCCCTATCGGCGTCACAGAGAAAAGGCCGAACTGCTCCATTTTCTGACCTTCGGGCAGGCCGTTGTTGGCCGACTGGATCAGGTCGTTCAGCAGGATAAGAGGCGAAGATCCGACCATCGTCATTGTGCCACCAAGGATGGCGCAGAACCCCATGGGCATCAGCAAGCGCGACAATGGGATGCCTGATCGGGAAGATATTCGGCTGACGACCGGAAGAAACAGCGCGGCGGCTCCAACGTTCTGCATGAACGAGGAAATGACCCCTACGGTGCCCGAAATAATCGGCAGCACGCGTTTCTCGGACGTTCCGCCATATTTCAGAATAACAGCGGCGACTTTGTTCATTATGCCGGTCTTGTCGAGCCCCGCGCCAACGATCATGACTGCTATAATGGAAATCACCGCATTGGATGCAAATCCATCAAACAGGTGCGGCACGTCAGCTAGTTTTTCGAGCCCGGGCGCGTAACTGAGGAGGCCGATAATGACCAGAACAAGTATGGCAGAAAGGTCAATCCTGACGATTTCGGATACAAAGAGAAATACGGTGAAGGCAAGAAGGGCGCAAACGACACCCATCTCAAAATTGAAGGCCACCTGTTCCACAATCGTCACCAGGAATTTGTTCTTACATTAAAAAAACATCTAACCCATCAATGTTGGATTGTCATGATGTTTCAAAACCGCAAGCTTGAGCGAAACAAAATTACTACCACTGCCAAAACGTCATGTTTCGAACCGGCGCGTGGGGGCCCTTTGATTGCTTGTCAGGCTGGGGCCTTCACGCCTCTCAAATCATCGGGGTCAGCCACGCCCGCGGTAAGGCGGAACACCCTGATCCGGGATCCAGACGCCTTCGGGCATTGGGCCAGTTTGCCAGAACACGTCGATCGGAATGCCCCCGCGCGGATACCAATAGCCTCCGATACGCAGCCACCTTGGCTCCAGAAACTCTTGCAGCCGGCGGGCAATCGAGATGGTGCAATCTTCGTGAAAGGCGCCATGATTGCGGAACGAGCCCAGAAACAACTTGAGCGCTTTGCTTTCCACCAACCATTGATCGGGTACGTAATCTATCACCAGATGGGCAAAATCCGGCTGGCCTGTCATCGGGCAAAGCGAGGTGAACTCGGGCGCGGTAAAGCGCACGTTGTAATCCACATCAGCCTGTGGGTTCTGCACGCGTTCCAGAACCGCCTCTTCCGGGCTGGCTGGCATTTTGGTGTCTCCGCCCAACTGGGTGAGGTTGCTGTAGATACTATCGGTCATGTTATCTCTCCTGCGGTCAGACGCCGCGTTTGTTGCCCCAGATCAGCACGTGTAGCTGGGGCAGAATGCGAGGCGCGAACCAACCGGCATTCAAAGTCTTGTCGATCAGCCATTCCATACGGCTGGTGGCATTGGTCAGATTAACCGGGCTGGCCGGATCGGTTTCCGGGTTGCCGGGTTGAAGATAAAGTGGAAGGTCCGGATACCGGTCGGCAACGCTGCGCGCCCAGTTAAAATCCGTGTCGTCAAAGATCACGATCTTGAGGACAGCTTGCGCAGGGCGCACGTTGAGGCAGGCGTCAAACGCCGTCCAATCCATATCCTCGCCACTGCTGGGCGGTTTCGGGCTGAGAACCAGCATAGCGAGGTCGGCAAACCACGGCTTTGCGATTGACCCTTGGGTTTCGCACGCAAAGGTATAGCCTTCCGCTTTGCCTTGCTGGATCAAAGGGCCAAAATCCTGAATGGCAGGATTGCCGCCAGACAGGGAAACAGTCAGAGGCCGCCCGCCTGACAAACGCTGAACTTCGGACCAGACGGCCAGCGTGTCCATTACCGCCCAATCGTGGCGATAGGCGCTGTCGACGGCGTGCAGACTGTCGCACCAACTGCACCGGAAATCGCATCCGCCCGAGCGTACAAATACCGTCGGCTGACCGATCAGCGCGCCTTCGCCCTGTACCGTGGGGCCGAATATTTCAGATATTCTAAGGGTCATGGGCGATACTCGGCCCATGTCTTGGGCGTTTCGGACACTTTCACCGCAGCGGTTTCGGGCCAGCGGGCCGCGCACCAGTCAAAGAAATGGCGCGCAAGGTTTTCAGCGGTCGACACGACGTTCAGCACATTGTTCAGGTGCCGGTGGTCGAATTCATCGTCGATATAGGTCTTGAGCGGTTTCAGCTCGTGGTAATCCCGCACGAACCCATCAGTATTCAAATCGCGCCCGGCCAATTCGACCACGACAATATAGTTATGGCCGTGCATCCGGGCACATTGGTGATCATCGGGCAAGTGGGTCAGCTGATGTGAGGCGGAAAAGTGGAACTCCTTAGTAATCCGGTACATCAGACACTTGCTCCTGCGATGGAAGATTTCCAGAACTCGGCGTCGTCGTACTTGGTTGGGTCCGGCACTCCGGCCAGCTCGAACGCCTCGCGCCGTGCAACGCATGTTCCGCATCGGCCACAATGTAAGTCGCCGCCCTTGTAGCAGGACCACGTCTGATCGAACGGGGTGTCCACGCGCGCGCCCTCGCGGACAATATCGGCTTTGCTGCGGTGCACGAATGGCACATGCAGCACTACATCCGCGTAGCCGTCCAACGCGGCGCGCTGCATGGTGTCAAACGCATCTGTGAATGCCGGGCGGCAATCGGGATAGATGAAATGGTCGCCGCCATGCACAGCAGCAGCCACCGCATCATCCCCCTGCGCTGCTGCAACACCATAAGCGATGGTCAGCATGATCGCATTGCGGTTGGGGACAACCGTGACCTTCATCGTCTCTTCTGCGTAATGCCCGTCGGGCACGTCCACGTCGTCGGTTAAGGCCGAGCCCGTCAGCGACGCCCCGACAGAACGCAGGTCAATAACGTGATGGGGCACGTCCAGCCTCTGCGCGCAGAGGGCAGCGAAGGTCAGTTCTTTGGTGTGGCGTTGGCCATAGTCGAAAGACACAAGCCGCGAGAGGTTTCCCTCCGCGGCCAGCACATGGGCAAGCGACACGGAATCCAGTCCGCCGGAGCAGACCAATGTAGTTTTCATTTTTTCAGTCCTTGTTTTGATAACCGGGTAGGCTGCGACCGGCGGGCGGGACGCTTACGGTCTTTTTCCGGTAAGCGCAATGCACGAATTGGTGGGCAAAAGAGACCTTAGGCCTGACTGCCGCGCCCTTTAGGGATTGGGAAAGCGCGGCGGCACAAGTCCAGCTTGAAACCAACTGACCAATGTCACAATGGAGAAGACGGGCAAACCGGTAGCGCGCTGAATATCTGCCGCGTATGGGCACATATTCGTGCATTCCAGCACAATCGCGCCGAGGTCAGGGTTTTCGGATTGCAAGGCAAGGGCGGCTTCAATGTTATCGGCACGGGCCTTATCGACATCCAGGCTAAGTTCGTTCCCCAGTATCGCACGGGTAAACTCGCGCCCACCTTCGGTGGAACCGATGGGTGTGTCATCTGGTACCTGAGCACAGCGCAGATGATCACGGGTCAAAGTGGAGGCGGAAATGGTCAGAACTCCCGTGCGTTTTCCGGCCGGAAGGATACCGTTCACCATCTGCACCTGCATCAAAGATGAGGTCACAACCGGAACCGGCACAGCCTCGGATAGCTCTTTCTGAAACAGGGACAGAAACCCGCAATTGGTGGTAATGCCATCCGCGCCGTCCTTGACCAGTTCTCGCGCGGCATCAATGAATGCGCCCAACATGCCATCAGCCCGGTGTCGAACGACTAGGTCCGGCGAGGCATCCCGAACAATGCGATAGAGCACCGGAAAAGGCCATGTCAGCGCATTTCCCATATCACCGGGGATGCGTGGGAATTGGGCGTCCAGCATCAGTATGCCCACCGACGCTCCGTAAATGGATTTACCACCTTGGGCGATCATCCGTGCGCCTCCTCGATAATGCGGGCCGAGATGTCTTCGAACCCTTCCATGTAGATGCTGGATATCCCGTGGCGCACGGCGTCCTGCACCTGATCCATTCGCTTAGAAATATGGGTACCCAACACACGCGCGGCCTCATCCGCGTCGCGATCCAGCAAGGCCTGCATGACCTGTTTATGTTCGTCTTTCGAGCGTTGAACCCGATCCAAGCTCATGGAAACCCAGCGGATGTATCGGATGCGTTCGTTGATCCGGGTCAGGGTTTGCACCAGTTCGTTGTTGCCAGACAGTTTGGCGATGCCCAGATGAAAGGCCTCGTCCCTGCTGACGGCTTCTTCGACGGTCAGGCCGGTGATGTCGATGCCGGTCGCGTAAAGCTCATTGCGAAGTGATTGAAGGTCTGCGTCTGACGCTTTTTCGCAGGCACTGCGCGCTGCGGCGGATTCGATGATTTGGCGTAGTTCGAACAGGTCGAACACACTTTGCGCATCCAGCGGGCGACAGAAAAACCCCTGACCGGGGCGAAAATCAAACAGGCGTTCCGCCACTAGCCTATTCAGCGCTTCGCGCAGGGGGGTTCGGCTGACACCCAATTCTTTCGATAGTGCCACTTCATTCAATCGATCACCCGGCCGCAGGCGAAACGAGACGGCCATCGCCTTTACCTGTTCATAGATGTCGTCAACGCGTGGACCCGCCATAAGTACTGCCTTTTTCGTTTTCCAAGGCGTGCCACAGGTCGTTCTTGAAATCAATATACAAAACTGTATACAGTTCTGTGTGCAGTTCAGAATCAAGGGAACCGAGCCATGACAGGGACGAACTATCTGACGGGAGCCGAAGCAATGGTGCGCATGCTGGAAGCACACGGCGTGAAACACATGTTCGGCCTGTGTGGTGATACAACGCTGCCTTTCTATGATGCATTGGCGCGTATGGATCATGGTATTCAGCACATTCTGACCCGGGATGAGCGTCACGCGGCCTATATGGCGGATGGATACGCTCGCGTCACTGGCAAGCCGGGCGTCTGCGAAGGCCCGTCCGGAGGCGGGGCGACCTACATACTGCCGGGGGTGATCGAGGCCAGCGAAAGCTCGGTTCCCATTCTGGCGATCACCTCTGACGTGGCGACGACCAGCCGCGGAAAATACCCGTTGACTGAGTTAGATCAGGCTGCGCTGTTCAAGCCGTTGGCAAAGTGGAATGCGTCTCTGGACGACGCCTCGCGTTTACCTGCGATGGTGCGGGCTGCGTTTCGGGCCATGACGACCGGAACGCCGGGCGCCACACATCTGGCGCTGCCCTTTGATACTCAGAAAGGTCCGGTGGACGAAGCTGAGGTTTGGGCAGATGCACGCCACCGCAGCTATCCCGCTGAACGGGCTGGACCGGATCTGGATGCCATTGAAGCGGCCGCGGATATCCTGGCCAAAGCCAAATCAGCAGTTATCGTTTGCGGCGGCGGGCCGGTTCTGTCCGGGGCCGAAGAGGCATTGCACCGTGTTGCCAACCTGTTGGATATCCCAGTTGCCACAACAGTTTCCGGTCAGGGCTCCATTGCCGAAACGGACCCGCTGGCCTTGGGAGTCGTTGGGTCAAACGGTGGTGTTCCGGCCACGCGCGCCGTTGTGGATCAGGCAGATGTCGTTGTGTTTGTCGGATGCCGCGCGGGATCTGTCACGACCGAACGCTGGCGCAGCCCCGGGCGGGATGCCACCATCATCCATATAGACAGCGACCCGATGGTGATCGGCGCAAATTATCAGACCGAAGTCGCCATTTGTGCCGATGCCCGTTTGGCGCTTGAGGCCTTGGCGCGATCGCTTGAGACGCGGCACGATCTGCCAGGTTTTGGTGGAGCGGCCCAAGCCCGTGCCGCCTGGGAGGCCAAGTTGCAAGCGTTCGCTCCGCTCGCGGCAAGTCGCGAAACTCCGATCCGGCCCGAAGCCGTTATGGCGGCTCTTGCAGACATTCTGGACGATGATGCGATTGTCGTCGCCGATCCGGGCACCCCATGCCCCTACTTCAGCGCCCATTACCGCTGGCGCAAACCGGGGCGGCACTTCATCACCAACCGGGCGCATGGCGCGCTAGGGTATTCATTGGGTGCCGCCATGGGGGCGCATGTGGGTAGGCCATCGGTCAAGACACTGTCCGTTATGGGGGATGGGTCGTTTGGATTCACTTGCGGTGAGTTTGAAACGATGGTGCGGCACAAGATGCCGATTACCTCGATCGTATTCTCGAACTCGGTATTTGGCTGGATCAAAGCGGGTCAGGATGCAGGCTTTGGGCAGCGTTACTACAACGTCGACTTCAATCGGACCGATCACGCCGCTGTTGCTTCGGCGTTTGGGGTCAAATCGTGGACGGTGAAGGACCCGGACGATTTGCGCAAAGTGTTGAAGCAGGCTGTCGAGCATGATGGCCCAACGCTGGTCGACATTCACTCACAACAGCTTCACGAAGCTGCTGCACCGGTGTCGGAATGGGTGGCATAGGACGCGATGGACGGGGTCAGTTGGGCCAGAAACTCTTGCGCAATCATCGATAAAGGGCGTCCTTTGGCGGTGATTATTGCAAGATCCAGCGTGACTGCTGGTGTGAAAGGGCGGGTTTGATATCCGCCCTCTTCATCGAAGGTCACTGTGAACGGATCAATCATCGCGACGCCCATACCCTGTTTGACAAAGCTCAGCAGGTTTTCCGACAAATGCGTGTGTATTCGCGTCTGCCAGGTACGCTCTGCAGTCTTAAAAATGTCACGGGTTCTGCGATGGGTTTGGTGTTCGGGGCCCATGACGATGAACGGCTCATTCTCCAACAGCTCTGGTGTCAGAACGTCATGGGTCGCCAAATGGCTACCCTCGGGGAACGTGGCCATCGTTTCAAATTGGAAGACCTGAAAGTTCAGCGTGTCATGGAGTATTGGCATCTCGACGATGCCGATCTCGAACAAGCCCGAGGTTACCCACTCCTGTATTTTCGAAGAATACTGGGATTGGAAGCTGACGGATAGATTGGGGCGTGACCTGGCAAAGCGTGCTATCTCTCGCGGCATGAAACCGAACGACAGCAAATGGGGTGCCGCGACCTGCAACTGCCCGGGATGCTTGTTCTGCAGGTCCGATACGGCCTGCGCGACATGGTCCAGCCCGCGGACCACGGTATCGACCTCTCGATACAAAAGCTCTGCCTCTGGCGTCGGCAAAAGACGTCCTTTGTTGCGTTCGAACAAGGGCAATCGAGCCTCACGTTCCAACTGAGCCAATAGATTGCTGATACCCGGTTGCGAGATTCCCAGAACCGACGCGGCCCCAGTTACGGTACCCGTTTCCATAATGGCGTGGAACGCCTGCAACTGACGAAAGCGCAGAGACATAGCCTACCCTATCATTTCTTATGATGGACTTATGAAAACATAGTATTTGAAATGATATGCCGGTCAAGGCAGGCTTCCGCCTATCGCTGGGGAGGACGAATGGGCGATCTGACACAACAAATCATAGGTTTCGACCTGTGGCATCTTGAACTGCCCGTCACATCTCGCCGGGACCACGGTATCGGATCTGTCGAAGGTGTGTGCGAGGTCGTTGTCCTGCGCCTGACGTCCGAGGATGGCAGCCAGGGATATGGCGAAGCCTCACCCTGGTCAGTGTTCACGGGAACGCCCGAGGCGACCTATGCCGCCCTGAATCGCTACCTCCGCCCGTTGGTGGTGGGGGCCAGAGTTGCTGACAGAGCGGCGATCATGGCGCGTGCTGCATATGCGGTTGCGCATTGCACCGAGGCTAAAGCGGCACTGGAAGCTGCTCTACTTGATTTGACGGGCAGGATCAGCGCCGTTCCTGTCTGGGCCCTGTTGGGAGGGAAATGCCGCGACGCGATCCCGCTCAGCTGCTCTATCGCCAATCCCGATTTTGCGCAGGATATCGAATTGCTGGGCCGTTTGCAGGACGACGGCGTGAGGATCGTGAAGTTCAAGACTGGGTTCAAGGATCATGCTTTTGATATCATGCGCCTTGAGTATTTGGCGAAGCATTACCCACAGTTCTCAGTGCGTGTTGATTACAATCAAGGCCTGTCAATCGAGGACGCTCCGGCGCAGGTGCGGGATGTGGCATCGTTCAATCCCGATTTCATCGAACAACCGGTACGCGCACATCACTACGGCATGATGGCGAAGCTGCGGCAAATGACGGATGTGCCGCTACTCGCTGATGAAAGCGTCTTTGGCCCCGAGGACATGGAACGAGCTGCAAGCGAAGGGATCTGCGACGGTGTCTCGGTCAAAATCATGAAATCCGGAGGATTGACGCGCGGGCAAACGGTCGCTCGCATGGCCGCCGCACACGGCCTGAGTGCTTATGGCGGAGATATGTTCGAGGCTGGTCTGGCACATCTGGCAGGCACTCACATGATCGCCGCCACACCGGAAGTTACGCTGGGCTGCGAGTTTTATCAGGCCTCTTACTTCTTGGCAGAAGACATTCTTGAGGAGCCTTTCGAAGTGAAAAGGGGCCAGGTCATAGTTCCCGACACACCGGGTCTTGGAGGAAACCCGGACGAGGCAAAACTGAACCACTATGCTGTTTCCAAAGCGGTGGCGGCATGAGCGAGAAAAAGACAATTGCCATTATAGGTGCCGGTATCGTTGGTGTCTCAACCGCCGTCTGGCTGCAACGTGACGGACATGATGTCATCCTGATCGACAAGGCCGGCCCCGGAGAGGGCACCTCGCATGGCAATGGTGGTGTGCTGGCCTCTTGCTCGATTATTCCGGTCACGGTGCCGGGGCTTTTGAAAAAAGCGCCCAGGATGCTGTTTGACCCGTCGCAGCCTTTGTTCATGAAATGGGGCTATGTACCCAAGCTCTTGCCGTGGTTGACACGCTATCTGAAACACGCAAACGCAGGCGACGTTAAACGTATAGCAGCCGCGCTAACCCCCATTGTCGGAGACAGCCTAAACGATCATCAGGCCCTGGCTCAGGGTACGGGGGCCGAGAAATGGATTGTGCCATCCGACTACCTGTTCCTCTACGAAAACCGCCAGCATTTCGAAGGCGATGCCTTTGGTTGGGGTGTTCGGCGCAAGCTCGGTTTCAAATGGGAAGAACTAGAGGGGGCCGCATTCCACGCCTACGACCCGATCTACAGCAAAGATATCGGGTTTGCTGCCAAACTTTCTGATCACGGACACATTACCGATCCTGGGCGGTACGTGAAAGACCTCGCCGCACATGTTGAGGCCAACGGCGGCAGGGTCATCCGTGCTGCTGTTGAAGATGTCGTACACGATAACGGCAAGGTCACCGGCGTGCGCACCGCTGGTGAGACAATTGCTTGTGACACTGCCATTGTCACTGCGGGCGTCTGGTCCGGGCCTTTGGCCAGCAAATTGGGCGTTTCTGTTCCTCTGGAGACAGAACGTGGTTATCATCTTGAATTGGTGGAACCTTCCGCGATGCCAAAAAGTCCGGTTATGGTTGCTTCGGGCAAGTTCGTCGCCACGCCGATGGATGGCCGCATTCGGCTGGCCGGGATTGTCGAATTCGGCGGGCTGGACGCGCCGCCTTCGAGGGCGCCGTTCGAACTGATGCGCAAGAATGCCCGGGCGGCCTTTCCGGGCGTGACATGGAAGGACGAAGTAGAATGGATGGGGCACCGACCCGCACCGGCAGACTCGATCCCGATCATCGGCGAAGTGCCGGGAATTGACGGAGCATTTATGGGGTTTGGCCACCATCATATCGGTCTGACAGGCGGGCCAAAAACAGGACGTCTGCTGGCGCAGATGATCGCGGGCAGGACCCCAAACGCAGACATGAGCGTCTATGCGCCGTCTCGCTACGCGACTTAAGAAATGTCCGGTAACACAAGCCGGCAAAACAAAATTAAACAGGGAGAAAAAGATGAAGAAATTGACAAGCCTTCTGGCGGCAACCGCTTTGACAGCCGCAGCAACCGCACCGGCGATGGCCGAGAAATGGGATATGCCGATGGCGTATTCGGCATCGAACTTCCACTCGGCCACGGGTGCCGAATTTGCCAAATGCGTGACCACAGGCACCGGGGGCGAGGTTGAAATCGTCACGCATCCGTCCGGGTCGCTGTTCAAAGGCGCCGACATCAAACGTGCCATTCAGACCGGTCAAGCACCGATTGGCGAGCGTCTGTTGTCCGGTCACCAGAATGAAAACGCGCTGTTTGGGTTCGACTCAATCCCATTCCTGGCAACGTCATTCGATGACAGCGCCAAGCTTTGGGAGGCCGCAAGACCTTCGATTGAAAGTCTGCTGGCCGAACAGAACCTGACGTTGCTTTACGCCGTGCCATGGCCGCCGCAAGGACTGTACTTTAAAGACGAGGTGAACTCGGTCGCCGACATGGAAGGCATCAAGTTCCGGTCTTACAACAATGCCACGTCGCGTTTGGCGGAACTGACCGGCATGCTGCCTGTGACAATCGAAGCCGCTGAAATCAGCCAGGCTTTTGCCACTGGTGTCGCGGACTCGATGGTGTCGTCGGGTTCGACCGGGTATGACCGCAAAGTATGGGAAAGCCTGAATTATTTCTACGAAGTGGACGCGTGGCTGCCACGCAACTACGTCATGGTCAACTCAGACATCTGGGCTGGTGTTTCTGATGCCAACAAGAACGTCATCAAGGGCTGTGCAGAGCTTGCTGAATATGCCGGCAATTGGCGCGCCAAGGAATACACCGGATTTACCCTGCAAGGCCTACGTGACGGCGGCATGACAGTCGGTCCGGCGTCCGAGCAGATGACCAACGAGTTGAAAGAGATCGGTGTCACTATGACCAATGAGTGGCTTGAAGCCGCAGGCGACGAAGGCAAGGCCATCGTCGATGCGTTCAATTCGTCTCAGTAATTGGCCAAAGATGGGCGGCGGATCAACCTGCCGCCCGTTTCCATAGAATAACTAATAGTGGGGACAGCATGGCGGCACTACGAGGGCTCAGGTCCGTATTGGATTTCATTTATCAGGCAGCAGGGGTTCTGGCAGCACTTAGCCTGATTGCTATTTTGGTGCTGATCGTTGTGCAAATGCTGGCCCGCTGGACCGGAGAGGTTTTCCCGGGCGCGCCCGACTATGCGGGCTATGCCATGGCTGCCGCGTCCTTTCTGGCCTTTGCCAATGCGCTGAACCGAGGCAGCCACATTCGCGTGTCGATCCTGCTGAATGCGGTCCCCGACCGGGTGCGCCGCATCCTTGAAATATGGTGTTTTACAGTGGGCGCGGCGGTAATGTGGTACTTTTGCTGGTACGCCTACCGCTTTGTTTACTGGAGCTGGAAATTCAACGATGTTAGCCAGGGACAGGACAAAACCGCGCTTTGGATTCCGCAGTCAACAATGCTGATTGGCGCAGTCATCCTTGCAATCGCCCTGACCGATCATCTGATCCACGTCGTTTTTAAGGGCGATCACCGCATCGTCCGTGATCTGGCCGATCAGAGCCACGGGGAGTGAGAGCATGGAAAACGTATCAGTCATCATCCTCTTCCTCTTTGTTCTTTTCACTCTGCTTGGCACCGGTGTCTGGGTTGGCCTTGCCCTTATGGGCGTCGCGTGGGTCGGGATGGAGCTTTTCACGACACGCCCTGTCGGAGACGTGATGATCACGACCATCTGGTCGGCCTCATCGTCATGGACACTGACCGCGCTGCCGATGTTCATCTGGATGGGCGAAATCCTGTATCGAACGCGATTATCCGAGGATATGTTCAAGGGACTTTCGCCTTGGATGGCACCTTTGCCCGGTGGTTTGGTGCACACCAACATTGTCGGCTGCACGGTGTTTGCCGCTGTTTCTGGGTCGTCAGCCGCCACCCTGACGACTGTGGGTAAAATGTCGATCCCGGAACTGAGGAAACGCAACTACCCCGAACGGATGATAATTGGTACGCTGACCGGCGCTGCGACACTGGGCCTGATGATCCCGCCCTCTTTGACGTTGATCGTCTATGGTGTGACTATCAATGAATCGATCACCAAGCTGTTCTTTGCAGGCATTCTGCCCGGATTGGTGCTTGCGACGATGTTCATGGGATACGTCGCAATTTATTCGAAATTCGGGAAAGACTGGAACCCAAACAGCGAAAATAAGCTGAGCTTTTCTGAAAAACTCAAGAACTCACGCTTTTTGCTGCCGGTAATCCTGCTGATCATGGTGGTGATCGGGTCAATGTATCTGGGCTATGCCACTGCAACCGAAGCCGCCGCCTTTGGCGTGATCGGTGGTCTGTTGCTGGCCGCAGGGCAGGGGTCCCTGACTTGGAAAACATTCACTGAAAGCCTGATGGGTGCCACCCGGACCAGTGCGATGATCGCTCTGATCTTGGCAGGGGCTGCGTTCCTATCGCTGTCCATGGGTTTCACGGGTCTGCCGCGCGGCCTGGCTGATCTAATCGCCGGGTGGGAGCTGACGCGGTTTGAGTTGCTGATGGTTCTGCTGGTCTTCTACATCATTCTGGGCTGTTTTCTTGACGGCATTTCCTCGGTTGTATTGACCATGGCCGTGGTGGAACCGATGATCCGGGACGCGGGTATCGATTTGATCTGGTTCGGTATCTTTATCGTGGTTGTCGTTGAAATGGCGCAGATCACACCACCAATCGGCTTCAACCTGTTCGTGATGCAAGGCATGACGAACCATGAGATGAGCTATATCGCCCGCGCGGCAATCCCTATGTTCCTGATCATGGTGGTGATGGTCTTCGTCTTGATCTGGTTTCCGGATCTGGCCACCTGGCTGCCGGAAAACCTAAGGCAAAGCCCGGGCGGGTAGGGGGCTTTGAACCCACTTCATCTGGCGGCGCGTAACGGTCCTTATGTTTTGGTCGCAGGGCTGGCCGCCGGATTGCTGCTGCCCGCGCTGGCCGAGCCGATGCGGGCAGTATTGCCGCCGCTTGTCGCACTACTGCTGTTTCTGACGGTCCTTAGAATTGAGCCTGCTTTGTTGTTGGGTTCCTTGGTCGATTTACGCCAGGTGGCAAACACAGTGATCGCATTCCAGCTGGTTTTACCGCTACTAGTTGTGACTATTGGCATAATCGGTGGGTGGACCGGTACGCCGGTCTTTTTGTCTCTGCTGATCATGGCCGCGGCTCCGTCCATCTCGGGAAGTGCCAACATGTGCCTGATGATGGGACATCCGGCGGAGCACGCTATGCGCCTGATGGTGATAGGGACCGCCGTATTGCCGCTGACGGTGTTTCCCATCTTCGTTCTGATGCCCGAGTTGGGAGACTTTCAATCCGTTCTGATCACCGTCTTGCGCCTGTTTTTGACAATTGCGGGGGCGACTGTTGCAGCCGTGTTGTTGCGCCTCGCGTTTCTGAGAAACCCGTCACAAACTACCCTCAAAAATCTTGAAGGGTTGGCAACGATCACCCTCGCTGTCTTTGTGATCGGCTTGATGCCGTCGGTGACCGCGACTGCGCTTGTTGATCCCGGGCTTGCGGCCTTTTGGGTGGGGTTCGCATGTCTGGCCAATTTCGGCGCGCAACTGGTGATGTATTTTCTGACACGCAACCGAGTGGCTGCCGACAAAGCCACCGCTTTGTCCATTGTCGCCGGAAACCGGAATGTCGCGATTTTCCTGATTGCGTTGCCACCCGAGGTAACGGCGCCACTTTTGGTGTTCATCGGGGCCTATCAGATCCCGATGTACCTGACCCCCATTGTAATGCGCCGTTTTTACCAAGCGTCGGGCAGTTTGGGGTAAAGCGGGCGCGGCAACATTCGCCGAGCCCGCTATTGTATTAGAAATGCACCGAGCGGGCAGTACCGGGAACTTCCATCGGTGGTGCAAACTTGGTCAGGTCGATGCCTTCGACCGCGACCTTATATTCCTCCAGCGTCGGCGTACGACCCAGAATGGCTGACAGAACAACAACCGGGGTTGAACCCAGAAGGGATTCACCCTTCTTTGTCTCACTGTCCGCTACAACACGGCCTTGGAACAGACGGGTGGACGTTGCCAGAACGGTGTCGCCTTTGGCTGCTTTTTCCTGGTTGCCCATGCAAAGGTTACAGCCCGGGCGCTCAAGATAGAGGATATTCTCGTACTCGGTCCGAGCAGTTTGCTTGGGGAACAGGTCATCGAATTCAAAGCCCGAATACTTCTGCAGAATTGCCCAATCACCTTCTTCCTTCAGCTCATCAACGATGTTGTACGTCGGTGCAGCAACAACAAGCGGGGCCTTGAATTCGACTTTGCCATACTCGTCTTCGAGATTACGCAACATCTGGGCCACGATCTTGATGTCGCCCTTGTGCACCATGCAGGAGCCCACAAAGCCCAGATCAACCTTCTTTTCAGCAGCGTAGTACGAGATCGGGCGGATCGTATCGTGGGTATAACGCTTGGACACATCGGCATTATTCACATCCGGGTCGGCGATCATCGGTTCGACGATCTGATCCAGATCCACGACGACTTCGGCAAAGTACTTGGCGTTGTCGTCTGGACGCAGAGCCGGTTTTTCGCCCGAGCGAATTTCGGCGATACGTTTGTCCGCGATGTCGATCAGGCCCTGCAGCATCTGAACATCGTTATCCATGCCCTTCTCGATCATGATCTTGATCCGCGACTTGGCGATTTCCAGCGATTCAATCAGCGTATCGTCGTTCGAGATACAGATCGACGCTTTGGCCTTCATCTCGGCCGTCCAGTCGGTGAAGGTAAAGGCCTGATCCGCCAGCAGCGTACCTATATGAACTTCGATGATCCGGCCCTGGAAAACATTGTCGCCGTGCTGCGCCAGCATCTGAGCTTGCGTCGCGTGCACCACGTCACGGAAATCCATGTGCGGTGCCATTTCGCCCTTGAACGTCACCTTGACGGATTCCGGGATAGGCATTGTCGCCTCACCCGTGGCCAGCGCCAGTGCAACCGTGCCCGAGTCCGCACCAAAGGCCACGCCTTTGGACATCCGCGTATGGCTGTCGCCGCCGATGATGATGGCCCAGTCATCCACGGTGATGTCGTTGAGCACCTTGTGAATGACGTCTGTCATCGCGTGGTACACGTCCTTGGGATCACGCGCAGTAATCAGGCCGAATTTGTGCATGAACGCCATCAGGCGCGGGGTGTTGGCCTGCGCCTTGAGGTCCCAGACCGAAGCTGTGTGACAGCCGGACTGATAGGCACCATCGACACTGGGTGACAGGACGGTGGCAGCCATAGCCTCAAGCTCCTGACTGGTCATCAGACCGGTGGTGTCCTGAGAGCCCACGATATTGACTTTGGCGCGCACGTCAGAGCCGGCATGTAACACTTTGCCCGGGGTCGCACCGCGCGCATTGGCATTAAAGATCTTTTCGACGGCCGTCAGTCCCTGACCTTCATGGCTGACTTCCTTCGCCGGGGCGAAGGCCGATTTCAGCTCGATGCCCAGTGTCTCACATGCAAATGTCTGCAGTTTTTTGCCAAAAACGATGGCATAAGAGCCGCCGGCTTTCATGAACTCCATCTTTTGCGGGGTGAATGAGCCGGCCATGTCGACCAATTCTTCACTGCCATCCGCGCTATAGAGCTTTTTCTTTTTCGTGTTGATGGTCAGCACGGTGCCGGTCTCAACCGAATAGCGCTGTTCCAGAATCGGGTTGCCATCGTTGTTGAGGATCGCCTTGCCATCCTCGTCCACTTTCTTGACCCAGTTCTTCAGGTCGACACCAATACCACCGGTAACGCCCACGGTTGTCAAAAAGATGGGCGAAATGCCGTTTGTGCCGGCCACGACCGGTGCAAAATTGACGAAAGGTACGTACGGGCTGGCTTGCTTGCCGGTCCAAAGCGCCACGTTGTTGACACCCGACATCCGCGACGAACCAACACCCATAGTGCCTTTTTCCGCAACCAGCATCACGCGCTTGTCGGGGTGCTGCAGCTTCAGCGCTTCAATCTCTTTTTGTGCGGCCTCGGAAATCAGGCATTTGCCATGCAACTCGCGGTCGGAACGCGAATGCGCCTGATTACCCGGCGACAGAAGGTCAGTGGAGATGTCACCCTCGGCTGCAATATATGTGACAACTTGGATTTCCTCGTCCACATCAGGCAGCTTGGTGAAAAATTCAGCCTTGGAGTAGCTCTCAAGGAGATCCGCAGCGATCTTGTTGCCCGCCTCATAGGCAGCTTTCAGACGGTCCGTGTCCGCCTCATACAGAAAGACCTGAGTTTTCAGAACCTCGCCCGCCTGAACCGCTATGTCTTGCTTGTCGCCCAGTGCAACATCCAGAAGCACGTCAACCGAAGGTCCGCCCTTCATGTGGGACAGCAGTTCGAACGCGAATTCGGGCGAGATTTCCTCAACAGTTACCTCGCCGACGATGACGGACTTCAGGAACGTTGCCTTCGCACCCGCAGCACTGGTTGTGCCAGGCAACGTGTTGTAAATCAGGTAGTGCAACGAATCTGCACGATGCGGATGACCGGTATCCTTGATTTGTTCGATGATTTCCTCGACCAGCGCACCATCGTCGATGGGTTTTGGGCTAAGCCCTTGTTCTTTGCGCGTTTCAATTTCATCCAAGTAATCTGAATACTGGCTCATGGCTGTTTCCGCTTTGTGTGAATCTGCTGCTGTTGAGAGGCGTGGGGCAACTCGCTCGATCGTATTTGTATGCACCGGTATACATTTGTTGCGGAGGTTTCAAGGTGCCACCGTGGAAATTTGCAGGTACTGTATACTTCTATGCTTGGTTCCAACCTTGACCAACGGTCGCAAATACAAACCTAACCTTTTCCTAAACTCGCTGGAACCTAAGGGCCGGGGCTTGGTGCTTTCAATTGTGCCGTTTGATAGAGCGCCTGCGGGCCACCAAAATTTCATTCGCGACGACGGCATGGATCACACGTTGATCCCTGCAAAATCTCGACGTTTTGGTCGAAAGCTCGCGGTTTGAAGAACGGATGGGTGGAGCCACGCGGCTGTATGTGATCCTTCGATGCACCTTCCTACGAACGGGCAAAGGCTTCCGTAAAGCCGCCGAAGCGATCCGTATCCTGCATCGGAATAACATGTACCTCAACACGAACGTTCACGTTGTTCATCAGTAGTTCGGCTGTTTCCATTAACTCAACTTTGATGGTGTGGTTAGCGTGGCATAAGCGTTGGCATCAGGTTCGTCGTAGTCGGTGCGCGGGTCAGCATTTTGGCGATGCTCGGAACCGCGTTATTGACTGCATGCAACGGTGCGTACAGTCACGCCAGTCGCAACTAGCGGCAAACTCTCGTACGGTCGATCATTGAGCCTTCACAAAGCGATTACGTTCGACTTCACCAATAAATGTCGTTCTTACAGTGCACAGCATTGGTCGAAATGGGCTCTCCATACAGCTTCGCCGCTCGACGCACGAATGCGTACTGTCTGAGTCCGCGCCTTCCACGTTACCGACCGGGAACTGAAAAAGGGGGGGGTGAACTTCAGCTGGCTCTATATTTTTACGGCGATCAACCAAATTGGAGTGGAGAGAGAAACCGCAATTGATGGCGGGCTGCAAGAGGTCAAAACAACGCCTGACACTACACCAGAACCATATTTTTGCCATGAATGTTCAATCTTTTGGCGAGTATTGAATTTGTTGGGAAATACTATTGTGAACGCGATTCATTCGGAGCTGGTGCCAGCACCAAGCAATTCGTCAATACTGACCCTTGAAACCGAACTGACGAGCGAAGTTCGTTCTGAGCGGTGTCGGCTAGATGCGCGAAGAGGGTTCAAGCAGTTTCTTCTATTGGCAATAGCGGTGGGATGTCTGGCAGTAATATTTCTAGCCGAGCTTCTGGGGGGCTTTGTCGCGACCTGGAATTCCGGGCTTGACCTGAGCACCGCTGGAGCCAAACTCTGGGCTCCAATCCCGCTCGGTCTATTTTGTTTTTTTCTCGCGCGGTCACACGCATTGAGTGCTGGAAGTCTATGGGCGGTTTGGAGGGGCCGCGCGACTGTAATTCTCAGGGCGGCTGAACTCCATGGTGGCAAAACGCAGTACACTGTCAAGAAAGACTACGTCGAAGCATTTGAAGCCCACCAGACAGAGGCTTGGCATTTTTCACATGTATCAAAACCAATTCACGTTGGGCGGTTTGTGATCTGGAAAAGAGCAAGCTACGGATTGTTTTTTCTTCCAATGCCTTCGGATGAAGACGCCAGAGAGCTCGTGAAGAAGGTGAAAGAGGAAAGCAGGGCGAAGAATTCCAGCGGTTTTGACCCAAAAAACGCTCCGATAGAAGCCAAACACCAGTATATATCCGCGACCGCAGCCTTTCATGCCTTGGAAGGGCTATCCAAAAAACTGGGGACACCCTGTCCCGCCTGGTTGGACTCAGTCTTCAACTATTTGGCGTATGCATGGATTTCGGGTCTCTCTATTTTTCTCTTTATTGTTTTGTTGACCGGGAAGTCATTGGATGCGGGTTTTCCGTTGTTTAATCAAATCGGTGTCATATTGCTGTTTGTCGCGATGACCACAGCAGCGGTAAATGATTGGCCCTATCTGCCAAAACTGCGCCATCTTCACTATTACCGTCACGGGCTTTTACGAGGCTTCGATTGGGGGCCGACGGCAGTGAGTTGCGACAAGGCGGCCATTGAAATCTGGCGCGAAGGTAAACGATTGCGCCTCGATTGGTCTGCGGTTCGTGCCGTTCATATTGAAAATGACCTGACCATTGTCGAAACGAAGGATGATCAGTTGCATGTTGTTCCAGAAATACCCGCCGCGGTAAATCTTCTTTCCGCCTACAGAGTGTCTCAGGGGCTGGGTCCATGGTCAGACAACAAACGAACGGCTGCGCCGAAAGTTGAGAAAAAGAAGTGGTGGCAATCCACATTCGCCAACATTGC
This sequence comes from Ruegeria sp. YTSC004, assembly GCF_059609805.1. NCBI lineage: Bacteria > Pseudomonadati > Pseudomonadota > Alphaproteobacteria > Rhodobacterales > Roseobacteraceae > Ruegeria > Ruegeria sp. YTSC004. Next base: position 260,472 of record NZ_JBXWMJ010000006.1, read on the forward strand.
AATTTGGGTCATCGTCTTTCTTGTCATACTGGGCTTGTTTAATTTGGCTGGAGCCAAACCTGCATCAGCAGAATTGCTACGCGACAAAAACCTACCTGAGTGGCACGAGGAGGTTTCGCAGCGGGATCGAGAAGCGGCATTGCATGCTGATACATCTGTAAGTCTCCCTATTCACGACGAAAAAATCCGGGTCGAAGACAACGGATATCAGAGGGTCAGGCAGAGCTTCTTTGCCGTGCATGATCGTTCAACTCTGGAACTTTATGGCGAGGTCCAATTGCTGGTGGACCCGAATTTTGAGCGTGCCACTCTTCATCGATTGCAGATCCACCGAGATGGTTTAGTGATAGATCAACTCGACTTGCCGTTCGAAGAACTCCGGCGCGAACCAGAGCTCAGCTCAGGTGTGATGCTGGGCGACATCGAGTATTTCGGTCAGATCGCGGATCTTCGTGTTGGTGACACCGTCGAAATGATCTGGTCGATCACTGCCACCACACCCGTTTTCCCAAACCAGTTTCACTATCGATCAGACGGGCTCAGAGACTGGGGTTGGGAAAAGAGGCGCACGTCCATTGACTTGCCCGCTGCAACGCGTTTCGAGCTGAACCATACGGATGAGTTCGATGTTCAGCGCGAAGAGGCTGCCGGCAGGACGATCTTGAGTTGGTCCTTGGAAAAGGCTGAAGAAGATGACAGAAACACACGCTCTGCGGATGATTGGGATGTCTCCAACGATGGGTTGCAGCTCTCGACCTTTCAGGATTGGTTTCAGATCGTTCAGGGACTAACCGGCGACTACAAACCCAGACCGGACTTATTGCCCGGTGACCTGATCAAACTGCTTGATGAAATGCTGGAGCAGTCCGAAGATCCGCAATGGCGCGCGACGCAAGCTTTGCGTTTGGTACAGGACCGGGTCCGGTATTTCAGCGTTTCAATTGGTGAAGGCGGCTGGATACCTCGAACCCCCGACGAAGTCTGGCTGAGCGCATATGGCGATTGCAAAGACAAGGCGCTTCTTCTGATTTCCATGCTGGCCTATTTGCAGATTGAGGCCGATGTCGTTCTCGTCGACCACGACATCGGGCCTGCTTTGCCGCGCATGTTACCTTCACCGTTTATCTTTGATCACACCATAGTACGTGTTCGCGATCCGCAAGGTGACTGGTTTGTTGATGCAACCGATCTACTGCAAGGCGGCGTAGGTCGGGCGATCCCATTGAAGGATTTTGCCTGGGGCCTGCCACTGGCAGAGGACAGCACCGGACTTGTTGAAGTCGTAACGAAACTTTCTGATGAACCGACCCGAGAGACTGTACAGGAATATGTGTTCTTGGATGAAGGCCCGATTGCCGCCGTACTCAATGTTACAGACACATGGCGGGGTGTCGAAGCGGACAACATGCGCTGGCGCTATGACGGCGAGGACATGGAAGACCGGCGCAAGCAATATGAAAAGTGGTACGCCAAACGGTTTCCCGGAGCCACGCACTCAGAGGTAATGATCATTGAGGATGATCTGGACGCCAATGTTTTTCAGCTCCTCCAACGCTACACGTTGCCGCGCGAGGGGTTTGAAGAAAAGGAACTTTGGAACAAACTGAACCATTATGGCTACGCTATTTCGGACGAGCTTTATGAATTTGATGACGATGAGGTGCTTGAAGGGCAATCTCGCGTAAACGCTCCGATGCACAACGTCCATAAGATTGTGATGCGCAATGTTCCCGCCCCAATCAAAAAGCCCAGTTCGCTTGAGTTCGAAAATGACTTTATTAAATTCGAGACCGGCGGCGAGTGGGATGAGGCGGGGGCAACCTGGACATACCAGTGGAATCTCAAAACAAAACAAACAACGCTTAAGCCAGGTGACGAAGAGGCATGGCGAGAAGCCGAAGATTACGTGGACAATAACGATGGGTACTACGTCTACTTGCATCGTCGGCTATTTGAAGTCGTGGAAGAAAAACCGATTTATTTGGGGCTGAATGCGACGCAGTTGATGATTTTCCCAGTCTTCTTGATAGTTGCAATGCTCATGCTGTTTTTCTTTCGACAAGGAATACGAGCGGAGGTGCTTGCCGCGAAAGCCAAGCAAGAAGAGCGTGAGGGTTGCGCACCCTGACGCCGCTACTGTTGGGCTAAAAACTGATGAACCCACCGCGTCGTTTTTCACTCTACTTGTGAATATTGCTTAGCAATTTGCCCCCGATTTCGAGGGGCAGATTTCTGACGCCTGCGATATTCCTCAGTAGTTGGACCGTTTTGCAGGCGGCTCAGGTTTCAGCACCTGTAGCTTTTGTTTGGGCACCAAAGATGCAGGCAAGCAAGTTACTGAAACGTATATGGGCTACGAATGCTTCAGGTCGGGCTGCCCATCAATTCACTTTGATATCCGAAGAGTGCAGGCAGCCCGCCTGTGTGCAGCAGAATGACTTTCTCCGCCGACTTGATCTTTCCGCTTTCTACGAGGTCCAGCAAGCCAGCGAATGTCTTTGCAGAATAAACGGGGTCAAGGAAAACCCCCTCGACCCGGGCCATCTTTTTCAATGCAGCGCGCGTGGTTGCATTTACTTTGCCGTAGCCTGGCGGCAAGGCCTCATCAAAAACATCGATCTTGTCCTGTAGAAGTCCTGCGTCGATATCCAGCAAGTCCGCAAGTTTTTGCAGAACGACCTTCATTCGGGCCTGCTGCTTTTCACGATCTCTGCGCACACAAATCCCATACACCGAGGCAGTGCTTTCTTCTAACACCAGACCGGTCAGCAGTCCGCCATGCGTGGCACCGCTACCTGAGGGGACGACGACCGCGTCGAAATCCGGCATCTGCTGATACAATTCCTGTCCGGCCACGACGTAGCCCAAGGCACCCAAGGGCGGATGGCCCAGCCCCAGATGAATAACGTACGGTTTGTGACCTTTGGCTTTTAATTCAACAGCGCGCGCATGCAGCGCTGTGTCGGCTCCCGCTTCGTCCTCTCCTTCAGGGTAACTCATATGCTCGGCACCCAGGATTTGCGCCAGCAGCACGTTCCCGGACGAATAGTACTCCGCCCCCATGTCAGGGACACGCTCTTCCAACTGAAGCACGGATTGCATGCCCAGTTTGGCTGCGGCAGCGGCCGCAGACCGAACGAAATTGGATTGGACGGCACCGGTAATCAGAATGGTATCAGCACCTTGTTGAAGCGCATCTCCGAGATAAAATTCAAGTTGCCGTGTTTTGTTGCCACCAAAACTAAGCCCCGTCAGATCATCACGTTTCAGCCAGAGATCGATGCCCAGTTCTGTCGATAAGTTGTCCAGACGCTCCAAAGGAGTTGGGCCGGACATGAGTTGGGCGCGTGGAAATTTGTGCAGATAATCGTTTTGTGTCATCGTGTAACCTTCAAGACCAAGCTATTAAATGCGCGCGATAGAACAAAACTAAGCAGGCAATCAGGGATACCACGCGGATTACTGTTATGACCACCGACTGTGGTAAGTAGGGGCCTACCACACGACCAAGTAGGCTGCCGATCAGAGTTATCGCAACAAACCCCAGTATTTGCGGTTCATATGAGATTGCCTGCGCGTTGGACAATCTGTGCAACAAAAAGGCGATGCCGTATGCCACCAGCGCTATGGGTTGAACCAACTTTGCCACCTCTTTGGCGGAACGACCCTTTGCTATCAAACCGAACACCATTAGAGGGCCCGGTGTCGCCGCCCAAACAGTCGCAAGCCCAGACAGTCCTGTAACGACTGAAAACCCTGCGTTGCCAATGGATCCCCGCAAGGGAAGCAAGGTCGTAATCAACCCGATCAGCAGTAGACACGCCGTCAGGGCAAGAACAAATGCTTCGCTCAAAAAGGGATACACAACAAGGCCACCGGCCACCCCGATACAGCATCCAATGACCGCGGTGCGGATTAGTTGACGGTTGTTTTTTAGAATATGCCGGTCTGTCGCTACCAATGAAACAAACGTGTTCAACAAGAGCAAGACTGGAACTGCCGTCGACGTGCCAAGCAAAATCATCATGGGCGGTCCCGCGATGATGCTGAACCCGATACCAACTCCGACTTGCAGCATTGCGCCAAGGCAGATGGCAATCATTAGGAATGACAGGTCGACGGACACTCAAAACTCCTATGGATCAAGGCAATGTCGCAAGGCCTCAGATATTCCGAGGTCCCCGCCAGCGTCCATTCTTTTTCTCTTTCAGTGACCGCTTTGGTACGGTCAGCGCTGCCACGGCATCAGTCCCGAGTATGGCACCCGGGTCGTCACAGCGTGCGCCATTTGCGCCAGTGTGGTCAGGTCAAAGACAGGAAGCTGCAGTTCTTCCTGAAGCCGCGATGCGTAAGGCGGCAAGTCCGTGCATTCCAAAACCAACGACCGAATGTCCGGAGCTTCAAGAACCAGATTACGGGCCGCATCCAAGACCTCGGTCTCGATCAGGTCCGTGTCCATCCGGGTCCGTGTGTTCCGCAAGATCACTTCGGCGAATTCTGTGGTATCTTCCAATCCCTTCACGGCCACAGGAACTCCTGATGCACCGACACCTTCGAAATGCCGGGGCGTCAATGCGGATGCATCTGCGGTTAGCACGCCCACTGGCGCGTTGGTCCCGGTCATGTGAAAGGCCAGCGGCACCTGGATCAGGCTGGAGGCAAAGACAGGCACTGAAACCGCAGCTGCCAATTCTTTTTGAAACAAGGCTAGAAAGCCGCAACTGCCTGTGATGGCTCGCACGCCTTCAGCCTCAAGCCGCTTGGCGCCTTCGATGAACGGTGCCAGTAACTCGGGCGAAGGGTTGTTCAGCAAGGTCGGGACCGTCACACCGTCGATCATCTCATACAGAACCGGAAATGGCAGACTGGAAGGGTTCTTGATGTGACCCGGCGGTTTTGGAAAATAGCTTTCAAGGCACAGAACACCAATTGACGCCCCGCAAATGTTCTGGCCACCTTGGTAGATTGGCATTGTCATCTGATCCTTTTGATTTGAAGGTTCAAAACCGGGCCAGCGAAAACGGGGCCAGATCGATATTTTGGCTGCGACCGGACACAAGATCGGCCACAAGCTCGCCGGTTTTCGGCGCCATCATCAGCCCATAGTGAGAATGCCCGAACGCGGTATAGAGCCCTTCCCGCCCGTTAACTGGTCCGATCGCGGGTAAACTGTCCGGAAAGGACGGACGTCGACCCATCCAAAACTGCGCCTCGCTTGCATCGAGGCCCGGCATCATGGCCTTGGCTTGTTCGGTCAGGATTTTTTTCTTGCGTGGATCAGCGGGCGCGTCGACGCTACCAAATTCGGCCGTGCCAGCGACTCTCAGACCGTCCTGCATCGAACTTGCGACCACCTTTGCGTCTACATCCATGACCGAATTGTTCAATTGGGCCGAGGGCTTAGGGAATTCGACATGGTAGCCCCGTTCGGCCACAAGCGGCACAGGCATCCCCAATGGTTTCAGCAGGTCGGCGGACCACACACCGGCCGCGAGGATGATGCTGGCAGCACGCATCGTGCCCTGCGAGGTTGTAATCTGCCAACCATCATCTTCAGCCGGTGTCAGTTTGGTGACTTCGGTTTGTACTATTTCGGCGCCTTGCGCGCGCGCTTTTTCAGCCAGAACTGCCCCCACACGTCCTGGTGAGGTTACGCGTGCCTGACCTTTGATCACGATCGCGGCTTTGAATTCCTCTGACAGTGCGGGTTCCAGGCGGCGCAACTCGGCACCATCGATCAGCTCCAGATCGCCTCCTTTCTCCTGGCGGATCAGATATCCAAGCCCATTCAGATCAGCCTGCTTCCGATGGCGAAATGCGTGAATATAGTAGCTGTCGGTGATCAGATTTTCGTGCCCGGTGCCTTGAAGATGACGACGATAAAGGTCGATGGAAGGGCGGCACAAAAGCTCCATCGCGTCCGAGATTTCACGCACTGACCTTTCGCCGGAGTTTCCCAAAAACCGCAGGCCCCAGGGGATCATTTTTGGCCAGTAACTGGTTCTGACCGAAAGCGCGCTTTTAGGGTCCAGTAGCATCTGGGGCAGAGATTTCCAAATGCCTGGCATCGCTTGCGGAATGATTGACCACGGCGACACTACACCTGCATTCCCGAAAGAGGTTTCCTGCCCCGGTAGACCGCGGTCAATCAGCCGAACAGAAATTCCGCGCTCTTGTAGCGACAAAGCGCAACAAATGCCGACGATCCCTGCGCCGATGATGGTCACTTGATCTGTCATGGTTTCACGCCGGAGAGTGACTGCGGTTGCGGGCAATAAGTTGGGTGACGATGACAGGTGATGCCACGGCCAGCGCGATAAGATCAGCAGTCAGGCTGGGCGCGACAAAGATTATCCCAGCGATGGCCATCAGAATGCGTGATGCGATATTCAGCGGGCTCAACCAATACCCGACCACGGCTGCTGACAGGGCAATAACCCCGGCGATGCAACTGGTCGCAGTATAGGTGAACTCCCACAGGTCAAACCCGGTTGAAGACACGAATAGCAGCACCGGCGCATAGACAAAGGCCATGGGCGCGATCACTTTGCCCAATCCAAGGGTGAAAGCAGAAAGACCAGTTCGGAACGGGTTTGAGTTCGCAATGGCAGCCGCGGCATAGGCTGAAGTACAGACCGGTGGTGTAATCTCGGACACCACACCGTAGTAGAGCACGAAAAGGTGGCTGGCGATGGGTGGAACACCCAGTTGCGCCAGCGCAGGCTGCGCCACTGACACCAGCATGATATACAGCGCGGTGGTCGGAATGCCCGCGCCCATCAGGATACAGACGACGGCGATGAACACCAATGAGATGAACAATTGTAAGTCTTCCATCGCAAAGAACTGGAAGCTGCCGAACGAGATCATGTTGTACAGATCCGATGCCAGGTTGCCTGCGCCCTGTGTAACCATGAAACCGATGCGGAACCCGATGCCAGTGGTGTTGATCACGCCTACCACGATACCGACCGCAGCAGCGGCGGCGCCCACGGCCAGCGAGTATTTCACACCCAATTCTACCGCCTGTAGCATCTCGGGCACTTCGATGCGTTTCTGAGGGTTCATAGTTGCGACCACCGTCAATCCGCACAGGATTGTTGTCATGGTCAGGTCAAAGCCGCCGTCTGAGAACTTCCACAGTACAAAACTGAGGAACGCTGCCGCATAGATCAGCGTCGGAGGCTGCCTCAAGCGCGACATGCCAGCGATTACCGCAAGTGATATGCCGCAGAAGGCCGACATGAAGGGCGTGTAACCCGTGAACAGAACCACTAGCAGGCCGATCAGGGGCACTATGTTGGCCCAGCCTTCCGCCCAGACGGCTTTGAGCTGCGGCAGTTGCTCTTTGGTCAGACCTTTGAGATTTAGCTTGCGTGCCATCAGGTGCACGACAGCAAAGACGCCAACATAGTGCAGGAATGCTGGGAAGATCGCAGCAATAACGATGGTGGTGTAGGGAACCTCAAGAAACTCTGCCATGATAAAGGCAGCGGCACCCATGATCGGCGGAGTGATCTGACCACCCGCCGAGGAAGCAGCCTCGACCCCACCCGCAAAATGGCCGGGGTATCCAAGGCGCTTCATGTTGGGAATTGTCAGCGCGCCGGTTGATACGGTGTTGGCCACCGAAGAACCCGAGATCGTGCCGAAGAAGGCCGAGGATACCACCGACACTTTTGCCGGACCGCCAGTATAGCGGCCCGCCAAAATGGTGGCGTTATCGATGAAAAGTTGCCCCAACCCGGTGCGTTGCGCGATCACGCCAAACAGCACAAAGTGGAAAACGATTGTCGAGACGACCCACAACGTGACGCCGTAGATGCCCTCCTGCGGGAAGTACATCGACGAAACGAAGGTTTTGAAGTTCACGCCAGGATGCTGCAACAATCCGGGGAAATACGGCCCAAGCAAAGCGTATGAGATAAATACGCAGATGATCAGCGGCAGAACCCAACCAAGCGTGCGGCGTGCGATGTCCAGCACCAGCAGGATGATGATCACACCCAAAATCACGTCATAACTGTTGGGGTTACCCATACGGAAGGTCTGTTCCTCAATCCCAAGAAACGGAATGCCACGCCAGGCGACGCCCACATACAGCGCCGCAATGATCCCAAGGGCCATGAAGACCAGATCGTAAAGAGGGATGTTGCCAATCCGGAACCTACTGACCTTTAGCGCGTAAAGGCTTTTGGCCCCGATAATCGGGATCGTCGCGTAGACTAGAATGAACAGCAGTGCCAGATAGATGCCCATGTGCCAGTGATCTGCCGGCAGGCCAAAACCGGCCGTGAAGAATTCGTAAAACGCAAAAATCAGGGCCACAACACGCAGGACCTTGCCAGTTGTCGGCGTAACCTGCCGGACGGCGGCACCCTCGTCGAACTGTTCTTCGATAGCCGCTAGTTCTTCGGCTGTGAGTTCGTGGTCATCAAGATTTTTAGTCGTGGACATGATGGCCCCCTGATTTCGCGTATTTCGAGTGTGCGGTGCCCCGACTAAGGGCACCGGACGATGAGTTAAGTTGAGATCAGGTTACTGAAGAAGCCCGGCTTCTTTGTAGAACTTCTCAGCACCCGGATGCAGCGGAACGCCCAGTGCTTCGACACCATCCAGAGCGGTATCAGGGGTGATCTGCTTGCCCTTGGCATGACCGTTATCCAGCAGCTTGCGGGTGTTGTCGTTCCACATCGCCTTGGTCAGCTCATAGACCAGGTCGTCAGACAGGTCCGACGACACAACCAGCATCGCGCTGACCGCAGGGGTCTTGGTTTCGCCGTCGATGCCTTCATAAACGCCACCTGGAATGGCAGAAGGGATATAGGCTGGAATGATCTCGTTGATCTTGCCCAGATCTTCGTCGGAGAAAGAGTGCAGGTTCATACCTTTGGTCGAAGATAGCTGCACCATCGCAGCAACCGGCCAGCCTGCGGCATAGAAATAGGCGTCAAGCTGACCATCGGCCAGACGTTCGGCACTCTGACTGTTGTTCAGCTCGGCCTCATCCATGTTGTCACGGTTGACACCCCAAGCATCCAGCATCTGCAAAACGGCTACCTGCGTGCCGGAACCAGCCTGAGCAATACCAACACGCTTGCCTTCCAGGTCACTCAGATCGTTAATCGTCGAGCCGGCCGGAAGCACCAGATGCAGGTCTTCTGGGAACAGATTGGCTACGATGCGCAGTTTGGGATGGGGTTTGCCTTCGAACTTACCTTCACCCAAATACATCGAACGGGTGACGTCGGCTGCAGCCAGCCCGGCCTCAAGTTCTCCGTTCTGCACAGCGGCATTGTTGAAGACCGAAGCGGTGGTGGATTGCGCGATCGCGATCAGGCCCGGAACACCGCACTGACCGCCTTCTTCACACGGGCGCGATCCCGGAGGGGCGGAGATTCCGTTTGCGATGGTGCCACCGATGGGGAAATAGGTTCCGCCAGCGCCACCAGTGCCAATACGGAAGAACGTTGGGTCCTGCGCCAGCGCGGGTGCTGCCAGCGCGCCCGCCAATGCAAGACCAGTCAAGCATTTCACAAATTTCATTATCATCTCCCTTGTTGGAATTTCGGTTTTGGTTTTCCCAAACTTCGATCCTGCAAGCGTAGAGGCAAACTGCATAAATACAAATTTGTTATATTTAACTAAACTAAAGTTTTGCTTATATATAAGAATATGAACCTAACTCAGCTAACCGTATTTCGTGAGGTGATGGAGACCGGATCCATCTCTCAAACCGCCAAGAAACTAAATCGCACGCAGCCTGCGATTAGCCTAGCGTTGAAAAACCTTGAAAAGACATTGGGCCTGACGTTGTTCGAACGTAAGGGAAGAAGATTGGTGCCAGTCCCCGAGGCGCACTATCTCTTAGCCGAAACTACGGGTATTTTGGACCGCTTGGCGACAATCTCCAGCACGATGGAAGGACTTATCAAAGGGCATGCCGGAAGCTTGAATATTGCAACGATGCCGGGTCCATCTGCCTTTTTGTTCCCACGTTTCATAAGCCAATCAGTTGGTGAAAACCCCGATATTCGCATCACGCTTTCGACACGCAGTTCACCGCAGATTATGGAGCTTGCGGGGACGCAAAATATCGACTTCGGCTTTGCTGACTTCGAGCATTCAGCCGGCAAAGAACCCCAGTATTCCGCTGAACTTATCCGGGCTGATTGCTTCTGTGCTATTGACTGTGAACATCCTCTTGCGTCGCGCAAGATCCTGAAACTATCGGATCTTGACGGAACGCCAATGGGCGGCCTGCATCCTTCACACCCGTTCCAACGGAAAGTCCGGCAGGAGTTTGAGGACGTTGCCGCCGAGTACAATCAGACTGTTACCTGCCAGTATTTTCTACCTCTTATCCCCTTTGTCAGTTCGGGGCAGTGTTGCAGCATCGTTGACCCGCTAACTGTTGCGACCGAAAAAGAGCTTAATCTATCCAATGGAAAGCTTGTGTTTTTACCTTTCGAGAAACCATTAAGATATGAATACGCTCTCCTCGAACCCGACCACAGGCCACCGTCCCAATTGGCAATACAGATCAAAGCAGGTTGGAAAGCCGAAGTGTTGAGGAAGTTGGAAGCGGTGATGGCAAACCCTCGCGCCACATCGATTGAAGGCACGCGAGGCGAGCAAAGTTGAAGTTTTTTAGCTGGCGTACCCTAAATTCAGCGAGATCGACGGGCGGCTTTGACCAATATGCAGTAACGCGACGAATGGTGGCTCTGGGCCGCGAATTACTCGGGCACGCGATCGCGCGCGAGTGTTTTGGCCCAATGCGGGAAAGTTCCAGTCGCAAGTTCGTTGCATTTTTTGTCGTATAATGCTGACCTTACCGGACAGATGCGTGCAACCTGTGCATGCCGATCCGAAAGGGCATCCAATGGCCGATACTGATCCTGCAAATTTGCACTATGTGACAAACCCGCTGCTGAACAAAGGTACTGCCTTTTCTCTACACGAACGAGAAAAACTTGGATTGCTGGGTCTTCTTCCGCCACACATCGAAACGCTCGAAACCCAGGTTGACCGTGTCTATGCCGCCTTTGAACGTGAGGAGACGCCGCTGGATAAGCATGTTTATCTGCGCGGCCTACAGGATGACAACGAGGTTCTGTTTTACGCTCTATTGGTGCGGCATCTAACCGAGATGATGCCGATAATTTACACACCCGTTGTGGGTGACGCCTGCAAGAGGTTCAGTGAGATCTACGATCACCCACGCGGATTGATCATTTCGTACCCCGAGCGTGACCGGATTGATGACATACTTGAGAACGCCGTCCTGCCCTCTGTCGAGGCCATAGTCGTCACCGATGGAGAGCGGATTTTGGGTTTGGGCGATCAAGGCGCGGGCGGCATGGGAATTCCGATCGGAAAGCTCTCACTTTATACCGCTGCGGGCGGAATAAGCCCGTCTGTAACGCTTCCGGTGGTACTGGACGTCGGCACCAACAATCAGGAACGGCTGGAAGATCCCCTCTATATCGGCTGGCGGCATGAGCGCGTCAGCGGGGATGAATACTTCGAATTCGTCGATCTTTTTGTGCAGGCGGTAAAGCGCAAGTGGCCGAATGTGTTGCTGCAGTTCGAGGATTTCGCGCAGCAACACGCGGCACCTCTGCTTGCGCGGTATCGTGATCAACTCTGTACATTCAATGATGATATTCAAGGCACCGCTGCGGTGACGGCGGGCACTTTGCTTGCTGCCTCAGATGTCACCGGTATTCCGCTAAAGGACGCTACCATCGCGTTTCTTGGAGCGGGATCAGCAGGAGTGGGTATCGCCGAGCAACTGGTTCAACTCATGATCCGCCAAGGATTACCCGAGAGCGAGGCACGCGCGCGCATCTACATGGTGGACCGGAATGGGTTGTTAACCGATGCGATGACGGACCTTCTGCCGTTCCAAACGCAAATTGTCCAACCTCTCACCAAAGTGGGGAGCTGGTCCGATGGTGAAATTTCACTGCTGGATGTGATTAACAACGCCGAACCCAACATATTGGTGGGTGTCAGCGGTCAGGCAGGCTTGTTCTCTGAAGAGATCATTCGGGCGATGGCAGCTCACACTGATCATCCTGTTGTATTGCCGCTGTCAAACCCGACATCGCGAATTGAGGCTGTGCCTGCGGATATTATCCGCTGGTCAAATGGTCATGCCCTGGTCGCCACCGGAAGCCCATTTGATCCTGTTGTCTACAACGGTAAGACGCACCATGTGGCGCAATGCAATAACTCCTACATTTTCCCCGGCATGGGGTTGGGCGTGCTGGCGGCAGGAGCGCGTCGCGTCACCGACGGAATGTTCATGGCCGCCGCCGAGGCGCTCGCCACGCTGTCACCTGCGAAGTCCGATCGCGCAGCCAGCTTGCTGCCCGATATGGGGGACATTCGCGAGGTCAGCAAAGCAATCGCATTTGCCGTTGGGCAACAGGCGCAGTTGGATGGGGTTGCGCCTAAATCCACAGGGGACGATTTGAAAGCGGCGATAGATGCGAAGTTCTGGACTCCGCACTATGAGGAGATTGCCTAAAGCAGACCAGGCTGGAGTGACCGGAAGGTTTCTCATTGCGCATCCAGAGCCCACGGCGTCCAAGTAGGGAATGAACCAGCATGGTTCTGAATACGGCGGCTACGCCGCCTCCCGCCTGAGTGGCTTTTGCATCGCAGCACAAAGGGCACCCATCAGCAGGACCGCAGAGGCCACGACAAGGCTATCTCCAATTTCTCCGGTCAAGTCGCCAATGATACCAGCCCCGATAGGTCCCAGCGTCTGTGAAATGGCGAAAACGACTGTGAAAAAGCTAACGGTTGCGCCCCAATCCTGCTGATCCACATTCTGACGGACAAAGCTGGTGACAGCAGTGGGTGGCATAAAGACCGACAGTCCGAACACGAGTGCCGACAAAATCAATCCATATCCGGATGGAACCAGGATTGGCAGGGCTGATCCAAATGCAACCCCGGTAAGGATCAGCGCCAACGGCGTTCCGGATGAAAAGCGGGCCAAGACCCCGCGCCAAACAAAAGGAGACGCCATAATACTGACCCCAAGAACCATCCATGTTGCCGTAGTCAACAGGACACTGGAATGCTGCTCTTTCATCCAGACAGAGATGAAAGTGACGTAGACAATGTAACCCAATCCGAACAGCGCATACCCCCCGAGTTGGCCAAGCATTTTGCGCACCGGTGGGATGGAAGGAAGCGCGGTGTCGTGTTCGGTTTCGTTCAATTTTGTGGAAGCCCAAACCGAAAATGGGCAAATGACTAGGGCCACCAACCCGACCCCGATCCACGCCCAGTCCCAATTTTGTGGTCCGAATACGTCCAACATACTCGGAAGGGTCGCGCCGCATAACGCGATACCAAATCCGCCGCCACCGCCAAAGTATAAGGCGATGGCCAGCGCATTCTTTCGGGCGCTGCTCTGGAACAGCGATGCTGCCAGCACGCCGCCTGACACAAAGGAAAGAGCGCCAAACAGTCCCACCAAAGTACGACAGGCAGTTTGAAACACGAGGCTTTCATCAAACCCGGTCGTCAAAAGGCATAGTGCGGTCGCCACAGTTCCACTTGCAAACAACCGCGACGGAGAAAAATGCCGGATCAGCAAAAGCGTTAAAATCGAACCCACTATGTAGCCAATCGAATTGGCCGTATTGAGCCAACCGGATTGAGTGAGGCTCCAGCCAAGGCTACTTTTCATGGATGGCAGGATTAGTCCGTATGCAAAGCGACCAAATGCGTTGGATATGCTGACCCCAAGCGCAAGGCCCAGCAATATGAGCCACGGGTTGGTAGGTTTTGCGGTGGCCATGAACATTCTTCCAAGTTGAACGGTCACCGTGCCCCAATGCGCTTGGACGTGCAATCCCAGCTAATCGGCCCCAGCGCATTGCAGCTCTGCTTGGACAATTTGAGATTGTACTATTTTGATGTGAGTTGAAGGGTTGCTTCCGGTCGATCTGTCTGCAGTCTTTGCTTACGTCATATGAACAAGCCGTCCGCCAATGCGATCCAACCGCCAAAGGCTTCAGAGCACGTGCGCGGCACCGCTTTCTTTCGCTGCCATCCGTTTCAACGCCATTCGGTCCAGCTTGCCACCCATGGTCAACGGCAATGCATTAACTATCCGAACCACATCCGGCGCCTTGTATCCGATCTGTTTCCGCGCGAAGTCGATAATATCTCCGGGGCGTACCGGTTTCGCCCCTTCGACCAAGCTCACAAATCCCCATACATCTTCACCGTGCATCTCGTCTCGCACCCCAACCACAACCGCCGCTGCAATGGCGGGGTGCGCTGTCAGGACATCTTCCACCTCTGCCGGGCTGATGTTCGAGCCGTCATGCACGATGATCTGTTTTTGCCGCCCCCGGAACCAGAAATAGTCATCCTCATCCCGTCGCATCAAATCGCCTGTATCGAGCCAGCCATCCCGAAACGCTGCCGCTGTCGCACCCGGGTCGTCCCAATACCCCGTCATCATAGTCAGGCTCTTGACCCAGTGCCTGCCGTCCACTCCCACTGGCACCTCCACCCCAGCCTCATCACGAAGCGCCGAAACATACCCTGGATTGTTCAATCCAATGGAACCGACTTTCTCAACTCCTCCATGGGTGTTCGAATGTGACGTCCCCATTTCCGTCATCCCATAAAACGCCCCGATCGGCACACCCGCCAACGCGCCAAAGGCGTCGACCAGTGTCTGCGAGGGTTTGTCGCCACCTGCCATCATCGTTCTTAATGAACCAAAGTCTTCGCGCACTGCACCGTGCCCCGTTACCAATGCAGCCAAAGGCGCGGGCAATATCTGCGCCACTGTCGGCTTTGTCTGTCGCAGGAGCCCCAGGAGTTCGTCGGGCGAAAACTGCCGCACTACGTTCGTTCTGGCACCGGCCCAAAGCCCTGCGAACGTCAGCCGCAACCCGGCAGTATGGGAAATCCACGACGCCGGAAGCACCACATCCCCGGGTCCCAGCCCCAATCCTTGAGCATTGCTTGCCACCATAGCCCCCATGCTGGCATGGCTATGCGTCACGCCCTTCGGCTTGCCCGTGGTCCCGGAAGTAAAAAATATAAACGCTGGCGCGTCCGCCCCAATCGTCGGCAGTGTCCCCTCAGCCTTACCATCCATCAGGTCCTTCAAGGCGAGTGCCCCGTCCACTTCGCCTGCACAGGATATCAACCTCAAAGGAAGTCGCCCTATGCCTGGTACTGCGGCTACATCCTTGGCGCGTTCGCCATGCACCAACAGCGCCGCCGGCGTCGCCAACCCCAGCGCATGGTCGATATCCGCGGCCGTGTAGCGATAGTTCAGCGGCATCGCCACCAAACCGGCCCGCATGCAGGCCAGATAATGGATCACCAACACCGCCCGGTTCGGCATAATCGAAGCTATTCGGTCCCCCGGATTAAGCCCCAGGCTCAGATACCGAAGCGCCAGCCGCGTACAGGCGGTATCCAGCTCCTGCCAGGTCAAAGCCCCGTCCAAAGCGTAAAGCGCAATCGCCTTGGGGTCCGCCGACAATCCCCGGCGAAAAAGGTTCGTCAAATCCGCAGGAGCGGCCAGCGGCGGCCCGGTTACCGGCATGCTTTTCTCTCCAAATCAACCCGCTTCCGAAGGGCCTTCAACTTTCCTCAGTGGACACCCAACGAGCGGAAACCAACCACTCAATCGGTTGGTCGGTGGATCGAGCATACTGCATTGTTATCCACTTCCAATAGGGAGCGGCAGGAACGCCTGCAGAACGCGAATTTGCCCAATCCGTGGTTCGAGTTGCCACCAAAGCCCCCTCAGGTTCAGATTCCTTTCCGTTGATTTGATCGCGCAATGTCATTGGCCAGGTTGGCCGCGCAGACCGATAGTAGAGCTTTTGCGCAAACAGCAGCCACTAATCTAATACAGATTTCCGATTCCAACACCTCTGTGACAGAGCCAATCGCAACTCTCTTGGTTTTGCGAATCCGGCTTTCGTGAATAGGATGTGCCCAGTTCTTTTTGATAAATTGTATTGGAGTAAGGGCATGGCAACAGAGCGCTGGACTGTCGGATCATATCTGGCAAGGAGATTGCAAGAGGCTGGAATTGCGGATTATTTTGTGGTTCCCGGCGATTACAATTTGGTGCTGCTGGATGAGCTGCTTGGCAATCGGGATCTGCGAATGATCAGTTGCTGTAACGAGCTCAACGCAGGCTACGCCGCGGACGGGTATGCCCGCGCAACCGGGGGGCCGTCAGCGGCCGTCGTCACTTATTCGGTCGGAGGGTTGAGCCTTTTGAATGCCGTCGCAGGCGCCTATGCCGAAGATCTTCCATTGATCGCGATTTCCGGTGGGCCTAACACAAATTCAGAAGCCGAGTGGGAATACCTGCACCACACGCTTGGCGAAGTTGATTACGATTACCAGCGCGAGATGTTCGCCCGCGTCACCGCGGAGGCTGTCACGATTCATCATCCGTCCCTTGCGCCTGTAGCGATCGACAGGGCGATAGACACCGCAATGCTTCGACGCAAACCGGTCTATATCGAAATCGCCTCGAACATTGCGGGTGCACCTACGTCCGCGCCCGTTCCGCGTAGTTTCGCCAGGCAGTCCAGCAGTGATCCGAACACATTAGCGACTGCGGTCGCACAAGTTTCTGAATTCCTGAATGCGGCAGAGCGGCCAGTACTTGTCGCCGGAAGCAAAGTGCGCGCGGGTCAGGCCGAACGCCCCTTGCGAAGCCTTGCCGTGGCCTGCGAATACGCCCAGGCATCAATGCCCAACGCCAAGAGTTTTCTGTCTGAGACAAACGAAAGTTTCATGGGGATTTATTGGGGGCCAGTCAGCACACCGGGCTGTGGGGAAATTGTCGATGCCGCGGACGGGCTGCTGTTTGTTGGGCCTGTTTTCACGGATTACACCACTACGGGTCATCAGCTTGGTTTTAATCCCGGCAAAGCGGTTATGGTGCATCCGACGTCCATACAGCTGGGTGACACACATTTCAGCAATGTCCGCATGGATGAGTTTCTGGATGCGTTGACTGACAAACTTACGCCGAACAGCGGTGCTGTCGCGGCCTTCGAACGTGTCAGAACCGAACAAATCCCGCCCGAGCCTGGTGATGCCGAAACACCGGTGATGGTTCGCCAACTATTCGCCCGTGTGCAGAAGATGCTGGATGAGGACAGCACGTTACTCGTGGAGACGGGTGATTCATGGTTCAACGGCATTGAGACCAAACTGCCCGAAGGCACGCGGTTCGAGATACAAATGCAGTATGGATCCATTGGCTGGTCTGTCGGTGCGTCGCTGGGATACGCGTTAGGCAACAGGAAGCGCCGGTTGATCTCGTGCATTGGCGACGGTTCGTTCCAACTGACCGCCCAAGAGATTTCGACCATGATCCGGTATGACGCAAAGCCGATTATTTTCCTCATCAACAACGGCGGCTACACGATCGAAGTTGAAATCCACGATGGCCCTTATAACACCATCAAGAATTGGGACTACGCCAGTTTGATTGACGTGTTTGGCGCCGGAGAGGGTAACGCCTGGGGATGCAAGGTGAAAACAGAAGGCGAGTTGGACCTGGCCATCAAAACAGCATTGGACCATGATGGTCTTTGCCTGATCGAGGTTCTGATTGATCGGGACGATTGCAACGTCAACCTGTTGCGGTGGGGCAATCAGGTCGCGCGAAACAACGGCCGACCCAATCGATGCAAATAGAGAGTTACTCGGGACAAACCGGGCTGTCGGTTGATTGACAAAGTCTGGCGGGCGCAATCTAATCCACAGCGATTATTCCGCCGAACATAGGGGATTAGTTTGCTGAATGGGGCGATGCTCGTCTGGTTTCTTGTAACTAGCGTCAGCGTGGGTTCTGTCATTTGGGATTCGATCAGCAACGGCGTAACAAGTTGGGTACAGCGAACAGCATGGATACTCGTAGCGTTATACACCGGTCTGGTCGGCTTGTTTTTCGACTTGCATGTCGTCGTTCATTCCCGGCAGGTCACGACCAGTAGCCGATGACGGGTCTAACGGCCTGGAACGCCGGGTTGCTCTGAGCCGAGAACCGATCAGCTGCCGGGAACGAGAGTGATGGTACGGCCGATAACGAACCGTCTTTTCCCGAATTGCCGCCAACTTGGGTTTTCTGATCGGAAAAGCTGTTGGAGATAGCCATGATCTTTCCCAAGCTCGATAACGAGAGGTGCACTCCTGAGACTGGTCTGCGGATTGCCATTCAGGTGCCGAATACCCACGTGCAAAAAATCGTGGACGCGGTTCTGGTCGGAAACGCTCTCAGCTACGGTGACTAGAATGGCGTCACCTTCCGGACCCCGATGGTGTCTAACAATTCAGGTCATTGGGATGAGGTCACAACGCAGCAACTGCAGGATGCAGTCGAAGTGCCTTGCGCCAGAGGAGCATCGACAAACCAAACATCCGTTTGCCTTTGCGAAGCGCTATTTCGGGCTGACCACACTTTGGATGCCGAACGGCGTCTAAAGTAATTGCTGGGAATTGTTCCGCTTGTCGATCCGGTTCGCTAAGATGGTGCCCGAGGCAACAAGCAGGAAAACCCGATGCGTAACACAATCTTCTTCCCCTTGGCGGCATTTGTTCTAGGGGTTTTTATGACCACTGAGACTGCAACAGCGGCCTCACTTGGACGATACGAGGTTTTTGCGGTCGAAGAGGGTGACATGCTGAAAATGCGTGCTGGGCCAGGGACAGGCTATATTGTTATCGTTGGGCTTCCAAATGGAACCGCTCTGCGGGTTCACAGTTGCGAACAAACTGGTGGCACTCGTTGGTGCCGAGTGTCGCTTGATCGCGCACGTCAGCTTAAGGGATATGTGTCTTGGGCCTATTTGCGAAAATTGTGATGTGACGATTCCAAGGGCCGCAGTTTATTTAGCGTTATGAAAGGTCGGAAAAAACTATCTTTGCTTTTTGGCTATCCGGCGACTGTTTTTCCTGGCCGCCGTAAGTAACTCAGTTGCTAGATCAGTCGCGACCCTGCCGAAAATATCTGCCTAAAAGGAATTATTGAGTACGACGCGTATAAACCTGTTTACCAGAGCCGCTTTGAAGACTCCGATTTGGTCCGCTGAACGTGAGTTTGCCAGTTTAAGATTTTCCATGCGTCGCGAATGGCCGGATTGGTCGGCCCCACAGCAGCAATTGTCAGGTAGTCGAAGATCCGGGCAGAGCCGATTTTTCAGAACGAGAGCTGGAACTTGCAAAAAAATCAGACCACCAGAGGTAACTTTAGTTGGCGAAACGGTAAGTTAACTGGTCAAAAGGCCAATTATCCCTGCATTTGACGCCTTGTTTATTGGTCGGAGTGAGAGGATTCGAACCTCCGACCCCTGCCTCCCGAAGGCGAGTTCCCGGGGTGGAAATAAACAAAATAAGGGCCTTGAATGCCAACCATTGCACTTCAGTGGCAGATAGCGCTGCGATAACGTTGCGGTTTCATTGCGAGCAAACCCGGCCTCTGTCGTATGTTGGCAAGCTCTTGTTTTTCAGTAGGTCATCCAGCACCTTATGCTCAGTGCTAGTTTGGTCTCTGCATTATTGCCCAACTCCAATCCACTTATACACGGTGAAGAGTTTTGCCATGGGTCAGGCCATTCACTTTCTCCAGGATAGCGTCTGCGTCAATGCAGTGGTGGCGATATAGATCGCCGATTGTTCCGGTCTGACCAAAATGCTCGACACCCATTGGGATAGTCTGATGTCCAAGCACTGCCCCGAGCCAGGATAAAGTTGCAGGATGACCATCGATTACGGTGACCAGCTTGCAGTGCGGCGGGAGGTCGGACATCAGGGTTTCAATGTGGGAGCGTGCCGCTTGGTTACCGCGAGAACGCGCTCGTTGAGCGGCGGTCCATCCAGCATTCAGGCGATCTGCGGATGTCACGGCCAATACACCTATGTCGCGACGGCCTTCACCAATGATACCGGCGGCCTTGATTGCCTCCGGCGCGACTGCTCCTTGATAGGCTATTACAACTTCGCAATTGGGCCCCGGTTTTCGTAGCCAATAGGCCCCATCGATGGCACCTTGGCGGAACTCGTCGTCGACACGCTTTCCAGGCTGTTCAATCGGGTTGGTGGTCAGACGCAGATAGACGGATCCCCCGGTTTCATCGCGAAGCCAGGTGCGCTCGTCCAGCTGCCCTTCACCATCGCGCTGCATGTAGTCAAAGGCCCATTCCATGATCACTGCCAACTCATCAGCAAAGGCGGGTTCAAATGCTGCCAGCCCGTCTTGGCTCATCCCGATCAGCGGTGTTCCAACGGATTGGTGTGCTCCACCTTCGGGTGCGAGTGTGACGCCCGATGGTGTGCCAACCAGCATGAAGCGCGCGTCCTGATAGCAGGCGTAATTCAGCGCATCGAGGCCGCGGCTGACAAACGGATCATAGACGGTGCCAATTGGGATCAGCCGCTTACCGAACAGGGAATGCGACAAACCCGCCGCTCCCAGAAGCAACATGAGGTTCATTTCGGCGATACCAAGCTCGATATGCTGCCCTTCTGGCGTGAATTCCCATTTCGCCGTCGAAGGGATCCGGTGTTCTATGAAGGCGTCGGCTTGCTCGGATCGGGCGAACAGTTTGCGCCTGTTCACCCAAGGACCAAGGCTTGTTGTGCCTGTCACATCTGGGGAGGTCGTCACTATGCGTTCGGCCAATGGGCTGTCGCCTTTTGAAAGATCGTCGAGGATCTTGCCAAACGCCAGCTGGGTCGAGATTTCGCGACTGGTGTCGATCTCGATGGTCGGCACATCCAGCTTGTCATCAAAATAGCGGCGCGGACCTTTGGCAAAGAACGGGGTGCTGGCCAGAAAAGCCTTGATCGCGTCACGGTCTTGCACCGTCGCAAGCGGCTCCCACTCTTCGCCTTCTGGCACGCCCATATGCGACTTCCACGTGGCAAACTGACTATTGTTCATCAGCCCGCCGTGATTGTCCTTGTGGCCTGCAATGGGGGTGCCCCATCCTTTGACTGTGTAGGCCAGGAAACATGTTGGACGATCATGATCGATTTCGGCAAATGTTTGGGCCATGGTCTCGACGCAGTTGCCACCGAGGTTCTCCATAAGTGCTGCGAGCTCTGCATCCGTGCGCCGTTCGATCAGAGCAGTCACATCCCCCTGATCCCCCAGATCGTCCATGAGACGCTGTCGCCAATTCGCACCACCCATGAAAGTCAAAGCGGAGTAATCCTGGTTGGGGCAAGCATCAATCCAGTCGCGCAGTCGGTCGCCGCCGGGCTCGTCGAAGGCAGCGCGTTGCAAGACACCATATTTCACGCGAACGACATCCCAGCTGAAAGCATCGAAG
The DNA here is from genome assembly GCF_059609805.1 of Ruegeria sp. YTSC004. Classification (NCBI taxonomy): domain Bacteria; kingdom Pseudomonadati; phylum Pseudomonadota; class Alphaproteobacteria; order Rhodobacterales; family Roseobacteraceae; genus Ruegeria; species Ruegeria sp. YTSC004. The sequence goes on from NZ_JBXWMJ010000006.1 coordinate 281,834, forward strand.
ATTTTCTCGATCCGTTCAAAAAGACCTTCCCGGACAATACCGTCCAGCGACTGTCGGTTGTAATCGATGATCCACCACGTGTTTCGTAGGTCGTTTTTCCAGCCTTCTTGTAATGCCTCATAGACGTTGCCTTCATCCAGTTCGGCGTCGCCTACCAGGGCTACCATACGTCCCATTGGCGCGTCTGAGCCCCAGCTTTTGGCCTTGATGTAGTCTTGAATGATCGAGGCAAACGAGGTGATCGCGACACCTAAACCCACAGACCCGGTCGAGAAATCAACATCATCAATATCCTTTGTCCGGCTGGGATAACTTTGCACACCCCCAAATCCGCGGAAATTCTCCATCTTCTCGCGGGTCTGATTACCCATGAGATACTGCATCGCATGAAACACCGGCGACGCATGCGGTTTTACTGCAACCCGGTCCTCAGGGCGTAAGGCTGAGAAGTAGAGCGCAGTCATGATCGATACCATCGAAGCAGACGAAGCCTGATGGCCACCAATCTTGATCCCATCCACCTTTGGTCGGACATGGTTGGCATGGTGGATCATCCAATGAGACAACCACAGCAGGCGCTGTTCGACGATCTTCAGTTGGGTGGGATCAATGTGCATGGCGATCTCCGGTTTTAGGCGGCGCTGCGGGCTGGGTAAGGCAAAGCTTGCTCCAGGTCTGCAAGGATATCTTCGACATCCTCCAGCCCGACGGACAGGCGGATCAGGCCATCGCTGATCCCATGCTCGGCCCGCTCTTCCGGCGCATACGTCGAATGAGTCATGGAGGCTGGGTGCTGGATCAGTGTTTCTGCGTCGCCCAAGGACACCGCACGCTGGATCAAGTCCAGGCGGTTCATGAACTCGATCCCACCGGACAGACCGGACTTGATTTCAAATGCTATCATAGCGCCGGGTTGGGACATCTGGCGCTGTGCGACGTCGTGCTGGGCGAAACTTTCAAGACCAGGGAAGTAAACCTCGCCGACGGCGGGGTGCGCTTCTAGGAAGTCCGCGACGACCTTAGCGGACGCACAGTGACGATCCAGACGCAGGTTCAGTGTTTTCAGACCACGCAGGATCAGCATCGCGTTGAAAGGGGCCATTACCGCGCCGGTCATGTCTTTCATCCCAACAAGGCGGATCTCAGCGATCTGTTCGGCGGTTCCTACAACCAGGCCGGCGACCACATCGCCATGCCCGCCGAGGTATTTGGTAGCAGAGTGCAGTACGATATCTGCCCCGTGCTCGATGGGGCGGGTCAGATACGGGCTGGCATAGGTGTTGTCGACGACAACCGTTGCGCCAACTGAATGCGCAATTGCGGCGCTGGCGGCGATGTCCACCAAGCGCATGTTCGGATTGGCCGGGGTTTCGAAATAAACCACGCGGGTTTTGTCAGAAACGGCCGCTTTCAGGTTCTCGGGGTCTGTCATGTCGACATGTGTGATGGTGACCCCCCATTTCGCCAAACCATGACGCATAAAGGCGAAGGTGCAGCCATAGAGCGTTTTGTCCACGATGACTTCGTCACCTGGTGACAGCAGGGTCCAGAGCACTGCCGTGATCGCCCCCATGCCGCTTGAGAGAGCTAACCCGGCCTCGGCCCCCTCAAGCACGGCAATGCGTTGTTCAAGAAGGTCGCATGTGGGGTTTGAAATACGGCTGTAGATATGACCTTCACGCTCTCCTGCGAACATCTCTCCTCCAGCTTCGGCGGTTTCAAAGGTAAACGTGGACGTTAGATGTAGCGGTGGCGTCAACGCACCGTCATTTTCCAGTGGATTATAAGCATGGTGAATGGCGCGGGTGGCAAATCCGGTTGAACGAGTCATTGCAAGCTCCTGATACATGTTAGAGCCAGTTTACGCCTTTACTTTGGGCTATTGGTTGCGAAATATACCATCATTAGTCATGATATTGGCATATTCTGCTAAGCAGAGGGTTAAATGGACACTAAGGATAGGCAGATCATTCGAGCGTTGCAGCGGGACGGGCGCATGACGAACCAGGATCTTGCCAACGAAGTAAACTTGTCTCCCTCACCGTGTTTGCGCCGGGTTAAAAACCTTGAAACCAACGGAGTGATAAAGGGATATAGCGCCGACGTTGACGCTGCCGCGTATGGGATGGCAATTACTGTCTTCGTGCGTATCCGGTTAGAGCGACACAATGAAACGGACGTTCAGAACTTCGAAAAGCGCATTCGGATGATCGATGAAGTTCTTGAATGCCACGTGCTGACCGGCGCAATGGACTACCAGTTGCGGGTTTTGGTATCGGATCTCGAGGCCTACGAGGAATTCATTCGCCACCGAATTCATCCGATCGGTGGGATAGCCTCAATCGATACCAGCTTTGTCTATGGAACGGTTAAAAAGACCGCTATTTTTCCGCCCGGATAGAAAGATCGACTCAGAATGAGTTGCTCCCAACTGGCTAAACTTTTTAGCTCGCTGATTTCTTCCCGCCGCAATTTCCCATTGTCAGCATCGCTATAGAGAAGACATGCAGCACGTGCTGCGTCACTTTTGAGAAGATTGCGATGACCAAAAAACCACACGAAAATACAAGGTTGGCAAAATACGTTGAGCGCCGGGTGCTGGAACTGAAACCGACCAAGAGCCAAGCCGAGATCGCGGTGCAGGTGGGATACGTAAGCCCGAACATGATCACGATGATCAAACAAGGTAGTTCCAAGGTAGCACTGGATCGAGTCCCGACTTTGGCGAAAGCTTTGGAATGCGACGGCGCCTACCTTATGCGCCTCGCAATAGAACAGTCGATCGGCCTCACTGCAGCCGAGGCAGTAGTCGAGGTGTTCGGAGAACCTGTCACGTCGAATGAACTTGGCTGGCTGAAAGCAATACGCAAGGCCTCCAACAACACCGATCCTCGGCTGACTAGCCGGTCAGAGACGGCGATCAAGACCATCTTCGGGAGGTAGGTGCCATGTATGACGTGAAAGACGACCTGACATTGAATGAGCGCGCCTGGTTGCGGTTCCTCCGTGACGCGAGCAACGGAAGTGATCCGGAGCCTACCTTACTTCGAGTGCAGCTATTGAGGCGCCTTTGTCGACCTCACAAAGAAAAATGGAATGGGTTTTCGAGATTACGGCGAGGAATGGCTGGTGAACCCTGCCTCGCCGGGTCCCTTGCTGATTGAACTGAGGTCGCACAAGGTTGACAAAGGTTTACATCTGCCATTCGCGGGATTGACGGATGTAAACCTTTCGACCACAAAAACACCCCAAAATCAGGCCAAAGGTTTACACTAAGTTTACATTTAGTTGACAGATTTCACCCGAAAACCAGTTTTTCAGACCAAAATGTAAACCTTTGAACCAGAGAAACCCAATAAAACATGGCTCTCTGAAAACAACACATCCGAACCAAGGCCAGAAAAGCGCGCACAGCGACGAAACACAGGCCAGCTAACACCTGACACACGTAAGAAAACGGACGTAACACAGGGCAGAGCACAGCGCTCCTGAGAGAGAACCAGATAGAGAGCGTAAGCACAGGTCGATGCCAGGCAGTGTATTGAGCTACTAGGGAGAGAAGAAACCGACGATTGCTTATAGACAGGAAATAGATGCACCTAGATTGCAATCACCATAGGGAGCACCAACACGCAACAGCGCCTTAGAGAGCGACAACCAAGTGTAATAGGTGCCGATGCGTAGAGAGGTATGTAGAAACCCGGAGTGCCTATAGAGAAGAGGTGATCGTAGGGAGGAGTGCTAAGGGGCGGCACCCGATTTGCGTTTACGTTTACCTGAACTTTTGTATGCTCCGTTAGTTCTGAGTGCTCATTGGGAAGCCGGTAATTTGCGGTCGAGCGAAAAGCAGGCTGCACTTTGATTGTATGTGCTGTTATTCCTTTGGAAGTTCGTATGACGACTTCAAGAGAGAAGCTTCATTGAACCCTTGAGACGTCTTTCCTGTCTGACGTCAGCACCAATGGGACAGTTTAAGTAGATTTGATAAGAGAGGGTTTCTGGCTCATCGTAACCGCCAAG
>NZ_JBXWMJ010000007.1:0-270208 GCF_059609805.1 Ruegeria sp. YTSC004
CGGCTTTTGATTGGTGAGGCTGATAATATCAGGCCTCGTTTGCCCAAGGAGAGCGACCACCGCGATCACACCATGTCGTTCGACCAAATCGCAGCATCCGTCACTATGGGCTCGAAGCGGTCAGTCGGCAAGTTTTTCTGAGCGCCTGCTGCGCGGACGAAGTTGCCGTTCGACAACCCAGCTCAAAACGCTCTAGGAACTCTTTCGAAGTTTGGCAGCGCGAGCACTTGGCGGCTGTCTTCCCAGATTATTTTACCCGGAGTTCTCGTTCCTATTTCGCGAATCTCACACCCCGCAAGAGTTAGAACGGCTGCCAGTTCGCGCGCCCGTACAACAACGCTACCAGCCTCACGACGGAAAAATTTGGCATCTTCCCGAAACCAAAACAGCGACCTTCTAACGTCGGGTGTGCGAACCTTTCCCTTGAGCCGGGGATAGGTTAACCCGCCACCGCCATCTGCGCTGAACCAGTAGAATGCTTCTTCATGTGCTCTCTGAATGCTCCCTTTCTGCTTTGAAAAATCAACATGGTCGCGGGCCGCAAACATACCGAGTTCTGCGTTGATATTGGGATGAGGTCTATTGCTGACAAAACGGACAAACATACTGGAAAGGTAGTTGTGATACTTCCGTAAGATCAAGCACATCTGCACGTAGCTTTGGGTTCCCTGCTGCCATTCTCTGCCGCTAGTATCTACCAACGGTAAGAGCCCAAAGCGGTCGCGCTTTCTTGATGGAACCCCTTTGCTCTAACTACCGGGCTGACATTGCTCTTTCTACAAGCTAGCTTCCAACAAGCGGGGAGAGAAACATGGAAAAGAGGCTTGCTGCGGTGCTGGCGGCTGATGTCGCCGGATACTCGGCGTTGATGGATCAGGATAGGGACGGAACACTCAAAGCGCTCAAGGCTTTCCGTGAGGATCATCTAATACCCGCTTTAGCAGCCCATGATGGGCGACTGGTCAAAAGCATGGGCGACGGATGGATTGTTGAGTTTCGCTCCGCATCAGCCGCGACAGAATGCGCGATTGCTGTTCAGATTGCTGACCGACCACAGGAAATCCAAATCCGCATCGGCATACATACCGGGGAAGTCGTTTCGGAAGGTGATGATATATTCGGTGACGGTATCAACATAGCTTCCCGTCTCGAGGCATTAGCGGAACCGGGGCAAATATTGATTTCAGACACCGCACATAACAGCCTAGACAGGAATGCCGCCGCCTCGTTCTCTGGCGGCCAGCAGGCCGAATTGAAGAACATTGCCCGCCCCGTTGGCGTGTGGCAGTGGCCTGTCGGTTCGGCGGCTACAAGTCCAACTGTCAAATCGGAGAAACCCGGTATTGCTGTGCTGCCGTTTGACAATATGTCTGGCGACACTGAACAAGAGTTTTTCGCCGATGGGATTACCGAGGACATCATAACTGAGTTGTCTCGGTTTCGTTGGTTGATGGTCGTGGCGCGAAACTCGTCTTTTACATTCAAAGGAAAGAGCACTGACATTCGCGAAGTCGGGCAGGTGCTCGGCGTGAGATATGTGCTTGAAGGTTCTGTAAGGCGCGCGGGTCAGCGTCTGCGGATAACAGGACAGTTAATTGATGCAGAGAATGGCAGCCATATTTGGGCCGATCGTTTCGATGGGATGCTGGACGATGTTTTTGACCTTCAAGATCAGGTCACACAGGAAGTTGTCACGGCAATCGAACCGTCCGTTCGCCATGCCGAGACGGTCCGCGCTCGGGCGAAACCGACAGAAAACCTCGACGCGTATGAACTTTATCTCCAGGCTCAGTCACATTTTCACCTGCTGACCGACGAAGACAACCGTGAGGCTATTCGCCTTACACGTCTGGCGTTGGAGCGCGATCCTGATTATTCGTCGGCAGCTGGATTGCTTGCGTGGCTGCATATCCAAAGGATGGTACAGGGACTTAAGCCGATTGATGAAGGGCCTAAAGCAGCCGTAACCGCAGCAGAACGTGTGTTGTTAAGTGACCGCGCGGATGGAATCGCGTTGGCTTACGCCGCACACTCAATCTCTATGCTTGCACAAGACTTGCCGCGAGCTCGCGCAGTTTTCAAACAAGCACTAGCCGAAAATCCAAATGCTGCGACCGTTCACATGCTCGCTGGCATCAATCTGAATTTTCTCGACAGACCCGAAGAAGCCCTCGAACACGCGACACACTCGATCAATCTCAGTCCGAAAGATCCGATGCGGCACGCAGCCTATGTAGGGCAAGCCTCCGCATTTTTCCAACTTGGCCGCTATGCTGAAGCTGTAGAGGCCAATCGAAACGCCTTGGCCATTAGGGCGAAATTCGTGATTACTCATCTCATGCTCATCGCATCCTTGGCTCAAAACGGAGACCTTGAGTCAGCAAGGGCTGCGGTATCTGAACTGAAGGAACTTCGTCCGGATCTCGACATTAAAGAACAAACGAAGCTCCCCATATTCAGCGTTCCCGAATGCTCGGAGCAATGGCGGGATGGATGGCTAAAAGCAGGCCTTCCAATCTGAGAAAGCAAAGTTAAGCAGGCGACCCAATCCGGCGGCTTCGTCCGCAACCCGGTCATAGCCGTGTTTTTTACCAGTGTCTGCTCTGGATCAAAGCAGCCGTTTACGCTCCGACCTGTTAATAGGTCCAGAGCCTAATAGTCTCAGCTCCGGCTCACCATTATTGTCGTCCTCTGTCGAATGCGGACAGAAGCATGCCCAAATTGCCCGTTAGCGAGCCTTCGCCGCACTCCCGGTGGCTCTAGATGGCGATACTTACCACGAGAAAACTCCGGCAAATCTAACGCCAGTCCTTGTTTAATTAACTCTGAACCAATGTCTCGACCGTCTGGTAGATAGCATGTTCCCACAAGTCGGTCGTAAGACCTTTCACCATCAAGTTCTGCGGTAATGGTCTGCCCCTTACAAATTTCGACCATCGCCCATTTGGACTTTTGGCCGTAAGGCATGTCCAATTCCGGAGCATCGATTCCAGCCAAACGAATTTTTGTTCCATTTATTCGGATAGTGTCTCCATCTATCACATAAGCACGCCCTTGCAGCATCATGCTCTTTGGCATTGCTGGTATTGGGTATGCTGGCTTGTGGATGCGGCGTCTATTGTTGGGTCGAACAACTGGCTTCAGCGTTGATCGCCGATTGTTAGGTCGAACTACCGGCTTTAGGGAGGTTCTTCTCCGACGAGAGCGACCTACCGCACGGCCTATGGAGCGACCTATAGAGCGGCTTGAGCCAGTGACCTTAATCAAAAGTCCGCCAAAAACAACGGCCAAGACAACTAGTTCCATTGTTCCCAAGACCCTTCCACGAAGCGGATGAATTATGTTGTTCAAATAGGGTGTTTTGGGGTCGAATTGCTTTCGATTCACGGCCAATAGTTTTTTAATTTCCGCCAAATTAATAATATACAGATCAACTACTTAGCTACTCTCGGAAGTTTTAATCCGAATTGAGGTTCGTACCGTGGTTCATCAACACCCAAGTTAATCAACCAAGTCATGGATACTGGCTTTGATGTTCGGTTCGCCCAGAGAAAAAACACCCGCTGAACCGAGGCGGGGTACCGGCTATTGATTCAACTAGCGAAACGACCTGTAACACTCATGCCCCATTTAGCTGGGCAGTCCCCTGACCAGATTGGCCCCGCGCTGCTCGTCGTCCCCGAATTGGGCGGCGCGGGGAACTTATGATCCAACCTGTGATCCTCGCCGTAACAAATTTACCCCAAACTGCTACCCGCGTTGTTCAACTGGTTTCCCTCCGAACAATGCGGGTATTTTTGGGGATGAGGGGGTAACGAGTGTCAGTCCCGCCATTGAGCGTGACCTTTTTGCATTGGACCGGCGACGCGACTCTATCTTATCGTCACAAAAAGTTTTTGTAGTTTAGGTTTCAAAATGGACAACACAGTTCTTTACTTTTTAGTTGGCATCTTTGTCGTCGGACTTCTCACGATGGGATACTACTCAAGGGGCAACGGTGCGTTAATCTAAATTGTGATCGTGGTCGGTGTGATAGGAGCAATTATAGCTTACCTAAGCGGTTATTTCGGTGAACTTCCACAGTAGGGATAACCACCCGGTTAATGGCATTGGATGATCTGACAGGTCGGCCAATTAAGCAGTTTGGCGAGGCACGGTACAGTTGACAGAACGAAACGAAAGGTAACTAAGCCATGGAAGCACCGATTATCCAACTCATCGCTATGCTCGTGTTGCTTATTGTCGTGATCTGGCTCTACATCCTGCCGATCACGATGGCGGGACGGCGCAACCGATCCGGCCTGATCTGGTTTCTGATTGGTCTTGTTGGATCACCCATATTAGCAATTCTGTTGTTGTTCGCGTTGGGTGACGCACCAGAGCAACCGGCAGCCTGACCATGAGCGATGACAACGTAATCGAATTCAAGACAGATGCGGTGCCAGAACCACTAGAGGTCGTGTCGCGCACTGCGGCTAAAAAGCACCTGCAAAAATTTACGGCAAACCTGACCCGGCACGTCGAAGCGGCGGATTGGGAAAATGCTAGAGTATGTGCAACTCTAATCTTTATGATCACGCACCAACTGACCGACCCTGACGCAGACACGATCTGCTTGAAAGGTAGTCTTGCCCTAACGATGCCCGATTGGCCCGTCTAACTCTGGTGCAATCGGTAACGGGTGGTCTGGTGGCTCGACACCATGCTTTTCCAGCCATTCAAGCACTTCACCCCATTGGGTTTGGATGCTGGGTGCACTGCGGTGTTCGTGCAGACTTTCCAGCCTGCAACGCAGGTCGTAGGGGATCGTTCGCGGCCATCGATTCATACCGCATGTTCTAATTTTGTTCTTGCGGCTGTCAACGGATCATCGCGCTTTCAACTTGATGCCAATGTCATCCTGAGTCTACTGTGAGTCGTGACGGGCACTGTCGCCAGTGTCCGCCTGCTAGATAGGTTTCTAGATTTGGGTCGTTGCACTGTTACTTGTGGCCAAACTTTCCCAGTGCGACGACCAGACCTGCCACCGATGCCAATGTTCCAATTATGGTTATGACGTCGATCAGGTTTAGAGCTATACTGCTCATACTTATTAGCTTGAACTGTCCGACGCTTGGTTAAAACAGAAAAGATGCAGTCTTTTTGACATCTTTGATGTTGACAGTAGGGTGGGCGAGTCGTCGGTCAAACTAGCCCATATTGCCCATATTGCGGACGATACTGCACCCCCAGCGCACCCCACAGGGGCGCACCCTCGACACCAATGAGCCGTAGTGGTCCGTAAGCGTATAAATTATATGAGGTTTTTGGTGGAGCCTAGGGGAGTCGAACCCCTGACCTCTTGCATGCCATGCAAGCGCTCTCCCAACTGAGCTAAGGCCCCATCATGGTACCGCGGCTGCGGTGGGCGGACATTTATGAGACAGTGACATTGAGTGCAAGTCCAAAAATGGAGTTTGCGGAAAAGTTTCTGTCTTGCATCCGAGGATCGTCTGAGGCGGCGCAGGGGCCGCCCCGGACAGGTTTTAGCTGTCGTCTTCCGACGGCATGTCGGTAATCTCTTCCAGCGAAACGTCATCGTTGCTGTCGTCATCATCGTCCAACAGATCATCGTCCAGTTCGACGTCGACATTTTCGTCATCGTCCAGAACCAGATCTTCTTCTGAAGCATTTTCGCGTGCTTTTGCCGATGCGGCATCTTCCGCATCTGCGGCGATCATCCGGCTCTTGCCGGTTTCAAGCTCCACGATCTCGCCGGTGTAGGGGCTGACGATCGGGTTCTTATTCAGGTCGTAAAACCGCTTACCGGTCGTCGGGCAAACGCGCTTTACACCCCATTCTTCCTTGGGCATTTCAGATCCCCTTGATATCAGGTGAGTCGTAGTAATGATTCAGGTCACGTGCCACATGCAGCGGGCACTGTCAAAGCCTTTGAGCAGGAGAAACAGGCACATGGGGGATCACGCATTGCCCGGAAAACCGCCGGTGCCGCTAACGCTGCGCAAATCAGCCAGGGCGCGGCGTATCAGCCTGCGGATTTCTCAATTGGATGGGCGGGTTACACTAACCTACCCTAAAGGTGTGGCTGAAGCCGAGGCGCTGAATTTCGCCAAGGTCAAGGAAGACTGGATCCGTCAGCATCTTGAGGACCGACCCAACCCATCAGCCGTAGGATTCGGACAATCAATCCCTATAGAAGGCAAAGATAGGCGAATCGTACTGGCAGAGGGCCGACGCGTTCTGCTGCGGGACGCAGAGGTTGCAGTCCCCAAAGGGGCCGAAGCCCGGCGATTGGCACGGTTCCTAAAGGAACTGGCGCGGGATCGCCTGACCGAGGCTTGCGACGATTATGCGGCTATGCTGGGCCGTCCTTATTCCAGCCTGACCTTGCGCGATACGCGGTCTCGTTGGGGATCGTGCAGTTCCGCTGGTGGCCTGATGTTTTCGTGGCGCCTGATCCTCGCGCCATCGGACATCCTTCATTATGTCGCCGCACATGAGGTTGCGCATCTGGACGAAATGAACCATTCCCCCGCGTTCTGGGCGCAGGTCGAGCGTCTGTTTGGTGACTGCAAAGCCCAAAGGCGCTGGCTGCGCGACAACGGGGCGCAGCTTCATCAGTACAGATTTGATGGCGCGACGAGTTGACCGCGCGGCAATTTGTGATCACATGGGGTTATGTTAAGCGCTCGCCAAACCGAAACCCAACCTGCAGCTCATGATCTGGTCTATCGAGCCCTGCGCTCGCGTATCATGCACGGCGACATAGCGCCCGGGCAGGCGTTGACCCTGCGCGGCATCGGCAAGGAATTTGATGTCTCAATGACGCCTGCGCGTGAAGCGGTGCGGCGGCTGGTGGCCGAAGGGGCGTTGTTTCTGTCTTCTTCGGGTCGGGTGTCCACGCCCGAGCTGACCAATGACCGTATCGAAGAGCTGGCAGCCCTGCGTGCACTGCTAGAAGTCGAGCTGGCCAGCCGTGCATTGCCCCGTGCGCACATGGCGCTGATAGACCGGTTGCAGAGCATCAACATGACCGTCGCGGAAATGGTCACGAAACGGGATGCCGTCGGTTACATCCGATCAAACCTGGAATTCCATCGCACGCTGTATCTGCGCGCTCAGGCTCCGGCGATGCTGGCCATTGTGGAAACCGTGTGGCTTCAGTTGGGGCCGACGATGCGCGCGCTTTACGGGCGGTTGCGGCGGACAGAGCCGCCGCATTATCACAAGCTGATCATCGCCGCGTTGAAGGCGGGGGATGAGCCCGGATTGCGGCTGGCCGTACGTTCAGATGTGACGCAGGGGCTGCGCATGCTGGTCAGTTGAGCGGCTTGTCGCCGAAGTGATCGGGTTGCCTTTTCCAGGCACCGCAGAACTAGCTTGCGCACTTGGTCTGCGATACTCTGACCCAAATCACAACAAGAGCAGATTTCAGACATGATCAATCGACGCCTATTTTCAGTTGGACTTGGGTCAACCTTTTTGGCCGCCTGTTCGGGTGGCGCGCCAACCAGCGCCCCGGCAACGCGGATGCGGGCCGTCCCCAACGCAGGGTGGGACGCCTGGGTTGCCGGGTTCAAGTCGCGCGCGGCCTCGCAAGGCATTTCTCAGACCACCATCAACCGGGCCTTTCAGGGGGCAGGGTATCTGCCGGATGTGATCGAACGGGACCGCAATCAGGTCGAATTCAAGCGCTCACTCGAAGACTACCTGGCGATTGCTGCGTCGGATGAACGGATCGCAACCGGCAAACAGATGCTGGTACGCCATGCCGGAACCCTGTCAGCGATCGAGGCAAAATACGGCGTCGACAAAGAGGTTGTCGTGGCCGTATGGGGCTTGGAAAGCCGGTATGGAGCCCGCCGCGGGGATGTGCCGGTGGTATCAGCGGTTTCAACCTTGGCCTATGACGGGCGTCGCGGTGCGTTTTTTGAAAAGCAATTGATAGCCGCCCTGAAGATCATTCAAGAGGGCGATACATCGCCCGCGAACATGACCGGCAGTTGGGCCGGGGCGATGGGGCACACGCAGTTCATCCCGACCTCTTATTTGGCCTACGCGGTGGATTTTACCGGTGATGGTCGTCGGGATATCTGGTCTGAGGATCCCACGGACTCTTTGGCCTCGACCGCCGCATATCTGGCGCGCGCTGGCTGGGTACGCGGACAGCCTTGGGGGGGCGAAGCAGGTACTGTTTCGGGAACGCCTGTGGCGGTGTTGCAGCCGCAAACGCCGGGGCCGCGGATTGCGGTGTTCCGCAACTTCCAGGTGATCAAGCGCTATAACAACTCGGACAGCTACGCGATCGGCGTTGGGCATCTGTCGGACCGGATCGCCGGTGGCGCCCCGTTTCAGGCCTCGTTCGGGCCCGATGCGACCGGGTTGACGCTTGAGGATCGCAAAGAGCTGCAGCGCCGACTGACATCCGCAGGGTACGACACCCAGGGCGCGGATGGGGTTATCGGCAACAATACGAAATCCGCCATCAGCGCGTATCAACGCGCCAGTGGTTTGGCCGTAACCGGTGAACCTTCAGCGGCTTTGTTGCGTCAGCTCGGCGGCTGACGGATTACGCCGCCAGCCCTTTCGAGCCGATATCCAGGAATTTTTGGCGGCGGTCCTTGATCAGGGCTGCCGCATCCTTGCCATCCAGTTCTTTCAGCATAGCAGCAATGGCACCTCGTACAGAGTCGACCGTTGCGGCGCGGTCGCGATGCGCGCCGCCCTTGGGTTCGGTGATGATGTGATCACAGACGCCCAGCTTTTGCAGGTCTTGAGCAGTCAGCCGTAGCGCTTCGGCGGCCTCACGCATCTTTTCCGAATCCTTCCACAGGATCGACGCACAGCCTTCAGGTGAGATTACCGAATAGACCGAATGTTCCAGCATCGCGACCCGGTTTGCCGTGGCAAACGCTACTGCGCCGCCTGAACCACCTTCGCCGATGATCACAGACACCAAAGGCACGCCGATCTTCAAGCACATTTCGGTCGACCGCGCGATGGCCTCGGACTGGCCGCGTTCCTCGGCACCTTTGCCCGGATATGCACCGGCCGTGTCGATCAGAGTGATGACGGGCAGACCGAAACGTCCAGCCATTTCCATCAGGCGTACGGCCTTGCGATAACCTTCAGGGCGGGCCATGCCGAAATTCCGTTCGATCCGAGATTTGGTGTCCGAGCCTTTTTCGTGCCCGATCACCATGACGGGCTGGTCGTCGAAACGGGCCAGGCCACCGATCACAGCCAGATCGTCAGCAAAGTTGCGATCACCCGCTAGCGGTGTGAATTCGGTAAACAGTTCTGCCACGTAATCCTGGCAATGGGGGCGTTCAGGGTGACGCGCGACCTGACATTTTCGCCACGGAGTGAGGTCACCGTAAAGCTCGTCCAGCAGCTTGGCAGCCTTGGCGTCCAGCGCAGCGGCTTCTTCGGCCACGTCCATCTCTTCGTTGGCACGGGCCAGCGCGCGCAGTTCCTCGGCCTTGCCTTCGATCTCGGCCAGGGGTTTTTCGAAATCCAGATACTGGGTCATGACGCCTCTCAACGCGGAAGTTCATTGCTATATGAACTTGCTGTCAGAGGAATGCAACACAAGGTAAAGCGCGCCCCGATCAAGGGCCGCGCCGGTATGGGTCACTTCACAGGTACGTAGCTGGTCGGAAGGCCGTCGTCGTCAGCGTTCACCATGTAGTACTGGTTCTCGCCGCTGTCCCAGACCAGAAATGCGTCTGCGCCTTCGGGTTTGGTCTGTTCGCCCCATGGGGCCTGAATGGTCAGAGCATCGCTTTTTGCATATCCCAGATCAGACAGGCGCAGCATATCAACCGGTGTTGTCTTGAGCGCGCCAACAATGCCGGGCGCCTGATCTTCGAACATCGCCTTGACCTCAGGGGCCATGTCCAGCCGTTCGATCAGGCGCGTATTCTTGGCGGCAACACTGTCCAGCGAAACCAGCTCGTAGGCCTCGTCAAACGTGCTTTTGCCGATGATGTAGAAGTCTGGGCCATCCTTGCGGAACTGCAGCGCAATGATCGAGCCGGTGTTCTCGGTCAGGTAAGCCTGATCGTAACTGGTGCCATCAACCGAACCGAGGTTTTCGCGTATCGCGTCGGGGATGGCGTCGAAGTCATCGCTGGTCAGCTGCCAACCCAGGATTGGGCGATCCTTGATATAGGCTTCGGGCGCCGGGTTATGCTGGCTGACACGTTCAGAAATCATGGTTTGTGTCTGGACGTCATCGGCCTGCGCAATAGCCGGTATTGCGGCAAGGATGGCGGCAAACAGAATTTGGCGGAGCGGGCGAGATGGATTGTTCATATTGGTCCTCATTTACCATGTTGAAAAATCTATTGGTCTCGTGAGTTATACGCCCAGTGTAACATTCTTACCTGTGTATTCCGATTTGAATTCAGCAAGATATGTGGCCGCAGAATATGCATCCCTAGGCGGGCAAATAGAAAGGATGCTGATGACGACCCGTTATGAAGACAGCGTTCTGCGTGTTTTGGCCCACGTTCATGATAATCAGGCTGAAGACCTGGCGCTGAAATTGCTCAGTTCGGGTATAGAACAGGGTAGAGCGAGCCGACGAGCAAAGCCGCCATTGTCCAGTTGAACACCATCAGCCGGCGTGGGTTCGTCAGGATGCGCGCCATTTGCTGACCCAAAACGGTCCATGTGCTGACCGAGGGCAGGTTGACCGCTCCGAATACAAGAGCCACGACAACGATGGCCTGAAGGGTCTGATCCGGTGTGTAGGCAGTTGTGGCTGTCAAGGCCATGGCCCAGGCCTTGGGGTTGACCCACTGAAAGGCTGCCGCCTGCCGGAACGTCATCGGCGTGCCTGTCGTGTTTTGCCCCTTAGCCGGGGCGGCATGCGCGATTTTCCAAGCAAGGAACAGAAGATACGCAACAGAGGCGAATTTCAGCACCGTATAGCTGATCGGATATCTGTCGAACAGCTGCACGAGGCCGGTGCCGACCAATAGCACCATGAAGGTAAACCCAAGCCCGATCCCCAGCATGTGCGGGATGCTTTTGCGAAATCCGAAATTAACCCCTGACGCCATCAGCATCAGGTTGTTGGGTCCAGGCGTAATGGACGAGACAAAAGCAAAGGCGATCAAGGCCAGAAGGATATCGTAGGTCATGAGTTGGATAATTGCTGCAAACTGAACAAATGAAATTGCGTTTTAATGCGTGATCTCACTAATATCGCAATCAATGGCGAAAATTGACCACATAAATCAGCAAATATTGCGAGAGCTATCACAAGACGGCCGCATCAGTAATCTGGATCTGGCCGACCGGGTGGGGCTGTCTCCTTCTGCCTGCCTGCGCCGCGTGCAGGAGCTGGAGCGTTCGGGTGTAATCTCGGGTTACCGCGCAGTCCTGAACCCATCCGAGATTGGCGTCGGATTTGTCGCCTATATCGGCGTTGGGCTGGGAGAACATACCAAAGCTGCACAGGAAGGGTTCGAACGCGCCCTACAACGTGTGCCGGAAGTGGTCGAATGCCACAATATCACGGGGACCATCGAATACCTGTTGCGCGTGGAATGCGCGGACTTGCCTTCCTACAAGACATTCCACACCGAAGTTCTGGGAACACTGCCGCATGTGACGTCGATCACGTCTTATGTGGTGATGGATTCACCCAAGGATATGCGCGCCTGACGTTGGAATTGTGATCTTCAACCGGCTTGCCGGGTGAATTTTCACAGCCTAGTGTCTTCTCAAGGACCTGATCGAAGGGGAACAACCCCAACAGGCCACACACAGGGAGAAGATAATGAAATTTGTTCGCATTGGAGCGCTGATAGCAGCTGCGGCGTTTATCGCCAGTTCAGCAGTGGCCGCGCCGCTCAAATTGCAGCCCGCCAGTCCGCAACCCAGTCCAAAAGCGGGATTGAATGTAAAATATGTGGGAACTGGTACTCAGCGCAAAATCCGCAACCTCACTCATGCCAAGCAGTTGCTGCCTAAGGCTCAGCCGGGGCAGCCGCTGATCGGTTTGGATTATAGGGATACAAACGAAGGCGAGGATGTTTTGACATTCGACCACCACTATAATGTCGCCGCAGAAATCACCGGTTACATGCGCTTTGACTCACCGGGGGTATACGAGTTGGAGACATGGTCAAACGATGGGATCGATGCCTGGGTCGGCGGGCAGCAGATCGGCAAAGTCAATAGTATTCAGGGGTGTGAGGCCAATCAACGAACCGAAGTAGAGGTGCCGAAGGCGGGTTGGTATCCGCTGAAGATAATCTATTTTCAGAAGCTCGGTACATCTTGCCTGATGATGAAGTCAGGAAAAAAGGGTGAGCGTTTTACATGGACGCCTAACGACGTCTTTGGCCGGTAGGCCCCAATAAGGCGCCCCTAAGGGCGCCTTATTCAATTAGATCAGCTCGCGGCGATCAATTCGGCCTGCGCCACGATCACCTCGGCCTGTTTGATCGAGGCGATGTCGACCAGACGGCCTTTGTAAACGGTTGCGCCTTCGCCATTGGCTTTGGCCTGCTCCATCGCAGCCAGGATTTCGCGTGCCTCGGACACGGCTTCGTCCGACGGGGTGAAGACCAGGTTGGCCAACGCGATCTGCTTGGGGTGGATCGCCCATTTACCAACCATGCCCAAGGTAGCCGAACGTTTCGCTTGCGCGATGTAACCTTCGTCGTCTGAGAAGTCGCCAAAGGGTCCGTCCACGGGCAGAACGCCATGTGTCCGGCATGCCGCAACAATGGCAGCCTGCGCCCAATGCCACGGATCGGACCAATGCTTTTCGCCTTCGCGCAGCATGTAATAGTTTTCTTGCGTGCCGCCGATACCGGTGGTCTGCATCCCCATCGAGGCTGCAAAATCTGCTGCACCCAGGCTCATCGCTTGCATGCGCGGAGACGAGGCCGCGATCTCTTCGACATGGGCAACGCCAGCTGCGGATTCGATGATCACCTCAAAGCTGACGGGCTTTGTGCGGCCCTTGGCGCGCTCGATGGCGGTGACCAGCGCGTCAACGGCGTAGACATCTGCCGCGCAGCCGACCTTGGGGATCATGATCTGATCCAGCCGGTCGCCGGCTTGTTCCAGCAGGTCCACCACATCGCGGTACCAATAGGGTGTGTCCAGCCCGTTGATGCGCACGGACATGTATTTGTTGCCCCAATCGACGGTGTTCAGCGCTTCGATTACATTTGCGCGCGCGGCGTCCTTGTCCGACGGCGCGACCGAGTCCTCAAGGTCGAGGTTGATTACGTCAGCGGCCGACGCGGCCATTTTCGGGAACAGCTTGGTGTTTGATCCCGGTCCGAACAACTGGCAACGGTTGGGGCGCGCGGGGGCGGCGGGTTGGATGCGAAAGCTCATCTGGACCTCGTGCGAGAAAGGAAATTACGATTTTCTTGCCTCATGGGGTATTAAATTGCGCAAGCCATAGCAAGCATCTTTGTGCAGGTGCGGCAATGCAATCGCAGCAATTGCCGCAATACTGGGTCAAAACAGCGATTAAAGTTTAATCGCTTTAAAAACTTGAAAGATTAGTGCGCTACTTAAAGGAATGGCGCAAAAATTTCCCACGTGACGGGGCGTTGTCAGGCGAAAACGCGAAACACTCGTGGAAATCGTCCCCTAGATTGCGCCAGAATCAAAGGAGTGAACCGCAATGATCGAGACACCGTACCTGCTGTTTTTGGGCGATGCGCCCGACCAATTGGCGGCCAAAGTGGCAGTTGGCATTAAGGACTGGCGTCCTGAAAATGCCGTCGGCCAGTACCGTATGGAAGGTTGTAAGGCTGATTTGGGCCTGACCGACATGTCCCTGACCGAAGCGAAAGAAGCCGGCGCCAAGACGCTGGTCATCGGCGTGGCCAACCGTGGCGGCGTGATCAGCCAGGAATGGAAGAAAGTTCTGGTGATGGCGCTCGAGGAAGGATTTGACCTCGCCTCGGGCCTGCACAACCTGTTGTGTGACGAACCCGATCTGGTTGCCGTTGCCGAGGCCACTGGCCGCAAGCTGCACGATGTTCGTGTGCCATCGGTCGAGTATCCGATTGCAAATGGTATCAAGCGCAAAGGTAAGCGCTGCCTGGCCGTTGGCACCGATTGCTCGGTCGGTAAGATGTATACTGCGATGGCAATGGATGCCGAAATGCGCGAGCGCGGCATGAAGTCGACCTTCCGCGCAACCGGTCAGACCGGCATCCTGATCACCGGGGACGGCGTGCCATTGGACGCGGTCATCGCGGATTTCATGGCGGGTTCGGTCGAATGGCTGACACCTGACAATGATGATGACCACTGGGATCTGATCGAAGGGCAGGGGTCGCTGTTCCACGTGTCTTATTCCGGTGTGACCATGGCGCTGATCCACGGCGGCCAGCCCGATGCGCTGATCCTGAGCCACGAACCGACCCGAGAGCATATGCGCGGGCTGCCGACCTATCAGTTGCCGACACTGGAAGCGTTGCGCGACACGGCGCTGGCACTGGCAAAGGTCGCGAATCCGGCATGTGAGGTCGTTGGGGTTTCGGTTAACACCCAGCATATGTCCGAAGAGGACGCCACCGCATACCTGGCCAAGGTTGAGGCGGAAATGGGCCTGCCTGCGACTGACCCGTTCCGCTTTGGTTCGGGTAAGCTGGTGGATGCGCTGGCCGCACTGTGATCTAAGCGGCGCGTCGGAGGCGGGCTTGTCCGCCTTCGGCGAGAGTATTTTGAAAAAGATGAAGGAGCTGGCGCGTGCAGGTAGAAGTTTCTCGTGACATGTTTCGGCTGGCGCAGGTTTTTACGATCTCGCGTGGGTCTCGGACCGAGGCCAGGGTGCTGACGGTTCGGATTTCTGACGGTACCCATCAGGGGTGGGGCGAATGCGTGCCCTATGCCAGGTATGATGAAACGCTGGATTCGGTCGAGGCCGAGATCGCAGCTTTGCCTGCTGAATTTACCCGCGACAGCCTGATGGACCTTTTGCCTGCAGGCGCGGCGCGGAATGCGGTGGACTGCGCCCTTTGGGATCTGGAGGCAAAACGCGCCGGAAAGCGCGCCTGGGATCTGGCCGGGCTGCCAGTTCCGGGACCAGAGATCACTGCGTATACACTGTCGCTCGATACGCCGGAAAAGATGCAGGCACAGGCTGCCGTCAACGCGCATCGGCCCTTGTTGAAGATCAAGCTGGGAACGCCGGATGACATGCCCCGGCTGGAGGCCGTGCGCGCAGGTGCACCAGATGCCACGATCATCGTCGATGCAAACGAAGGCTGGTCCGCTGGTGTTTACGCGGACCTTGCCCCGCATCTGGTGCGATTGGGTGTGGCCCTGGTCGAGCAGCCTTTGCCCGCCGGTGAAGATGACGCGCTGATCGGGATGGAGCGCCCCGTGCCGGTGTGTGCCGATGAGTCCTGTCATGATCGCACAAGCCTGCCTGCACTCAAGGGCAAGTACGATGTGGTCAACATCAAGCTCGACAAAACGGGCGGCCTGACAGAGGCGCTGGCCCTGCGGGAACAGGCGCTTGCTGAAGGCTATCGCGTGATGGTCGGATGCATGGTCGGAAGCTCTTTGGCTATGGCACCTGCGACACTGTTGGCACAGGGCGCAATGGTAACAGACCTTGACGGCCCGCTTCTGCTGGCCGAAGACCGCGACAACCCGCTGATTTTTGATGATGCCGGAGTGCACCCGCCCAAAGCGGACCTCTGGGGCTGAGGAGACAAGACATGACCCGCACCGTTTATGTAAATGGCGAATATCTGCCTGAGACCGAGGCCAAAGTATCCATCTTTGACCGTGGTTTTCTGTTTGCAGATGCTGTCTATGAGGTCACCAGTGTTCTGGATGGAAAGCTGATCGATTTCGAAGGTCACGCAGTACGCCTCAAACGGTCTCTGGATGAGCTGGAGATGGCTGAGCCCTGCACAAAGGATGAGTTGCTGGAAATTCATCGCAAGCTGGTAGAGCTGAACGGCATCGAAGAAGGGCTGGTCTATCTGCAGGTCAGCCGCGGTTCGGATGGCGACCGCGATTTTGTATTCCCGCCCGCAGATACCAAGCCCAGCCTTGTGCTGTTCACTCAAAACAAGCCCGGCTTGGCCGATAGCCCAGCCGCCAAGAAGGGCGCCAAGATCATCTCGATCGAAGACATCCGCTGGGGCCGCCGCGACATCAAGACCGTTCAGCTGCTGTACCCGTCGATGGGCAAGATGATGGCCAAGAAGGCAGGCTGTGACGATGCGTGGTTGATTGAGGACGGTTATGTGACCGAAGGCACCAGCAACAACGCCTACTACGTAAAGGACGGCAAGATCGTCACCCGCCCGCTTTCGAACGACATTCTGCACGGCATCACCCGCAAGGCCGTCCTGCGTATGGCCGCCGAGGCGCAGATGGAAGTGGAAGAACGCCTGTTCACCATTGATGAGGCGAAGGAAGCGGATGAGGCTTTTACAACTTCGGCCAGTGCGTTTGTCATGCCCGTGGTTGAGATTGACGGGGTTACGCTGGGCGACGGTACGCCGGGGCCAATCGCCAAGCGTTTGCGAGAGATTTATCTGGACGAAAGCCGCAAGGTCGCAATCTAAACAAAAGGCCCGCCAGGTTGGCGGGCCTCTTTCGTTTTGGGCGTCAGCCCTTATTCGTCACATTCTCTTCGAACGCGACCTTGAAGGCGGCCTGCTTCTCCGGGCTGGCGTCGGTCTGGTAGTTGGCTTTCCATTCATCCATGGTCATGCCATAGAAAATTTGACGGGCTTCATCCTTGCCCATCTCGATGCCTTTTTCATTGGCGGCTTCCTGATACCATCGCGACAGGCAGTTGCGGCAGAACCCGGCCAGATTCATCATGTCGATGTTCTGCACATCGGTGCGGTCCTCCATCAGATGCTGTTGCAAGCGACGGAATGCGGCTGCCTGAAGTTCTATTTCGGTTTGCTTGTGCATGGTCTGGCTCCGGATGACAGAAATACGTGCTGTAAATGACCTAGCGGCCAAAGGGCGATGTTTCAACGATCAGCGTATCAGGCCAGTTTCAATGCCAGCCAAGGAGTGATGCAGAAGATCAGTGTCAAAATCTTGTAGTTGGCCAGATACCGGAAATATGCCCGTTTCACTGCGGGGCGCTCCATCTGGAACATCTTGCCGTGGATGCCTGCGATCCAATCCTGCAACAGCAAGATCATCACTGTGGTGAACAGCAGAACCGCGATGTTAAGCACAGCCATCCAGCCAAAGACGGACGTCAGAAACTCCTGAGTCATTGTGGCCTCCTTTCCCAATAATATGGGGTCTGGGGCGGGTTCTCACAATGACGTGAGGGCATTTGTCACAACCCGCTTTCGCCCAGTGCGTCCTGCAGGATAGGGGCTAGCCGCTCGGCCCATTCTCGCTGTCCCGCGTGTTCGGCAATCAGGTCATTGCGCAGCTCGATCAGTGCGTTGGGGCGACCAAAACTGGTACAGTGTTTGTCAATGGCATCACCGGGCAGCACGCCGGTATAGGGTTCATTAACGCCGACGCAAAGGTCACCCTCGGCCTCTAGACGGTTGATCAACGGGCCCGAGAACCGTTCGTCCGGAGTATGCAAAACCCCAATATGCCACGGGCGGGGATCACGACCCCTTAATTGCCGCGTGAACGAGTGCATCGACACGATCACCGCATGCGGCAACGCGGCCATCTGCGCCAGCGCGTCATGATACGGGCGATAGCACATGTTCAACCGCCGCTCTCGTTCTGCCGCATCGGCGTGCCGGTTGCCGGGAATGATCGACCCGTCATAGAGCTTCATCAACAGGGTCGGATCATCTTCGCCGCGGTTCGGATCAATCACGAGGCGGGAAAAATTGGCCGCGATCACGGGTGCATTCAAAAGCTCACCCAGATGTTTTGACACCTCGTAGGCACCTACATCATAAGCGATGTGGCGTTCCATATCTTCACGAGGTAGGCCAAGATCGCCACCGTGGATTTCGGGCGGAACCAAGTTGGATGCGTGGTCGCATGTGATCAGCCAGCGCGAGGGCCGATCCGCGCCGTGGATAAAAAACGGGGAATACGTCATAAGCCTGTCATCTAGTTTGTCGCAGGTTTAGGGCAGTTGCTTTGAAAAGGGAATTGCGCAATAAGCAGGCGGAGCAATGTTTGCGGTAACATTTGCGCAGAATCAAGAGAAGACGTTAGGAGAGCCAGACCAATGCGACGCCTGAGAAATGTGAAAATCGTGGCGACGCTGGGACCGGCGTCAAATGACTATGACATGATCCGCGCGCTGTACGAGGCAGGCGCAGACGTCTTCCGCCTGAATATGAGTCACGGCAGCCATGATGAGATCCGCGAACGCCACCGGATCATCCGACAGATTGAAAAAGATCTGGACAGGCCAATCGCAATTCTGGCTGACCTTCAAGGACCCAAGTTGCGTGTCGGGGTGTTCGCCAACGACGCAGAAGAACTTGAAGAAGGCGCGGCCTTCCGTCTGGACTTGGACCCTGCGCCCGGAGATATCAACCGCGTTTGCCTGCCGCATCCCGAGATTTTTGCCGCGTTGGAGCCGGGTGCGCGCCTTCTGGTCAACGACGGCAAAATCCGCCTGACCGTGCAGGACTGTGGCCAGGATTTCGCTAATTGCACCGTTGAGGTCGGCGGTACGATCTCGAACCGCAAAGGTGTGAACGTTCCTGATGTGGTGCTGCCGCTGGCCGCCTTGTCGGCCAAGGATCGCGACGACCTGGAATTCGTCTGCCAACTGGGTGTGGATTGGCTGGCACTGAGCTTTGTGCAGCGTGCCAAGGATGTGTTTGAAGCGCGCGCGCTGGCCGACGGTCGCGCCTCGATCCTGTCCAAGATCGAAAAGCCTGCAGCGGTCGAGGCATTCGACGACATTCTGGATGCCTCTGACGGGATCATGGTCGCGCGCGGCGATCTGGGTGTTGAGCTTCCTGTGTCGGCGGTGCCCCCGATCCAGAAACGACTGGTACGCAAATGCCGTGGGGCGGCTAAGCCCGTGATCGTGGCCACTCAGATGCTGGAAAGCATGATCGAAAGCCCGATGCCAACCCGGGCCGAAGTTTCGGACGTGGCGACAGCAATCTACGAAGGCACGGATGCGATCATGCTCAGCGCGGAATCCGCTGCGGGTACGTACCCAATCGAGGCCGTGCAAACCATGAACAAGGTTGCGATCGAGGTCGAAGCGGACCCGACCTACACGCAGATTATCGCAGCGTCCCGGACGGCAAAGGGGACCACTATTGCCGATGGAATCGTTGCCGCCGCGCGTGAGATTGCAGAAAAAACAGATATCAAGGCGATTTGCTGTTTTACCCAAAGCGGCACCACCGCGCTTCTGACTGCCCGCGAACGTCCAGGCGTTCCGATCATCGCGATGACGCCTGCCACGGGAACCGCGCGGCGTCTGTGTCTGAGCTGGGGCTGTCATTGCGTGATGACGCCCGAGCTTGAGCGGTTCAAAGGCGCTGTCGTCAACGCGGCCCGTGCGGCCCGTGCCGGTGGGTTCGCATCCGAAGCCGATCAGATCGTGGTGACTGCCGGTGTGCCTTTCAACGTCCCGGGAACGACCAATATTTTGCGTATCGCGCCTTGCGATGAACGGCTGATCTACAACACTGATCCCGGGTGACAGTTGCGATGCAGGGCCTTGAAAAGCTGGTATCAAACCGATACGCCTAAATTTTGGGCGGAAAAAGTATATAAATTTCAATAGCATACCGAAATAACGGATGTGTTTGCAAGATAACTCTCTGTTTTTGAGGGTTTTTCCGGGATACTCGGGCGCATGGGCGGTCCACTTAATAAGTTCCAGGTTCCGGCTGCCCTGCCGGGGGCACGGGTCCCGGCATAACCAAAATTATTGGAGGAACGTTATGACAACGAAAATTGTCATTGGACTGGACGGGACAGAAACCGGAGAACACGCCATCGCCTTTGCCAAAGATCTGGCTGGCCGAATTGGTACGTGTGAATTGCTGGTTGTTTATGTCATCGAATGGTCCCCATTTACTTTTCAGACCCCTGAAGAGAACGCATTGCGGCACAAGCGGCGAGAAGAAGAAATCGAACTTGCGACGAACCGGATTGTTACCCCGGCTGTCGAGGCTCTGACCGCAGATGGTTACACAGTGCAGGGCATCGTGCGTCATGGCGACGTGGCTGAAACTCTGAACGCAATCACCGTTGAGAATGGCGGTTCGCAGATCATCGTCGGGCGCGCCTCGGCTGATGGATTCAAGAAACGCTTGTTTGGCAGCTCGACCCAAAATCTGGTCATGCACGCCGATGTGCCAGTCACTGTTGTGAACTGACGGGAGGGATGAGAATGACTATGTTGAAACATCTCTGGCTGGCTGTAATCGCCGCCTTGATCGCCGCTCCTGCGATGGCGCAAGAGGCGCCCGGGCTGGACGACAAGATCAATCAGGCATTTGCCGATTTCACCGGTCCATTTGTTAGCTTTATTTTTGCGCCGTTTCCGGGAACCAGTTTCCCGTGGATCGTGGGTTGGTTGGTCGTCGCGGCGACTGTCTTCACGCTGTACTTTGCCTTTGTGCAGCTGCGGTTCTTTGGCCATGCGATCAGCCTTGTCAAAGGCGACTACGCCGATCCCAATGACGCGGGTGAGGTCAGCCACTTTCAGGCTCTGGCCACGGCGCTGTCGGGGACAGTTGGTCTTGGTAACATCGCCGGTGTGGCGGTCGCCGTAGGCATTGGCGGACCGGGAGCCACCTTCTGGATGATTGTCGCGGGCCTGTTAGGCATGGCGTCGAAATTCACCGAATGTACGTTGGGTGTGAAATACCGTAACGAATACGAAGATGGCACCGTTTCCGGTGGCCCAATGTACTATATGTCCAAGGGCTTTGACGAGCTGGGCCTGCCTGGAGGCAAGATTCTGGCCGTCCTGTTCTCGATCTTCTGTATTCTGGGCGCGCTGGGCGGGGGCAATATGTTCCAGGCCAATCAGGCTCACCAACAGATTGCGGGCATCACGGGCGACTATCCCGGATGGATCACAGGGGTTGTCTTTGCAATCATCGTGTTCCTTGTCATTGTCGGCGGCCTGAAATCCATCGCACGGGTGACCGAAAAGGTCGTTCCGTTCATGGGCATCCTGTATGTGGCCGCGGCATTGGTGATTATCATCATGAATGCTGATCAAATCGGCTGGGCGTTCGGCCAGATTTTCGCAGGTGCCTTCACCGGCCTCGGCGTCGCTGGTGGTATGGTCGGGGCACTGATCCAGGGCTTCCGGCGTGCCGCGTTTTCGAACGAAGCGGGCGTGGGTTCTGCGGCGATTGCGCACTCGGCTGTTCGGACCAAAGAGCCGATCACCGAAGGGTTCGTCTCGTTGCTTGAGCCGTTCATCGACACGGTTGTGATCTGTACGATGACTGCGCTGGTGATCATCATCACCCAGCAGCTGATCGTCGATCCGGAAACCGGCAATTACATGCTGAACGAAGCGGGCAATGCTATTGCGACTGTTGATGGCAACTCGGGCGTCAGCCTGACCTCGGCAGCCTTTGGTAGTGCCTTCAGCTGGTTCCCATATGTACTGGCGATTGCGGTGGTCTTGTTTGCCTTCTCAACCATGATCAGCTGGTCCTACTATGGCCTCAAGGCCTGGACTTACCTGTTCGGGGAAGGCCACGCCAAGGAGCTGGTGTTCAAGGTCATCTTCTGCATCTTCGTTGTTATCGGCGCGGCGGCCAATCTTGGCCCTGTCATCGACTTCTCGGATGCGGCAATCTTTGCGATGGCGGTCGTGAACGTGTTTGCGCTCTACTTCCTGATGAAGGTGGTGCGTGAAGAACTGGCCAGCTATTCGAGTCGACTAAAGACTGGCGAAATCCGCAAATTCGAACACTAAATCAAACCACCGGGGCGGCCTTTGTCGCCCCGGTGCCTGATCAGCCTGTAAAAAGCGCAGATTCTGGTCCAAACCCCCTTGCCAGTATAGTCGAACTTGCGTAAACGGCGCTTCTGATCGCGTGACCGGCCGAGATGGCATGCCGAGTCGCGTCTGAAACCGAACCCCGAAAGGAGACGGAAATGCCTAAGATGAAGACAAAGTCGAGCGCCAAAAAGCGCTTTAAGGTGACTGCGACCGGTAAGGTCCTTGCTGGCCAAGCCGGTAAACGTCACGGCATGATCAAGCGGACCAAGAAATTCATCCGCGACGCCCGTGGCAACACCACCCTGTCCGCCCCCGACGCCAAGATCGTCAAGGGCTACATGCCCTACGACCGCTAAGAGGAGATTAAGAGATGTCCCGCGTTAAAGGTGGAACCGTAACTCACGCCCGTCACAAGAAGGTTATCAAGGCCGCCAAAGGTTATTATGGCCGCCGCAAGAGCACCTTCAAGGTTGCCCGTCAGGCCGTCGATAAGGCGAACCAGTATGCAACCCGCGACCGTAAGAACCGCAAGCGCAACTTCCGCGCGCTGTGGATCCAGCGTATCAACGCTGCTGTCCGTTCGCATGACGAAGCACTGACATATTCCCGCTTCATCAACGGCCTGACCTTGGCCGGTATCGAAGTGGACCGCAAAGTTCTGGCCGACCTGGCCGTGCACGAACCGGAAGCGTTCGGCACGATCGTCGCCAAAGCTCAGGCCGCTCTGGCTGCTTGATCCTCTTTCGAGAGACAGTGAATGAAGGGCCGTCCCGTTTGGGGCGGCCTTTTTCATTGATAGCCGAAAGTGAACTCAGCAACACTTCGGTAAACTAAAGCGCATAACGTCCATGGTGATGCTCGGATAGATTATTCCTGCGCTGGTGGTACCGCCCGTTGATAAAGATGCCACGTGGCGTGGCCAAGGATCGGCAGTGTGAAGATCAGGCCCAGAAATGCCGGAACCAGCGACAACAGCATGGTAACCGAGATGATCGCAGCCCAAGTGAGCATGACACCCGGGCTTTCCGCGACGACGCGCAAAGAAGTCAACATGGCGGAAACAAAATTGGTTTCCCGGTCAAGCAACATGGGCATGGCAATGACAGTGACCGAAAAAAGGACCGCCGACAGAAATGCGCCGACGCAAGTTCCGATGGCGAGGAAGGCCCAGCCCTGAGGCGTGAAGAATACGGTATTCAAGAACCCTTCAAAATCCGAAAAGGATGCGTTTTGCAGGGTGATCGCAAGCCAAAGCCGGATCTGGTAAATCCAAACCCAGAAAATGAACAGGGTGACAAAGGCCATCCATCCCATTTCGCGTTTGCGCTGATTGGCCATCACAGTCAGGATTTCTGACCAGCCGAACCTCTCTCCGTTCTGCAACCGACGGGACATTTCGTAGAGCCCGGCGGCAGCGAAAGGCGCGACCAGCGGGAATCCAACAATGGCGGGAATGATCATCCAGATCTTTCCAAGCCAGACCAGACTCCAAACCATCAGGATTCCGAAAACCGCATAGAACAGGCCGAAGAACCCACTCATGAAGGGGCGCGCCAGAAAGTCGGAAAACCCTGCCTTCAGCGACTCGGTGACATCACCTGTAGTTACCTTGTTGATTTGGGGCATGGCCGCATGTTGCGGAGTCATGTTGTCCGGTGGTGTGGACCCTGTAGTTTTGGATGCCATGACACACTCCTCTCAAAGAATGGTGTCGCGCTGGGTGGTCTGCCAACTTGCTATGCGGTTAAGCAGACATCCTTCCTGAAACAAGTCTGCATCAGTGGCGGCATAACGGCAAGAGTAAGGATGGCGGCCAAACTTTGGCTGGCGAGTTTTGCTAATTTCAACGGAGCCATAAGCCTATTTGTTTGGGTCTTTCTTCACCAACTGCGCCGCAAACGCCACGCCGGTTCCCGGACCGGCATAGGTGACCATGATCACGTCATCCAGGTAGACCCCGTTGAAAATCCCCGCCGAGACGTCTTCGCCCGAAATCCCAGCCTCGGCCAGAACAAAGCGGGTGGGGTCGTCCAGACTGAAAGTGCCCATAGCTTCTTCTACGACCCACTCTTCATCGCCGATACGCCGCCAGCGGTTGGTGGCAGTGATGAGATTGCCGTCCAGTTTGGTGACTTCCAGCTCCATCTCGGTTTTCAGCAGACCTTTCCCGTGATTTGGGTTCGATTTGGCGAAGGCCACCAGATAGGTGCCGTGCCAGGTGCCGACGATCTGGGGAAAGCCGCTGCCTTCATCAGCGCTGGAAGGGGTGGTGACCGCAAGGGTGGCCACGGCGGCGAGGCTTCGGATGAGCTTGAGTACCATTGGACACGTCTCCTGCATGGGGTGTGATAACTACAGGGTACTGGAGTAGACGCATTTGACAAACCCATATGCGTAAACACAAAAAACCGGCGCGGGTGGCGCGCCGGTTTAAGTTCATCTGCCGTGATTGCGTGAGTGGTGGCAGATGTATTCAGTTAGGTTCAGCCGAATACACGACCCAGTGCGCCGTCGACCGCGTCGGTGATCTGGTCGATGTCGTCTGCGGTTGCAATCAGTGCAGGCGAGAAGCACAGCGTGTTGTTGCGGCTGGGGATCGAACGGTTGGTGGCACCGATGATGACGCCCTGCGCCATACAGTCGGCAACGACCGCCTGAACCTTTTTCTCGTCCATCGGCTCTTTGGTGGCACGATCTGCGACCAGTTCAGCACCCAGGAACAGGCCCTTGCCGCGCACGTCGCCGATAACTTCGTGCTTTTCCATCAGCGCCTGCAGGTTGCCCAGCATCCGGTTGCCCATGTCGGTGCAGTTCTGCAACAGGTTCTCGTCTTCGATGATGCGCATGTTTTCGATTGCCGCAGCTGGACCGGCGGTGCAGCCACCAAAGGTCGAGATGTCGCGGAAATAGCTCATCGGGTCCGACATGTCGTCCTTGAACATGTCAAAGACTTCCTCGGTGGTGACCATCACGGCAATCGCCGCATAACCTGAGGCAACGCCTTTGGCCATGGTCACGAAGTCCGGCTTGATGCCGTACTGCTGATAACCGAACCAGGTGCCGGTACGGCCCACGCCGCAGACAACTTCGTCGATATGCAGCAAGATGTCGTACTTTTTGCAGATTTCCTGCACGCGTTCCCAATACCCTTCGGGCGCTTCGATGACGCCACCACCTGCGGTCACAGGCTCAAGACACAGGGCGCCAACGGTTTCGGGACCTTCGCGCAGGATCACTTCTTCGATCTGATCCGCGGCCCAGACGCCAAAGTTTTCTTCAGGCGCGCCGTCCAGCTCGTGCTTGCGGTATTCCATGCAGTGGGGAACGCGGACGAAATCGGGCGCGAAGGGGCCGTACTGCGCCGTACGCTCGTCCTGACCGCCTGCAGACATGGTTGCCAGCGTCGAGCCGTGATAGTCGCGGTCACGGTACAGAATCTTAGTTTTCTTGCCGCCGTAGCGCTTGTGCGCGATCTGGCGAACCATCTTGAACACCTTCTCGTTCGCCTCAGAGCCGGAGTTGGTGTAGTAGACCCGGCTCATGCCCGGCATTTTTTCAATCAGCATTTTAGCAAAGATCGAACCGGGAATAGACCCTGCGGTATTGGCGAAATAGCACAGCTTCATCAGCTGGTCATGAACCGCCTTACAAATCGATTCGCGGCCATAGCCGACGTTTACGGTCCAGACGCCGCCGGACACAGCATCAAGGTGTTCTTTGCCATTCTGGTCCCAGACGCGCATGCCTTTGCCTTCGACAATGATCTTCGGATCATTGGTTTCCAATGGCTTATGCTGCAGCAGGTGGTGCCAGATATGGGCGCGGTCGGCCTCGACCACGTGGGAGAGATCGTTTTCGTTGAACGTGCCGTCCATGACATGTCCTTTCAGAATGACTGGGGCGCGGGTTGCCAAAAATGGGCTTTCCCGGCTTTGTGTTTCGATGGCTCAGATCACCGCGAAAGCTCTGTCGGAGATAGGGCCAGATTGCACCATCCCGTAATTCCAGTCCATGGCCGCGCCGTATTTTTACGGGTTTGTCAGAGGATCAACTTTGTGCTCAATTCGCCGAAATGGACGAGGGAGGGTTAGTAAATGACACAGGCCAGCATCTACGAGCGTCATTTGGACAAGTGCCGGGCAAACTATACTCCGCTGTCACCGCTGAGTTTTATCGAGCGGACGGCGCAGATTTATCCGGATTACCCTTCGGTGGTATTCGGCGCGCGCCGCTATACATGGGCTGAAACCTATGCCCGCTGTCGTCGTTTGGCAGGCGCATTGTCGGCACGTGGAATCAGTACGGGCGACACTGTTTCTATCATCGCCGCCAACATTCCGGAAATGTATGAGGCGCATTTTGGCGTGCCGATGGCAGGTGCTGTTCTGAATGCCATCAACACTCGATTGGACGCACCGATCATTGCCTTCATACTGAACCACGCGGAATCCAAGGTCCTTCTGGTCGATCCCGAGTTCTCAGGCGTGGTCAAAGAGGCGCTGAAACAGGTGGATCACGATGTACTGATCGTCGATATCGAGGACCCGAGCTTTGACGGTGGTGAGAAGCTGGGCGGCCTGACCTATGACGCCTTGCTGGACGAGGGCGACCCTGAATTCAACTGGTCGCTTCCCAAGGATGAGTGGGACGCGATCACGCTGAACTATACCTCGGGGACAACAGGCAATCCCAAGGGCGTCGTGTACCACCACAGAGGGGCCGCGCTGAACGCGCAGTCGGACCTGCTGGACTGGAACATGCCAAAGCACTCGGTCTATTTGTGGACCCTGCCGATGTTCCACTGCAACGGCTGGTGTTTCCCCTGGGCGATGGCCGCCAATGCGGGGGTTTCCGTCTGCCTGCGGGCCGTGCGGGACGAACCGATTTATGCGGCGTTCCGGGATGAGAAAGTCACGCATTTCTGCGGCGCGCCGATCGTTCTGAACATGCTTGCCAATGCGCCTGATCACCTCAAGGATTTCGATCATGAGATCAAAGTGATGACCGCTGGCGCGCCGCCACCCGCTGCGGTGATCGAAAGCATGGAAAACATGGGCGTCGAAGTTACCCATGTCTATGGATTGACCGAGACTTATGGCCCGTCAGTGGTCTGTGCCTGGAAGGATGAATGGAACGACAAGGGGGCCGAAGACCGCGCCGCGCTGAAGGTCCGTCAGGGTGTGCGCTATACGGCTCTGTCGGGGCTGATGGTTGCGGACCCGGACACGTTGGAACCTGTGCCTGCTGATGGTGAGACGATGGGTGAGATTTTCATGCAAGGAAACGTCGTTATGAAAGGCTACCTCAAGAACGCCGAAGCCACAGATAAGGCGTTCCGGGGTGGATGGTTTGCCTCTGGCGATCTGGGGGTGATGCATCCGGACGGTTACATCGCGCTTAAGGACCGGTCGAAAGACATCATCATTTCGGGGGGTGAGAATATCTCATCCGTCGAGGTTGAGGATATCCTTTACAAGCACCCGGCGGTGATGGAGGCCGCCGTGGTTGCGCGCCCGGATGACAAATGGGGCGAAACGCCCTGTGCATTCATCGAACTTAAGCCAAACGCGCAGGCGAGTGAGGCTGATATCATCGGCTTCTGTCGGGAAAACATGGCCCATTTTAAGGCCCCCAAAACGGTGGTGTTTGGACCTTTACCCAAGACCTCGACTGGCAAGATCCAAAAGTTCAAATTGCGGGATCAGGCAAAGGCGCTGACTTAAGTGCCCACCTTGTCAAAGATCGACAGATCAAGATCCAGCATTTCACCCATCCAGATGGCCCGGTCCCGATGATCCGCCAGATGGTCGCCGGTTTCGGGGTGGGTGAAGATGGTCAGGCCCTGTCGGTTCAGCATTAGCCAAGGCATGACTTGATCGAACGCGTCCGGGTCAAAGCCCAACTGGCAGCTCCATCGCGGGTGGGGGCCTACATTTTTGGCATGCATGCGCCCCATCTGCACTGGAAACAGATCGGCGACCTCTTCACAGACCTGCTGGGCAATGGCTTGCGTATTTGCGTCGTAATAGACATGGGCGTGATAGCCGGTGATCTCTGACATTGGGGCCTCTTGCATACGTTTCGAACAAGGTACGGCGCTGCAATTGGTATTGCCACTTGCGCCGTCACACAGGCTCTGTGCGCCAGATCAAGTGGTTGCGTGGAGATTTGGGTGGGCTGCGGCAAAGGCGGGATGTTCGGCACAAGCGGCCTCGGCGTTTAAACTGCGCGGCAAGTCCGATAAATCCACGTCCCAACGGCGCGCATTGTACATTTGCGGGACCAGGCAAACATCGGCCAGTCCGGGCTTGGTCCCGGTGCAATAGGGTGCTTGTTCAAAACCCTCGAGAAGCGCCTCAAAAGCCAGTAGACCGGGGCGAATGAAATGGCGCATCCAGTCACCGGGCATACCGTCAGTACCATCACTCAGCGCGGTCGCATACTGCGCGACGGACAAGTTGCAGACCGGATGCACATCAACCGCGATGGATTGCGCCAAAGCCAGCGCATGCGCCCGGGCCGCCGGTTCCGGAGGCAACAGTCCAAGGCCGCGAGTTTGGTCAAGGTAGTCGATAATGGCCAGAGATTGCGTCAACCGCAGCCCGTCAATCTCGAGCACGGGGACCAGCCCCTGTGGATTACGCGCCAAGTGGTGGTCGGACCTTTGTTCGCCCGCTGCCAGATCAACCGACACTCCGCGATAGGTGATCCCGGCCAGATTCAGCGCGATGCGCACCCTGTAGCTGGCCGAAGACCGCCAAAAGTCATACAACACCACGCCGCTCATCATCGATCTCCTCAGTTCGTCAGGTGTCCTTCAGCGTGGCGGCTTTCAGGGCGCTAGACAATACATTTGCATTGCCGATGTGATTGGCCAGGACCAGAACCAGACGTGCATTCAGGGCGTCACTGTCGGCTTTGACCAGCCCATCATGCGCCGCCACCAAATCGGCATAGAAACCGTCGGCATTTTCAAGATTGGGGGAAAGGATCAGATCGGTCATGTCGCTCACTCCTTACCTGTTGCCCGGCGGATCGCCTGCCGGAATGCGTTTTCTTCGAACGTGTCGCGACGGGCTGCAACGTGTTGGTCAGGCCTGATCAGGTACACCGCGCCTGTGGCATCACCCAGATACCTGCGCTTCAACTCCAAAGACAGGTCATCCTTGACCGACAGGGCCAGCCGCGTCGCCTGTACACCGCCCTCTTCGATACTGTCGGGTGCATCCGCATCTATCGTCAGCAGCGTGAATTTTCCGGCCAACTTGGGCAGCAAAAATTCATCACCCAAAGGCGCGTCGGGGCAGGCGGAACCGGGGCGCGTGATCTCTGGCCCGGTCAGAGCATCCGCAGAACTCAGCGATGATCCGGAATATGCGCATGGTGTGCTCAACCGGCCGGAATTGACCAGCGGGCGCGCAAACGCGTAGTGCTCGCTGAGGTCCAAAACCGCATCCCGTAAAAGACGCGACATATCGGATTTGGGCGTGATAAATTCCGTCGATAGGGTGGACATGCGTATATTCTCATCAGCGGCTTCGACCCGTTCGCGGTTGTAGCTGTCCAGCAAAAGCTCGGGCGCGTCGCCGTCAATAACCATCTTTAGTTTCCAGCACAGGTTGTCTGTGTCCTGCAGGCCAGAGTTGGCCCCGCGCGCGCCAAAGGGGCTGACCTGATGAGCGCTGTCGCCAGCAAACAAAACGCGACCATGACGGAACCGCTCCATCCGTCGGCATTTGAACGTGTAGATCGAGACCCATTCAAGTTCGAAATTGATCTCTTCGCCCAGCATCGCCTTTAGGCGAGGGATCACGTTTTCAGGTTGTTTTTCCTTCTCGGGATCGATGTCCCTTCCTAGTTGCAGGTCGATCCGCCACACGTTGTCGGGTTGTTTGTGCAGCAGGGCAGATTGTCCGCGATTGAACGGCGGATCGAACCAGAACCAGCGTTCGGTCGGGAAGTCCGCCTGCATCACCACGTCCGCAATCAGAAAGTTGTCTTCGAATACACGGCCTTCGAAATCCAGGCCGAGCATGCGGCGGGTAGGCGAGTTTGCACCGTCACAGGCAATCAGCCAATCCGCCTCAACGTTATAGGGGCCTTCGGGCGTTTCGACTTCAAGCTTGACGTGATCGTTGTGGGTGCCGACGGCTTCGACCTTGTTCTGGCCGCGAATTTCAATCGGCGCGCCCTTGGCCTGCAATTCCCGTATCCGTTCAACTAGCGCTTTTTCAAAATAGTATTGTTGCAGGTTGATGAAGGCCGGATGCGCATAGCCGGCGTCGGGTTGCAGGTGAAACTCATAGACCTGGCGGTTGTCAAAAAAGACTTTGCCGGCATCCCACAGTACGCCTTTATCGACCAACTTACCCCCGGCGCCCAGACGGTCGGCGATTTCCAGAGACCGCTGTGAAAAGCAGATCGCGCGGCTGCCAAAACTAACCTTGTCATTGTCGTCCAGCACGACGACAGGGACCCCTTTCTGGGCCAGATCAATGGCTGCGGCCAACCCAACCGGGCCGGCACCAATCACGATAACCTTGTGTCGTACCGAGCTTGCCGTGTCCTGATCCGGGCTGCGTTGATAGGCATAGAGTGGAACTTCGAAAATCTTGTTCATGGGCTCTCCCCCGATACTCAGGCGCCGTGGGCGCACTAAATCCCGCCCTCTGGCACGTGTGCGCCAGAAGGCCTTGCCCTATGATTCCACCTATTTCCCCTGTGCAAAACGATCTGGATCAAGTTTGCTCGTCTTCTTCAGCCCTGCAGGGCCTCCCACATCTCCAAGTCGCGCTGGGCGGTCCAGATACGGGGCGTGTCAATGCCGCGGGCTTCGTCATAGGCGCGGGCGACATTGAAAGGCAGGCAATGTTCGTAGATCGCGTAATCGGCGAATTTCGGATCGCACTCTGCGCGCACTGCATCCCATGCCTCTTTCAGAGATCCTCCGCGTGCCGCCACTTTCGCAGCCGGGCGGTAGGTGCTATCGACAAAGTCACGGGTGTTTTCGATCGCTGCATTGACCATGTCCTTGCCGACCAGGGCGTTTCCGCGACCAGGTGCGATGGCATCGACGTCGAACCACTTGATTTCATCCAGCGTATCACCCCAATCGCCGAAATGCCCGTCACCGCAATAACAGGCGGAGTGGTATTCGACGATGTCACCGGTGAACATGACATTCTGGTCGGGTACGTGAATGACGATATCACCTGCGGTGTGGGCGCGGCCCAAATGCATAAGATCGACCCGACGATTACCCAGATAAACCGTCATCGTGTCACTGAATGTGGTGGTGGGCCAGGTCAGGCCGGGGATGCTTTCATGGCCTTCAAACAGGCGGGGGAAACGCTGAAACTCGCTGTCCCAGTCCTCTTGCCCGCGTTCAACGACCATGGCGCGCGCCATGTCCGACATCAGGACCTGCTGCGCACCAAACGCACTGGCACCCAGTACGCGAACCGCGTGGTAGTGGGTCAGCGCAACGTGGGTGATCGGTTTGTCGGTGACGGACCGCACACATTCGATCACCTTGTTGGCCAGGCGCGGAGTCGCCTGCGCTTCGACGATCATGACGCTATCATCGCCGATGATGACGCCGGAATTTGGATCGCCTTCTGCGGTGAAGGCATAAAGGCCCTCGCCGACCTCGGTGAAAGAGATCTTCTTATCCGACATATCCCCCTGGGACGCGAATGCCTTAGCCATGATAAGCTCCTTATCGGGTGTACGGGTTTTTTAGGGCGGGCAGCACGGTCCCGACACAGTCGCCAAACCCGATGGTGTAACCTTTGCCCTTGGCAGCACCTGTCAGGGTCAGTGTGTCACCGTCCTCGATAAAAGTGCGGGTTTCACCGGTATCCAGCGTCAGCGGTTCCTTTCCGCCCCAGCTGAGTTCCAACAGCGAGCCCCGCTCTGGTTTTGTTGGACCGGAAATCGTGCCAGACCCAAGCAGATCGCCCGTGTTCATTGGGCAGCCTGAGGTCGAATGGTGTGCCAGTTGTTGGGCGGCCGAGTAGTACATTTCGTTGTAATTTGTTCGGGCAATGACTGTGGCGCCCCTGCCGTCGGGCTCCATCGTGACCTCAAGATCAATGTCATACAGCATCGGACCGCAGTCTTTGATATGATCCAATAACTCGAATTCACGCGCAGGCGTGTCGCAGCGGAAGGGTTCCAGCGCCGCCTTTGTCACAATCCACGGGCTGATCGAAGTGGCTGTGGCTTTGGCTTGAAACGGCCCCAAGGGTTGATATTCCCAGGCCTGAATATCGCGTGCGGACCAATCGTTAAGCAGAACATAGCCAAAGATGTTGTCGTCGGCCTCCTGAACCGAGATGGGTCCGTCCGAGGGTGTACCGACAATCGCGCCCATCTCAAGCTCGATGTCAAAACGGCGGCTAGGCAGAAAAGCGGGCATGTCATGATCGGGCGACTTGAGCTGGCCCCAGGGCCGACGGATATCGGTACCCGATACGACAACGGATGAAGCCCGGCCGTTATACCCGATGGGGATATGCAACCAGTTCGGCGGCAGGGCATTTTCCGGTCCGCGGAACATGGTGCCAACGTTTTGCGCGTGGTGACGTCCGGCATAGAAATCGGTGTATTCGCTGACGGCGAAAGGCATGTGCATTTCGGCGTCGATCTGAGCAATAAGTAACGGTTCAACCTGCGCCTGTTCCTCTGCGCCTTCGTCCAACAATGCGGTCAGGCGGTTGCGCAATGCAGCCCAGACGGCAGGACCTTCCTCCATCAGCGGGTTCCAGAAAGGCAGATCGAAGAGCGGCTCGTCGGCCATTTCGATCAGGCCCCCGGCCTCGGCTGCGGTGACGTCCAGAATCATGTCACCAATCGCGACGCCACAGCGCGGATCGCCGCCTTCGGTCGAGAAAACGCCGTATGGCAGGTTGTTCAGGGGAAACGGGTGATCGGCGTCGTTGGCCGAGGCCACCCAGGATTTCATCAATGGCATTTATTCAAACCTCTTTTGGGTGTCACTTTTTGCCCGGTGTGCCGTCGAACTTTTTCTCAAGCGACGTCCAGCAGTCGATGTAGTCATCCTGCAACGGGGCTTCGTTGGCTGCAAATGGTGTCAGATGCTGCGGGAAACGGGTTTCGAACATGAAGGACATCGTGTTGTCCAGCTTGTCTGGCCCGAGGTTCGCGTTTGATGCTTTTTCAAACGCTTCCCGATCCGGCCCATGCGGCAGCATCATGTTGTGCAAACTCATGCCGCCCGGAACAAACCCCTGCGGTTTGGCGTCGTACTGGCCGTAAATGTTGCCCATCAACTCAGACATGATGTTCTTATGATACCAGGGCGGGCGGAAAGTATCCTCGGCCACCATCCAGCGTTCGCGGAACAGGACAAAGTCGATATTGGCCGTGCCCGGTTGCCCAGAGGGCGCTGTCAGGACGGTAAAGATCGACGGATCGGGATGGTCGAATAGAATTGCACCGACCGGACAGTAGGTGCGCAGGTCATATTTGTAGGGCGCGTAGTTCCCGTGCCACGCCACCACGTCCAGCGGGCTTTGGCCGATCTTTGTGGTATGGAACTGCCCGCACCATTTGACCGTCACGGTCGAAGGCACCTCGCGGTCTTCAAACGCCGCCACCGGAGCCTTGAAATCGCGTGGATTGGCCATGCAATTGGCCCCAATTGGACCGCGGCCGGGCAATTCGAACTTCTGGCCGTAGTTCTCGCAGACAAACCCGCGCGCTGGGCCTTCCAGCACCTCGACACGGTACACGAGGCCACGGGGGAGAATGGCGATTTCCTTGGGTTCCAGATCAATGATCCCGAGTTCAGTCGCGAACCGCAGGCGACCTTCCTGTGGCACCACCAACATTTCGGAATCGGCTGAGAAGAAATAGTCATCCACCATGGATTCCGTGACCAGATAAATGTGGCTGGCCATGCCAACCTGCGTGTTCACGTCCCCCGCCGTGGTCATCGAGCGCATGCCGGTCAGCCATGTCAGGCCTTCATCGGAATGAGGCACTGCGTCCCAGCGATATTGGCCAAGGCTGATCACGTCCGGGTCAACGCAGGGCGCGGATTTCCAATGTGGTAGTTCGATTTTTTCATAACGGTGCGAATGCTTGACCGACGGGCGAATGCGATAGCACCACGTGCGTTCGGGCGGATTGGCTGTAAAAGCCGTGCCGCTAAGCTGTTCACCATAAAGACCGTAGTTGCAACGCTGCGGGCTGTTCATACCCTGCGGCAATGCGCCGGGCAGGGCTTCCGTCTCAAAATCATTTCCAAAGCCGGGCATATAGCCTGCTTGCGTGCCAACGGGCGTGCTGGCTTGCGTCATTTTGTGCGGATCCGTCGGATGGTTCATCCTGTGTTCCTCCAATTGCTGCTTGTCGAGTAATAGTTGATTTTGTAACTAACAAGCATGACTCAGGACAAATCTGCCAAAAAAGATGACTTTGATCTGCAGGAATTCCTGCCGTACCTGCTGAACCGTGCAGCCGAAGAAAGTTCGCTAGAGTTTCAGCAGGTCTATAAGGACCGTTACGGAATGCTTCGCACCGAATGGCGCGTCTTGTTTCATCTGGGAAATTACGGCGAGATGACTGCAAAAGAAATAGGTGAGCGTGCCAAAATTCACAAAACCAAGGTCAGCCGTGCAGTTTCGAAACTGGAACAGCGCCGATACTTAGCCCGTAAACGCGACACATCCGACCGCCGGGTTGAACAATTAACGCTGACATCCGCAGGTCAGTCGGTTTACAGGGATTTGCGCTTGGTGGCCGAGGCCTATGATACAAAGCTTGCTGGCCTGTTTTCCCGGAACGAAGCAGAACTGTTGCGCAAAATGCTTCGGCGTTTGGCGCATATGGATTGACCACTGGTAATTCACCGCCTCAATTCCCAGATGAAGCCCAGAACAAAAATGGGACAAAACATGGCGACCTTGGATGCCGATACGGCAAAATCAAGCGATCTGATCAACTGGCTGGTGGCGCGCGGGCTTGAGGGTGTCGAAAAAGAAGAACTGCTGGAAGAGTACTGCAATCGCCTGGTGGAACTGGGCGTTCCGCTGATGCGATTTCATGCGGCCCAGTCGACCCTGCACCCGATTTATGGCGGAACCGGCTATAGCTGGTATTACGGCAAGGGAGGGGAATATCAAAAGTTCGAATACTCTGAACAGCCCAGCGATCAATGGCGTGCTAGCCCTCTGTTTGCTGTTCTGAACGAAGGCGAAAGCGTCGTGCACGAACGGTTGGTGGATCAGAACGAACCCAGCCGATTTCCCTTGCTGAATGAACTGCGCGAACATGGCGCCACTGAATATTACGCGACGGGTGTGTCCTTTGACATTCCGACTCATAATCAGCCGAAGGACGCCAAAAAGGCGGTGAACGGTGTATTGTTGTCCTGGACGTCAAACGCGCCCGAGGGGTTCAAGGACAGCGATCTGGCGTTGATCAATACAGCGCTGCCGCATCTCGGGTTGGCTTTGAAATCGGCAAACAACCAGCGGATATCAAAGGACCTGATGCGCGTCTATTTGGGCCGTGATGCCGGTCGGCGCGTTTTATCCGGCGAAATCAGGCGCGGGTCGCTTCAGCAGATCGATGCAGTAATCTGGAATTTTGACCTTGAGGGGTTCACCAGCCTGTCCGAAGAGCTGCCGGGCGATGCCCTTATTGAGATGCTAAACGAGTATCTGGCCGCTGCTATCGACGTGGTCCACAAATGCGACGGAAGCATCCTCAAGTTCATGGGCGACGGGTTGATGGCCATGTTCGATGTAGGCGAGATTGATGCGGATGCGCGTGCGGCATTGGCGGCCGTCGCCGAATTGGAGGCATCGATGGCGAAACTGAACGCACAACGTTCTGCCGATGGCCTACCTGTGTCGAACTATACGCTGGCCCTGCACGCGGGTGAGATTCTGTACGGCAATATCGGCTCTGAGAACCGCCTCGACTTCACCGTCATCGGCCCGACCGTCAACCAGACCGCGCGGATTGCCGGAATGCACAGGTCGCTGGGTCAACGGATCCTGATCTCGGATGACGTGGCAAAGGCGGCGCGACCTGCCGCGTCAGAGCTGGTCTCTGTCGGTCGTTACATGCTGCGTGGAGTGCCGGAACCGAAGGAACTGTTTACGGTTTACAAGGCGAATGACGCACGGGATTAAGTTTGCTTTTCGTTGCCGAAATTTGTTACGGCTTGGGCCTATCCAATTGTGAACAGGCTCAGGCAATGGTTTCTGGCTCAGACGTGATCGTCCTTAACCAACGCGCCGCGCCCGTGGCCGGCCATACCCCCAGAGACTTCTTCTGTCGCCTCATCAGCGAGTGTCTCTGGCAGGATCAGGTTAAGCACAATAGCGATGAACGCAGCTGGAAGGATGCCTGACGCGCCCAGGACCCGCAGGGTGTCGGGCAGGTGCTGTAGCGCATTTGCCGATCCGGGCGCCACGTTCATGACTTCGAGTTGAAGCCCCAGACCAATCGAAAGCGAAACCGCAAAAATCACCATGTTGCGACGGTTCCACACAACATCCGACAACATGGATACGCCTGCGGCGACAACCATGCCGAACATGACTATGACGCCGCCGCCCAGCACTTCGATCGGAACCGTTCGGATCAACCCGCCGACCTTCGGCACCAGACCGCACACAATCAGGAAAATGGCACCAATGGTGACCACGTGGCGGCTCATGACGCCGGTCATAGCGATCAGACCGACATTCTGGCTGAACGAGGTGTTCGGGAAGCCGCCAAAGACACCCGCAATGGCAGAGCCGAAACCGTCCGCGTATGTGGCCCCCTGAATCTCTTTGTCGGTCGCCTCGCGACCGGCGCCACCTTTGGTGATTCCCGAGACATCTCCGACCGTCTCAACCGCAGAGACAAAGGCCATGAGGCAGAAACCGATTACTGCGGCGAACGAGAACTCGAAACCGTATTTGAAAGGCTGCGGCAGTGCGAAAGCCGCAGAGCGTTCCCACGAGCCGGAGATCACTTCGACGGGCAGCTTCCCAACCAGTAGGCAATAAACATAGCCCACCAAAATACCGACCAGGACAGCCGAAACGGAAAGCATGCCACGCGCGAAGAACTTTAGCCCCAGCGTGACAAACACAACGATCAGCGCAGGTGTCCAGCTGGACAATGAACCATAACTTTCCGCACCCGATGCTTTGGCTGGTACGCCTCCGGCCGCGTATTCGATGCCGACCTTTACCAGTGCAAGACCGATCATCGTCACAACCAATCCGGTGACCAGAGGCGGTAATGCAAAGCGTATCCTGCCGATTACCGTGCCCAACAGGGCATGAAACAAGCCACCGATAATCACGCCCCCAAACAGGGCGGCAAGACCGTCCACGCCTTTTCCGGCAACCAGAGGGATCATGATCGGAATGAAGGCGAATGATGTGCCCTGTACGATCGGAAGCGCCGCGCCAACCGGGCCAAGCGTTACCGTTTGCAACAGCGTGGCAACACCGGCGAAAAGCATCGACATCTGGATCAGGTACAGCAATTCGGGAAAATCCGGGCTGTTTGAGCCAAAGCCAAAGCCCGCCGCGCCAGCGACGATAATCGCCGGAGTAACGTTTGACACGAACATTGCAAGCACGTGCTGAATCCCCAACGGCACGGCCCGGTATATGGCTGGAAAGTAATTTGGATCGCGGAGTTGCTCCGGCGTCCCAATGGATGAATCGGTCATGGCTGTCCTCCCGTAAACGCGCGCTTTGGCGTCCTGTCCTTTGATAGCCTGGTGTGGAATTCACATCCTGATCCATTCAAAGTTGTCTATTATTAGAGCAAGCAGATAGCTGGGATTATCAAAAATACCAAAAAGGTGTTTTGGATGGTTGTATTTTTGGTAAAGAAACCAATGGCGGTCCAGAGTCAGCCCTAACTCGACGCTGAAGCGTCAGGCTGCCGGTATTGTCAAAACTCATTGCCCAAAAGGGCAGGGGCGCACCCGATCTACGATTTTAGCGAGGTATAGTAGCGCTGGGACTGGAACGCCCGAACGTGGCAGTTAGAAGTCGATCTCTACGCCCGGCAGGTTAAGCTCTTTCATCATGTCGCGCAGCTCTTGCCGTGCAGCGATGTTCGAAATGTTCAGCTGTTTGACCCCGATATCCTTGAGGTCCAGCAAGGTCAGGCCGCGTGGGAAAAGCTCGCGGAAGATAACCCGCTCGGAGAAACCCGAGGCGACGCGGAAGCCGATGCGCTGGGACAGCATCTCAATCGCGCGCTGCATCTTTTCCTTGTTGACCATGCGCTGGGTGCCGACGCGGTTGCGCACGACCACCCAGTCGATGGGTTTTAGTCCCGCCTGCGCGCGCAACTGACGCGCGTTCCACACCATTTCCGAATAGACCGACGGGCCTAGGATCTTTTCGCCCTTCGAGTCGATCCGTGCAAGCAAGTCAAAGTCGATAAAGCTGTCATTCAGTGGCGTGATCAGCGTATCGGCCAGCGAATGTGCCACCTGGCTTAGGCGTGTGTGCGATCCGGGGCAGTCGATCAGGATGAAATCGCTGTCGCTTTCCAGCTCGGACACGGCAGCTGACAAGCGGTGGTCATAGATGTTTTCGCCGGGTTTCAGCTTGGCGGCATCAATCTCGGGCAGATCGTGGTGGCGAGGGCTAGGCAAAGTGACCTCGGACCCGTTCAGGAAATTACCGCGGTTCTCAAAGTACCGGCCAAGGCTGCGCTGCCGAAGATCAAGGTCCAGTGTGCTGACCTTGTGACCCAATCGCGCTAGTGCGGTCGCTACATGCATCGACACGGTCGATTTGCCTGCGCCGCCCTTCTCGTTCCCCACTACGATAATATGTGCCATGCTTGTATTCCCACGTCCCGCCGTGCTTAACCACACGTTGTTGCGACCCACTATATGTTGTGGAGGCCGGGAATGGAAGAACCCCAAGCGCCATCGAAGGGCAATATCAGGCTCTAATTTGGAAAACTCAACCGGGTGTGTTGGTTAGGACGCGTGCTTGTCAAAGCGGATGGGGTGTTTCACAGTTCAAATCAGGGTTTGGCGATAGGGGAACCGGTTGGACCATCTGTTTTTGAACGTTCTGAACGTGGTTCTGCCGGTGCTGATCTGTGCCGGGATCGGCTATGCCCTTGCTGTGATCAAGGCGCCGTTCGACAACAAAGTCATCGGTGGGATCGTCTCACGCGTTGGGTACCCGACGCTGATCATCTCGCATCTGTCCACGACCCAAGTTGCGGTTGGCACCTTTCTGGACGTCATGACGGCCGCAGCGCTGGCCATTGCGGGGTTCGGAGTGTTGGGATTTCTGGCACTAAAAGCCATGCGTCTGCCGGTTCGGGCCTTTTTGACGCCGCTGATGCATGGGAACGTGGGCAATGTCGGGCTGCCTATCGCGTTGCTTGCGTTGGGTGATGCGGGAATGGCCTATACG
The DNA here is from genome assembly GCF_059609805.1 of Ruegeria sp. YTSC004. NCBI lineage: Bacteria > Pseudomonadati > Pseudomonadota > Alphaproteobacteria > Rhodobacterales > Roseobacteraceae > Ruegeria > Ruegeria sp. YTSC004. The sequence goes on from NZ_JBXWMJ010000007.1 coordinate 39,343, forward strand.
ATGGGTTTTGTCGTAGTCGTGCTGATCAGCATTTTCACCATCGGCATGTGGATCCCGGCGGGTGAGTTTTCGCCCAGAAAGCTCGTCACGTCCCCGATCATTTATGCAGTGATCCTATCACTGATCCTTATGGCGAGCGGATCAAGCTTGCCTCAGCCGCTGGCAAAATCCTTCGACATTCTCGGTGGGCTGTCGATCCCGCTGATGCTGCTGACATTGGGCCATACGCTGGCGACGTTGCGGATCAAAAGTCTGGGCCGGGCGGTGCTGTTGACCGTTCTGCATCTGGTCATGGCGATTGCAATCGCCAGCACTTTGGTATGGGCGTTCGGTTTCACCGGAGCTGAGCGTGGCGCGGTGATTCTGTGTTGCCTGATGCCATCCTCGGTTGCGACTTACCTTTTCATTGACCAGCACGTTCCGGAATACGGGCCGGATGTTGCTGGTTTCATTCTTGTGTCGACGCTGGCCACGATCATCGTCCTGCCGGTGGCTCTGTCCTACTGGATCTAAAGCCGACCCTTTGCGCAGCGACAAAAATCGTTAAACTGCTCATTAATTGCATTTAAGAACAATGAGTTTTGGGGTGTATTTATGATCGACAAGACGTCATCTGACCCAACACACGAGGGGGGTGCCCGCGTTGTGCTGGCGATGACGGCCATCTGCATGATGGTTGTTGGGTTTAACACAACGGCCGTCGCGACCATCCTGTCGAACCTCAAGGCCGAGTTCGATTTGACACCATCCGGTCTGCAATGGGTGATGGCAACCTATACCGTGGCCAGCGCTACGCTGGTCACAATCGTCAGCCGGTTGGGCGATATCACCGGCAAGATGGGCGTGTTCTTTGCTGGTATGATTGTCTTCGGCATTGGGTCCGCCTCGGTCCTGTTTGCGCAAGATGGCGCGATGCTTTTGTTTGGGCGCGGGGCGCAGGGTGCAGGGGCTGCGGCCTTGTTTGGAACATCTCTGTCATTGCTCACCGCCGCCACACCCGAAGAACAGCGTGCAGGTGTCACCGGCGCATGGGGTGCAATTGTCGGTCTTGCCATTGGCGTCGGGCCGATCGTCGGCGGAGCCTTTGCCCACTACATCAGCTGGCGCGCAGTGTTTGCGACCGATCTGGTGTTGCTGATGTTCGCCTTCCTGATTGGGCTACATGTCAGCCGGCGCAGATACGTGCCGGACACACGTCAGGCCGGGGCCAAGTTTGACTATCCGGGTGCTTTTGCGCTGCTGTTGTTCCTTGGCCCGCTGTCCTTCGCGCTTAGCAATGGCGAAAGCAGCGGGTGGGCTACGCCGATGACATTGATGCCGCTGGGAGTCGCTGCGGTTGCGACAATCATCCTTGTCATCGTATCCCGCCGCAGCGACGATCCGTTGATCGAGCTGCGATACTTCAAGCATCCGCGCTATTTCATGGCCGCCGTTGGTATGTTCTTCACCGGCTTCACGCTGTTCTGCTTCTTTGTGTATTTCAACACGTTCGTTCAATCCCCGGATGCTTTCGGTTACTCGCCTGTCGGCGCAGGTTTGGCGATCATGCCGCTTAGCCTCAGCATGTTCGTGATCTCGGTCACCGCACCCCGGTTTCTGGCACCCTACAGCTTTCGATGGCCCATTGCGGTTGGCTTGGGGGCGATGGCCTGTGGGTTCTTGTTGTTGATGACAACCTCGAACTCTACCCAATATGTCGAGATCTGGCGGAAGCTGATGATTGTCGGTATCGGGTTGGGGATCTGTTTCTCGCTGCTACCCCGGCTGGGCCTGCGCCTTTTGCCGGAAGAGCATGTCGGGCAAGGGTCCGGAGTGATTAATGCCTGCCTGTATTTTGGCGCGACACTAGGGGCCGTAGTCGGAGGCTTGGCCGAAGCTATAACGACCCGCAGAGGTATTTCCGAGGTCATGAATGCTTTGCCCACCGGGTCCGCCCAGCGAGAAGATCTGGCCCATTCCCTGACCCATGGGACGCCGAGTCAAATCCAACAAATGATCGCTAAAATGGATCCTGAAACTAGCGTTGCATTGGCCAAGGCCCTTAGGGACTTGCAGGACAACGCCTTTGACAGCGCGATGCTTGTTGCTGCTGCGGCGGCTCTAGTCGGGATGGCTTTGGCGCTGATGTTGCTTCGAGGCCCGGTGCCGCCCGTACACAGCGCAGCCGAGCTGACGCGTGCGAAGAGTTGAGTTCGCTTCGACCGTTCGGAATTCTTCTATTGGAAATCCGGTTGTGATAATAGGGCGCCATGGTTGAGTTTGCGTTACTCTCTCAAAAAAACCTGCGCCCTTTGGCGGCTTTGTCTGTGCGTGAAGATCAGGCAGGGTTTGTCGCGACAAATCTAATGACGATGGCGCAGTCGATTTTCGAACCGGGGTCAGAAATCTATGGCATTTGGGATATCGGCGATGCGGTTGGTTTGCTGGCCATAATCGACATGGCGCATCCCGACGCAGATTTGGATGACGGGGATGACCCGGATGGCGTCTATATCTGGCGGTTGATGGTCGACAAATCTCGTCAGGGTCGGGGCTATGGAATGGCCGCATTGGATTTTGCGAAATCCGTGGCTTTGAAAAAGGGTCGCTCTAACCTGGTGATCAGCGTCGTCGACGAACCCGGCAGTGCGCTGCCGCTTTATCAATCGTTCGGGTTTGCGCCGACTGGCCGGCTTGTCGATGGTGAGGTCGAGTTGATCATGCGGCTGGATTAGCCACTTATTTTTGGCAACGTTCTACGCACAAAAAAGGCCGCCCCGGTGGGCGGCCTTTCGCATCTCAAACAGGTCTGGCTTAGAAGCCCAGACCTTCGTATTTCTTCTTGAACTTCGACACACGGCCGCCGGCGTCCAACAGGCGCGACGAACCACCGGTCCATGCAGGGTGCACAGAGGGGTCGATTTCCAGAGCCAGCTGATCGCCTTCGGCGCCCCAGGTGGATTTCATCTGAACTACGGTGCCATCGGTCATTTTGACGTCGATGACGTGATAATCGGGATGGATGTCTTTTTTCATCTTTCCGTTCCTTACGCTTCGGCGCCAGCCTTGGGCTTGTAGTTGGTGACTTCTGCGATACGCGCGGATTTACCACGGCGCGAGCGCAGATAGTACAGTTTGGCGCGACGGACGCGGCCACGGCGGACAACGGTGATGCTGTCGATGTTGGTCGAATACAGCGGGAACACACGTTCTACGCCTTCGCCAAACGAAATTTTGCGAACGGTGAACGCACCGGCGATGGTGTTGCCACCTTTGCGGGCGATGCAGACGCCTTCGTAGTTCTGCACACGGGTGCGCGACCCTTCGGTCACTTTAAAGCCGACACGGATGGTGTCACCGGCTTTGAAATCGGGGATGTCCTTCCCCAGGGCGGCAATCTGTTCCGCCTCAAGCTGTGCGATCAGGTCCATCGCATTTCTCCTATCTGCTCGTGGTTGGTCCACGAAGTTGAGCACGGCCTGAGAGCTCTTGGTCTTCACCGGGTCCTGCGAACAGCCCGCCAGAGGTCAGATCGAATGTTCCTTATGCCTGGTCTGCCCTGCCGCGCCGTGGCCGAAGAAAGCCGGGCGTCACGCCATGATGCAAACCAAAACACCGGAGTCGCATGTCGCGGCACCGGATTGCGCTGCTTTACGGGCTTTGTGGGCAGGGATCAAGCCTGAATCTCTATAAAGATCGGGGCGGAGTGGTAGGTTTTCGCCGCTTGTCAACAACACCGTTGCCTTGTCAGGCAGATCGGGCATTCTAGAGGGAATTATAAGAGCAGAAATTTGGAACAGGAACATACCATGCGTACAGCATTGATGCTGGCTGTTATGGCCTTCGCGACCCTGTCTTGCGGTCGCAGCAGCCCGCCGCCCCAACAGGTTGAACCAAAGGCATTTCTGAGCACCACGTCGCCTTCGGTCATTTTTCCAAGCTTTGGGGATGCCAAGCCGCATGAGTGGGAAGGCCGGCATCCGGGGCACTATCCGGTTCACGGGCTCGATGTTTCGCGATGGCAGGGTCCGATTGACTGGCGCAGGGCCAAGTCCTCCGGTGTCAGTTTCGTATTCATCAAGGCGACCGAGGGGGGGGACGTAGCCGACCCTTTGTTTGATGATCACCGGCGCGGCGCGCAAGCCGCCGGTGTTCCATGGGGGGCTTATCACTATTACTATTTTTGCCGACCGGCGCATGAGCAGGCAAAATGGTTCATCGAGAACGTGCCCCGAGGTGCCGACCTGCCGCATGTGCTGGATATGGAATGGACGCCACATTCCAAGACCTGCACCATCAGACCCGATGGCGCCACCGTCCGGTCCGAGGCGAAGCGGTTCCTTGATATCCTGGAACGCCACTATGGCCGCCGCCCGATCGTCTATACGACCGTGGATTTCTACGGTGACACCGATATCGCCCGCCTGCCCAAGACGGAATTCTGGCTGCGGTCGGTCGCCGGGCACCCGCGCAACGTTTACCCCAAGGCCGCGTGGCGGTTTTGGCAGTATACGGGCACGGGTTTGGTTCCTGGCGTTCAGGGGAAAGTGGACATCAACACATTCAACGGCCCGCCTGAGATATGGGCCAGATGGAAGGCGGGGGGCACTTAGCCGCTTGGTGCCCCATAAGTTTCAATGGTTCCTCCCGCCACAAGGTGATCCAGACGGCGTACCCGTTCTTGGCCAGATGTGTGATGCAGCCAGAACCGCTCTCCATCAGTCAGTTCGCGTCGCTCGAAGCCAAGTTCGGTCATGCAGCGGTGCACCTGGTCAATTTCACCCTGTGAGCGAAGCTTATCGTCGAAGGGCGCCGTAACGATGGGGCCAAGGATCACGCCCCACAGCAGGATATTCGTGGCGTATCCACCAATCACCGCGCTGTTGCCCCCAATATCTTCCTCGGTGGCGCATGATTGCACGGCGACCTTTGCGGAGTGCAGGTTATGGCCCGCCTGAGTGGGCACTGCCATCTCAAGAGGCTTGGTTGTGCAAGCTGAAAGGGCAAGCACAGCTAAGCATATGATTTTTTTCATTTAGCAGCCTGTTATGCGTTGAATTGAAATCGCATTTTGCAATATCTTCAAGATGAGTATTTTTTCAGAACATCAGCTTCAAGTGGTGTTCGCTAAATACAGGAACGTGCTGCATACAAGCCACACTCGGGGTATCAATCCTGTGTGTCGTCCCCGGATTCCTCATAGCGTTCCCACAGATCAGGGCGTCGCTTGCGGGTGATCTCTTCAGACATCTGGTGCCGCCATTCGGCAATGCGCCCATGATGACCAGACATCAGAATGTCGGGGATCGGACGGCCTTTCCAATCTGCGGGTCGGGTGTATTGCGGGTGCTCTAAAAGACCCGAGGAAAAGCTCTCGTCTTCGGCTGAGGCCTGGTTGCCCAATACGCCGGGAATCAACCGCACAGTTGAGTCAATCAGCGCCTGGGCTGCGATCTCGCCGCCGGTCATCACGAAATCCCCAAGGCTGACTTCCTGAACGCCGTAATGTTCCAACACGCGTTCATCGACGCCTTCGAACCGACCGCAGAGCAAGGTCATACCGTCGCAGCGTGCGAGGTTTTGCATCATACGTTGATCCATCCGGCGACCGCGCGGGCTGAGGTAGATCAACGGCCAGTTGCCTTGCACACCAGCCATTGTGTGTTCGATTGCCTCACCCAGCACGTCTGCGCGCAACACCATACCCGCGCCGCCGCCGGCCGGCGTGTCGTCGACATTGCGATGTTTGCCAACGCCGAACTGGCGCAGATCCACGGTCTCTAACTGCCACAACCCTTCTTGCAGGGCTTTGCCTGTCAAGCTTTCGCCCAGAACGCCGGGAAAGGCCGAAGGGAACAGGGTGATGATTTTCGCCTTCCAGACCCCGTGCAGGTCAGGTGTCGGAGTCATCAATTCACGCGGCTTCAGCGTGGGTCGGATTGCCTTGCGTCCGTGAGATTTGCCTGGCTTGTCTGTCATATTGTGCCGACCATCGCGTTCTTTGCCCGCTCTACTACCAGCGCTTTTTGCCGGGTCAGCTCAGCTTCGTCCAGATGGGATCGGTTCAGCGTCAGCAATTCGGCCAGCACGCTTTCCGGCAGCCTGCTGTTGGATTTTGTGGGCGGCACCAAAAGCTGCGCTTTTTCCCGAGGCAAGTTCAGGAATTCGGCAAAAGGCGTACCGGGACCAAAGCGGCGCAAATGCGTCTCTTCCAGCCACTCTTGGATCACGGTGACCGACGGCAGTTTCTTGCGAATTTCCGAGACCGTTTCCTCGAGCGGGGGCAGGTGATCCATGTTCGTGCGGAAGGTTTCGAAATCCTGGACTTCACGGGTTCTTTGAAGATCGTGAGCCCACAGGCTGCGCAACCACGCTCCGCGCTGGCGCAGGGACAGGTAGATCGTGATATTGACCTCCTGATCCTCGAACCGATCGCGGACGGCGTCCACCAGACAAGCGGCCAGATCGGGTGTAGCTGCATACCCCTGTTCGATATTGCGGCTGGGTCGCAGGCCGCTGAAATTCTCTTCACTGACGATCAGGCCACGTTTCGTGCCGAAGTTCCGCGTGGCCAGATACTCTCGGGCCTGCGAGCTGAATTCGGACAGCGTTCCCACGGTTCCATAGATGGAGTGGCGGGTCGCAGCACCTGACAGCCCCAATTTGCGCGTCTTGTAAGGCAGCAACAGTGCAAAATGTGGCCAGATCAACTCGCGGTTTTCATACAGAAACGACTGAGCTGCAGTGGTTCCGGTCTTGTGTAGCCCCAGATGCAGCAGAACGCGTCGCATCAGATCAGCCCCTCGGGCGGGTCTGCGATGATGCGGCCTTTGTCCAGATCCACGGTTGGAACAACCTCAAGCGTGAAGGGCAGAAAAACGGTGCCTTTCAACCCCGGCCCGTGCAGTTCCAGCAGATCTGCGGCGCCGTGGTTTTGTACCGACTTCACACGACCCAGCAGCGTTCCGCCGGTGTCGTAGACCTCAAGCTCGATCAGGTCGGTGTGATAGAATTCGTCATCAGGCAATGATGGCAGCTGATCACGCCGCGCGAACAGGCGGAGGCCGTTGATGGCGTCTGCCTGTTCTTTGGTCTCGATCCCACCCAAACGCGCCGCAAAGCCGTTTTTGATTGGGCGGGTCAGGACCAGCGGATAGCGTTCCTTGCCGTCTTCGTCAGTTAGGGGCGAATAGGTCTCGATATCCTCTGGGATGGCGCAAAAACTTTTTAGCCGCACTTCGCCGCGCACGCCGTAAGACCCCGCAACGCTGCCCACGCAGATCAGATCAGTCATTTGGCTCTTCCGTCGTTACACATAATCCGTCCTGCCAGTCTCCAAGCGAGGCACATGCCTCGCGTTGGTTATTGCGCTCAAAGAACACGCCCACAATAAAAACGATCAGCAACAGGATGGGAAGCCGTATCAGTCCGAACATCTGGCCTTACCGCGTTTCGATATGCAACCGGGCGCTGCGCTGTTCCCAGCCGGCACGCTCAAGTTCGGGTCTTTCAGACATTTCTTCCGGCCAGCCCACACAGTAGTAGCCTACCAGAGACCAATCGTCAGGCACAGCCAGATCGCGTTTCATCCGTTCGGGATCAAGGATCGAGACCCAACCCAGACCCAACCCCTCGGCCCGCAAAGCGAGCCAAAACAAGGTGATTGCGGCTACAACAGAATAGCGGCGCATCTCGGGCATCGTGCCCGCGCCCAGCCCCAGACCTTTGTTGGTCGTCTCGTCTGAGAAAACAGCCAGCTGAACAGGCGCTTCCTGCATGCCGGACAGCTTCAGGCGGCTGTATTTCAGCGCCTTGTCACCCGAGTATCCCGCAAGGGCTTTTTCGTTGGCGTTTTGGAAATTCTCCAGCGCTGCGGCACGCGCCGCTTCGCTTTCGACGCGAATGACGCGCCAGGGTTCGCTCAGCCCCACTGAAGGGGCCAGTCGAAATGTGTCGAGGCAGCGCGTCAGCACCGCCTCGTCCACGGGATCGGTGCGGAACCGGCGCACATCGCGCCGGAGCCGCATCAACAGTTCGAACTGCGTGCGAAAATCGTCGGTGAAGTCCTGATCCTGCACGCGCCGACCTGCTTACTCTTCTGCTGCTGCTTCTTCAGCCGGCGCAGCAGCCGCTTCGGCAGCTTCAGCAGCCTTTGCAGCTTTTTCTTCTGCGCGTTCCTGAGCTTTCTTGCCCGGGGTGCCCTTGTTGGGGTTGTTGCGCTCGGCCTTGTCGCGGGTGCCGGCAGCTTCCAGCATCCGTGCGATACGGTCGGTGGGCTGTGCGCCCTGGTCCAGCCAGTACTGAACGCGCTCCATGTTCATTTTCACGCGCTCTTCGCTGTCTTTGGGCAGCAGCGGGTTGTAGGTGCCCAGCTTTTCGATGAAGCGACCATCGCGGGGCATACGGCTGTCAGCCGCTACGATGCGATAGAAAGGACGCTTTTTCGAGCCGCCGCGGGCGAGACGAATTTTCATTGCCATGGTGGTATCTCCTTTGAATGGCGTATCCGGTGGTTCACCGGTTTAGTTCTGGTGTTTCTTGTGGTGTCGGATGACTTCCTGAATGATGAAATTCAGAAAAGCCTTGGCGAAATCGGGGTCCAGATCGGCTTCTTTCGCCAGTTCTTCTAACCGTGCGATCTGCGCGGCCTCGCGCGAAGGATCGGACGGGGGAAGTTCGTGTTCGGCCTTGAGCTTGCCAACGGCCTGGGTGTGCTTGAACCGCTCGCCCAACGTGTAGACAAGGATCGCGTCCAGCCGATCAATGCTTTCGCGATGCTCTTTCAGCAACGTCGCAGCCCGTGTCACAGGGTTGTTCATTGGCCGGTCCTCTCAGCGGTCAAAGCGGTGTCGGAAATGTCGATTATCGGGTGCCGCCAAACCTGGCAGCGTTCGCCGACAACCTCGCCTTCGCGCTCATAAGTGGCACCAAGACGTTCGGCTAATGCGCGCGAGCGGTCATTCGCGTGGGCGATGTATGAGATCGGACCGTTCACCCCCTGGTGATGGGCGGCATAGGCGCGGGCAGCCATCGCAGCTTCGTATGCAAGGCCCTTGCCTTCGAAGCCGTCGAAAACGACCCAACCTAATTCCGGCTCATCCCAGCCCGGGGCGTTGATGATCCCGGTCCAGCCTGCAAACGCGCCGCTTGCCTTTTCAACGATGTGCCAACCGCCGTAACCCATGATGGCCCAGTGCCCGAACCGGCCCAAAAGCGACCGCCATGCCTCCAGCGGCGTTTTTGGTCCACCGACCATACGGCTGCGGTCCGACGCGAAGAAGGTTGTCATCGCGGGCAGATCACCCTCTTGTGGTGCCCGCAGGATCAGGTTTTCTGTTTCAACGGTGGGGATGGTGTACGACGTCATGCGTAGGCCTCGATCCCGCCATTCACCAGATCGGCCGGCGCAGGGTGCCGCCAGACCTGCATTGTACCGAAACCCGGGTGTTCGTAGGTATAATCAAACTGCGCGCCCAGCCTTTCGGCCACGGCCTTGCTGCCCAGATTGTCCGGATCGATCAGAGAAATCGCCGTTTCCCACCCCAGCACATCATAGGCATGCGCACGCGCGGCCAGAGCGGCCTCGGTCGCGTAACCTTTGCCGGTGGCGTTATTCATCAACGTCCAGCCGATTTCGGGCTCGGGCCAACTGTGTGGGAACCACAGGCCCACATGGCCGACATAGGTGCCGGTGCCCTTTTCTTCGACGCCCCAGAACCCATATCCGCGCATGGCCCAGTGACCCAGCAGCATCGCCATTGCGCGCCAAGTTTCGTCCGGGCGTTTTGGGCCGCCGACGAATTTTGAGGCATCGCTGGCAAAGAACTCGGCCTCGGCTGCGAAGTCAGCTTCGCAGGGGGCACGCATGATCAGGCGCTCGGTTTCCAGCGTCGGGATCGCCATGGAAAGTGTCATGCCTGCACCTCGCCATAGCGCCAGACATGTTGGTCTGCGCCAAAGGCGCTCTCAGCCATGGCGTCACGGGACGCACCAAGGCGTTGAGCCAGCGCATTCGAGCGGACGTTGGATGCCGATACATAGCTGACGAACTGGCCGGACCCGAGCAGGTCAAAACCGAAGTCGCGAACGGCAGTGCAGGCCTCAATGGCGTAGCCTTGCTTGCGGTATTCGGTGCTGAAAACATAGCCAAGCTCGGGTTCTTGATCGTCCCATTCCAAGCCCAGAATGACGAAGCCAATGACCTGACCGCCATCTTTCAGGGTGACCGAGAACAGGCCATGACCATGCAGAAGCCAGCCGGAGGTATAGTAGGAAAACTCGGTCCAGGCTTCTTGCTCAGTGTCGCCAAAGCTTTCTGCACAGACTGACGTCCACACCGGCAGGTCGTCCAAAGTGGGCGCACGCAGGACCAGCCGCCGGGTCTGAATGACCGGCAAGGCCGCGCGATATTGCGCTGCTGCCATCGCCGCCTTTCCGGACGGGGGCTGGGTGCAGCGTGCTGGCGTCACTTTTTCTTTCCGAAACCGCTCAGACCCGGAGGCAGAGCCATGCCGCCGCCCATGCCAGGCATACCGGGCATCTTGCCGCCCATCGCCTTGGCGGCCTGTTCCAGCGCTTTGGGATCCATACCCGCGGCCATGTCCTCGGGCGAGGGTCCGCCTTTGCCGAACATGCCTTTCATGGCCTGTTTCAGCATCTTGCCTTTGCCCATTTTGCCCATCTTCTTCATCATGTCGGACATCTGCCGGTGCATCTTGAGCAGCTTGTTGAGGTCGCTGACCTCTATGCCCGAACCGGCGGCGATGCGTTTCTTACGGCTCGCTTGCAGCAGTTGCGGGTTGGCGCGTTCGCGTTTGGTCATGGACTGGATCATGGCGATCTGGCGTTTGAGCACCTTGTCATCCATGCCTGCTTCTTCGACTTGCTTGGCCATTTTGCCCATGCCGGGCATCATGCCCATCATGCCCTGCATGCCGCCCATCTGGATCATCTGTTCCAGCTGCATTTTCAGGTCGTTCATGTTGAACTGACCTTTGACCATGCGCTTCATCATGCGCTCGGTCTGTTCCATCTCCATCGTTTCCTGTGCTTTTTCGACCAGGGCAACGATGTCGCCCATGCCCAGAATACGACCGGCGATACGGTCCGGCTCGAAGGTTTCGAGCGCGTCCATCTTCTCACCCAGACCGACAAAGCGGATCGGCTTGCCAGTGACCGCACGCATCGACAGCGCCGCACCACCGCGCCCGTCGCCGTCCATCCGGGTCAGGACCACGCCGGAGATGCCGACTTTGGCGTCGAACTCTTCGGCGACTTCAACAGCGACCTGACCGGTCAGGCCGTCGACGACCAGCAGGGTCTCGCGCGGATCAACCGCGTTTCGGACCTGCTCGACCTCGTCCATCAGGACTTCGTCGATATGCAGACGGCCAGCGGTATCCAGCATGTAGACGTCATAGCCGCCCAGCGTGGCCTGCTGCTTTGCGCGCTTGGCGATATCAACGGGCTTCTGGCCCGGCACAATCGGCAGGGTGTCAACGCCAACCTGCGTGCCCAGAACGGCCAACTGATCCATCGCGGCCGGGCGATAGACGTCGAGCGAGGCCATCAGGACCTTTTTGCCCTCTTTCTCTTTCAGGCGCTTCGCCAGCTTACCGGTTGTGGTCGTCTTACCCGAGCCCTGGAGGCCGACCATCAGGATCGGGGCAGGAGGGTTGTCGATCTTCAGCGCACCTGGATCTTCTTCACCGCGCAGGGTGTCGACCAACGCGTCATGCACGATCTTGACGACCTGCTGTCCGGGGGTAATCGACTTGGTCACCGCCTGACCGGTGGCCTGATCCTGCACTTTCTTGACGAATTCTCGAGCTACCGGCAGCGAGACATCTGCCTCAAGCAGCGCAACCCGAACCTCACGCAGAGCGGTTTTGACGTCCTCTTCGGACAGGGCACCCTGTTTGGTCAGCCGGTCAAAGACGCCAGAAAGGCGTTCGGATAGATTTTCAAACATGCCTTCGGCCTCCTATGCCGGTTATCTGGTGGCGTGCCCTAGATAGGATGCGCCGGTTAAATGCACAAACGCCCCCACGGGCGTAACACGCTGGTGGGGGGCGATCCCTGAACGACTCAAGGGACCGGAAGATCAGACGCTTCCGGATGTTGGGTTGGGCTTTAGGCCGATCGGCTGGCAGAGTCAACCTTGCGCGCAGGAAGCCAGTCATTGACCGCATCAACCAGCCGATGCGCACCCCGACCATTTGAGAATGCCTCGACGATGGGATGCCGGCCCTCGCTCATTCCCTTGTCCAATATTAGCACAGGCCGATATCGGGTGGATGTCCCCTTATTGCTTCTCGATGCCGTGCTTTCGATCTCCGCATGGGACAAGTTTGCAAGCAAATGCTCGACGGTATCATAGCCAAAGACGGACTGCCTGCGGATCATTATTTTGTCTTTGTTCCGGTCCAAGATAACCTGAACGCGGCGCACAAAGGCGCAGAAGGCCCCAAGACCCATCCCACCGCCGAATAGGGCAAAGAAGATGCCGAACAAGATGCCCTCACCGCCCTCACTGACCATGAACAGGCCCGCGCCGACAAAAGCCAGAATGAAGAAGACCAGCGTGATGCCGATAAACCATGGCGTATCGGACAAGATCAGTTGGTTCGGAGAATTGCGCGTGACTTTCATGGCGGCACGCTAGCATCGATTTTCAGGCCTGTCGTGGCTTGAATCTGTCAGCGCATTGCGCGATTAGCGCCTCAAACGAGGAGGTACCCATGGATGCGTCATCCGCTTTTCAAGACACGCTGCCGATCAGTTCAGACGCGCTGTTGCAGCGGCTGGATGACGGGGGGCTGAGCTATCGTCTGCACACGCATATCCCCCTGCGCACGGTTGAGGATGCCAAAGGCGTTGAAGAGCAATTCCTGGTACCAGGCGAAAACACCTTGCGCCTCAAGAACCTGTACCTGCGCGACAAGAAAAAGCGGAACTATCTGGTGACGCTGGAACAAAGCCGCGAGATTGATCTTAAGGCGTTGGGCACAGAGCTGGGGATCGGTAATCTGTCGTTTGGATCGGCGGATCGGCTGTTTCAGAACCTTGGCATCCGCCCCGGCGCGGTCAGTCCGCTGGCCATGATCAACGGGGCGTCAAACGATGTGCGGTTCTTCATGGACGCCGCCGCGCAAACGGCGGACGTCATCTATATGCATCCATTGGTAAATGACCGGACTGTCGCCATGACACGCGATGACCTGATGGCATTCTTCGATCAGATCGGATGCGAGATCACCTGGCTGCCGTGATCAATCGCTCAGCGCCTCTTCGAGGGTTGCGGCGACATGGGCGGCGGACGGATTGACGAACAGGTGGCCGTCAGCTTCAAAAACAGGGTCATCCAGGTGGTCGGGAAAGGCCAGCGGCAGTTCGGTGCACGCCAGCAAGATCGCGGTTCCCGGCTTTGCGTGCCTGTCGCAGAATGTTAGTAAACGAGCGCGCGCCGTGTCTGATGCGCCGCCGTAGAAGTCACTGTCGATCATAGCCTGCATCTCGGCAATTTCCGTTTCGGGCAAGCGATCATTTGCAGTGATCCCTTCAGCGGCCAATCGGTCTGAATAATTGCTGGCCTGCATGGTCACTGTCGTTCCCAGAACCAGGGCTGTGGACGCCTTGGCAGATGCCGTGGCCTCAGCCGTTGCATCGAAAATGCTGAGAATGGGCATGGTGATACCTTGCCGGATCGCATGCAGCCGCGCGTGCGGAGTGTTCGAGGCGATGATGCCAAAGTCGCAGCCCGCGTTTTCAAGTGTTAACAGCGCCTCGCGAAACACCGCGTCGAACCCGGACCAACTGGCCTCGTCTCCGGCGGTTCCCCGCAGGGCGCGTGTTTTGGCCTGCGTAACGGATTCGATTGTCATGGGCGGGATCGGCAGGGGCGAGCTGTGGCCGCGATTGGCAAAGTGCCTGCTGGCCCCTTCTGCGATCGCTCGGTAATAATCCACGGTCGAGGCCCAGCCCACACCGCCCAGAATGCCGATTTTCTTCATGATGAACGCCCAGTCTGCAAATCTCGCTTAAGGCAGACTGGACGTTTCACAAGGTAAAGGCCAGAGGTGGATCAAGCGGCGAGTTGAGTTACCGCTTTTTGGGCATTCGCCAACGCGGCGTCCGCATCCAGCGCCATCTTGTCAGCCGCAATCACGTCGACGTCGTGGATGCCGATGAATCCTAGAACGTGCTTGGCATAGTTGGTGGCAAAGTCGATCTCAGACCCTACCTCGGTGCCGCCGGACGCGATCGCCAGCACGGCGCGCTTACCTTCCAGCAGGCCTTTGGGGCCGGTTTCCGAATAGGCAAAGGTCAGACCCACGCGGGCGACAAGGTCGATCCAGGCCTTGAAGGCCGCAGGCACCGAGAAATTGTAGATCGGCAGCCCGATGACAATGGTGTCGGCGTTTTGCAGCTCGCCAACCAACTCGTCGGACAGGGCCAACAGATCGCGTTGAACCTCGTCACGTTGATCGGCGGGGGTGAAGTTGGCGTTGATCCAGTCTTCGGTCAGCAGGGGCAGGGGGCTGGCAAGATCGCGGCGGATAATGCGTCCGGCGCCAAGGTGCCCGATAATCTGGCCGGAAAGGTCACGGGTGGCGGATCCGGTGCGGCGGGCCGAGGCGTCGATATGCAGGATGGTCTTGGTCATGTCAGGGTTTCCTTTTTGGCGGGGAATCTGCTTCCGGTCCCAATATGAGTGTTGCGTCAGCGAACGAAACGCAGATATACCAACAGGTATTGTTGGATTTTGCACAGTAGGCTTGAGCATGGATAATTGGGACGAAGTCAAAACCGCGTATCAGGTCGCTCGGATGGGCACCGTCAGCGGCGCGGCCGAAATCTTGGGCGTTCACCATGCCACCGTGATCCGCCATATCGACGCGATCGAAGCGCGGCTGGGCGTTAAGCTGTTCCAGCGCCACGCCCGTGGCTATACCCCAACCGATGCCGGAGAGGACCTTCTGCGCGTGGCTCAGGCCACCGAAGATCAGTTCAATCAGTTGGTGGGCCGAATGAAAGGGCGTGGCGATGATGTGTCGGGCGAATTGGTTGTGACGTCTCTGGCCTCGCTGGCGCCCTTGGTCGTTCCCGCCCTGTCCGAATTTCAATCAATGCACCCGGGTCTGATTGTACGTTACCTGACCGGGGACCGCTTGTTCCGCCTGGAATACGGCGAGGCGCATGTGGCCATCCGTGCGGGTGCCGCCCCGGACCAACCTGACAATGTTGTGCAGCCGTTTATCGAACAGGAGGTCGGCTTGTTTGCCAGCAAGTCATATATCGAACGCCGAGGCAAACCAGCGAGCATTGACGAATTTGCAGACCACTTGTTTGTCGGCACGGACGATGAAAACAGCCGCGCTCCGTTTTCCAAGTGGTTGCGTGCCACTGTCCCGGCCGAGGCCATCGCATTCCGCTGTACCAACAATTTCTGCTTGCGCGAGGCGGTTCTGGCCGGGGCAGGGATTGGTTTCATGGCGCGGTGGGAGGCATCGCGCGATCCGGAGTTGGTCGAAGTTATTGAGCCATTGCCCGAATGGTTCGGCAAACTTTGGCTGGTGACCCATGTCGATCTGCATCGCACGACCAAAGTGCAGGCCTTCCTATCGTTCCTTAAGAAAGAATCCAAAGGTTGGCTCTCGTGACACCGCAGGGGCGTGGTCATTTGGCAATGATCACATTCACTCTGCTGGTGGCGGGTAGTTTCTCGTTGGGATCGATTGTTGCCAACCAGATTGCACCGTTGGCGATTACAGCCGGGCGGTTTCTGATTGCGGCCGTCATCATCGGCATTGCGGCGCTTGCCACCACCGGGTTGCCGCGCAGCGCTGCGCACGCGCCGTGGCGATACGCTGTTTTGGGCGGGCTGTTCGCCACTTACTTTGTTCTTATGTTCTACGGCCTGAAAACCGCCGATCCGGTCAGCACATCCGCGGTCTTCACCCTGACGCCGATCATGTCGGCCATCGCCGGATGGGTTCTGCTGCGCCAGATCACCACGCCGCGCATGGCTTTTGCCCTGACGGTGGGGGCTACCGGGGCTTTGTGGGTTATCTTTCGCGCCGATTGGCAGTCCTTTCGCGCCTTCGAGATCGGTGGCGGAGAGATCATCTTTTTCTGGGGCTGCATGGCGCATGCAATCTACACGCCGATGGTGCGTAAATTGAACCGGGGCGAGCCCGCAGTCGTGTTTACATTTGGAACACTGGTTGCTGGTTGTGTGATCCTGACGGTGGTCGGCTGGTCAGACATCCGTGCAACCGATTGGGCGAACCTGCCGCTGATCGTCTGGGTCAGTCTGCTGTATCTTTCTATCTTCGCAACGGCCTCCAGTTTCGTTCTGGTCCAGTTTGCAGCGCTACGCCTGCCGTCGGCCAAGGTTATGGCCTACACTTATCTGATCCCCAGCTGGGTGATCCTGTGGGAGATCGCGCTTGGGCGGCCTGCGCCAACCGTCATGGTGCTGGTCGGTGTCGTTTTAACCGCGATCGCGCTTGTTCTGCTGCTCAAAAGCGAAGAGCAACCTGCGAAAGACACTGCGCCGCTCTCGGAATGACCCTTGTCTTTTGGCCGTAATCTAACAACCCTCGGGTCTGATGAACCATCCCGGAGGGAATGATGAAGCAAGCTATTCTATTTGTCGTCGGTGCGATGTTATCCGCCTGTACGCAAGGAGGGGGGCAGGGGTCGTCGGAGACCGACCTTCAAGGCAGTTGTGAGGCGCTGGTATCGGCTGAGACGGGTGTTCAGGCCGCTGACGTCAACGCGATTTCGACTGAATCGCTACCGACCGGAACAATCACGACAATTGAGGTCACTGGCGCTCAGGCACCGTGGTTGCGTCTTGCGGATGCAACGGGTGTGATCATCGGCGTCGAGTATAGTCAGGAAGGCTAGCTGGGAACCGGCCGAACCGGATGAAATGGTCGGAGTCATCTACATGAGACAGATCAAAGTGCTCTATTCCTGAGCCCGCTAACATCGGCGGCAGGAGGAAGATGCCATGTTTAATCACATTATGATCCCGGTCGATATTCATCTGCCGCCGGAAATTCGCAAAGCTCTGGATGTCGCGGCGCAAATGGCGAGATGGCAAAACGCCCGGATCACGATCGTCAGCGTGACCGGAACCCAGCCGGGCGACGTCACGCATTCAGACGCGGAGATCAGCGTCGAGCTGCAAGCCATTGTGGATCAACTTACCGAGCAGAGTGGCTCCGAGGTTTCAGCGCGCAACATCCACTCGGTAGATGTAGCTGCAGAGGTCGACGGTGATTTGACCCGCGCCGCTGAAGAGATTGGGGCCGACCTAATCGTCGTTGGGACGCACGCACCGCGCATCACGGACCACATCTTTTCCAGCCATGCCGGATATCTGGCCAAACACGCCAAAGTATCGGTGTTTGTAGTTAGATAGATCTAGGGATCGTCTGTTGCGGGCAGTTCGACTTCCAAAAATCGTTCAAACGCATCCAGATTGACCGGTTCGAACTGACCGAACCCCTGCATCCAGACGGATGCCGCGCGCAGCGCATCCGGTTCCAGCTTACACCACTTCACCCGCCCGCGCTTTTCCTGGCTGATCAACCCGGCCTTGGTCAGGATGATCAGATGTTTCGAGATCGCGGCCAGCGACATCTCGAACGGGTCGGCGACGTCGGTGACGGCCATGTCATCCTCAAGCAGCATCGCAAGGATGGCGCGGCGGGTCGGGTCGGCGAGGGCCGCGAAAACGGTATCGAGGTCATTGGACATGCTATCGCTCAATCACAGCGCCCGGTTTTGGTCAACCATTTGGTTGAATATACGAATTGAGTGGTTTTTACGCACGCCGATGGATCGGGACATTTTAATGGTGCTTCAATTACATGAATAAATTGCGTAAATTCAATTACTTAACCTGCGGAAAGTCAGACATTTAACACCGTTGACTCTGTGCCTTGCGCCCCTTAGCACCCTACCCAAGACTGTGCGAGGGAATTGCCCGTGACCGATGATGACCAAAAGCAGCGTATGGCGCAGCTGGAGGCCAAGATCACAGCGGCGAAAAAGGCCAAAGCGCCAAAGCCTCGTGCGGATGCTGACGTGTCCGGGGGCGAGCTTGCCTGGAGGATGGTCATCGAAATGGTTTCCGGTCTTGGGATCGGATTTGGCATCGGATACGGGCTGGACAGCCTGCTCGGGACAATCCCGATCTTTCTGGTGCTGTTCACATTGCTGGGCCTTGTCGCGGGCGTGAAGGTTATGCTCCGCAGCGCGAAAGAGGTTCAGGAGAAACAAGCGGCTGCTGAGGCGGCCGATAAGGACGAGAGGGACTGAACGTGGCAACTGAGACCACCGCAGCAGAAGGCAGCAGCCTGGTTTTCCATCCGATGGATCAGTTCATCGTTAAACCGCTTTTCGGTGACGGTGCGATTGCGTGGTACACGCCGACCAACGTGACTCTGTGGTTGTTTCTGGCTATTGCGGCGATCTTTGCCCTGCTGGTTCTCAGCACCTCGAAACGTGCCATTGTTCCGACCCGAATGCAGTCTGTTGCTGAGTTGGCCTATGGCTTCATCTACAAGATGCTGGAAGACATTTGCGGTAAAGAAGGCGTGAAGTACTTCCCCTATGTCATGACCCTGTTCATGTTCATCGTCTGCGCGAACTTCCTGGGCATGTTGCCCATGTCTTTCACCACCACGTCGCATTTCGCCGTGACCATCCCGCTGGCGCTGGCTGTGTTCCTGACCGTAACCGTTCTGGGTTTCGTCAAGAACGGCGCAAGCTTCCTAGGTCTGTTCTGGGTGTCCAGCGCACCGCTGGCACTGCGCCCTGTCCTGGCGATCATCGAGCTGATCTCGTACTTCGTGCGTCCGGTCAGCCACTCCATTCGTCTTGCCGGTAACGTCATGGCAGGCCACGCGGTTATCAAGGTTTTCGCAGGCTTTGCCGCGATTGCCGTGATCTCACCGGTGTCCGTTCTGGCGATCACCGCAATGTACGGCCTCGAGGTCCTCGTGTCCTTTATTCAGGCCTACGTATTCACCATTCTGACCTGTGTTTACCTGAAAGATGCGCTGCATCCTTCGCACTAAGGTCCGATACCCAAACATCGAAACTTCCAATTCGTAAGGAGAAACATCATGGAAGGCGATCTCGCACACATCGGCGCAGGCCTGGCAGCAATCGGTTCCGGCGCAGCCGCAATCGGGGTGGGCAACGTAGCAGGCAACTTCCTGGCCGGCGCCCTGCGCAACCCTTCGGCGGCTGCTTCGCAGACCGCAACCCTGTTCATCGGTATCGCATTCGCAGAAGCCCTGGGGATCTTTGCATTCCTGGTCTCGCTGCTGCTGATGTTCGCCGTCTAATCTGCGGAACCTGATCCTTACGCGCAGGTGGGTCCAAGCCATAGCGGCCCACCTGTTGTAAAGACAACGTTCCGACGGAGGACATCATGGCGACTGAACCCCTTGCCAAAGAAGTAGCTGGCACCTGCGTCGACGCCTACGGCTCGGCCATCGGTATGCCGCAGCTCTGCTTCGATTGGTTTCCCAACCAGATTTTCTGGCTGGTCATCACGCTGGTCGTCATCTTTCTGGTCCTGTCTCGCGTGGCCTTGCCCCGCATCGCGGCAATCCTGGCGGAACGTCAGGGGACCATTACAAATGACCTGGCTGCGGCCGAAGATCTGAAGGCCAAAGCGGTCGAGGCTGAAGAGGCCTACAACAAGGCGCTGGCCGATGCCCGTTCTGAGGCACAGCGTATCGCAGCGGAAGCCCGCGCTGAAATTCAGTCTGGTCTGGATGACGCGATTGCCAAGGCAGACGCGGAAATCGCTGCAAAGGCGGCTGAATCGGAAAAGGCAATTGCCGATATCCGAGCCGGCGCGCTGGAAAGCATTCAAGTGGTTGCCAAGGACACGGCAGCTGAACTGGTCACAGCTCTGGGCGGCGAGGCGGATGCCAAAGCCATCGACAGTGCAATTGACGCGCAGACGAAAGGATAAGTGACATGCGGAATACTCTTGCCCTTATCCTGACCGTCGGCACCGCCAGCCCCGCGCTGGCCGCAAGTGGCCCGTTCTTCTCGCTTGGCAACACCGACTTTGTGGTCCTTCTGGGCTTCATCGTTTTCATCGCGGTCCTGTTCTACTTCAAGGTTCCAGGCATGATTGGTGGCGCGCTGGACAACCGCGCCGACGGCATCAAATCCGAACTGGATGAAGCCCGCGCCCTGCATGAAGAGGCACGCAGCCTGTTGGCCTCGTACGAGCGCAAGCAGCGTGAAGTGCAGACCCAAGCGGATGCCATCGTGGCTGCAGCCAAAGAAGATGCTATTCTGGCGGCAGAACAGGCAAAGGTCGATTTGGAGAAATCCATCGCCCGCCGTCTGGCAGCAGCTCAGGACCAGATCGCTTCTGCTGAGGCGTCAGCTGTCAAGGAAGTCCGTGATCAGGCCATCACCGTTGCGGTATCGGCTGCCAACGCAGTTCTGGCCAAGCAGATGACGGCCGCACAGGCGAACAAACTGATCGACGCAGCGATTGCGGATGTTGGTGACAAACTGCACTGACACCGACAGATAGCAGACGAGTAACAGAAGTGACCCGGAAGCCGCATGCTTTCGGGTCATTTGTTTTCTACAGGGACGACGCGCGATCCTAGTCTAGTCACTTGTGCAGCGGATCCGAATTGTGATTTGACGGATGCGAAGGCGTTGTTTGGGCGTTTTATGACAGAGCCATAGTGCGTCTACCTTCCTTTCCGGAGGCTCTGGGATTGCACAGAACAAGGTCGGATGAAGTAGAAAACTGAAATCCGGAAACAGGAAAAGAGTGACCGTGCCAGCCACAGACAACACAGTTTCCATGAACATTGTCGGCGCGGTGCGTAACGGGGGTTCGGCTCTGAAAGAAACGATCCATCGGATCGAAGACCTGTCGAAACGGGTAGGGCAATACTCGGTCATCATTGCCACCAATGACAATACCGATGACACCGATCAGATCCTGTCTGAATACGCGAACCAGATTACCGAGGTTCAGATCATTCGGCTGGATGGTGTGATCTCGGACATTTCTGAACGTGTCGAGCGTATCACCGCTGCTCGAAATTCTATACTTGAAACTCTCGAAAAGAATGGTCGTGACAACCACCTGACTCTGATACTGGATTTAGACGGGCCGAACATCTGTCTGAATCCCGAAGCTGTTTTAGCAGCGGCCAAGCGTTCGGATATTCAGTGGGAAGCGGTTTTTGCAAACTCGAGGCCTGCCTACTACGACCTATATGCCTTGCGCTGCCGGGGGTGGTGCGAACAGGATGTCTGGCAACAGATACACAACGCGCGTAAACCTCTGTTTGGTAAACGAAAATGGCGTCGAAACCTATTGAAGGCTATGATCCATGACCGTCAGTTTCATATTCCAGAAGATTGCCAACTTATACCTGTCGACAGCGCATTTGCGGGCGCCGGCCTTTATAAAACTCAGGCGTTACGAGGCTTGAGATATAAATGCCGAGATGAGGAGGACCGGCTGGTCTGTGAACATGTCCTGTTTCATCAGGAAATGCGTACACGAGGTGCCAGGCTCTATATCGACCCGGCGTTGATGACTATCGCGCCGCAAGAACATCTTGGTGAAGGCAGCGGAGCACCATTTCCACCGAACCTACAAGACCTTTCGAGCGGAGCAACGTGATCAATGCCCTATTCTCCAATCACCGGGCAACTTGGAGTGTTGCTTTTTGAAAGCGAAGTGATCGGGCGGCACCCGGCAAAGTACTTTCTGGATGAAAGCTGCGGTTTTATCTGGGTGGAAAACCCGACATGGCTGGAAGAAGCGTATAGCGATGCCATCGCGTTGACGGATACAGGGATCGTCGCCCGAAACCTGTCGAACCTGCGCCGTGTTTCAACAGCCATGCGTGCGAATGGTCTTGCAGATGCCCGTGGGATCGACATCGGCGGAGGCTATGGGCTGTTTGTTCGCGGCCTAAGGGACATTGGACTGAATTTTCACTGGTCCGACCCCTATGCAGAAAACCTGTTGGCGCGTGGGTTCGACGCGGATGATGGAACATATGCAGTTGCGACGGCCTTTGAAGTTCTTGAACATTTGCCGGATCCGCTTTCGCACTTAAAAGAGGCGCGCAAGAAATTTGGTTTCGAAACGCTCTTTTTTTCGGCGACTTGCTTCGATCCAAGGGATCTACCGCCGCGCGACTGGTGGTACTGGGCTTTTGAGACGGGCCAGCACATCAGCTTTTTCTCAGAGCAAAGCCTGGATTATATGGCTGAGCAGTTGGAGATGCGGAAAGTCCACCTCCGAGGAGACCTTTATGCCTTCACTGCGCTGGACAGCCTCACGTGGCCCAGCCGGTGGCAGCAATGGAGAATTCTAAAAGCGTTCCGCCGCGCCAGCCTGACGCAACAGGACTATGAAGACATGAAGCAACGCGTAAAGTCGATGCAACTCAAACGTTGACGATCATAGTGTGCCTGCCTCGTGCTGAAGGCGTTGCTGAGCGATTTCTTCGTTTCTTTCTGCTTTTTGCTGATCGGCCATGCAGCGTTCAACAAAGCTTAGATGTTCTTGAACCGCATGTCTGGCCGCAGCCGGGTCGCGTGTCTGAAGCGCCGTGTTGATGGCGCGGTGCTGGTCCAGAATTGCTTCGCGCGTTGTTTGCTGGTGGAACATCATCTGGCGGTTATAGAACACGCCTTGCCGCAACAGATCGAACATTGACCGCATCATATGCAACATGACCACATTATGGCTGGCCTCGATGATAGCCATGTGGAATTGCGCGTCCAGCTGCGTCTCATCTTCGGTCGCATTGCTGGTATGGGCGGCTTCCATCTTTGCAAAAATCGTCTGTACCACCTTCAGGTCGCTGTCCGACCCCAACCGGGCCGCGCGCTCGGCGGCCAACCCTTCCATGTCGCGCCGGAATGAGAGGTAATCGAACACCGCCTCGTCATGGCTGCCGAACAGCCGGATCAGCGCCGGGGAGAAGGCTGAGCCCAGAACCTCGGCCACATAGATCCCGGATCCTGCTTTTGCTGTCAGCAACCCTTGGCTTTGCAGGTCTGCGATCGCGTCGCGCAGGGACGGCCGGGATACGCCCAGCCGCTCGGCCAATTCGCGTTCGGCGGGCAGACGTTCGCCGGGGCGCAGTATGCCGCGCAGTATCAGCAGTTCAATCTGGCGAACTACCGCGATTGAAAGCTTTTCGGTCTGAACTTTTTGAAAAGGCATGCGGGCGTCATTCCGGAAATTGGTCAAATGATATGACCACGGAAGGCGGCGAGGTTCAAGAATGCGGGGTCACGTGGTCTATAATATTAGGTCAGCATTGTTGACTTTATGATGTTCCTCTCTACGCTGGCCGTGACTGAGAGCGGAGGAGACTCATGTCTACGCACGAATTGTTCGCCACGCGGGCATCCCGGATGAAAGCGTCTGAGATACGCGAATTGTTAAAGCTGTTGGATCAGCCGGGGATCATCTCTTTTGCAGGCGGCATCCCCGATCCCGCGTTGTTTCCAGCCGAAGGGTTCGCGGCCGCCTTTCAAGCTGCGTTGGGGCCTGACCAGCAGGCTCAGGCGCTACAATATTCCGTCAGCGAAGGTTACGTCCCGCTGCGGGAATGGCTCGTCGACCACATGCGTTCAATCGGAGTGGAATGCGGGCTTGAGAACATCCTGATCACGTCAGGCTCGCAGCAGGCATTGGATTATCTGGGTAAACTCTATCTGTCGCCGGGCGATACTGCGCTGGTCGGATGGCCGACCTACCTGGGCGCATTGGCTGCATTCAATGCTTATGAACCACGTTTTGACCGGCTCAGCATCAATGGCAACCGGGGCGCGGCAGAATACGCGGCGTTAGCGGGCGAAGGCGCGGTCAAATTTGCCTATCTCTCGCCCGATTTCGCCAACCCGACAGGCGAAACCGTGGATCTGCGGGGGCGGGAAGCGCTGCTGGATCTGGCGGATGAGTTGAACTGTGCGGTGATCGAGGATGGCGCCTATCAGGCCCTGCGTTATGACGGTAATGCCATCCCCCCGGTTCTGGCACTGGAATTGGCGTGCAAAGGGTCGATTGAGGATTGCCGCACGATCTATTGTGGAAGCTTTTCGAAAACCTTGTCTCCGGGGTTGCGGGTTGGTTGGGTCGTGGCGGCAAAGCCAGTGATTTCTCAATTGGTGTTGATGAAACAGGCTGCCGATCTGCATTCGGCAACCATCAACCAGATGGCCATTGACCAGGTGGCACGGGTTTGTTTCGACACGCATATCCCGATGTTGCGTCGTGTCTACGGTGCCCGTCGCGACGCCATGTTGCAGGCGTTGCAGGACCATATGCCCGATGGCGTGCAGTGGACCAAGCCGGAAGGTGGCATGTTCGTGTGGTTGACATTGCCGGTCGGTACAAACGGGGCCGAACTGTTGGCCCGGGCGTTGGACACGGTCAAAGTCGCCTTTGTCCCGGGTGGAGCCTTTTTCCCGGACGGCAGCGGGACCAACACGATCCGGTTGAGTTTCTCGAACTCGGATGAGGATACGATCCGCGAAGGTATTCGCCGATTGGGTGAGGTTTTGCGCGCCTGATCGGCGGAAAGGTTTTGTTAACCTTGATGCTGCAATGCTGCGGGCATGATCCGGTATCTGTCCCTCCTAGTGCTGGCCGCTTGTTCGGCTGGCACGCCCCACTTTCGCGATGTGCCTGCGACCCGCGTTGCGGTGAATGGCAGTGTGTTTGACGTGCGGGTCCGCGATCAACTGGCCGAGGCTGTACGCATCAACTCTCAATATGCTCCGCGTCTTGACCCCATTCGAGACCGGGCCGCACTGGCTATGGCACAGGTGTCGGGTTGCCCGTTGTTGGATGTTCTGGGCGACGCTGCGGTCACCGTGGGCATTCTAGGTTGTGACCGGGAATTGGGGGAAAAGCTGATTCTCGGCAGCCTTCTTCGCGGTCCCTATGAATGTATCGACTATGGCTACTACGAAGACTATGGCTATCAGGTTTTTGAGTGCGCTTCTTACTGAGATACGCGCTTTTTTGCGTATTTTGGCAAGATATTGTGGATAACTTGGCGTGAAATCCCATATCCTGCGTTACTCCGTTGACTCACCCCCAATGGGTTGCGCAGACTTCCAGATATAGGAATCATGGGACGAGCGGCCTTTGCGGTTCAGCAAACTTAAACTCACCGGCTTCAAAAGCTTTGTTGACCCGACCGATCTGATTATCGCGGATGGGTTGACCGGTGTGGTGGGCCCAAATGGCTGCGGCAAGTCCAATCTTCTGGAAGCGTTGCGTTGGGTAATGGGTGAAAACCGCCCCAAATCCATGCGCGGTGGCGCGATGGAGGATGTGATCTTTGCCGGGGCCGCAACGCGTCCGGCCCGCAATTTTGCCGAAGTTGTCCTGACGATGGATAACTCGGAACGTTTGGCACCTTCGGGGTTCAATGACAGCGATCAGTTGGAAATTGTGCGTCGCATCACCCGCGATGTCGGCAGCGCTTACAAGACCAACGGCAAAGATGTTCGGGCGCGCGATGTCCAGATGCTTTTTGCCGATGCCTCGACCGGCGCGCATTCACCTGCACTGGTGGGGCAGAACCGCATCGCCGAGCTGATCAACGCCAAGCCCCGCGCGCGTCGCCGCATTCTGGAAGAGGCCGCCGGTATCTCGGGCCTTTATCAGCGCCGCCACGAGGCGGAGCTTAAGCTGAAGGGCACCGAATCCAACCTGACCCGTGTGGATGACGTTCTTGAACAGCTTGGCACCCAATTGGGGCAGCTTGCGCGGCAGGCGCGTCAGGCCGCACGGTACCGTGAGATTGGGGAGCAACTACGGCAGGCTGAAGGCATGCTGCTCTATCGCCGCTGGAAAGAGGCTGACATGGCCCGCCAACAGGCCGAAGACGTCTTGCGCGAGCGGATCACCGAAGCCTCGCGCGCCGAGGCCGAAGCCCGCGCCGCCAGCGCCAAGCGGTCTGAAATCGAGGAAACTCTGCCACCGTTGCGGGAGGAGGAGGCAATCGCCGCCGCCGTCTTGCAACGTCAGCAGGTGCAGCGTGATCAGCTGGTTGATCAGGAAACCCGCGCGCGTCAGACGATCGAGACGCTGACCAACCGAATTCAGCAGTTGGCCAACGATATCGAACGCGAAACCGGCCTGAACAGGGACGCGGGCCAGATGATCGAGCGTCTCGAATGGGAAGCACGCGAACTGGCCAAAGCGGCAGAAGGGCATGACGACAAAGTGGCTAAGGCCGCCGAGATCGCGCGCGAAGCCGCATCTGTGCTGCAGGATCGTGAAGATCACTTGTCGCAGGAAACCGAGGATATGGCGCGTCTTGTAGCCCGTCACCAGTCGGCGCAACGATTGGTCGAAGACAGCCGTAAGACACTGGCCCGGTCCGAGGGTGAGGAAGAGAAAGCCCGCGCGGCGGTAGACGAGGCTAGTGATGCTTTGACCCGTGCCAGCGAAGCGTACGAACAAGCGCAGGAAGGCGAGGAGGAAGCGCGAGAGGCCGCAGAGGCCGCCGAAGAAGCGCTGGCCGCGGCAGATGAATTGCGCAACGAAACGCAGGCGCGCGAGGCCGAGGCGCGCGCGCAGCGGTCCGAGGCCGAGGGTGAACTGGGTGCAATCCGCGCCGAGACATCGGCCCTGGCCAAGCTGGTCGAACGGGATACGGCCGAAGGCGGGCAGGTTCTGGATCTGCTGCGAGTCGAGCCCGGTTATGAAAAGGCGCTGGGGGCGGCACTGGCTGACGACCTGCGTACACCGTTGGTCGACGCCGACGGACCGTCGGGCTGGGTACAAGTTTCGGGCTATGATGCAGATCAGCCCTTGCCCGACGGGGCCGAACCATTGGCGTTGCATGTCTCGGGCCCGGACCGTCTGAGCCGCCGGATCGCTCAGATCGGGTTGGTTGATGCGGATCAGGGCGCGCAGCTGCAAGCCTCATTGAAGCCGGGGCAGCGTCTGGTGTCCCGTTCAGGTGACTTGTGGCGTTGGGATGGATTTCGGGCATGGGCCGAGGATGCGCCAAGCGCTGCAGCCTTGCGGTTGGAGCAGCTCAACAAGCTTGAAGCTCTGAAACAGGAACTTACCCGCGCCGAAGCGCAGGCTGATGGTGCCCGCGCCGCGCATGAAGCGCTGTCGCAGCAATTGGCGGACGTCACCGAAGCAGACCGCCGGGCCCGCGAAGCCCGCCGAGCAGCCGACCAGCGGATGGCGGAAACCGCGCGTCAGCTAAGCCGGGCTGAGGCCGACCGCAATCTGGCGCAGGGTAAGCTGGAAACTCTCGCCCTTGCTGTTGACCGGCACAAGGAAGATGCCATGTCCGCCCGCGCGCAACTGCGCGAGGCCGAGGGAGTGCTGTCCGGCCTGGGTGATGTCGACAGCGCGCGTGCGCAGGTTGAGGATATCAAACAGACGGTCGAGGCCGCGCGGATCACGATGCTGACCCACCGCTCATCCCATGATGAGCTGCGCCGCGAAGGCGAGGCGCGGACGCGGCGGGCTCAAGAAGTGACAAAGGACCTCAGTGGGTGGCGGCACCGGTTGGAGTCAGCAGAAAAACGTATCTCGGAATTGGTCGAGCGCAAGGAAAGCTCTGAGGGGGAACTGTCTGAGGCGATGGCCGCCCCGGGTGAGATCGCCGAGGCGCGTGAAGAACTGAACGAGTTGATCGAAACAGCCGAGGCCCGGCGCGCCGAGGCCGCCGACAAGCTTGCCGAGGCTGAGACGCAG
Source organism: Ruegeria sp. YTSC004 (assembly GCF_059609805.1). Taxonomy (NCBI): domain Bacteria; kingdom Pseudomonadati; phylum Pseudomonadota; class Alphaproteobacteria; order Rhodobacterales; family Roseobacteraceae; genus Ruegeria; species Ruegeria sp. YTSC004. The sequence continues at coordinate 67,103 of NZ_JBXWMJ010000007.1, forward strand.
CAGCGCGAGGTTGTGTTGGCCGAGCGTGAGGCTGAACGTTTGGCGTCCGAAGCCCGCGAATCCCGCGCGGCGGCCGAGGCGCGCTGTGACGCAGCCAAGGAAGGCGTCGTGGCCGCCGCTGAGCGGATCGCTGAAGACCAGCAGCTGACGCCGAACCAGTTGCTGAACCAACTGGATGTGAACCCCGACCAGATGCCTGCCGCTGATGCATTGGAGGCCGAAGTAAACCGCCACAAGCGTCAACGAGACGCGATGGGTGCGGTGAACCTGCGGGCGGAAGAAGACAGCAAAGAAGTTCAGGAAGAATTTGACACACTGAACAGCGAAAAGGCCGATCTGGAAGAGGCGATCAAGGCTCTGCGCAGCGGCATCGCCAGTCTTAACCGCGAGGGTCGTGAGCGTCTGCTGACTGCGTTCGAGCAGGTGAATTCCAACTTCGCCTTGTTGTTCAAGCATCTGTTCGGCGGTGGCGAGGCCAATCTGGTCATGGTCGAAAGCGATGATCCGTTGGATGCCGGGCTCGAAATCATGTGCCAACCGCCAGGCAAGAAGCTGTCGACGCTTAGTCTGCTGTCGGGCGGGGAACAGACCCTGACCGCCACGGCGCTGATCTTTGGCGTCTTCCTCGCCAACCCCGCGCCGATCTGTGTGCTGGATGAGGTCGACGCGCCGCTGGACGATGCCAACGTCACCCGTTTCTGCGACCTGCTAGACGAAATGTGCCGCCAGACGGACACTCGCTTCCTGATCATCACCCACCATGCGGTGACCATGGCGCGGATGGACCGGCTGTTTGGCGTGACCATGCAGGAACAGGGCGTCAGCCAGTTGGTTTCGGTCGATCTGAAAAAGGCCGAACAGATGGTCGCCTGATCGTTCACTGCAACGTTATGCCTCAATCGCCCGGTGGCGGGGTAAGGTGGCAGCATGACCCGATATCTGATCTTTGCCTTGTTGGCTGCCAGCCCGGTTGTGGCGGCGGAATGGCCAACAAAACCCGGAGATGTCCCGCTTTCATCTGCCGAGCTGGACGCCCTCGCGGGGCGAACGCTGACCTTCTATGACGACGGACAGTCTAAGTTTTCGGCTGGTGGGGCTTATTCCTTTACCTACGCCAGCGGGGATTCCGCGTTTGGGACATATTCCATTGCCGACGACGGCAGTGTCTGCATCACGTATCGTAACGGGTTCAGCCGCTGCGATCTCTATGTACGCAGCGGTAAGCGCCTAGTTCTGATTGACGAGAAAGGCGACAGATACCCGGTCCGGCCTGAATGAGTTTGGTAGCCGCCTTGACGATCAGGCATCGAATCCAAGTAGGGCATTAGTTGATTTAAGATTCGCGTTCTGCGTTGTCATTTGATCGAAGTATTGCCGAATGCTCGCGAAGAATGGTGAGTTTTCCTATCTGAGACGGTGGTATGCTCTCAAAAAATTCATACTCAATGGGGCTAACAGATGTGCCGATTTCTGGCTTGGGCAGGCGCAAAGCGTTATCTAGATGAATTGGTTCTGAACCAAGAGCAATCGCTTGTCATTCAGAGCCGAAATGCTCTGATCGGAAAGACGCCGATCAACGCAGATGGATTTGGCCTTGCCTGGTATTCCGAACGTGAGACGCCTTGTTTTTACAAGGACACTAACCCCGCCTGGTCGGATGCCAATCTTAAACAGCTAACGCATCACACCCGGTCGCATCTCTTTCTGGCCCATGTGCGGGCATCAACTGGTACTGCAACGTCGCGGAACAACTGCCACCCGTTTGGGGTTGGAAAATGGAGTTTTATGCATAATGGGCAGGCCGGAGGGCATGACCGTATCCGGCAGGAGTTGGACGGGATGATACCACCTGACCTCTACAGCCACCGGCTTGGCGCAACCGAAAGCGAAGCGATTTTCCTGATTGCCCATGGCGAAGGTCTGGATATCGATCCGATCGGCGCCATGGAGCGGGCAGTCCAACGTGTCGAAGATCTGTCACGACGCCGAGGTACGATGCCATATCTTCGCTTTGCCGCTTGTTGGTCGGACGGCGATCGCCTTTTTGCCGCCCGATATGCCTCGGACCGCTTTGCCCCAAGCCTCCACTACAAGGCGTGTAAGGATGGGTTCATTATTTCGTCCGAACCCTTGGACGCGAATAGCGGCGAATGGACTGAAATCCCTGCCAATACGGCGATTGAAACGCGGGGAAAGGCGTTGACTTCACACGCGTTTGAACCAAAAGCGCCGCATCACCACGTCGAGGTTGCATAACTCTGTGGTGTTGCGTCCGGATGCGTCCCGTCTGTGCGGGACGCATCGGGGCTCATAACTGGTTGAGCAAATCAGCTGTTGGCCACGCATCCGCGGGCAACCCCAGCCGTGCCTGTTCGGCCTGAACGGCAGCCCGTGTGCCCGCGCCCAGAATGCCGTCGATCTTGCCAACATCATAACCGCTTGCTTGTAGCTTGGTCTGCAACTGCTTCATCTGCGCGCCCGACAGGCCTTGTGGCGGGGAACCTGCGTCATAGATTTGGCCGCCCTCCAACCGCGTACCGAAATAGGCGGCGGTCAGGACATAAACAAAGCTCTGGTTCCATTCGAAATAGACGTCAAAGTTTGGGTAGGCCAAAAATGCAGGGCCGTTGCGACCCTGTGGTAGGATCAGCGACGCGGGCAGATTGGCCAGAGATCCGCTGCGCGCTTGAACGCCCATCGCCTGCCACTCAGATACGGACCGCGACTTGCCGGGGCCAGACAGGGACCAGTCCATCTGGGCGGGAACAGTTACCTCCTGCAGCCAGGGTTCACCCGGACGCCAGCCCAGATGCGACAGCATCTTGCCGCCCGACATCAGCGCATCCGGGGCTGAGGTTTTTAGCGAGACCTTGCCGTCGCCATCCCCGTCTACGCCGTTTTCCAGAATGTCGCGGGGCAACATCTGCACCATGCCGATCTCACCTGCCCAGGCACCAGTTGTGCGGTTGGGGTCAAAATCCCCTTGGCTATAGAGCTCGATGGCCGCAAAAACCTGTGGTCGGAACAACTCAGGTCGGCGGCAGTCATGCGCCAGAGTGACCAGAGCGTTGCGGGTGTTGAAGTCACCTTGTACCGCGCCATAGTCGGTCTCGAACGCCCAGAATGCCAGCAGTACACCGCGCGACACGCCATATTCCCGCTCAATCCGGTCAAACACCGTATCGTATTTGCGAGACATGGATTTGCCGCGATCTATCCGGTTCTGAGAGATCAGACGGCGTGAAAAATCGATGAACGGTATTTGGAATACGCCTTGCGCCCGATCCGCCCTTAGAACCGCGCTGTCCTGCTGAACACCTTTGAAAAAGCTGTTCACCGTGGATTTGTCGAACCCTTGTTGTACGGCCTCGGCCTTCAGGCCCTTCACGAAGGAATTGAACCCACCGCCACATTGGGCCAAGGCGGGAGCGGCGAGCAGGGTGGCGGCAATGATGCCGGAGAGAAAACGCATTTTTAGGTCCGTCAGAAAATGAAGCTTGCCCCAACCCACACCGACACGAGCCCCAGCGCAAGCCCCCAAACCCGCCAAAGCATGTCACATGCGCGGAAAACCTCCGGCGCGCCGATGTTACGTGGCGCATCACCGTTGACCCAGGCCAGATCGCGGACCTGACCATCATAGCTGCGCGGCCCGGCTAGGGCGACGTTTAAGGCGCGCGCCATGGCGGCCTCGGGCCAGCCTGCGTTGGGTGAGATATGGCGGCTTGCATCCGCGACCATTTCGGGCCAGCGCGCCCATTGGCCGGACAACGCCACGATCATCACGCAGGTCAGACGGGCGGGAATAAGGTTCAACACATCGTCTAGACGCGCAGCGGCCCAGCCGAAATCGCGGTACTTTTCTGATCGGTAGCCGATCATGCTATCGGCGGTGTTGACCGCCTTGTAGATCAGCAATCCAGGCAGGCCCGCAACCAGAAACCAGAAGGCGGGCGCAATTACTCCGTCGCTGAGGTTTTCAGCGGCGCTCTCAATCGCTGATCGGGCGACCTGCGCTTCAGTCATATCCCGCGTATCGCGCGAAACAATCATGGCAACCTTGGCGCGCCCGTCGACCAACGAGGCGCGCAACCCTTCGCCCACGTCGCGGACATGGGTCACCAGTGACTTCTGTGCCAGCAGAATTGCGGCAAGGATGATCTCGATCACTGGCCCAAACACGGTCAGCGCGCGGCCCAGAGTCACTGCGCCAAAGATCAGCAGCACCACGACGGCCACGCCTTTCAGGCGTCTATTCGTTCCGTGGTTCAGACGCTGATCCAGCCAGCCGATGGCGGTGCCGGTCATCACTGCCGGATGACGAATGCGCGACCAGAGCCAATCTGGCTCTCCAAGCGCCGCGTCCAGACACATGGCGCAAACCAGCAGAAAAGCTGTGCTCACAACGCGGCCTCAAGCTGACGCCACCCGTCTGCGGGCGGTAAGCCAAGGCGCAGATAGGTGTTTGAGTAGGGGAATATACGGCTCCAGATATGGGCGCGGGCCAGTTTGGCCTGCCAAGCGGCGGCATCGTCGACGTCATAAAGGCGGAACAATGTGGTGCCGCCGACCAGTTCTGCACCTTTGCCCGTAACGAACCCGTCCAGCCGATCTGCCGCATCCGCCAATTGCTGACGGGTCGCCTTGGCCCAGTCTATGTCCTGCAGCGCCTGTTCCCCGATCCGAAGGGCAGGGCCCGAGACGGACCACGGCCCGGTCAGATCGTTCAGCTTTGAGATCAGGTCAGGGCGGCCAATCGCAAATCCCAGTCGTAACCCGGCCAAACCCCAGAACTTGCCGAAACTTTTCAACACGATCACACCGGGCTGCTCGGCCAGATGAATTAGGGATGCGTCAGGGCAAACGTCACAAAAACTCTCATCAATCACGGTCAGCGGGGCATCGGCGTCCTCTACGGTCCAGATACGTCCATCCGGATTATTCGGGTGCACAAGGACGCGCGCCTCGGCTGGGCCGTTCGACTGAACTGTCCAACCCTGCGCGGAGAAAGCTGCCGCGTGTTCGTTGTAGGTAGGTGCTGTGATCTGAACCCGACCCGTCGCAGCAAGTGCAGGCATGCGGGCGATTACTGCTGAAGCGCCGGGCGCGGGCAGAATCGCTGCACCTTTGGGAACGGACCAGAACTGGCGTGCTGCGGCAGACAGCCGTTCGAACGCACCGTGATCCGGCAGCGCGGCCCAATCCGATGGGGTCAGTCCCGACACCGGATACGGGTGTGGGTTGATGCCGGTGGACAGGTCCAGCCAGTTGTCGCGTGCCCCGCCGAACCGGGCGATAGCACCGTCCAGTCCGCCGCCATGGTCGCGCGCGGCACGGGGGTTCAAATCTGCGTTTGGGCTTGCCATCGATGTTCTCGCCGGAATTGCGCGTTTGTTGTGCTTCAAGCGGATTTTCGCCGCTTACACAAGCAAATCCGCGTGATCGGCCCGGATGACCGGCACCATTAACACTTTGTTAAGGAATAAGCGTGATCACAAACCACGGGGGTCGGCACCGCACACTCTACCAAGTGCCGAGGTTGTTGCAAATGAATGTACTGATTGTTGAGAGTAACCCCGACCTTGGTCGGGTCTGGAAAAGACATCTGGAACGGCAAGGCGCCGAAGTGACGCTTGTTGCCGGGCAAGAGGCTGCGATCCTTGCGCTGTACGGCACGGATTTCGATATCATCGTGCTGGATCTGGTGCTGGAAAATGGCAGCGCGTTGGCAGTGGCTGATTTCGCCAGCTATCGCCGCCCCGAGGCGCGGGTGATCTTTGTCACCAACACCACCTTTTTTTCAGACGGATCGATTTTTGCCCACAGCCCAAATGCGTGCGCTTATGTGCAAAGCGGCACGCCGCCAGAAGATCTGGCGGCGATGGTCGAGCATTACGCGGCGGGCCGCTGACCGCGCCCGTGCGGTTCCATGTAGTCCAAAACCGGGTTGGTCGGGATGATCCGATGCGGATTGATACTTTCGTGGCTATAGTGATAGTGGCGCACGATGTGATGCATATTCACCGTCGAAGCGACGCCCGGCCATTGATACAACTCGCGCGTATAAGCCCAAAGATTCGGATAATCGATCAGCCGCCGCCGATTGCATTTGAAATGCAGATGATAGACGGGATCGAACCGGATCAGCGTCGTGAACAACCGCCAGTCAGCCTCGGTCAGGCGATCACCCATCAGATAACGGTTTAAAGTCAAACGGTCTTCCAGCCAGTCCAGTGTTTCAAACAGCGGATCCACGGCGGCGTCATAGGCCTGTTGGCTGGTGGCAAAGCCTGACTTGTAGACGCCGTTGTTGACGTTGGAATAGATGCGCGCGTTCACTTCTTCGATTTCATCCCGCATTGTCTCGGGCCAGTAATCATCGGTATTTCCGGTGATCCTGTCAAAGGCCGAATTGAGCATGCGGATGATTTCCGAGCTTTCGTTCGAAACGATCGTCTGCTGTTTCTTGTCCCACAGGATCGGCACTGTGACCCGGCCCGAATAAGAAGTGTCGGCCTTGGTGTAAATCTGGTGGGCAAAGTCCAGACCATAGAGAGTGTCCCCGGTTGCCCCATTGCCATCAGTCTCAAAGGTCCAGCCCTTATCCAGCATGTCGGAATGCACAACAGAAACAGAGATGTGACTGGTCAAACCCTTCAGTTCCCGGAAGATCAGAGTTCGGTGCGCCCATGGGCAGGCATGGCTTACGTAAAGATGATAGCGCCCGGATTCAGCGTTGAACCCGCCCTTGCCCGATGGTCCGGCGCTGCCATCTGTAGTCAGCCAGTTGCGGAACTGCGCGGCGCTGCGTTTGAACGCGCCGCCAGTGGATTTGGTGTCATACCAGGTGTCGTGCCATTTACCGTCGACCAACAGGCCCATCTCATGCCCTCCGAAAAGCGATTTAGCCAAACATAGGCGGTCGCAAGTGCCGTTCCTATGCGAGGACGCGCGCAATCTGCCTGCGCACACGCACAAGTTGGATTGGGATTTCTGTGCAACAAATTGATTTCTCGGCGCTGACTGTGACCGGGTTCACTGGATTTTTACAATTTGCGCCTCACAATAGAGTACTCTGTTGGGGGAAATTTTTATGAGTACGTATGTTTCAAAGGAAATTACTGCCGAATTGGATGCGGCCCGAATCGCCGGTTTGAAGAAAACCAGCCGCCTGCGTGTCGAAATTGGCGACAATTCCTATAAAATTCTTCGATTGTGGAAAGATGGCTTTACGGTTGAAGCTGAAACCACGCCGCGACTGCGCGGGCTCGTCGACATCTATGATGGCGCCAACCACCTGTACCAATGTCTGATCATAGCGGATGAGGATGAAGCAGGCGAGATGCGATACGAATTCAAGCGCAGCACGGCCGCTGCCGACAAGGCTCCGCTGGATTTCTACCGCGCGCCGGACGCGCCGATTGCGTTAATTGGGCACAAGGATTGAGGGCAAGGCCAACGACATTGCCGTTGGCCGCCTCGTTCACTGCAAATCAGCAAATGCGCGCTTTAGCCGTTCGCATGCCTCTTCGACCCGCGCACGCTGAGTAGCCAGGTTGAACCGTTCGAAGGTCTCACCCCCTGCGCCGAAACCGGGGCCTGAGGACGTTGCGATTTTGGCATCTTCGCGCAGGCGGCGGACAAACTCTTCATGGGTCATGCCGGTTCCTGAGAATTCTACCCAAGCCAGATAAGTAGCCTGCAACGGCATGGACCACAGACCAGGGATCTCGGCGATTGCTGCGTCAAAGACCTGGCAGTTGCCCGCCAGATGCGCGACCTGTTCGTCAACCCATGCCGCACCCTCGGGCGAATAGGCGGCAGTTATCATCGCCACGCCCAACGCGCTGGGGTCATAGTCCAGCGTCTGAATGCGGTGCCGCATGGCCGCGCGCAGTTTGGGGTCCGGAATGATCATGTTACCGGTGCGTTGACCGGCGATGTTAAATGTCTTGGACGCCGCAGTCAGGGTCACGGTCCACGGCCGCGCATCCGGCGCAGCCACATCCATCGGCACGAACGTATTGCCAGGATAAACCAGATCGTGGTGGATCTCATCCGAGACCAAAATCAACCCATTACGTTCGGCGAATGCGGCCACGGCACGCAGTTCATCCGGTGTCCACACCCGGCCCGAGGGGTTTTGCGGCGAGCACCACAGCAACAGCTTTTCCGACCCGTCCAGACGCGACTGAGCGTCGTCCAGATCCAGGCCATAGGTTTCGCCTTGTCGCGCCAGCGGACATTCCACCACACGGCGACCTGATTTGTTCACCTTGTGAGCAAACTCATGGTAGACAGGGCTGAAGATGACGACGCCGTCGCCCGGTTCGCTCCAGACATCTAGACACAAGGCGATGGCATTGCCCAACCCTTGCGAGGTCAGCACCCAATCGGTGTCGATGTCCCAGCTATGGCGGTTCTTCATCCACCACTGAATCGATGCCAGATATTCCGGGTGAATCCACGAATACCCAAAGACCCCATGGTCAGCCGTTTTTCGAACCGCATCAATTACGCAAGGCGCTGTTGGGTAATCGGAATCTGCCGTCCACATGGCCAGCCCGTCCTGCGGGGGCACACCGTAGATTTGCTCCATCTTATCCCATTTTGAACTGTTGGTTCCCCGGCGGTCGATCAGGTCGTTGAAAGTCATGTCTGCTCCATCTGTCCGGACGAAAGCTAGCTACAATTCCAGCGGGTGCAAGGGGGGCGTTGCGGTGCAGTGCGGGATGGCCTAAATCAACCCCATGAAACGTAATATCCTGATCCATCCCGACCCCCGCCTGAAAAAGGTCTGCGCGCCTGTGGCAGATATCAGCGACGAGCTGCGCAAGCTGGCAGACGACATGCTGGAGACGATGTATGACGCGCCTGGCGTTGGTCTGGCCGCGCCTCAGATCGGCGTGCTGGATCGGTTGATCGTGTTGGACTGCATTAAGGAAGAGGGCGAAGCCCCGCGTCCGTTGATCATGTTCAATCCCGAGGTTATCGCCTCGTCCGATGAGACCAATGTCTACGAAGAAGGCTGCTTGTCGATCCCCGAGCAATTCGCCGAAGTCACGCGCCCCAAAGTGGTTGATGTCACGTGGATTGACCAGGATGGGAACTTGCAACAGGAAACATTCGACGGCCTGTGGGCGACCTGTGTTCAGCATGAGATCGACCATTTGAACGGCAAGCTGTTCATCGACTATCTCAAGCCGCTGAAACGGCAGATGATCACGCGGAAGATGCAAAAACTAAAGCGCGAGCAGGCCCGCGCATGACCGCTCGCACCTGCCTGCCATGGCCCGATAAACGCCTGCGCACCAAGGCGGAGGACGTCGCCGAGATCACCGATGAAATCCGAGCCATCTGGGACGACATGATCGACACGATGGAAGCTATGCCCGGTGTTGGCCTTGCCGCGCCGCAGATCGGTGTCATGTTGCGGCTGGCTGTGGTGGACGGCTCGGTCGAACGCGGTAAGGCTGTGCGTTTGGCGAACCCAGAAATCCTGCACAGCTCAATCGAATTGCGCGAACATGATGAGGCCAGCCCGAACCTGCCCGGTGTCTCGGCCAAGGTGAAACGCCCGCGCGCGGTGACGGTCAAGTTTCTGAACGAACAGGGCATGGTGGATCGCCGCGACTTTGTCGGGATCGAGGCCACAAGCGTACAGCACCAGATCGATCATCTGAACGGGAAGATGTATTTCGACCGGCTCAGCAAGGTCAAACGGGACATGCTGCTGCGCAAAGCCAAAAAGCAGGGGTAGAGATGCGCGTCACTTTCATGGGTACACCCGACTTTTCGGTTCCTGTGCTGGATGCGCTGGTTGAGGCGGGTCATGATATCGTCGCCGTATATTGCCAGCCCCCGCGCCCGGCTGGTCGGGGCAAAAAGGATCGACCGACACCGGTTCACGCACGGGCCGAAGCGTTAGGCCTGACTGTCCGCCATCCGGTGTCTCTGAAATCGTCAGATGAACAGGATGCCTTTGCTGCACTGAACGCAGATGTGGCTGTGGTGGTCGCTTATGGCCTGATCCTACCGCAGCCCATTCTGGACGCGCCTGCCCAGGGATGTCTGAATATCCATGCCAGCCTGTTGCCGCGCTGGCGCGGGGCGGCCCCGATCCATCGCGCCATCATGTCCGGCGATGCGCAAACCGGTATCTGCATCATGCAGATGGAGGCCGGTCTGGACACAGGCCCGGTTCTTATGCGCGAAGCAACCGATATCGGGATCGAGGAAACCACCGACCAGTTGCATGACCGGCTGTCGATAATGGGCTCCAAACTGATCGTTGGGGCTTTGCATGACCTGCCGAATCTGACGCCCGAGCCGCAGCCCGAGGTCGGTGTGACCTATGCCGCCAAGATCGACAAATCAGAGGCACGGATTGACTGGTCGCGGCCCGCAGCAGAGGTGGACCGGCAGATCCGCGGTCTGTCCCCGTTCCCAGGTGCCTGGACCGAGATTGACGGAGACCGCGTGAAACTACTGGCGTCGCGTCTGGCCGAGGGGCAGGGCGTACCCGGCGAAGCTCTGGACGATGCCTTGACAGTAGCTTGCGGCGAGGGTGCCGTTGATCTGTTGCGCCTGCAACGGGCGGGCAAAGGCGCACAGGATAAGGAAACCTTTCTGCGGGGCTGGCCTGTGGCCAAGGGAAGTCGGATTTAGAAGGAATAACAGACTTGTACATGACTTTGATGGGGACGGTGTTGATTGCAGCCGTCGTTGGAAGCCTTGCGGAAAAAACCGGGTTTACCCGAAACGGCTATCTGCAATCTATCATCATTTGTATCGGCGGTGCCTTTCTGTTTTTCTTTGCTCAGATCATGTTTGGCAGGATGTTCGGGTTTAACCTTGCTTTTGGGTCCCCGGGATTGAACGCTATTGTGTCATCCGTCGGCGCGCTGATCATCGTGCCGACCCATTGGAGGAAGTGACATGCCTGTCATCGCCCTGATCGTCATCGGAGCCGCCGCAGGGTTCCTGGCCACCCGTTTAATGCGGATCGAGGCCAACATCCCCACAACCATGTTGATTGGCATCGTTGGTGCACTGGTTGGCGGATTTCTGTTGCGGGCCTTGATCACCGTGGCAGGGTGGTTGTCCGGATTTGTAGGCGCGGTTCTGGGCGCGCTGCTGGTAATCTGGATATGGCAGACCTATCTGCGGCGTTGAGCGGGGCTACCGCTCGTCGCAAATCACTGTTGATCCCAACGATTTCGAATTGCGCGTCGCCATTTTGAAGCGATTGGCTTCCTCTGCTGACATCCAGTGCATTTCGTCCTCGGACGCTGCATCAAGCGTGAACCAATAAAAGGCCGGGTCGACACCAATGTCATTGAAATAGTCGAGATAGCGATCGTGCTCGGGGTGGTTTTCGGGCAGGTTGGCAGCCACATATCCGCCGCCGCCCCAGCTATGAACCCCGACACATGCGCCAGGTTCCAGAGTGCGACGATTGCCTGCCAGGAACAGATCGGTGCCACCAGAGGCGACCAAGCCGTTTGAGGGCACCACAGTATCGAACCCTTCGTCCCGAACAACGCGGCTGAAAACGACATTTGCATCATCATCGACCGAGCCTTCGATGTTCTGCAGTACAAGTGTCTTGATCTCGGGATTGGCCGCAGTGATTTCTTCAAAAGCGCTGAGTGTCGTGTGATCAATAGCCCCCGAAGCAACGATTTCGTCGCCCTGTACAACGAAGCTGACCGCGTCGTATCGCTCCGCACACGCACCCAGAAGAGCCAGTGAGGCGACAAAAATGGGGAAAGTGAATTTCATTTCAGTTCTCACTTCTGTGGCACAGGAAATGCAGATCGAACATTTTGCACCCATTTATTGCCGCGGCGGGCGCGCCTTGTAAACCGGAAGCCGCCAGCCAAACACCAATGATCCTGCCCGCAATGCCCAGCAGATCAACGCACATGCGGCTAGTGTGGCCAACTCGTCGAAACCAAGTCGGGTCGCGATCACAGCGGCAAAAGCCCCGGCAAACGCGCAAGAGACGTAGAGCTCACCCTGTTTCAGGACCAGTGGCACTTCGTTGCAGACCACGTCCCGCATCAGGCCGCCAAGGCAGCCCGTTGTGACGCCCATCAGCACAACGATGACACCGGATTGGTTCAGAGACAAGGCTGCGCCAGCACCTGCTGCCGCGGCAATCGACAGGGCGAAACTGTCCAGCCAGACCAGCAAGTTGTATCGGCTTTCCACCAAATGGGCAGTGAAAAACACCACCACGGCGGCTGCTGTGGCGATCAGGATATAGTCTGGCTGGCCGACCCAGAATACCGGATGCCGGTCCAGCAGCAGGTCGCGGACGGTTCCGCCGCCCACAGCAGTCAGGCAGGCCATAAAGGCGAAGCCTACCAAATCCAGCTGTGCCCGGCTGGCCACCAATGCGCCTGTCAGGGCAAAAACCAGAACTGAGGCATAGTCGAGCAGTGCCAGACCGCTCACGTTTGCGCCTTTTTTGGTTTGAACGGGGCCATGCCCGCGCGGGCCAGCTCGTCGGCTTTTTCGTTTTCGGGATGGCCAGCATGGCCTTTGACCCATTCCCAGGTCACGTCATGGCGGGCCTGTGCCTCATCCAGTCGCTGCCACAGATCGACATTCTTGACCGGTTTCTTGTTCGAGGTCTTCCAGCCGTTGCGTTTCCAGCCGAAAATCCAGCCGGTCACGCCATTTTTTACATAGGCGCTGTCGGTCACCACAGTGATCTTCGAGGCCCGCTCCAGGGTTTCCAGCGCGCTGATCGCGGCCAGCAATTCCATACGATTGTTGGTGGTCTCAGCTTCGCCGCCGTTCAGCTCGCGTTCTTTCAGGACTTTCTCGCCATCCATTGCGCGCATCAACACACCCCAGCCCCCGGGACCAGGATTGCCCGAACAGGCACCATCGGTATAGGCAAACAACTCAGGCATGGGCGATCACCAGAATAAAACCGTCATAAGATCCAGCCAGGCCTTTGCCCACGCCAGTTGTGATCCGGTCAATTGTGAACCCCGCCTTCGCCAGAGCCTCTTCGATCTCGGTCTGTGAGAAATAGGTGTAATAGCGATCAATGTCGTCGCGGTGTTCACCGGTTCCCAGTTTCAGACCAAGGAAAAAGATACTCTCAGGCTTGAGTGCCCGGTGGATGGCCTCCAAATGGCGCGGGAAATCCTTGCGCGGCGCATGTAGCAGCGAAAAGCTGGCATAGATGCCGTCAAACGTGGCCGTTTCGGTCACATCGTCAAATGTACCGACATGCGCATCCACGCCATTTTCGCGGGCGTGTTCCACAAAGGCCGGCGTCGCATCCAATGCCCGTACCCGCAGCCCCTCACGCATGAAGAACATACTGTCCGCCCCGGGGCCTGAGCCGAGGTCAAGCACATAGCCGCCCGGCGCAACCGCTTCGGCAAAGGCCATGCGGGCCTCGATCTGTTCGGGCGGCAATGGGACGCTCAGGTACTCGGCAACACGTGTGGTGTAGGCGTCAATTGTCTTGCGGTCGGTCACAGGTACACTCCTACGGCAAGGCATATCAGGACGATGGCTGTCAGCAGAACGCGCAGCCTCAGCCACCATGTTGGGGTCAGCCGCCAATATGCAAATATCGCATCCAACATCAGCAAACCGGCGAAGCCGTACATTAGGTTGATGCCCGCCTCAACAGGTCCACCGCCGGTCATGAAAAACGCCCAAAGCGCCGGGAGGACTGACAGCACATAGCATGTCGCTGCCTTACTGCCCGAGGTCTTGGTGGCGAACCCCCACAGAACACCGGACATAAAACTTAAAATCACAGAGCCGTAGAACAGTTGAATATACGGTCCGACGAACCGCGACCCAAGCTCTTGCCTGCCCCAATCCTGCAAATCGCCGTTCAAGGAGGTCAGCGCGCCCCAAATGAACGGGATCAACCCCGCCAGCGCCAGAACCAACGGCGCCCTGGGGACGCCTCTCATGCGGTTTGCCTCAGGACGCGGGGCACTTTGAATTCGACATTTTCGACGGCGGTTTCGACCAGTTCAACCGTCACGTCATAGTGGGTGTCGAAAGCGTCAATCACCTCATTCACCAGCACTTCGGGTGCTGAAGCGCCTGCGGTAATGGCGATGGTTGAGATGCCTTCCAGCGCCCGCCAGTCGATATCGTGGGCGCGCTGCACCAATTGCGCATAGTTGCACCCGGCGCGGGCCGCAACCTCGACCAGTCGGCGTGAGTTCGAAGAGTTCGGTGCGCCAACAACAAGCAAAGCATCCGATTTTGGAGCCACGGCTTTGACGGCCTCTTGCCGGTTGGTGGTGGCGTAGCAGATGTCTTCCTTATGCGGGCCAACGATGGCCGGGAACCGGACTTGGAGGGCTGCGATAATATCCTTGGTGTCATCCACCGAAAGCGTCGTCTGGGTGACAAATGCCAGCTTTTCCGGATTGCGTACCTGAACCGAGGCCACGTCATCGACGGTTTCAACCAGCAGCACTTCGCCGTCGGGCAACTGGCCCATGGTGCCGATGGTTTCCGGATGGCCCTTGTGCCCGATCATGATCATCTGCAATCCGGCCTCAGCATGGCGCTGAGCCTCGACATGAACCTTGGAGACCAGCGGGCAGGTGGCATCGACATAGATCATCTCGCGCTGGGCCGCCGACGCGGGAACAGATTTCGGTACGCCATGCGCTGAAAAAATAACGGGTCGGTCGTTAGGACACTCGTCCAACTCTTCGACAAAAACGGCCCCCTTGGCGCGCAGACCATCTACGACGAATTTGTTGTGCACAATTTCATGCCGCACATAGACCGGAGCACCCCATTTCTGCAGCGCCATTTCAACGATCTTGATCGCCCGGTCGACACCGGCGCAGAACCCGCGCGGCGCGGCGAGGTATAGGGTAAGGGGCGGCTTGGTCATGTCTTGGTCTCCATAGGCCACAGGTAAGTCTTTTCCCGGCTATGGTCCAGACAGGACATTGTCATTGATATGACATGAATCACTGCTAGCCAGCAGGTGTTTCAGTACCTGCTTTTAGTTAAAGAAGCGCGGTCAGGTTGGTACAGCCTGACCGCGCTAATTTCTTCCCCCGGGTTTGGTGAGTGGCCCGGTCTTACTGTCCACCCGCAGCAACGCTGCGTGGCTCCATGGGCATTTCACGCGGAGGTCGCCCGATCACGTCGCGCAGGTCCTCAAGCTCGATGAAGTTGTCGGCCTGGCGGCGCAACTCGTCCGAGATCATCGGCGGCTGGCTGCGGATGGTCGAAACCACCGAAACGCGCACGCCCTGACGCTGCAGGCTGGCAATCAACGGGCGAAAATCCCCATCGCCCGAAAACAGCACAATATGATCGACACGTGGTGCCAGTTCCATGGCGTCGACTGTCAGTTCGATGTCCATGTTACCTTTGACTTTCCGACGCCCCATGCTGTCGGTGTATTCCTTCGCCGGTTTTGTCACCATGGTGAAGCCGTTGTAATGCAGCCAGTCAACCAAGGGGCGGATCGGGGAATACTCGTCGTTTTCCAATAGCGCCGTATAGTAAAAAGCCCGAAGCATCTTGCCGCGGCGCATAAACTCCTGGCGCAGCAATTTGTAGTCGATGTCAAACCCCAGTGCTTTTGCGGCTGCATAAAGATTCGAGCCGTCGATGAACAGCGCTAGCCGTTCGTCTTTATAGAACATAAATAGGTCCTTCCGGTACAATACAGAGCGCCGTGGTGTTACGTGAGTGGGTATTTGAAAAATAGGCGGCGCGCTAATCTTCTATAATTAGGCCATTTCGGTCGTATCGCAAGTATGCAATTCGCCGAATATAGTGAATGGAACGTACAAATCTATGTCAAAAGCGGTTATCGCGCTGGGCGCAAATCTCAAAATGAGAGGTATTGGCCCCAAGGTGACACTTCAAAGCGCCCTTGACGCGATCTTGCGTCATGGGGTGGTGATTCGTGCCGTCAGCCGTTTTTTTGAGACCCCGTGCTTCCCGGCAGGTGCCGGGCCTGACTACGTCAATGCGGCTGCTTTGATCGAAACGGACAGGACGCCGACCGATTTGTTGCACCTTCTTCACCAGATTGAGCATCAGTTTGGCCGCGAAAGGGTGCAGCGATGGGGTATGCGAACGCTGGATCTGGATCTGGTCTGCTATGATGATCTGGTTCTGCCGGATCGCACCGAATTTGACAGCTGGCTGACCCTGCCAGCACAGGAACAGACGCAAAAGGCGCCGGACCGGCTGATTATTCCACATCCGCGCCTACAGGATCGTGCTTTCGTCCTTGTTCCGATGGCGGACGTCGCCCCGGATTGGCGGCATCCGGTGCTGGGTCGGACGGTAACCGAAATGCTGGCAGACCTGCCCGCGTCGGATATTGCGGCAGTCACGGCTGTATGAACGGTGCATTTGCAGCATTTCTTGCTTGTCAAGGCGGGGATTCGCCCTTAGATAAACCTCTTCCTGACATGGATTCAGTAACGGAGAGCGCCCCATGGCCCGCGTGACGGTTGAAGATTGCGTAGACAAGGTTCCTAACCGGTTTGAACTGGTGATGCTTGCCGCCCATCGTGCGCGCGAGATTTCTGCCGGCGGCCCGATCACCGTCGACCGTGACAATGACAAGAATCCCGTCGTGTCGCTGCGCGAGATTGCGGACGAAACCCAAAGCGCGGATGAACTGCGCGAGCGCCTGATCGAGGCCAACCAGACCCAGATTGAGGTCGATGAGCCGGAAGAAGATCAGATGGCTCTGTTGATGGGTGCGGAATCGGACAAACCTGCCGATGACGATATGTCAGAAGAGAAGCTGCTGCGCGCTCTGATGGAGGCTCAAGGCCAGGGGTAATCCCCAAAGATGAAGGTGCGGACCGGATGATTTCTGCAGACGACCTGATTGCGCTGGTCCGCAACTACAACCCCAAGACAAATGCTGACCGCATCGCCCGGGCATATGAGTTCGGAAAGCAGATGCATGACGGTCAGTTCCGCCATTCAGGCGAACCCTATTTCACACATCCCGTTGCCGTGGCCGCCATCCTGACCGAACAGCGCCTGGATGATGCGACGATCATTACAGCGTTGCTGCATGACACGATCGAAGACACCAAAGCCAATTATGGCAAAGTGTCCGAACTGTTCGGGGAAGAGGTTGCCAAGCTGGTCGACGGCGTCACCAAACTGACCAACCTGCAACTGTCCAGCCGCGAAACCAAACAGGCCGAGAACTTCCGTAAGCTGTTCATGGCCATGTCCAAGGATCTGCGGGTTATTCTGGTCAAGCTCGCTGACCGTCTGCACAACATGCGCACGATCAAGGCAATGCGTCCGGAAAAGCAGGTGCAGAAGGCACGCGAGACGATGGATATTTATGCGCCGCTCGCGGGTCGCATGGGTATGCAGTGGATGCGCGAAGAGCTTGAGGATCTTGCTTTCCGCGTTCTGAATTCCGAAGGTCGCCAGTCGATCATTCGCCGCTTTATCACCTTGCAACGTGAAACCGGCGACGTGATTCACCGGATCACCGGCGACATGCGGCACGAGCTGGAAAAGGCGGGCATCGAAGCCGAAGTGTTTGGTCGCGCCAAAAAGCCTTATTCGATCTGGCGTAAGATGCAGGAAAAGGATCAGGGCTTTTCGCGCCTGTCCGACATCTACGGCTTTCGCATCATTACCCGGTCCGAGGAAGATTGTTACCGGACGCTAGGTGCGATCCACCAGCGCTGGCGCGCGGTGCCGGGTCGGTTCAAGGATTATATTTCGCAGCCGAAATCGAACGGTTATCGCTCGATCCACACAACAGTTTCCGGTCGCGACGGGAAACGGGTCGAGGTTCAGATCCGCACCCGTCAGATGCATGATGTGGCAGAAACCGGCGTTGCAGCGCATTGGTCGTACCGCGACGGTGTCCGCTCGGAAAACCCATTTGCCGTTGATCCGGCCAAGTGGATTGCGAACCTGACTGAACAGTTCGACAGTGAGGAAGATCACGAAGATTTCCTCGAAGCGGTCAAACTGGAAATGTACTCGGACCAGGTGTTTTGCTTCACGCCCAAGGGCGATGTTGTCAAGCTGCCGCGCGGGGCTACGCCGATTGATTTCGCCTATGCGATCCATACGCGCATTGGACATGCCTGTGTTGGCGCCAAGGTGGACGGCATCCGTGTGCCACTGTGGACGCGGATCAAGAATGGTCAGTCGGTGGATGTAATTACCGCTGACGGCCAGACGCCTCAGGTAACGTGGCTTGAGATTGCGGTGACCGGCAAGGCCCGGACCGCCATTCGGCGTGCGCTGCGCGAGGTCGACCGCGAGCGGTTCATCAAGCTGGGCAAGGAACTTGCGCGTTCCGGTTTCGAACATGTCGGTCGAAAGGCAACCGACAAGGCGCTTGATACCGCGGCGAAACACCTGCGCCTGAAGGATCGTCACGAATTGTTAGCGCGTCTCGGCAGCGCCGAGCTGACGGCGCATGATGTGGTCAGCGCCGTTTACCCTGAACTGACCCAGGATGACGGTGATGCCATTTCTCCGCGCCGCGCGGTGATCGGCCTTGAGCCCGGCCAAAAATTCGACCGCGCCCCCTGTTGCCAGCCTTTGCCGGGCGAACGCATCGTCGGCATAACCTATCGCGGCAAAGGTGTTGTCGTGCATGCGATCGACTGCGACCGCCTATCCGAATTCGAAAGCGAACCTGATCGCTGGGTCGATTTGCACTGGCACTCGGGAACGCACCCGGCTGTCTATGGTGCGACGCTGGATATGACCATTGGCAACGATGCCGGTGTTCTGGGACGCATTTGCACGTTGATCGGCGAGAAAAAGGCCAATATCTCGAACCTCGAATTCGTCGACCGCAAACCGGATTTTTACCGCTTGCTGATCAATGTCGAACTGCGTGACCTGGAGCAGCTGCATTCGCTCATGCTGATGCTCGAGGCCGAAAGCGACGTGGCGGCAGTGGAGCGGTATCGGGACAGGGCAAAAACCGCAGTTGCGGCTGGCTGAGAAGGGGTGATCAGGAGTGGTATTTAAGCGCCGAGACCGACGCTCGCCTGTCCAGATCGCGTCTGAATTCGTCTATCCCCGTGGTGGATGGACGCGGGCCTTTCACTACGTCAAGCATCGTGTTCGTAGGCTGCCGGATTCCCCCGAGCGCATTGCGCGTGGCATCGGTGCAGGCGTCTTTGCCTCATTCACTCCGTTCTACGGATTGCATTTTCTTGTCGCTGCCGTGGTGGCGCGCCTGCTGAACGGCAATATTCTGGCGGCTCTGAGTGGAACATTCTTTGGCAACCCACTCACCTATGTGCCAATCGGCGTGGTTTGCCTGCAGACCGGGCATTTCCTGCTGGGAACCAAATTCCACAAGGGTGATACACATGGGCTGATGGGCAAGTTCACAGATGCAATGGGTGATCTGAAGAACAATTTTATTGCCATGTTCACCGATCGTGTCGCGGACTGGCATGGGCTCAGCATCTTCTATAACGAAGTGTTCTTTCCCTACATGATTGGCGGCGTTCTTCCGGGCATTTTGGCGGGTGTAATTTGCTCCTATCTCAGCTTGCCGCTGATCCGCACCTATCAGCAGCGCCGTCGCGACAAGATCAAGGCAAAGTTTGACGAAATCAAACGCTTGGCCGAAACTAAGCCTGCCGTTCCATTGATGAATGCCCTAGGTTCTGACCAGGGCCTTAAGAAGGATTCGAGCGATGTCTGACAACCACACGCGTCTTGGCGTAAATATCGACCACGTGGCCACGGTTCGCAACGCGCGGGGCGGGGCCTATCCTGATCCGCTGCGTGCCGCCAAGCTGGCGGAAGAGGCCGGGGCTGACGGCATTACCGCGCATCTGCGCGAAGACCGTCGCCATATCTCGGACGCTGATATCGATGGCCTGATGGAGGTCCTGTCGGTGCCGTTAAACTTTGAGATGGCCGCGACGCCCGAGATGCAGAAAATTGCCTTGCGGTATAAGCCGCATGCCGTTTGCATCGTCCCTGAAAAGCGCGAAGAACGAACCACCGAAGGCGGGCTGGAAGTCGCGCGCGAGGAAAACAAACTGGCTCATTTTATCGCTCCGCTGCGCGATGCCGGGTGTCGTGTATCGATCTTTATCGCTGCTGATCAGCGCCAGATCGAGGCGGCGCATCGTATCGGCGCTGAAGTGATCGAGCTGCACACCGGTGCCTATTGCGATGCCATGGCTGAGGGCCACGCGGACAAGGCCAACAGTGAGTTGGAAGCTCTGCGCGAAATGTCCGCTTTTGCCCATTCATTGGGCCTTGAGGTGCACGCGGGTCACGGCCTGACCTATGACACCGTACAACCGATCGCGGCATTCCCCGAAGTGCGCGAGCTGAATATCGGCCACTTCCTTATTGGCGAGGCGATCTTTCGCGGCCTCACGCCTGCCATGGCCGAGATGCGGCGTCTAATGGATGAGGCGCGCGGATGATCACACCCGGATTTGTTGCGATCTGGTTTGCCTGGCTGATGGCCGGTGGCTCTCCGGGGCCTGCAACAATGGGGATTGCCGGAACGGCAATGAACGAAGGTCGCCGCGCCGGCCTGGTCTTTGCCTTGGGCATTTGCGCAGGCTCTGCCGTTTGGGGCATCGCCGCAGCGCTGGGCCTATCAGCAATCATGCTGGCCAATGTCTGGGTGTTCGAGGTCATCCGCTATGTTGGTGTGGCCTATCTGGGTTGGTTGGCGTTCAAAGCGCTGCGCCGGGCACTGACGTCTGATGAAGTTGCTATCGGCAACCCGGTGGCCGGCTCACTACGCACAATCTTTGCAAAGGGCGCAGCTATCCACCTGACCAACCCCAAGGCGATCCTGAGCTGGGGCTCGATCTATGCCATCGTCGCCCCGAATGATGCCAGCCTTTCGATGTTGCTGGGCTATTTCGCCATGCTTTACGCAGGATCGTTGTTGATCTTCATCGGCTACGCCTTCCTCTTTTCCTCCGAGCGTATGGTGCAGGCCTACCGCCGCGCTCGCCGGTGGTTCGACTTCGCCTTTGCCGGGTTCTTTGGGGTCGCGAGTTACAAGATTTTGACTGTGCGGCTGTCATGATACTCGGCATCGGCACAGATCTTGCAAATATCGACCGCATTCAGGGCACATTGGATCGGTTCGGAGATCGGTTCCGCAATCGTGTCTTCACCGAAATCGAACAGAGCAAAGCGGAACGTCGCGCTGATGTTGCGGGAACATACGCCAAACGCTGGGCCGCGAAAGAGGCTTGTTCCAAGGCGCTGGGCACCGGTTTGGCCATGGGCATCGCCTGGAAGGACATGTCGGTGACCAATCTGCGCACGGGTCAGCCTGTGATGCATGTCACGGGGTGGGCGGCAGATCGGCTGAAAGAGATGACGCCCGAAGGGTATGAGGCGATTATCCACGTCACCCTGACCGACGATCACCCTTGGGCACAGGCATTCGTGGTGATCGAGGCGCGTCCGCTTCACGATGCGCCTGCGCAGTCTTGACTTGCCCCCAACCGACCCGCATGTAGCACCCCAACGAATAAACGACCGGAGAGCAGTATGGCCGAGGAAGCCAAAACAGGTAACGCCGTTTGGGAGACGATCAAAACCATCGTCTATGCCCTGCTGATCGCGGGCGTCTTCCGCACGATCCTGTTCCAGCCATTCTGGATTCCGTCGGGTTCGATGAAGCCCACCTTGTTGATCGGGGATTTCCTGTTCGTCAACAAAATGTCTTACGGTTATTCCTACGCGTCTTGCCCCAGCCTGATCATCCCAAGCGTCGGCCTGAATGTTGACGCCGAAGATCTCTGCGGCTGGATGCAGAGCGATGAAAACACTCGTATCTGGGGCGGCGACCCCGAACGCGGTGACGTCATTGTTTTCCGCCACCCGGTCAGCGGCCGCGATTACATCAAACGTCTGATCGGTCTGCCCGGGGACCGTATTCAAGTACGGGACGGTCAGATCATTCTGAACGGTACGCCAGTGCAACAAGAACCCGATGGTGTATTCACCGAAGTCGCCGAACCACAAGGCTCGCAAGGTCTGCGCCCGCGCTGCGAAAACGGTCCTGTCGGCTTTGGCGGTGTCTGCGAAAAATCGCGTATGATCGAAACACTGCCAAACGGTGTGTCTTACGAAGTGCTGAACATCGGCAATCAGGCGGCTGACAATACCGGCATCTACACGGTTCCCGAAGGCCATTACTTTTTCATGGGTGACAACCGCGACAACTCCAGCGACAGTCGCGTGCCGCAATCCGCAGGCGGCGTCGGCTATGTGCCTTACGAAGACCTGATCGGGCGGGCTGATCGCATCCTGTTCTCATCCGCTGGCCGGTCGATGCTGTTCTTCTGGACGTGGCGCGGGGATCGCTTCTTCAAGGCGGTCAATTGAAGCTTTCGACCGAGATAAAGGCGTTCCAGCAGCGTCTGGGGTACGAATTCTCGAACCCTGAACTGCTGGTGCGCGCCCTGACCCATGGATCGGTCTCGTCCTCGACACGACCTGACAATCAGCGGTTGGAGTTTCTGGGCGATCGGGTTTTGGGTCTTGTCATGGCCACCGCGCTGTTGGAGGCCGACAAAAAAGCATCAGAAGGGCAGTTGGCTCCTCGGTTCAACGCGTTGGTCCGCAAAGAGGCCTGCGCTGATGTGGCCCGGCAGATCGATCTTGGCGTGGTGCTGAAACTGGGCCGGTCCGAGATGCTGTCAGGCGGGCGCCGCAAACAGGCCTTGCTGGGTGATGCGATGGAGGCTGTAATCGCCGCAATCTATCGCGATGCCGGTTTCGAGGCCGCGCGCGACGTCATCCTGCGACTGTGGGGGGATCGCGTCCACAACGTTGAAGCGGATGCGCGCGACGCCAAAACCTCGCTTCAGGAATGGGCGCAGGCGCGCGGGCAAAAGCCGCCCGCTTACGTCGAGGTCAAGCGCAGCGGCCCCGATCACGCCCCGGTGTTTACTATTGCGGCTCGGTTGCAGGACGGGACCGAAGCGCAGGCAACGGCGGGGTCGAAACGTCAGGCGGAACAAGCCGCCGCAAAGGCGCTACTGGATCAGTTGAAATAGCAACCCTCGACAGCCCGAACATGTCACAATTCTCAATCTAACTTGAGGCCTATGGCAGACCTCGGGTCGCAGTCGTATCTGAACATCATCCGCTTTGGCGCATGTCTAAGAACAAGCGAGCAAAGCGAAATTGATACAATGAGTTGAGGCATTTCCATGCAAAACGCAAAACTGACTACCGTGAATATCGGCTTTTTGTTCATCGCCGGTTTTATCGCCACGATCGCCTTCGATTTCTGGGGGCAGGTTGTCAGCCCCGGCATCGGCTGGGCCAATCTGTCGCCCGAAGGACTGGCCCAAAGCCTGCTGGCCAGTCTCGGCTTGCCCAGCAATGCCTTCCTTGGTTTCTTCGTGCATTTCTACCTTGTGGGTCTGATTGCCTACCCGATGGGGTGGTTTCTGATCTTCAAGCCGATCTGGGTTAAGGTCCTTGGCCCGGTTCATATGTTCGTCGCCTCGGCCATCTATGGGTTTGGCCTTTGGGTTTTTGCCCTGGGCGGGATCACCACCTTGTCCGGATTGCCGACTTTCCTGAACTTCTCGGCGATCACCTGGGTCGCGTTGATCGGGCATGTTTTTTACGGGATCGTCATGGTTGCCGTTCTGCGCCTGATCGAACGTCAGAACGGATGAGTCAAAGGGGGGCGTCTAGTGCGCCCCTCATACCACTCGGATAAATCCTGTTAGCCCGGTCTTCTGGTGCTCTATGACATGACAGTGAAATGCCCAGTCGCCCGGGTTATCGGCGACCAGCGCGATCTCGGCCACCTCGTCCTTCAGCAGCAGCATCGTGTCGGTCATCAGGGGCGGCAGTTGTCGCAGGTTCGACCGTAGCGGGACAAACGCCAGCCCGTGCAGGTGGATCGGGTGCAGGTTCGGGGATTCATTTCGCAGTCGCAAGACATAGGTTTTGCCCATTTCCAGCGTTGCGAGCGGACCGACACCCTTTGCCGCGTCACCGGGCCATGGTTTGCGATTGATGGACCAGAAGTTATACCCCAGCGAGCCGCAGGATCCATTGTTGGGCTGACCTCCTTCGGGGGTCCAACCAAAAACAAACTCGTGCAGCTCGGCGTTGGTCAGATCGGGTTTGGACACCGGGTTTAATGGCAGAGGGCGCAATTCTTGCAGGTCCCGTGCCGCCGATGATCCAATCGCGCGCAGCTGTGCCATAGGTCTGTGCGGCTGACCGGGCAGTTTGGCCATCAGCGCAACGTTGCTCCCTTCGTCGCCGGGCATTGCAACCGCAAAATCCACGCGCTGACCTGGTCCCACCAGAAGTGGCTCATCTGCGCTGGGCATTGGAATGCTGATCTCAAGCGGATGGCCATCCCACGCGATGATCCGCGCATCGCCACCCTCAAGATGTAATTTGTAGATGCGCGTTGTGTCCGTATTCACCACCCGCAGTCGCACCAGACTGCCTGCGGCGTGATCGTAGATAGGCCCTTGCAGCCAATTGGCAGTGTGGACATTGCCAAAGGTCCCGGCCCGTGCGGCGCCGCGCTGGGTATAGGCGGGTAAAAACGCACCATCATCGTCCAGCCGAAAATCGCGCAGGTTGATCACCTGTTCGCTGTCAAAACCGGGGTTTTCGGGTTCGGCAATGACCATGACGCCCGTCAGGCCGTGGGTCATCTGCTCCATCGTCATGCAATGTGGATGATACCAGTAGGTGCCTGCATCGGGCGGAGTGAATTCATAGGTGAAGGCCTCACCTTCACCCAATGGCATTTGGGTCAGGTAAGGCACCCCGTCCATGTTGTTCGCGATCCGCATCCCGTGCCAGTGCATTGCCGTGTATTCCGACAGGGTATTGCGCACGGGCAGCCACATCACTTCCCCTTGCTTGCCGTACAATACCGGCGGCGGTGCGTTAGAGGACAGGCTGACCATTCCGGTCGTCACCGTATCCCGCAGGGCAAAGCTTGCTGGTTGAATGGTCAACTCCGGCGTGCCTTGCGCCAACCCGAAACCGCCCAGACCCAGCGCGCCGGCAGCGGCCCCGCTGCCCAAAAGAAACTCGCGACGTTTCATGTCTTGCCTCATTTTCCGATGGTCGCCTGGCTGGATTTGGCGCGGCCTGGATTAGGCGTGCCACCGATTTTGCATGACCGCAATGCGACAAATCCCTCTGGCCCGCGCGGCCTTTCTGCTATAGGGGTGCGCACTTGCAACCAGGAACGCCAGACACATGACCACACGCGCCGGATTTATCGCCCTGATCGGAGAGCCCAACGCAGGCAAATCCACCCTGCTGAACCGCATGGTCGGGGCCAAGGTTTCGATCGTGACGCATAAGGTTCAGACGACCCGTACCCGCATTCGCGGTGTGGCAATGGAAGGCGATGCGCAGCTGGTCTTTGTAGACACACCCGGCCTGTTCAAACCGCGTCGTCGTTTGGATCGCGCCATGGTTGCCGCGGCCTGGGGCGGAGCGGCGGATGCAGATGTCGTCGTTCTGATGATCGAGGCGCATCGCGGCATCACCGAAGGGGTAGAACGTATCCTCGAAGGTCTGGAAGAGATCGGGCAGGGCCGAAAGGTTGCGCTGGCGATCAACAAGATCGACAAGGTCCAGTCTGAGGTGCTGCTGGCCCTAACAAGTGACCTGAACGCACGCTACCCGTTTTCCGAAACCTTTATGATTTCCGCCGAAAAGGGCTATGGCGTTGAGGATCTACGCAAATGGCTGGCTGCGGAATTGCCCGAAAGCCCGTGGCTGTATCCCGAAGATCAGATCGCCGATCTGCCCCTGCGCATGATCGCGGCTGAGATGACGCGCGAGAAACTGACCCTGCGCCTGCATCAGGAGTTGCCCTATCAGCTGACGGTCGAGACCGAAAACTGGGAAGAGCGCAAAGACGGCTCTGCCAAGATCGACCAGATCATCTATGTCATGCGCGATGGTCACAAGGGCATCGTGCTAGGCAAAAAGGGCGAGACGATCAAAGCGGTCAGCCAGGCCGCGCGGGCGGAACTGGAAGAGTTCCTGGACCGTAAGATACATCTGTTTCTGCAGGTCAAAGTGCGTCCGAACTGGCTCGAGGAATCCGAGCGTTACTCGGAAATGGGTCTGGATTTCAAAGACGGTAATGCATGACTCGCCTGACGGCTGATTTCTGGGTCCACGCCTATCTGGCGCGGCTGCGTTTTCAGGAAATCCCGGCGTTTGTCGTAGCCCATGGCGACGATACGGCGGGTGCAGTGCTTGTCAAATTGAACACTCTGGACGGGCACGCCGTGGCGTTCCAACGCAGCTTTGATCTGATGAGCGGTGAACGCAAATGGGTCGAGCTTTCCTCCGGCGTCGAAGCAGAGGTTGACGACGCCATCACCCGGCAACGCAGTTTTGATCCGGACCTCTGGGTGATTGAAGTCGAAGACCGGCAAGGCCGGCATCTGTTGGGTGAAGAGGGGTTGGACTAGCCCGCGGTTCAACGGGTCTTGGTCACTCGGGTCAAAACGTCTATTTTACCCTATACTATGTCGGTGAGGATCGCCGTACCGTTTGAACAAATTATGGGGGTGTGTGTGGCCGAAACACTCGCTGAAAAGCTTGAAAAATCAGAATTTGGGCATTGGATGCAGCGGTTTGAGGGCTTCATGGTCTTCATTGGCGTTGTCGGCCCTTTTGCCACGTTGCCGCAGCTGATCAAGCTGTACTTCACGCATTCGCAACACGCGACCGGCCAGTCTCTGCTGTCTTGGTCGCTCTATGCTGCGCTGTCATTCCTTTGGTTCGCCTACGGGCTGGCGGTCGGTAAGTTGCCCATCTATTTGGGCAA
Organism: Ruegeria sp. YTSC004; assembly: GCF_059609805.1. NCBI lineage: Bacteria > Pseudomonadati > Pseudomonadota > Alphaproteobacteria > Rhodobacterales > Roseobacteraceae > Ruegeria > Ruegeria sp. YTSC004. The sequence goes on from NZ_JBXWMJ010000007.1 coordinate 93,939, forward strand.
CGGTATATCGATGGTGCTGAACCTCCTGATGGTTCTGGGCATCCTGATCCACGCCGGTTTAACGTTTTGACCGGCCGCCACAGTCCGGTGCCAAGACGTCACCAACCGCTGCTTTTAAGCGTGATATCGTGCCCGGTGGTGGTCAATGTCTCACCGGCGAATTGCTTTACTTTGGGTGCGAAGGCCTGAAAATAGGGTTGCGACTGCACGTGGGCCAATGTCTCAGCGCTGTCCCAGCGGCCCCAATGAACCCGGGACTTTCCGTCATCAGCGACCGCAACCTGATAGGTGAATTTTCCGGCCGCCTCAGGATCGGCGTCGATCGCCTCGATAAAGGTGCGGATAGTGGTCTGCCATTCGGCTTCATCACCGTCATAACGGTATGAGATTGTGATGCCTCGCATGATCTGGCCTCTTGTTTAACAATATTGTTAATTAAGTATAGGAATGCCCGCGAGTCAAGTATTCGCGGTTGCGGCTTCCCGCAATGCCGGGTCAAGTTGAGCAAGGCAAACAGTGCGAGGCCCAATTGGACTGGCGTGATCACGGCATACTTCTGACCTCTCGCGGTCATGGCGAGACAGCGGCGATAATCGAGGTCTTCACCGAAGGCCACGGTCGTCATGCAGGCGTCGTACGCGGTGGCACCAGCCGCAAAATTGCCCCCATCCTGCAGCCCGGCGCGCAAATAGATGTTTTATGGCGCGCGCGGTTAGAAGAACACCTTGGCACATTTCAGGTTGAACCTTTGCGTTCACGTGCAGCAGCGGCATTTTCGGGTCGGATGGCGTTGGCAGGATTGAACGCGTCCGTTGCGCTGTTGTCCTTTTGCCTGCCCGAGCGTGAACCGCATCCAGCGATCTACAAACAGACCGAACAGTTGTTGGATCTGCTGGGGCAGGACGAAATCTGGCCGCTAGCTTACCTGCGCTGGGAATTGGCGTTGCTTGAAGAACTGGGCTTTGGCCTGGACCTGTCGGCCTGTGCTGTGACAGGGGCGGCGGATGGGTTGGTCTATGTCTCCCCCAAGACTGGTCGAGCCGTTAGCGCCGATGGTGCTGGCGAATGGGCGGATAAGCTGTTGCCCCTGCCACCCTGTTTGCGCGGTGAGGGGCAAGCGCCGGACGCTGAGATTGCCGCAGGGTTGAAAACCACCGGTTACTTTCTGGAACACCATCTAGCCCCGTCCCTGGGGCATAACCCCTTGCCGGATGCACGGGCAAGATTTGTGGATCAGTTCACTCGGCGGCTTTGAACACCATTTCGTGCCCGTCATCATTGCGCAGTATCAACAGGTCGCCGGATACTTCGGACTGCGTCATCGCAATCAGCGCAGCGAAATAGAACCCTTCGGCCTCAAGCCCGGCACAGGCCGCGCGTGTTGCCGTCAGGTCCAAAATCTCGAACCAGGGGTAGGGCGCGTTCAGGGTGCCGCTATAGCTGTTGCAAGGGGCGTTCCCCGCAATCTTGCCCTCTTCGGGGAACCGCAACATGGCGCTGGCCTGGAAAGGCTGTCCGTCGATTTCCTGCAGCACCCAAGTCTGGTCCGCGGCGCCGTAGGCGGCAACAGATTCGTCCCTGTCGCATTGAAACAGGCCAATCAAAGGCAGTGTCAGGATCAGACGCATCATTCGGGTGTCTTACTTTCTTACTGGTGCCGAGGGAACCGGCGAAGCCAGATTAGTAGGGGATCTCACCGCTGATAAGTTCTTCGCGAACGTCCAGGCGTGGCCTCCAGTTGTATCTGGTGTCCTCGCTTACCTGATCCCAGAATAACGCACCGCTGTTGCGCCATGGGTCAAGGATGATGCCATCTTTCATCGTGTCTCCTTTGGCGCTGATAGCGGCAGAATGGTGGATGATCCGAAAGGCGGTTGGGGGCGACGTAGCCCAGTGCACGTCCAAAGTTCGGAAGTTTTCCTGCTGCAGGCGGCGGGTCATGGCCTGCGCCCAGTCGTTGCACAATCCCTTTTCCCGGAACCCGTTGATGACCTTGGCGTTATGGATAATCGCCGGGTCTGTGACGTTCCAATCCCGCTTCAGTTGCTGCGAATAGGTGTAGGCGATGGTGGCGGCCTTTTGTGCCTCGGCGGGATCGACTTGGGGTCCAAGGTTTTCGATCGCCAGTGCCAGCTCGTCTACCTCGGTGTAGCCCGCCACAGGCTGGGTTGTGGCGCATCCGCCCAGTATCAGGGCTGCAACGGTCGCCCAAAGCGCAAAAAATAGTCGGGTCATTCTGTCATCACCATCCTTGGGCCCGGTTTGGGTCGCAGCGTGCCCTAAAGGGGTTTCAACAAAAAGCAAAGGGGGAAGTTTTTTCGGTCGAGGATCTGAAAAGGTCTCTATCCGGTCACAGGTCGGATGGCATGAATTTCAAACTGGGGTTCGGAACAAAGAAAATGACCCGGCACAAGACCGGGTCTAGTTGGGGAAACGGGATGCCTAATTCCGGTTAGCCCAGCAAACGCCGTGCAATAACCTGTGCCTGAATTTCGGCAGCCCCTTCAAAAATATTTAGAATGCGCGCGTCACACAGAACGCGGCTGATATTGTATTCCAGCGCAAAACCGTTGCCGCCATGGATTTGCAGACCGTTATCCGCCGCAGCCCAGGCCACACGAGCGCCAAGCAGCTTGGCCATGCCGGCCTCAAGGTCGCAGCGGTGACCGTGATCTTTTTCCCAGGCTGAGAAATATGTCAGCTGACGGGCGATCATGATTTCGACCGCCATCATGGCCAGTTTGCCGGACACACGGGGGAAGTTGATCAGCGACTTGCCGAACTGTTTGCGGTCCTGCGCGTATTGCATCGCGATATCCAGCGCGCTTTGGGCCACACCAATGGCGCGGGCAGCGGTTTGAATGCGCGCGCTTTCGAAGGTTTCCATCAGCTGTTTAAAGCCTTTGCCTTCTTCACCGCCCAACAGGTTCTCGCCTTTGACTTTGAAACCGTCAAAGCCCAGCTCGTATTCCTTCATTCCGCGATAACCCAGAACTTCGATCTCACCGCCGGTCATGCCGGGGGTAGGGAACGGGGTCTCGTCTGTGCCTGGCGTCTTTTCCGCAAGGAACATGGACAGACCGCGGTGATCGGTAGTGTCCGGGTTGGTCCGGGCCAGCAGCGTCATCACATGGGTACGTGCCGCGTGGGTGATCCAGGTTTTGTTGCCGGTGATTTCATAGTCACCGTCCGCGTTCTTGACCGCACGTGCACGCAGGCTGCCCAGATCCGAGCCAGTGTTTGGTTCGGTGAAAACGGCTGTCGGCAGAATTTCGGCGCTGGCCAGTTTAGGCAACCAGTTGGCTTTTTGTTCATCGGTGCCGCCCGCGATGATCAGCTCGGCCGCGATCTCGGAGCGTGTACCAAGAGAGCCCACGCCGATATAACCGCGCGACAATTCCTCGGACACGACGCACATCGAGGCTTTGGACAAGCCGAAGCCGCCAAATTCTTCGGGGATGGTCAGGCCAAAGACACCCATTTCCGCCAGTTCCTCGATGACTTCCATCGGGATCAGTTCGTCTTTGAGGTGCCAGTCATGAGCGTGGGGCTCGACCTTTTCGACCGCATAGCGGCGGAACTGGTCACGGATCATCTCAAGCTCTTCGTCCAGACCCGAGGCACCGAACATGGTGGCACCTGCCTGATCTTCCATCAGCTTGACCAGCCGTGTGCGGGCGGCCTGAGAATTGGCCTGTGCCATCAGCGTTTGGATTTCGGGGATCTGAAATCCGGAAAGCGCGTCCCAGCCAAGACCCATGTCCTGCAGGCGCACGACTTCGCCCTGGTTCATCGGAATGCCGCCCGCAACCTGGTGCAGGTATTCGCCAAAGGCGATTTGGTGCAGCAATTGTTCGATCTCGCCGAACTTGCCATCGGCCTCCAGCGCCTCGGCCCAGCGTTGCATCTGTTTTAGGGACTGAGAATATGTGGCCAGCCATGACAAGCCATGGGCGGCAGTTTGATTGGCTTCGATCAAGGCACCGGATACACGGCCATCAGCGGAAACCATACCGCGCACCGACTCACGCGCACGCTCAAACACTGTTTCAACGGCGGGTGCGGCCGCACCGGTCAGCGTCAGAAGATCGGGCAAAATCGCAGGTGTCGTCATCTGGGTCATATCCTGTCCGTCATGGGCCATGAATCGTGTCCTTTTCTCGTGTCGTCTGGTCATATCATGCTGCACGTGCAGCGCAACAAAAATACGTATTACGTTGCGAAAAAGTTCTAATATTTCTCGAGCGTTTTTGCAGTGCAGCGCCCGTCAGGAATGATATCAGGGGGCCATGACATTGTTTTCTTTATTACCTCCACAGGATCTTCTGCTGGCTCTGAGCGTTGCGTTTCTGGCAGGGTGGGTCAAAGGTATCGTCGGTTTTGCCATGCCGATGGTTATGGTTTCAGGGTTGAGTGTCTTTCTGCCGCCCGAGTTGGCCATCGCGGGTCTGATCCTTCCGACACTGGTAACTAATGTCTTTCAGGCTTTGGGACAGGGTGTTTCCGCGGCCGTGTCGTCGGTCAGGGAGTTTCGTATATTTCTGATTGTGGGCTTGGTGTTCCTTCTGGCCGGAGCCAAGCTGGTCACTTTGGTGCCGACATCGACCTTCCTGTTGATGATCGGCGTTCCAATCACCTTCTTTGCCTTGATCCAGGTCCTGGGTGTGAAACTGGTGCTGAAAGAACCATCGGCCCGTGTTGAGGTTCTCATTGGGGCCGTCGCAGGATTTGTGGGCGGTATGTCTGGTATTTGGGGGCCGCCAACGGTGGCGTACCTGACGGCCCTGAACACACCGAAAGCCGTGCAAATGCGGGTACAGGGGGTTATCTATGGGCTGGGCGCAATTGCCTTGATGGTCGCCCATATGGGATCAGGTATCCTGCGGGCCGACACGGCGCCGTTCTCGGCTGCTCTGATCGCTCCAGCAGTGATCGGGATGTGGGTGGGTATGCAGTTGCAATCGAGAATCGATCAGGCGTTGTTTCGCAAAGTAACTTTGGTTGTGCTGTTGGCCGCTGGATTGAACCTGCTGCGCCGCGGTCTGATGGGTTAAGTTCTGCGGTCCATATACCGAAACGCGAAGTAAAGCCCCAGCATCAGGAAAAACAGCCCTGAGATATCGCCGATCAGAAAGGCGATGTACTCTACCCCTGCGCTGCCAAAACTCATGTTTGTCATAGCGGATGCCAAGAACGACGTGATCACGCCGACACCCATGACGCACAACCAGCAGGGTTTGCGATCGGGTCTGGGGAACAAGTCCCAACCTGCCCACTTGAGCAAGTAGAACACGGTGGGAACCGTTGTGACCGCGATGACAATTGCCAACAAGCGGCTGGGCAAAAAGACATCCGCACCCCCCAGGAATGCAAAGACTGCAAAGACGCCCGGCAACAATGCGAAAATCGCACGCCACCCTAATAGCCACGCCGCCAGGACCCGAACCCCGTGAGGTAGGAACAGCAGGCTGGCCCGGCTTGGATATTCCGGAAAGAACACGTTTTGCAGCGGCATCAAGACCTCAAAGGTGAGGAATGATGCAACTATGTAAGCCAGTGAGGCGAAGAAAGTGTCAGAGGCCCATCTGCGCACGATGATTAGCCATCAACACGCAGGTTGGCGGTGTCACCTGGGCGCATGTACGATATACCGCCCCCGGTTGGCATTGCCGCTTTGGGACAGATAGCCCTTTTGAACCAGCGATTTCAGCGCGCGGAAGAATGTCGGGCGCGAGACGCTCTGAACAAGGGTGTGCTCGATCAGACCGAAGGTGCGGACTTCTTGATCGGCTTTCGACAATTCTTCGGCCGCGTAGTAAATGTCACGCTCAACCGGAGAGAGTTGTTCCAGTCCAAGGGTCCGTTCCATACTTTGCATCAGTTTGCGAAGTTCGGTCAGTTTCGAGATTTCCGTCATTTGCCTACCTGTTGTTTTCCTTGCCGCCTTTCGCGCTGGAGCGAAAGTTAGAAACTCGCTGAAACAGAATTTTTCCAGCATGTCTCATATTGACACCCATCCCCGATGGATTAAACTAGATACCTGATTAGGTTGCTCAAATCGCGAATGTGAGTGCGCGCTTATTGAGTGTCCCCAAGGTCTTTTTACTTCCCGCCCGGTGCGCAAGCGCCGGGCTTTTACGTCATAATGACACAGTGAAGTACTGCAATCTGCTGCAGCGGGCAATGAATTTGTATATGCTTGGTGCATTATACAACCACAGGAAGATTGCAGAAAGGTTACTCGCCCGGAGAAAAGAAAAGGGGCGAAAACCGCCCCCTTTGGATATCAACCGATTGCTACGGCTTTGATGTCATCATCAATAAAGGGCAGGTACTGCTCAAAGTTCTCTGCAAACATCTGCACCAGTTTTTCCGCTTGCTTGTCGAATGCGGCCTGATCATCCCAGGTGCGGCGCGGATCCAGCAGAACTTCGGCCACACCGGGCACGGAGACCGGGACGTCAAATCCGAAATTGGCGTCCTTGCGGAATTCGGCGTCGCGCAGCGATCCTTCCAAGGCAGCTGTCAGCAACGCGCGGGTCGCGCGGATTGGCATACGGCTGCCGACACCATAGGCACCACCTGTCCAGCCAGTGTTCACCAGCCAGCAAGTCGCACCATGCTGGGCGATCTTGTCGCGCAACAGGTTGCCGTATTCTTCCGGGCGACGCGGCATGAAGGGCGCGCCGAAGCAGGTTGAGAAGGTGGGCTGAGGCTCGGTGACGCCACGCTCTGTACCCGCTACTTTCGAGGTGAAGCCCGACAGAAAGTGATACATCGCCTGTGCTGGGGTCAGCCGCGCGATCGGAGGAAGGACACCAAATGCGTCACAAGTCAGCATGATGATGTTCTTGGGATGCCCACCCAGCGCGCTGCTCGAGGCGTTCGAGATATACTCCAGCGGATAGGCGCAGCGCATGTTTGCAGTCAGCGAGTCATCCTCGAAATCCAATTCCTTGGTTTCGGGGTCAAAGACCATGTTCTCGATCACAGTACCGAATTTGCTGGTGGTCGCGTAGATCTCCGGCTCGGCTTCGGCGTTCAGATTGATGGTCTTGGCATAGCAACCGCCTTCGAAGTTGAAGGTGCCGCGATCCGACCAGCCATGCTCGTCATCGCCGATCAACGTGCGGGCAGGGTCTGCCGACAGGGTGGTCTTGCCAGTGCCGGACAGGCCAAAGAACACCGCGGTGTCGACCGGGTTGCCAACGGCGTGGTTGGCCGAGCAATGCATCGGCATTACGCCTTTTTCGGGCAGCATGTAGTTCAGCAGGGTGAAGACAGACTTTTTGTTCTCCCCCGCGTACTCGGTGCCGCCAATCAGGATCAGCTTGCGGTCGAAGTTCAGCGCAATCACGGTCTCACTGTGGCAGCCATGCTTGGCCGGGTCGGCCTGGAAGCTGGGGCAGTTGATGACGGTGAAATCTGCAATGAACTCTTCCAGATCTTCGCGATCCGGACGGCGCAGCAAGTGGCGGATGAACAGGTTGTGCCATGCCAGTTCGGTGACCATGCGCACATTGATCGAATAGGCGGGATCGGCGCCGCCGACAAGATCCTGCACAAAGTAGTCACGGCCCTTCATATGCTCGATCATATCGGCATACAGCGCGTCAAACCCTTCGGGGGTCATCGCGGCGTTGTTTTCCCACCAGATTGTGTCGGCAACACTGTCGGTTTTGACGACGTGTTTGTCCTTGGGCGAACGGCCGGTGAATTTGCCGGTGGTGACCAGGAATGCGCCGCCATTGCCAAGAGTGCCTTCGCCGCGCTTCAGCGCTTCTTCGATCAGCGCCGGTTCCATGAAGTTGTAATAGACATTGCCCAGACCCTCGATGCCCTGATCTTCGAGGCGGAATTGCGGGTTAACCCGTCCAGATGTCATGCGTTTCTTCTCCTGTGGCGGCGCGTCGGCGGTTGGGCCGGGGGGCGCACTTGGGGCAGTATACCGGGAAAAACCGGCGGATGGGCGGGTCTTAACATGGTCGTTTGGGGCATGAACAGGACGGTTTGGCGCAGTTAGCGCAACCAAGTTAAAGTTTAGCGCCACCACTAATTTCCTGTCGGAAAACAAGGCGTTTTTCCGCGCGCATTAACGGCTTTTTTGCCGCATCTGTGTGACAACAATCTCACGATTCGCAGATACGGATTGATTCGCGGCCATAAAAACGACAAAGATGCCCTACTAATAAGCGAATTATTGCGTGAGTGAGCAGGAATAGGGGTTAACCCGATGTCGAAGATTGCATTGGTGGACGACGACAGAAATATTCTGACGTCCGTATCCATGACACTCGAAGCCGAAGGGTTCGAGGTTGAAACTTATAATGATGGGCAGGCGGCGCTGGACGCTTTCAACAAGAAACTGCCTGATATGGCTGTTCTGGATATTAAGATGCCGCGGATGGATGGGATGGATCTGTTGCAGCGGCTGCGGCAGAAAACTCAGATGCCGGTGATATTCCTTACCTCCAAAGATGACGAAATAGATGAGGTTCTTGGCCTGCGCATGGGCGCGGACGACTACGTCAAGAAACCCTTTTCCCAGCGTCTTCTGGTTGAACGCATCCGCGCGCTGCTGCGCCGGCAAGAGGCGACAACTGGCGATGTGGCAACCGCCAACACAGGTGACGCCAAGGTTATGGAACGCGGCGATCTGCGGATGGATCCTCTGCGCCATGCGGTCAGCTGGAAGGGCTCGGACGTTTCTTTGACCGTAACCGAGTTTCTGTTGTTGCAAGCGTTGGCTCAGCGACCGGGCTTTGTCAAAAGCCGCGATCAGCTGATGGATGTAGCCTATGATGATCAGGTCTATGTGGATGATCGCACGATCGACAGCCACATCAAGCGACTGCGCAAGAAAATGCGCGCCGCAGATCCTGAGTTTTCGGCGATCGAAACACTGTACGGAATTGGGTACAGGTACAACGAAGAATAGGCGTGGCCAAAAACTAGGGGTAACCAAGTCTCGTGCGCGATACGGAACAAGCCAGCGAATTGCGGGACGGTGATGTCGTTCTGGGGGATGATTGGGTCATCCCGCAGGATCCCGAGTCAGCCGAACTTCGGCACGCGCGCCGCCGCCGCGGCTTGTTTGCAATGCGCGGCTCGCCGCTTGCGCGCAAGATCATCACGCTCAACCTGATCGCCTTGGTGATCCTTGTCACCGGGTTGCTGTATCTGGACGATTCCCGTGATGAGCAGGTTCAGCAGACCGCGCGCAATCTGATCGGGGATGCGCAGTTGGTCAGCAACGTGTTCGAAGCACAGTTGCGCCAGACAGCATCCGGCCTGTCACAGGATGCCGGCACACTGGACGTAAAGGACACGCTGGAGGGCCTTACATTGCCCCAAGGGGGCGAGGTCTTTGTCTATGACGAACGGGGAACTCTGATTGGATGGGCGCGTGGCGCAGCATCCGAGCAGGCGCTGTTGGCGTCCGAGTCCGAGGTTCAGACCGGCAGTACCTTGATCAGCGACGCCTTGAACGCCGTGTGGACGGGCTTGTCGCGTGTGTTCTCCGCCACAGAACCCAGCGAAGCGCCTACCCTGGCGCAACGGGTACAGACCATAGTTCCCGGCGCGCTGCAGGGGCAGATGCAGGTGCAGGCCGTCAAGGATGACTTTGGCGAAACGGTCATTGTTGCAGCCGCCCCGATCCTGCAAGATGGCGTCGCGGTAGGGGCCGTTGCCATGGCCGGGCCATCCGGAGAGATTGACGCCCTCGCCCGTCGCGAGCAGGAGCGCATCCTTCAGATGTTTGTTGTCGCGCTTCTTGTGTCGATCGGACTAAGCCTTGTTCTCGCCTCAACCATCGCAAACCCGTTGGCGGATCTTGCGGCGGCCGCCGAACTGGGTAAGGACCGGGGCGCCGGAGTGAACCCCGGCCGTATCCGCATCCCAGACCTGACCGCGCGTCCGGATGAAATCGGTCTGCTCAGCCGCGCGCTGCGGGGTATGGTCACCGCGCTTTATAACCGAATTGACGCGAACGAACAGTTCGCCGCTGATGTCGCGCATGAGATCAAGAACCCTCTGGCCAGCCTTCAGTCTGCCGTGGGCACGTTACGAATGGTCAAACGCGATGACCAACGTGAAAAGCTGATGGGTGTGATCGAACATGATGTTCGCCGTCTGGACCGTCTGGTCAGCGATATCTCGAACGCGTCCCGTCTGGATGCCGAACTGGTCAAGGAAGAAGAACAGCCGTTTGATCTGGTGAAGCTGGTTGGCAATATCAGCCAGTATCTGGGTGAAGATGCGCGGGCTAAGGGCATCGACTATATAACCGATCTGCCGTCCAATCCGATCATAATCAACGGGCTGGAGGCGCGACTGGCGCAGGTCTTTGTCAACCTGATTACCAATGCCACCTCGTTCTGCGAGGACAGCGATGCGATCCGTGTCTGGGTCCGACGGCGCGAAAACAGGGTGCTGGTCGTGGTCGAAGACACCGGCCCCGGAATTCCTGAACAGGCCCTGACAAAGGTCTTCAAAAGGTTCTATTCCGAGCGTCCCGCTGAACACTTCGGAAACAACTCGGGCTTGGGGCTGGCAATATCAAAGCAGATTGTCGAAGCACATGGTGGTGTGATCTGGGCTGAAAACATCCGACCAACCGACGCCGATATCACCTCGGACCCGCTGGGTGCGCGATTTGTTGTCGGGTTGCCTGTGTAAATTATGAACGCCCCGTCAATTTATGATTTGGAAGAACAGGACAGTGCCATACTCCACGCCAGTTGTGTGGCTGTCGGCGGGCGCGGTCTGCTGATTGTTGGCGCGGCAGGGGCGGGAAAATCCGCGCTGGTCTTGCAGATGATGGCGCTGGGTGCCGAACTTGTCGGTGATGACCGCGTGGCTTTACACAATAGCGGCGGTGAAGTGACCGCTGATGCGGCCCCGAATATCCGCGGCGTTGTTGAGGCCCGCGGTATCGGATTGTTGCGCGCGCCACCCGTAGGACCCGTGGATTTGCGATATGTGGTGGATCTGGACCAAAGGGAAGAAGCACGTTTGCCAGATCCGATCTCGATCCGAGCCCTGAGGCAAACAATCCTCTTGCTTCGCGGTAGCGGCGTCCCCAATTTGGCTTCAGCATTGATGCAACTGATGAAAATGGGGCGCGTAAACCCGGAATGGCCCAGCAAATGAAACAACAGCGGCGGATCGTTTTGATCACCGGTCCTTCGGGCGCTGGGCGGACGACGGCGATCCGTGTGCTTGAAGATTTGGGGTTCGAGGCCATCGACAATTTGCCGATGGGCCTTTTGATGCGCTTGTTGGACGGTCCGGAAAACGATCGGCCCATGGCATTGGGCATCGATGCCCGAAATCGCGATTTCTCGACCATTGGGTTCATTGATCTTGTTATGCGGCTGCGGCGGACCGAGCAGGTCGAGCTTACGGTTCTCTATCTTGATTGCCGAAACGAAGTGCTGCTGCAGCGGTTCTCGGAAACCCGAAGACGCCATCCCGTTGCGGCCAACGCAGGTCCTGAAGCCGGTGTGCTGCAGGAAAAAGAGCTGTTGGCCCCGATCCGTGAAATTGCCGACATTCTGATCGACACCAGCCAGATCAACGTTCACCAGTTGCGCAAGGAGGTCGAGCATTGGTTCGCTCCAGAAGGCGGCCGACATCTGGCGGTATCCATCGAGTCTTTTTCGTACAAACGCGGCTTGCCGCATGGGTTGGACATGGTTTTTGACTGCAGGTTTCTGGCCAACCCCTATTGGCGTCCGGAATTGCGGGCCGAAGATGGTCGAAACCCGGACGTGGCGCGCTATGTACAGTCTGACGCGAATTACGCGCCGTTTTTCGACCGCGTTGTCGATCTGCTGAAATTGTTGTTGCCCGCTTACCGCGCCGAAGGCAAAGCGCACCTTTCGGTGGCATTTGGGTGTACCGGAGGGCAACACAGATCGGTCGCAACCGCAGAAGCGGTCGCAAAGGCCCTTGCACAGGAGGGGCAGCAAGTGGCAATTAGGCACCGCGAAATGGAACGTCGATCGTTGAATGAGAGGCCGGATTGATCGGGATCGTACTCGTAGCACATGGCGGGCTGGCTCAGGAATATCTGGCCGCAATGCAGCATGTTGTCGGAAAGCAACCGGGCCTGGCCGCAATCTCGATCGAGGCTGACCACGACCGGGAAGCCAAGCAGTCGGAAATCTGCACCGCCGCTGACGGTGTGGATGTCGGCGACGGCGTGGTTGTTGTCACGGATCTGTTTGGCGGCAGCCCGTCGAATCTGAGTCTGAAGGCCTGCACCCCGCAGGACCGCCGTATCCTCTACGGTGCAAATCTGCCTATGCTGATAAAATTGGCCAAAAGTCGCCACCTGCCGATCGGGGATGCGGTTCGGCGGGCTATGGAGGCTGGACGCAAGTATATCAATGCCCAAAACGTGACGTTGGATTAAGACCGGATTGATTAAGAATGACCAACCGAAGCTTGAAAATAATCAATGAAAAAGGCCTGCACGCCCGCGCCTCGGCTAAGCTGGTCGAAGTGGTCGAGGGGTTTGACGCCCAGGCAGAGGTGTCCAAAGACGGGCTTTCTGCATCAGGGGACAGCATCATGGGTCTTTTGATGTTGGCAGCGTCTCGCGGAACGACTATTGACGTCGAGACGTCCGGACCGGATGCTGAGGCGTTGGCGGATGCATTAGAAACCCTTGTGAACGGAAAGTTCGGGGAAGGGTTCTGATCCTGCCAGTCGCGATACGAAGAACGGGAAAACCAGGAATTGGCGCAAACGACGCACGAGACCAAGACAGGCCCGGTGGTGGACGGGGCAGAAGATCAGGGCGAAATCTATGATCGCAGAACCCTGACCTACGCGAACTCCTTCGACGATGTCTGGACGTCTACAGCCATCCGCGCCATTGAATGGTGTACGGGTAAGCTGACTATCCTGCGGATGGTCAACAAGTTCGAGAAGAAGAACGAATACTATCGCGGCCAGCGGTTCTGGGGCGGCGCGCTTGAGGTTATGGGCATCAACCTCACTACTCCGAAGGAACAGTTTGCAAATATCCCGAAAACCGGACCCGTAGTTGTCGTGGCCAACCACCCGCATGGCATGGTCGACGGTATGATTCTGGCGGAACTGATCGGACAGGTTCGCAATGACTATCGTATCTTGACCCGTTCTGTCCTGACCGGGTTGGACGAGGCGGCGACCTCGTTCATGATCCCGGTTCCCTTTCCACACGACCCCGAAGCGCAAACCAAAATGCTTGAGATGCGCGGCAAGGCGATGGAACACCTGAAGGAAGGTGGCGTTGTTGCTCTGTTCCCGTCAGGTGTGGTGATGTCCTCGGACGACTGGTTCGGTCCTGCGCAAGAGCAGGAATGGAATGTGTTTACCGCCAAGATGATCCGCCGATCTGGCGCGCAGGTGGTTCCGATTTTCTTCCCCGGCAGCAATTCGCGCGCCTATCAGATTGCCAACAAGCTGTCGCCGATCTTACGGCAGGGGCTGCTGTTGCATGAGATCGTCCGCTCTTGCAACAAACCGCAATCTCCGGTGATTGGCGAACCGATTTCGGACGAGGAAATGAAGCTGTTGGAAAGTGATCCGCGCGGTTTCATGGCGTGGCTAAGAAAGCGCACAATGGCGCTTGGTAAATCACGCAATCCCTGATCCGCTCTTCATCTGGCTGAAAAAATCCCGGGGGTGAACCCGGATGAAAGCCGGTCGAGGGGGCTGGCCCCTCTAGCGCGTTGGGACCGGAGTTTCACCTCTGTAGTCATAAAACCCGCGTTCGGTCTTGCGGCCCAACCAGCCGGCTTCGACGTATTTCGTCAACAGTGGACAAGGCCGGTACTTGGTGTCTGCCAATCCGTCATGCAACACGTTCATGATCGCCAGGCAAGTGTCCAGCCCGATGAAATCAGCCAGTTCCAGTGGCCCCATCGGGTGGTTTGCACCCAGCCGCATCGATTGGTCAATCGACTGCACGCTGCCGACCCCTTCGTAGAGGGTGTAGACAGCCTCATTGATCATCGGCATCAGAATGCGGTTCACGATGAAGGCTGGGAAGTCTTCCGCGCTTGCTGCGGTTTTGCCAAGCCGGTCCACAACCGCCTTACACGATTTGAACGTCTCTTCATCCGTGGCAATCCCCCGGATCAGCTCGACCAGCTGCATCACGGGCACCGGGTTCATAAAGTGGAACCCCATGAAGCGTTCCGGCCGATCCGTTCGGCTGGCCAGGCGGGTAATCGAGATTGAGGACGTATTGGATGTCAGAATCGTATGGGGCAGAAGATGCGGCTGCAGGTCTTCGAAAATCGCCTGTTTGATTGCTTCCCGCTCGGTTGCGGCTTCGATCACCAGATCGGTCTGACCCAACTGGGGCAGCTCCAACGTCGTGTTGATCCGGCTCAGCGTGGCTTGCATCATTTCGTCCGAGATTTTGCCTTTTGAGGCCTGACGGGCCAGATTGCCTTCAATCGTCGCCACGGCGCTGTCCAGCGCGTCCTGCGAGACATCGTTCAGCAGAACGTCATACTCCGCCAGCGCCAGAACATGAGCAATGCCATTGCCCATCTGACCTGCGCCAATCACTCCGACCGATTTTACATCCATGTTCAGGTGCCTTTGTGTCTCGGGATACGGCGACAGTATCGACAGATCGGGGCGGGCGGCAAGGGGATCCGACTGTTCGATTTTGCTTCAAATGCGCACATTAGGATTTTCTCAAGACTTGCGGCTGCAAGATGGCAACCGGGTAAAAAATGGGTGAGTGATATGAGCTATTATCAAACAGGCTCGGGGGGACCTGGGCATGAGGTATGCCAATATGACGGATCGCGGCTGTGGTTTCGTGGCGCTCGGCGTGTTCTGGATCAACCTTACGCGGCCTGCGTCGGCGGGGATGAGACATTTGGGCGATTCGTCGACCGACCATTCTCAGCTATTCTCGAAGACGGGCTTGAAAGACGCGTTCTGAACTTTGGATGCCTGTTCAGCGGCGTCGATGCGCTGTGCGATGATAGGGGGTTATGCGATTTGCTAAGAGGCGCAGATCTGTGCGTCATGCAGGCGCCAAGGCTTCTTGGACAGTCCAACCATTTCTATCGCGTTCATTCCAGGCGCAATGACCGATTTCTGGCGCCAACGAAGGATTTGATCAGTCTGTATCCCGAAATCGACTTCACCGAGGTTCATTTCGTGCGCCACCTGATGAGCTGCCTGGAAAAGGTTCGCGACGCACGCATCGAAGTTGTTCTGGACGAATTGCGCCGAAACTGGGTTCGGAAGATCGGTAAATTTCTTCAAAGCCTGGAAATTCCGGTGATCCTCTTGCGCCTACACGTCCTTCGAGGAGAACTGGGCGCGCATCATATTGACAGCGCTAATGTCGGCGTAACGGATCAGATGATCAAAACCGTTGGCAAACCCTGCGCGGATATCGTCGACGTCAAAACACATGTGTGCGGCCAGTCTGATGAGATCGAGGATATGTTGTTCGGCACACTGCAACAGCCAATGGCAGAGCACATGATTGGCCCAGCTGCCCATCGGGCGATTGCGGCAGCTTTGATGGGGCCTATACGCAATTTGCATTAAAAAAGGCCCGCCAATTGGCGGGCCTTTCCAAAATTCGCGATGAAAAAGCTAGACCAGCGGTTAGCCGAGTTTCTCGGTCAGTTCAGGCACGGCCTGGAACAGATCTGCAACCAGTCCGAAATCCGCAACCTGGAAGATCGGCGCTTCTTCGTCCTTGTTGATCGCAACGATGACTTTCGAGTCTTTCATACCAGCCAAGTGTTGAATCGCGCCCGAGATGCCGATCGCGACATACAGATCGGGTGCAACAACCTTACCGGTCTGACCGACCTGCCAGTCGTTCGGTGCATAGCCCGAGTCCACGGCGGCGCGCGATGCGCCAACAGCGGCGCCTAGCTTGTCAGCAAGACCTTCAATCAGTTTGAAGTCCTCTTCCGAGCCGACACCACGGCCGCCCGAGACAACAACGCCAGCCGAAGTCAGTTCCGGACGGTCGCTTGCGGCAACCTTGTCCTCGACCCACGAAGACAGGCCCGGGTTTTCGCCGACTGAGATGGTCTCGACAGCGGCCGAGCCGCCTTCGCCAGCCGCGTCAAAGGACGCGGTACGGAAGGTGACGACTTTCTTGGCGTCGTTCGATTTGACGGTCTGGATCGCGTTGCCCGCGTAGATCGGACGCTCAAAAGTCGAGCCGTCAACCACGCCGGATGCATCCGAGATCACCATCGCGTCCAGCAGGGCTGCAACGCGCGGCATCACGTTCTTGGCGTCGGTGGTGGCAGGCGCAACGATGTGCTCGTAACCATCAGCCAGACCCACGATCAGGGCCGCGGTCGATTCAGCCAGGCGGTGACCCAGCGACGCGTCTTCGGCAACCAGTACCTTGGACACACCGTCGATCTTGGCGGCGGCCTCACCGGCAGCAGCGGCAGAACCGCCCGCGGCCAGAACGGTGATGTCACCCAGTGCCTTTGCGGCAGTGACAGCCTTGGCGGTGGCGTCCATCGCCAGTTCGCCGTTGTTGACTTCTGCGAGAAGAAGAACAGCCATTACACAGCCCCCGCTTCTTTGAGTTTCTCGACCAGCTCATCAACCGAGCCGACGACGATACCAGCAGCACGTGCCGGCGGCTCTTCGGTTTTGACAACTTCCAAACGCGGTGTGACGTCGACGCCGTAATCGGCGGCGGTTTTCTCGTCCAGCGGCTTTTTCTTCGCCTTCATAATGTTCGGCAGAGACGCATAGCGCGGCTCGTTCAAGCGCAGGTCAACAGTGACGATGGTCGGCATCTTGACGCTGATGGTCTGCAGGCCGCCGTCTACTTCACGGGTGATCTTGGCGCTGTCGCCTTCGATGTCCAGCTCGGACGCGAAGGTGCCTTGCGACCAGCCCAGCAGGGCCGACAGCATCTGACCGGTAGCGTTCATGTCGTTGTCGATCGCTTGCTTACCAGCCAAAACGATGCCGGGTTGCTCTTCCTCGACCACTTTGGCCAGGATCTTGGCAACGGCCAGCGGTTCGATGTCTTGATGGACGTCATCGGCGGCAACAACCAGAATGGCGCGGTCAGCGCCCATGGCCAGTGCGGTGCGCAGGGTTTCCTGCGATTGCTTGACGCCAATCGAAACCGCAACGATTTCGTCAGCCTTGCCTGCTTCTTTCAGGCGAATCGCTTCTTCCACAGCGATTTCGTCGAACGGGTTCATCGACATTTTGACATTGGCGAGATCAACACCGCTACCGTCCGCTTTCACGCGAACTTTCACATTATAGTCAATCACGCGTTTGACAGGCACGAGTACCTTCATTTTGCGCTTGCTCCTCACAAAAAACGGTAAGCCGCGAAGCGACTCCACCAATGCTCTCGGGGGACTGAATAGCGTCTCAGTTCACGCTGCAACAGGGCAAAATCGTCACGTCATGAACTTGAGACGTCGCGTTTCATGTATTTTGACGCAACGGCGTGAAATTTTATTGCTTTGGTGGCCGGTGCCAGAGCTTTGGGCCCCACCCGTTTGGCTGGAGATTTGCTTTGTTGGTCGGTGCAGGGTTCGCCGGATCCCGCGTCGCCTTCAGCGGTTCGCGCCTGGTACCCACAAAACGTCCGCAGTGCCGTTTTCGTTGGCGCAGCGGGCGGCGACAAAAAACCAGTCACTCAGACGGTTGAGGTATTTTACCGCGACTGCATTCACGGGTTCCATGTTGGTCAGCTCGACCGCCAGACGTTCGGCGCGGCGGGATACGGTTCTGCAGACATGCAGATTCGCTGCCAGACGCGACCCGCCGGGCAAGATGAAGCTGCGCAGCGGCTCTAGCGTTTCGTTCATCACGTCAATCTCCGCCTCCAACCGATCGATCTGAGATGCAACGATGCGCAGGGGCGGGTAGTCCGCCTCGGCGTCTTTTTCCATGTCGGGGCGACAGAAATCTGCGCCCAGATCGAACAGGTCGTTTTGAATGCGCGCCAGGGCGGCATCGACGTCGCCTTCCGCCTCGGTCCGAGCAACGCCAACAAAAGCGTTCAGTTCGTCAACGGTCCCATACGCGGCCACGCGACCAGAATACTTGGCGACCCGTTCGCCGTTGCCCAGCGCAGTTTTTCCATCATCGCCGGTGCGGGTGTAAATCTTGTTCAGAACGACCATTTATTAAACTCCTTGTCCGCGCAGGTAGACGTAGAGCACGATCAGCACCACGGCAATGAACTGGAACAGGATGCGAAGGCGCATCATCTTGTTGCTTTTCATCGCAGCAGCTTTGCCGCTTTTGCCGAAATTGGAGATGCCGATCGCCAGCACGACGACGACCGCCGCCATGGCCAACAGCAAAATGACCATCAAAAGGTCCATAAGCACACCGTCCGCGTTTCTTGTTTCGTTAGGCTATCATCTAGCCTCATGTACATGAAAAGCGAACGGGTAATTTCGCCTCAGACGTCCGACAGAATGCGGTCGATGGTGCGGGTGGGCAAAAGGCGGCGCAGATACCCGGCGATGTAGGTTGGCGTGGTGACATAGTAGCGCGCGCGCGGCCTTTTTGATCCAACCGCATGGGCCAGCTTGTCGGTCACCGCTGATGCAGGCAGTTCGAAACGATCCGGGCCTGAGGATTCGTACAGTCTTTTCAACAGAGAAGCCTCGTATTTTTCGCGCAGGGCCGAGTTCTCCCAGTTGATGAAACGTTCAAAGAAGGGGATCGAATTCTCGCGGATTTTCGACGTGATTGGGCCGGGTTCGATCAGAATGGCCTTGATGTTCGTTCCGGCAAGTTCCAGACGCAGCGTGTCGGTAAGGCCTTCAATGGCATATTTTGTGGCGACATATGCGCCGCGCCATGGAAAGGCCACCAGGCCCAGAACCGACGAATTCTGAACGATTCGCCCATGTCCTTGCGCGCGCATGACTGGAATCACCAGCCGTGTCAGTTCATGCCAGCCAAAAAAGTTGGCCTCGAATATCACACGGAGCCCTTCGGTCGGCAGATCTTCAACTGCGCCGGGCAAGCCGTGCGCTCCGTTGTTGAACAGCGCATCCAGCGTACCTCCGGTGGCCTCAAGCACTTCGGTCAGGCCTGATGCGATACTTGCGGCGTCGGTATAGTCGATGCGCGGGCTTTCAAAGCCTTGCGCGCGCAGCCGGTCGCAATCACGCTGCTGGCGGCAGGATGCAAAGACACGCCAGCCGCGCGCACGCATACCGTGTGCCGCGTCCAGGCCGATGCCGGACGAGCAGCCGGTGATAAGAATGGTTTTCTGCATGATCTTCCTGACCTTCAATTCAGGCCAAAGCTATTGCGAGGTGAGGGTCAGGACAATGACGGTGCAGCGTCAGTTTTGAATTTTTCGAACCAGTGAGGCTGAAATCCAACCGACCTGTTGCGCGGGTAACACGCGCAGGCGCAGCCAGCCGGTTCCGGAATCGCTCAGCACCTCGACTTTCTGTCCGATGGCCGCTTTGCCGACAATTGGGTAAATGGTACCGGGTCCATCGCGCATGTTCACCCGCGTTCCCGAGATTTCGCGGATGTCTTTTTCAGGTTCGGGAATCGCCGCAGCCTCTGATGTTTCCGGCAGGGGCGCTTCATCGATCTGACGCAAACCCGCTACGCCGTCTTCCAGCGAAGCAAGCGTGATGTTTGCGCTCTGATCATCGAACACCGAAATGCCGGACAAAGACTGAAGGCTGGCTGGTTCGGCCACGATCTGCACGATCTCTTCGGTTTCAGGTTGGGGTTGTGCGCGCACCGTCGGTGCCCGAACGGCCACATTGGTCACAAGCTCTTCGGTCACAAGCTCTTCAACCCGAGCGGGTGCTACTGCTGCAGGTTGGGATACAGAGGCAACGCGCACAGGTTGATCGCTCCGCAAGCCGCGCGGTTCGAAATTTGGTCCACCGCTCATAACGTAAAAACACCAGCCAAGTGCAGTGAAAGTCAGAATAATAAGGCGCGTCATGGCGCATCCCCCAGGTCAATCGTTAGGTACAAGAAATCGGCAGCAGGCTAATGAAGACAGCCTACCATATTTCGGGGTCCGAGTCGAAAACCGGGGGAATTCCGGGACTTGTCTCCCCCTGTTGCAAAAAGCGCGACTTGTCCCCAGCAAAATCTAAGCTGATTGCTTTACCCGCGCGCGCTTGCGGCGTATCACATCATATATGAACGATACGATCGACGACCCCAATATGGAGGCCCCCGACAATGGGGGCGAGGTAGCGGAACCGCTGCGCCGCGCAATTGGTGAACGCTATCTAACCTATGCGCTGTCCACTATTATGCACCGGGCCTTGCCTGATGCGCGCGACGGGCTGAAGCCGGTACACCGGCGAATCCTCTATGCGATGCGCGAGCTGCGCCTGAACGCAACGGGCGGGTTCCGAAAGTCCGCTAAGATTTCCGGCGATGTGATGGGTAACTATCACCCGCATGGTGATGCCGCGATCTACGACGCGATGGCGCGTTTAGCGCAGGACTTCAACGTCCGTTACCCGCTGGTCGACGGGCAGGGGAACTTTGGCAATATCGACGGCGATAACCCGGCGGCTTCGCGATACACCGAGGCTCGGATGACCATCGTGGCCGAAGCGCTGCTTGAGGGTCTGAACGAAGACGCCGTCGATTTTCGCGACAACTATGACGGCACCCTGACCGAGCCGGTTGTGTTGCCGGCGCAGTTCCCGAACCTGCTGGCCAATGGCTCCAGCGGTATCGCGGTCGGTATGGCGACGAACATCCCACCGCACAATATCGCCGAACTGTGCGATGCCTGCCTGCATCTGATCAAGACACCGGATGCCCGCGACGACACACTGTTGAACTATGTTCCTGGTCCGGACTTTCCGACCGGCGGTGTAATTGTTGAGCCTCCCGAGAGCATCGCACAAGCGTATCGCACCGGGCGCGGTTCGTTCCGCCTGCG
The DNA here is from genome assembly GCF_059609805.1 of Ruegeria sp. YTSC004. NCBI lineage: Bacteria > Pseudomonadati > Pseudomonadota > Alphaproteobacteria > Rhodobacterales > Roseobacteraceae > Ruegeria > Ruegeria sp. YTSC004. The sequence goes on from NZ_JBXWMJ010000007.1 coordinate 114,874, forward strand.
GTGTAAGTTTGAAGTCGAGGATCTTGGGCGTGGCCAGTGGCAGATCGTTGTCACCGAAATTCCTTATCAGGTTCAGAAATCGAAGCTGATCGAAAAGATCGCCGAGCTGATCCAGACCAAGAAGATCCCGATCCTCGCCGACGTGCGTGACGAATCCGCCGATGACATCCGTCTGATCCTCGAGCCGCGCTCCAAGAACGTGGACCCCGAGGTGCTGATGGGCATGCTCTACCGCAACTCGGATCTTGAGGTGCGGTTCAGCCTGAACATGAACGTGCTGATCGACGGCGTGACGCCCAAAGTCTGTTCGATGAAGGAAGTGCTGCGCGCCTTCCTTGATCACCGGCAAGAAGTGTTGCTGCGCCGCTCGCGTCACCGTATGGCCAAGATCGACCACCGGTTGGAGGTGTTGGAAGGCTTTATCGTCGCCTTCCTGAACTTGGATCGTGTGATCGACATCATCCGCTATGACGACGACCCCAAGGCCGCGCTGATGCGCGAGGATTGGGGCATCGACCATGTCCGCGCCACCAGCGAGGCCGACTATGTCTCACCCAAGCCGGGCGAGGGCGAGCTGTCCGAGGTTCAAGTCGACGCAATCCTGAACATGCGCCTGCGCAGCCTGCGCCGTCTCGAAGAGATGGAGCTGGTCCGCGAACGTGACGCGCTGATGTTGGAACGTGCCAATCTCGAAGACCTGCTGGCTGATCCGGTCCTGCAATGGGCAAAGATATCTGAGCAGTTGAAAGAGACCAAGAAAACCTTTGGCAAGGACTACGAGGGCGGTGCCCGCCGCACCCAGTTCGCCGAGGCAGGTCAGGTCGAGGAAGTGCCGCTTGAGGCCATGATCGACAAAGAACCGATCACGGTCGTGTGCTCTCAGATGGGGTGGATTCGCGCCATGACCGGTCACATCGACCTCAAGCGCGAGCTGAAGTTCAAGGACGGCGACGGGCCACGGTTCACTTTCCACGCCGAAACCACTGACCGTCTGCTGGTGTTTGCTTCGAATGGCCGATTCTACACGGTCAGTGCTGCGAACCTGCCCGGCGGGCGCGGTATGGGCGAACCGCTGCGCCTGATGGTCGATCTGCCGAATGAGGCACAGATCATCGACATCCTGATCCACAAGCCAGGGCGCAAGCTGTTGGTGGCGTCAGACGCGGGTAACGGTTTCATGGTGCCCGAAGATGACGTGTTGGCCCAGACCCGCAACGGTAAGCAGGTGCTGAACGTCAAAGCTGACGAGACGGCGATGATCTGTAAGCCCGTATCGGGCGATCACGTCGCGGTTGTGTCGCAGAACGGCAAGTTCTTGGTGTTCCCAGTGGAAGAGCTGCCCGAAATGGGTCGCGGTAAGGGCGTACGTCTGCAGAAATACAACATGGCGCGCGGTCGGCAGGGCACACTGGAACTGGATGGTGGCCTGTCCGACATCACCACCTTCAATTGGGAAGAGGGCCTGAAATGGTCCATGGGTGGCGACAAGACCCGGCACGAGGCGGACATGTCACAGTGGCTGGCCAAACGGGCCAGCGTTGGGAAAAAAGCGCCTTATGGTTTCCCACGCGACTATAAATTTTCGTGAGTAAGCGCGCTTGCAAGTGGATTTCTGCCGATACGGCATGGCACAAGCGGTATCGTTGCGCTAGATCAAAGAAAAACAGGCATATCGAGACGAGAAAATGTTGCGAGCTTTGACCCTGATTACCGGACTGGCCCTGATGGGCGCGTGCACGCAGACACAGGTTTACGAAGAGCCTGAATCGCTGGGCGAATTCAAACTGCGCGTCAACTACGCATTTGCCGAAAAGGCCCGGCAGGGGCCGGTGTCGCGGGATGCGACGCCCAAAGAGTGGGAAGACGCCATTCAGAACGCCGTGAATATTCGGCTTGGCCGATATGAGGGCGCTCAGGAATACGACATTGGGATCAGCCTGGAAGGCTACATGTTGGCACCTCCGGGTGTGCCCGTGATCTACAATCCCAAAAGCACGGCAATTGTCCTGGTTAACGTCTATGACGTGCGCAAAAAAGAGTTCCTGGCCAAAGGAAAACAGTTTCAGGTGCTAGAAGACACGACCGGTGAAAGTGCACTCACGGGATCTGGTCACTCGCGCACCAGAGAAGAGCAAATGGATGGCCTGGCGCTCAAGGTTGCCGATCGTGTCGAGGAATGGCTTGCCGAGGAACACAAGGACAATGGCTGGTTTGACCGGCGCCCGGACTTGATCCAGCCGCTGGATTCCGTCGAGGTCACCCAAAATCCGGCGTCTTAACCAGCTTTTCACGCAGGATGTGCTTGATTTTCCCCTTTGAACCAAATATCTCGCGCGCGCAGATGTAACCACGGGACTAAGGGTCCCCCAAATCGCAAAAGGGCGCCTGAGGAATGGCAAAGGAAAAGTTTGAGCGTAATAAGCCGCACGTCAACATCGGCACGATTGGCCACGTTGACCACGGCAAGACCACGCTGACCGCAGCAATCACCAAGTATTTCGGTGACTTCAAAGCGTATGACCAGATTGACGGCGCGCCTGAAGAAAAAGCACGTGGCATCACCATCTCGACCGCCCACGTGGAATACGAGACCGACAACCGCCACTACGCGCACGTCGACTGCCCCGGCCACGCCGACTACGTCAAGAACATGATTACCGGTGCCGCTCAGATGGACGGCGCGATCCTGGTTGTGAACGCAGCTGACGGCCCGATGCCGCAGACCCGCGAGCACATCCTGCTGGGCCGCCAGGTTGGCATCCCGAAGATGGTCGTGTTCATGAACAAAGTTGACCAGGTTGACGACGAAGAGCTGCTGGAACTGGTTGAGATGGAAGTTCGCGAACTGCTGTCCAGCTACGAATACCCCGGCGACGACATTCCGATCATCGCAGGTTCGGCTCTGGCGGCGATGGAAGGCAACAAGCCGGAAATCGGCGAAGAGAAGATCCGCGAACTGATGGCGGCTGTTGATGATTACATCGACACCCCTGAGCGTGAAGTTGACAAGCCGTTCCTGATGCCGGTCGAGGACGTGTTCTCGATCTCGGGTCGTGGTACCGTTGTTACGGGTCGTGTCGAGCGTGGCGTGATCAACGTTGGCGACGAGATCGAAATCGTCGGCATCCGCGACACTCAGAAAACCACCTGTACCGGTGTTGAAATGTTCCGCAAGCTGCTGGATCGCGGTGAAGCGGGCGACAACATCGGCGCCCTGCTGCGCGGTATCGACCGTGAAGGCGTTGAGCGTGGTCAGGTTCTGTGTAAGCCGGGTTCGGTTACACCGCACACCAAGTTCGAAGCCGAAGCCTACATCCTGACCAAGGAAGAAGGCGGTCGTCACACTCCGTTCTTCGCGAACTACCGTCCGCAGTTCTACTTCCGTACAACTGACGTGACCGGCACTGTGACCCTGGCAGCTGGCACTGAGATGGTTATGCCCGGCGACAACGTTGGCTTCACCGTCGAGCTGATCGCACCGATCGCGATGGAAGACGGTCTGCGTTTCGCCATCCGCGAAGGCGGCCGCACCGTCGGTGCCGGCGTCGTCTCGAAAATCATCGAGTAAGTCGCACCAGCGAATATCCAAAGAAAGGGCGTCCCTCGGGACGCCCTTTTTTTGCATTCCTGCTATGGTCAGCGCGCCTTGCGCGGAAAGGAATTAGTCGTAGGCCGCGTCGACGATGAATTCCACCTTTAGCTCGGCGCGGGCCAATTTGGCCTCGCCGCAAGCCCGCGCGGGGGCGTGGCCCTTTGGAACCCAGGCATTCCAGACCTCGTTCAATCCGGCAAAATCTTTCATGTCCGCCAGCCAGATCGTCACGCGCAGCATCTTTTCGCGCGATGAGCCAGCCTGTTCGAGAAGGGCGTCAATCTTCTCGAGGCAAATCCGGACTTGTTCCTGAATAGTCTCGCCCTCGGCGACTTGCCCGGTCAGGTAGGCCACTCCGTTGTGTTTCACAATTTTTGAGGACCGTTCGCCGGTGTCGATGCGTTCAATCATGGGGGTATTCTCGTTTTTTAGTGTCGGATACGGTCGTTCATGGTCACAATCCACCCTGTATGGCAAACGGAAACCGTTTGAGTGCGTTTCAGAGAAATTTAATACGCAGAAAAAAACGTGATCAGAAAGCGCGTGGACCTATCTCGCATTCGTGCCGCCTCGAGTGCTTGTCTTTGCCACCTTCCGTTCAAACGCGCACAGGCTTTTCCATCCCGGCGCTGAGTGGCCTCGGCGTGGATTGTAGAAGCCGTTGATACCGAAAACAAAATTGCCAGCGCCAACCCCGCAGCCCTTCCGTATGTTCTCTGAAAATCTGCAGGCGATTACTTTCGGCACACAGGCGAAGTATTTGGCCGCGTCAACCGGGGCGGCCTTTTTCTTTTCACAATTGTCAGTATTCTGGCGGCAGACATTCAGATTTTCGGTAACATGATAAAATCGTTAACTAAATTCACCGGGTTTTCCCTAACAGCAATGATCGCAGTCGCTGGCGTAGGGCAGGCCAAGCCTTTGCTTACGAATTCACAGGAAACCTATGTTTCCGCCTGCCTGGATCAGAGTGACACGCCAGAGCGTATCATCGAAATCTGCCAACACGGGCTGGGTGGTGTCGGTGCGTCTGATCGGCAGCGTATTGAGATGTTGGATAAGCTGGCATGGGCCTATTATGATCTCGATGATATGGATCAGGCCGATGACGCGTTTGCCGAAATTCTGGCCTTGAATCCCGATGCCGAGCTTGGGCTGCAGGGGCGGGCGTGGGTGCATTACAATCGCGATTATTACGCGGCTGCGAGTGCGTTGTTTAGGCAAGCCGTATCGCGCAAGCCCAATGCAAGCAACATGGCTGGTCTGGCCGCCAGCGCGCGCCGGGCCGGGCAGATGGATTTTGCCGATTTCGAAGAGATGATGCAAACCGCTCTGGCCTTGAACCCGGAATACACTTGGGCGATGCGGGAACTGGCCTGGAAATTGGTGGACCATCACCGGCAGGACGAAGCGCTGAGCCTGTTCAGAACCGCCAGCGAACTGGATCCATATGATCCATATGCGGAATACGGCGTCGCCTTTCTGTTGTCCGAGCAGAACGATTGGGAAGCTGCGTTTGACCACGTAAGTCGGGCATTGGAACTGAAGCCGGATTTCGTGACCGCATTATCGCGCCGGTCCCTTATCCTGCTGATGCTGGATCGGCCCAAACAGGCATTGAAAGATGCCGAAGCGGTGATTGAGGCCGAACCTGATGACACGGACGGCTACGTGCGAAAGGCGCGGGCGCTGTCAGACTTAGGCCAAAGATCACAGGCGCATGAGGTGTTGGAGCTGGCGGAAAGCCGGGTGGGACCGGGTAGTTATCCGCTTTATTGGCGGGCCAGCCTGTTGGCGGACGACCTCGAGTATGAAGCCGCTCTTTTCCACATTCGACGCAGTGTCGCGCTTGAGGGTGCCGACCGCTTTGACCACCGCCTGCATGCGGATATCGCGTTAGGGCTGGGGTACACGGATGAAGCCCGTGATGCCATTGATCAGGCGCTTGGTCTCTATCCCGATGGAGAGTTTGAGCAGTATTCGAATGCGCTGGTGCTGCTGGCCGAGGACAGGTTCGATGCAGCAGAAAGCATGTTCGATTCTGCCACCGCCGCAGGCCTGCACCAGGACTACCTTGGCGACTTTCTGGCCGCTTTGGTGGCCGAGGGGCGGTTCATGCAAGCGATCAAGATGCGTGCTCGGTACAAAAACCGCCAACCGGATGCGACAAGTGACGCGCAACGTTCGAACTAGCGCGTCACTTCTAATGCAGTGATGTTTACGAGGTCGCCGATTCCGCCGCGCTACGCACCGCTTTGATGTTTGCGCCGTAGACGTCCGGGTTATCGACCGAACCGCCCTTGAATACGGCTGAACCTGCGACCAGCACATCCGCACCAGCTGCGGCCACCAGCGGGGCCGTCTTGGGGTCGACGCCACCGTCAATCTCGATATGGATCGGACGGTCTCCGATCATCGACCGCAGTTTGCGAATCTTGTTGGTCATGTCGATGAATTTCTGGCCGCCAAAACCGGGGTTCACTGTCATGACGCAAACCAGATCGGTCAGGTCCAGCAAGTGTTCAACCGCGTCGGCCGGGGTGCCGGGGTTCAACGCAACGCCCGCCTTCATGCCAGCGGCGCGAATCGCCTGCAAAGTACGGTGGGTATGGGCCCCGGCCTCGACATGTGCAGTCAGGATATCGGCGCCTGCATCCGCGTAGGCCTGAATGTAGGGATCAACCGGCGCGATCATCAGATGCACGTCCATGACCGTTTTGACATGAGGGCGGAACGCTTTGACGGCGGGCGGGCCAAAGGTCAGGTTGGGCACGAAATGGCCGTCCATGACGTCGATATGGACCCAATCCGCCCCCTGGGCTTCGATGGCCTGAATCTCGGCACCGAAATTGGCGAAATCTGCGGACAGGATCGACGGGGCGATCTTGATGCTGCGGTCAAAGCTCATGAATGGCCTCATATGGATAGCGTGTTGGCACAGCGTATAGCGGCGATATGCGCCAATGGGTAGGCCCTCGGTGCGCAGGGGTGTTTACAAAACTTTCACTGTGCCGACACAAAGCCGTTGAATCCCGCCTGTAGCTGGTCGCCAACACGAATTGGGGGTGGCACGTGCTGCGGATAGAAAAACTGACCAAGCGCTTTGGCGACAACGTGGCCGTTGATGCAGCGACGCTGGATGTAGACAAGCCATGCATGATTGGCATCATCGGGCGGTCCGGCGCGGGCAAGTCGACGTTGTTGCGGATGATCAATCGTCTGACGGATGCAAGCGACGGCGAGATCCTGTTTCAAGGTCGTGATATCACCAAGCTGAAAGGCCGTGATAAACGCGCATGGCAGGCTGATTGCGCGATGATCTTTCAGCAGTTCAATCTGGTGCCGCGCATGGATGTGGTGTCGAACGTGCTGCATGGCACGTTGAACCGCCACTCGACACTGGCGACCATGTTTAACCTGTTCCCGATGGAAGATATCCACCGTGCGATTGATATTCTGGATCGCCTTGGCATCGCCGCGCACGCGCCCAAACGCGCCGAAGCGCTGTCGGGTGGTCAGCAACAGCGCGTCGCCATCGCGCGCGCCCTGATGCAGGACCCTAAGATCATTCTGGCGGATGAACCCATCGCCTCGCTGGACCCGATGAACGCGCAGGTGGTGATGCAGGCGCTGCGCCGCATCCACGAAGAAGACGGCCGAACCGTCATCGCCAACCTGCACACGTTGGATACCGCCCGCCGCTATTGTGACCGCGTCGTCGGTATGCGCGACGGACGTATCGTTTTCGACGGGTTGCCCGAGCAGCTGACAACTGGCGTGGCCCGCGAAATTTACGGCGCCGACGCCAGCTTCTCGGAAGAGGCAACTTCGACCCAGATTGAAACACTCGACGCGACCTCAAAAGCGTTGATGGAAGCCGAAGCGACCATCTAGGCCCAATTCACCCCTTTCATCGACCGGCCGATGAAAGGCCGGCGCATCAAACCGGAGAGAGACAGATGAAAAAACTGATTGCCGCCCTGGTGGCCACAACTGCAATAGCCGCGCCAGCCATGGCGCAAGAGATTTCCGAATTCCGCATTGGTATTCTGGGCGGAGAAAACGCACAGGACCGTCTGAGCAAGCAGGAATGCTTGCGCGAGCAGACTGAGGACCTGCTGGGTGTCGAGACCAAGCTGTTCGCGCCCGCCGATTACAATGGTGTCATTCAAGGGCTGCTTGGCGGCACCATCGACATGGCTTGGCTGGGTGCATCCGGCTACGCCAAAACCTACCTGAGTGATCCCGAAGCGGTTGAGCCTGTTCTGGTCAAGGTCAACACCGATGGCAGCTATGGCTACTATTCGATCGGATTTGCCCGCAAGGACAGTGGCATTGCCTCGTTGGAAGACATGAAGGGCAAAACCTTCGGCTTTGGCGACCCCAATTCGACCTCGGGCTTCCTTATCCCGTCAATCGAAATTCCGCAGGCCACCGGTGCAACCATGACCTCGGGTGATTATTTTGGTGAAGTCAAATTCACCGGTGGTCATGAGCAGACTATTGTGGCCGTAAACAACGGTGACGTCGACGGTGGCGTGACATGGGCCGACGGTCTTGGGGACTGGGAAGATGGCTATCAGTCCGGCGCACTGCGCCGTGCCGTGGATGCCGGTCTGGTCGACATGAACGATCTGGTCGAGATTTGGAAATCCGCTCCGATCCCTGAAGGCCCGTTTGTTCTGCGCACCGAACTGCCCGAGGATGTCAAAATCAAGATGACCGGTATGCTGGCCTCGATGAATTCGATTGATCCGGACTGCATGTACAACGTTCTGGGCGGTGAATCCAAAGGCCTTATGCCGATCACCCACGACGCCTACGAAATCATTATCGAAGCGCGCAAGCTGAAGTCCAACTAAGTCCGTAAGCACAATGATCGGGGTCCGGCGCACAACCGGACCCCGTTTTTCCACTCAGGAGCATTCCATGACAGACCTGACCGTAGGGTCCCCCAGCGTCGACCAGATCCGGGCCGACTATTCCGAGATGACACGACGCAAGAGGGTCTATGGTGGTATCCTTCTGATCGTATTCGTGGCGATGATGGCCGCGGGTTTCCGTACTGCAGACGACCGCAATGCCGGCAGCTTTGTCGACGGCTGGCACCGTATCCTCGACTACCCGACCGAGGTTCTGTCGGAAGCATGGGAAAAGATCGGCGCGATGCCGGAGAACCTTGTGAAGTTTTTCCCGGCTCTGGTCGAGACACTCAATATCGCTGCGGCTTCGACGCTGATAGGGGCCATCGCTGGGACGTTTCTGGCGCTGATGTCCACGCGTGGCATGGCATTGTGGCCCTCACTTATCCCGCTGTTTCGCCGCATCGCTGATATTTTTCGCGCGGTGCCTGAAATCGTTATCGCTTTGGTTTTGATCTTTGTGCTGGGCGGTGGTCCGGTGCCCGCAATGATTGCCATCGCAATCCATACGGCAGGCGCGTTGGGGAAGCTTTTCTCGGAAGTGAACGAAAATGCCTCGCTGAAACCGGTCGAGGGGCTTCATTCGGTCGGCGCGAACTGGTCTCAGCGGATGTATCTTGGCGTGATCCCACAGGTTGGACCGAACTATGTCAGCTATGCGCTGCTTCGGTTCGAGATCAACATTCGCGCCTCGGCCATTCTGGGTTTTGTTGGCGCCGGCGGGCTGGGTTATGAGCTGCGCAACGCGATGTCCTGGGGGCAGGGGCGTTATGACGAAGCTGCCGCCATCTTCCTTCTGCTGTTCGTCACGATTGTTGTTGTCGATCAGATATCGGGTCTGCTGCGTGAGCGCCTGACCCACGGTTCCGAGAAAGGAGCACGGGCATGAGCACTTTTGCCACCGACCTGACCGCCGATGAGTTGAAGGCTGAGGCTGCCCGTTTGTTCAACCGCAAACGGCTGACCAACTTTGGATTGCCCGCGCTTGTTTTTGTCTATCTGATTTACGTGTTCTTTGCTTTCGACGTGTCTGGAATGGCCGAGCGTGCGAACTGGGAGAACGGCAAAACGCTGATTGCAGACAGCTACAGCTACAAAACGCATGTTTCGCGTGACAATCGCACCGGCGAGGTTTCAACCGCCATCGAAGGTGAACGCAAGGGCCGCTACCCCGACGGTGAGGCTCCGGGCTGGGTGAGTTTAGGCGAAACTACAGTCATTGATCTGGAAGACGGCCACATCGTCCGCTTTGGTCCCGAGACGGTGGAATACGATATCCCCGGCTATGGCACCGTCCGCGCGACACCGACCCGCTCTGCCGGTGTTCAGGCTGAACTGCCCGCAGGCGAGGTGCCGGATTGGATCAACGTCTCAAAAAACCGCATGGCGATTACAACGGATGCGGGGCGTCTGACCGTGACACGCAACCGGTCCGAGGTCTTCCGCTATTTCAATGGGTGGGAACTGTTCTGGTTCACGCTCGACAGCCCTTATTACGGCAAATCCCTCCCGGAACTGGCGGGCCTCGCCGCAAAGGGTGAGGGCGGGGCAATCCTGAATGACTTCTGGACCAACAAGATGTGGCGGCATCAGGACGTGGCCTGGGCCATTTTTGAAACCATCCTGATGGCATTTCTCGGCACGTTAGGCGCGGGTATGATCGCATTGCCTTTGGCGTTTTTCGCCACGCGCAATTTCAACCCGCTAAAATCCATTCGGTTCCTGACGCGCCGTGTGTTTGACTTTGTGCGCGGTGTGGACGCGCTGATCTGGACGGTTGTGTTGGCGCGTGCCTTTGGACCTGGTCCACTCACCGGCGCGCTGGCCATTCTGGTGACCGATACCGGAACCTTCGGCAAAATCTTCTCGGAAGCGCTGGAAAATGTGGACCAGAAACAGATCGAGGGCGTGCAGTCCACAGGGGCCAATGCACCGCAACGCTATCGTTATGGTGTGATCCCACAGGTGACGCCGGTGCTGCTAAGTCAGTTGCTCTACTTCCTTGAATCCAACACCCGCAGCGCCACGGTGGTCGGTGCGATCACCGGTGGTGGTATCGGTCTGTTGTTGACGCAAGCGATCATCACCCAGAAGGATTGGGAAGAGGTCGCCTATTACATCGTTCTGATCATCCTGATGGTGATGCTGATGGACTGGTTCTCGGGCTGGCTGCGCCGACGGCTTATCCAGGGAGAGACAAGCAAGATACGCAAAGCTCGGGACACAAAGGCAAAGTCGTTCTTTTTGCCGTGACTCATGACCAAGGACCACAAAACCATGGCACGACTGCGTTCTGACCAACCGTTTATCCATCCTGATTGCCAAATCTCGGGTAGTTCCTTCGGTGAATTTGTCGAAATTGGTGCGGGAAGCCGCGTTGTAGACTCTGCTTTCGGCGACTATTCGTATTGCGACCGGACCTGTGACATTGCCAATGCTGAGATCGGCAAGTTTGCCAATATCGCCAGTTTCACACGGATCGGTGCGACAGATCATCCGATGGAAAAGGCGTCATTGCATCACTTCCTGTATCGCTCAGCAGATTACTGGGATGATGCCGAGGATGACGCGGATTGGTTCAAACATCGCGCCAGCCGCATCGCCCGGATCGGCCATGATACCTGGATTGGGCATGCGGCGATTATCAAACCTGAAGTGACCATTGGGCACGGCGCGGTGGTTGCCTCGGGGTCTGTCGTCACCAAGGATGTAGCGCCTTATACAATTGTAGGCGGTGTGACGGCCAAACCGATCCGTACCCGGTATCCGGTTGGCGTGGCCGAGCGCATGATGAACCTGGCCTGGTGGGATTGGGACAATGCCCGTCTGCGCGCGGCCCTGCCGGATTTCCGCACATTGAGCGCCGAGGCATTTCTGGAAAAATACGAACCGATTTGAATAGGCAAGAGCTGAAATCTCCCGCGCCCGCACCTGCATCGGCTTTGCCGATACAGGCTGGCGGCCTTGGGCGCGGCACCGCGTTTCACGCGGCGCTATGCCCAACAGGATATGACCGCCGTCAGGAGGTCGAAGACGGGCGGGAGGGCGCTGCGGCCTAGTCCTCGTTCAGGGTCAGGGTGACCCGATCTCCGGCAAATACGGTTCGCCCGAATTCAACCGGCAGACCATTGGGATCTGCGTTAATACCGACGGAAAACAGAACAGGCGCACCTTCTGTCAGTCGCAGATGCAGGGCCTGTGTTGCCGTCGCCGCGCGCGCTGTCAGGCGTGTCGAGACGCGGGTGTAATCCTTAACACCGCAGTGCTGAAGAGCTTTCGTTACTGATTGTGTTTCGGACAGCGCCTCAAGAATGCCGGGCAAGCGGTCCGCGGGAAAGACACTTTGGAATAGCCCGATCGGCTGCCCATCCGCCAGAGACAGCCCATCATAAACGTGCACCTGATCGCCTGAAGCGATCTCCAGGGCCTCTGCTTCTGTTTCATCTGCGGCGCGCGTTGTGAGTGTCAGGATCTTTTTGCCGGGGATTTTACCGCTGGCCGAGATGCTCTTGTGGTATCGGACGCGCTTGCCGATGGCATAATCGGTCGGACGTGCCGCCACAAAGACACCGGCGCCGCGACGGGCATGCACCAGACCTTGGTCCGCCAGATCCGACAGTGCACGCCGTACCGTGTGGCGGTTGACCCCGTGTTTTGCTGCCAGTTGTGCCTCGGTCGGCAGGCGGTCGCCGGTGTCGTACCGACCCTCTGCAATGTCCGATGTGAGATTCAGCGCGATGCCTTTCCAAACGGGTGTTTTTCTCATGTCACCAAAACTTCACAAGGTTGCGGATTGCCAGACGTGGTGGCGGGATGTAATATTTGTCTAGTTGTATAGTTCAGATAGACAACCCGGCCAAGAGGCTTTGATGGCAGATCAAACAAATATTTCGAATGCGGCGCGGCAGGATTGGATGAGCCTGTTGGCGCGGGCCCCTGAAGGCGCATTGATGAAGCTTTGGGGTGGCTACGAAGACCGCCCGGACTTTGAATGGCTGCGCAGCCCCGAAGTAGGCGGTGTCATGGTGCGCGGGCGCACGGGTGGCACGGGTGCCCGGTTCAATCTTGGCGAAATGACCGTCACGCGGTGTTCGCTGGTGTTGCAGGACGGAACGATTGGGCATGGATACGTGCAGGGCCGGTCCAAGCCCAAGGCCGAAACGGCCGCCTTGATTGATGCGCTGATGCAGACCCCTGCTGCGGATGCGATCCAGGATCAGGTGATTGCGCCGCTCAAAAAGCAGATGCAAGCCGCCAGAACAGACCGCGCTGCCAAAGCCGCCGCGACAAAGGTCGAGTTCTTTACATTGGTAAGGGGAGAAGATTGATGACGGCACAGCTCCAGTATTCCGGTGGATTTCAGAACGCACCAGTGCAGGCTGCACATGCGTTCCGTGCCGCGATGACCGTGATGGCCCGGCCCGGCGAAATCCGTGAATTGAAAGGCGTGCAGCCGCCGAACCCCTTGTCGATCGCAGCAGGAACGCTTTTGCTGACGTTGAGTGACCCCGAGACAAAGGTCCATCTGGCTGGCGCCTTCAACACCGATGCGGTGCGCGCATGGCTGACCTTTCACACCGGAGCGCCCCTGTCACAGGCAGCTGACGCGGATTTTGCTGTTGGGACATGGACCCAGCTTGGGCCATTGGGCACATACCGCATCGGAACAGCAGAATACCCAGATCGCTCGGCCACCTTGATTGTTGAATGTGACGCGCTGCAACAAGCAGGTGCTATTCTAAGTGGTCCGGGGATCAAAGACACTGCGCGGCTATCCTTGCCGGATGCCCCGGCATTGCAGGCCAACGCGGCTTTGTACCCGCTTGGATGTGACTTCTTTTTTACTTGCGGCGACCGGGTGGCGGCCCTGCCTCGCAGTACCCAAATCAGTGTGGAGGCCTAGGCAATGTATGTTGCAGTCAAGGGTGGCGAGACGGCCATCGAAAACGCACATGCCTGGTTGGCGGAAGAGCGGCGCGGCGCAACCGACATTGACGAACTGAGCATCGCCCAAATCCGGGAACAGCTGGGTCTGGCGGTCAATCGGGTGATGGCCGAGGGGTCCTTGTACGACCCCGATTTGGCGGCCCTGGCCATCAAACAATCGCGCGGTGATCTGATCGAAGCGATCTTTCTGATCCGGGCCTACCGGACGACATTGCCGCGATTTGGCTATTCGAACCCGGTTAAGACTGATGAGATGGCGTGTGATCGCCGGATTTCGGCCACGTTCAAGGATGCGCCGGGTGGGCAGGTGCTGGGGCCAACCTTTGACTACACGCACCGCCTGCTGGACTTCAAATTGGCCGCAGAAGGTGAGGTTCCGGCTGCGCCTACGGCGCAACTCCGCACCGAGGCGACGCCGCATATCACTGAGTTCCTGAAGGGCGAGGACATCATTCAGGATGAACCCGCCAGTGACACCACCCCGGGTGATCTGACCCGCGAACCGATGGAGTTTCCGTCGAACCGCCCCCTGCGTCTGCAATCCCTGACCCGCGGGGATGAGGGGTTTGTACTGGGCATGGCCTATTCAACGCAACGCGGTTACGCCCGTAACCACGCATTCGTCGGTGAGTTGCGGATCGGTAAGGTCGCAGTGGAAATGGACATCCCGGAACTGGGTTTCGCCATCGACATCGGCGAAATCGAATTGACCGAATGCGAGACGGTGAACCAGTTCAAAGGTTCCAAGACGGAACCCCCGCAATTCACCCGTGGCTATGGTTTGGTGTTTGGTCAGTCTGAACGGAAATCCATCGCGATGGCTTTGGTGGATCGCGCCCTGCGTTGGGAAGAGTTGGGCGAAGACAATCTGGGCGCACCCGCGCAGGACGAGGAATTCGTGCTCAGCCACGCGGACAACATTCAGGCGACGGGTTTCCTCGAGCATATCAAGCTGCCGCACTACGTGGATTTCCAGTCCGAGCTGGAACTTGTTCGCAAACTACGGCGCGAAGCCGAAGAACGGATGCAGCCGAAAGAAGCTGCGGAATGATGGCGGAGCCAAAGGAAAGGGGGCATCAATGAACTGGATAGCGCCCGCATATGCGCGGCGGCAAGCCACGCTGGGGATTTTACCAACCCGCCTTATTGGCGTCGCAGGTTTCTACCGGGTGGCGAGTCCGTGCGCGCGCCAACCGAACTCCATTCGCCATTTGGATCCCGCTTTTGCGCACGACGTCGTCGCTTCGCATGACGAGAGTGAAAGAAAAGATACACCAATAGCGCCAATAACAGTGCGCCCAACAGAAATACGTCCACAAAAACACCAAAAACAAAGTGATACATCAAAATGAATGAGTATAACTTCGCATATTTGGACGAACAAACCAAGCGAATGATCCGGCGCGCCATTCTGAAAGGTCTGGCTGTGCCCGGTTATCAGGTGCCATTCGCCAGCCGTGAAATGCCTATGCCATATGGCTGGGGCACCGGTGGCGTGCAGGTTTCAGCTGCTACATTGACGCCCGAGGACACGTTTAAAGTGATCGATCAGGGTGCCGATGACACCACCAATGCTGTGTCGATCCGCAAGTTTTTTGAGAACACGGCAGGTGTGAAAACGACCGAGGAAACCGAAAAGGCCACGGTAATCCAGACCCGCCACCGCATCCCCGAGGCGAAGCTGCGCAAGGACCAGATCATCGTTTATCAGGTGCCGATCCCGGAACCTCTGCGCTTTCTGGAACCGCGTGAGACCGAGACACGCAAGATGCACAGCCTTGAAGAATATGGGCTGATGCATGTGAAGCTGTACGAGGACATCAGCCAGCACGGGGCGATTTCGACCGCATATGCCTATCCGGTGAAAGTGTCGGACCGCTATGTGATGGATCCGTCGCCGATCCCGAAATTCGACAATCCAAAACTGGAGATGGACGCGATCCAGCTGTTTGGTGCGGGACGTGAACAGCGGATTTACGCGGTTCCGCCGCATACCAAGGTCGTCAGTCTGGATTTCGAGGATTACCCGTTTGAGGCCACCAAAGCCGATCACCCATGCGATCTTTGTGGGGCAGAGGATAGCTATCTCGACGAAGTGATCATGGATGATGCAGGCAACCGGATGTTCGTCTGTTCCGACACCGATTATTGCCGGTCTCGCCGCGAAGCGGGCCACAAGGGCCGATTGGCCGAGGAGAATGCGGCATGACCCCCTTATTGCAGGTCAAAGGCATCGAAAAGCGCTATGGCGCGCGGATCGGGTGCTCGGATGTGAGTTTTGATCTCTTCCCTGGAGAAGTAATGGGGATCGTGGGTGAAAGCGGATCGGGCAAGTCGACGCTGTTGAATTGCATGGCCGGTCATCTGGAACCCGATGCAGGGCAGGTGATTTTTGACACACGTGCTGATGGTCCAGTGGATACGGTCACCATGTCCGAACCGGAACGTCGGATGCTGAGCCGTACGGACTGGGCCTTTGTACATCAGCATGCGCGCGATGGCCTGCGGATGTCGGTCAGTGCTGGCGGCAATATTGGTGAGCGTCTGATGGCGGTGGGGGATCGCCACTATGGCGACATCCGGGACCGTGCGATCGACTGGCTGGGCCGGGTTGAGATTGAGGAATCTCGTGTGGATGACCGTCCGTCGGCCTTTTCTGGCGGGATGCAGCAGCGATTGCAGATTGCCCGCAATCTGGTCACGGGGCCGCGCCTCGTGTTCATGGATGAACCAACGGGCGGGCTGGATGTTTCCGTTCAGGCGCGTCTGCTGGATCTGCTGCGCGGGTTGGTGCGTGAGATGGGGTTGAGCGCGATCATCGTCACCCATGACCTCGCCGTCGTACGCCTGCTGGCGGATCGACTGATGGTGATGAAAAGCGGTCAAGTGGTTGAGGCCGGGTTGACCGATCAGGTTCTGGACGATCCACAACATGCCTACACGCAGTTGCTCGTGTCCAGCGTTCTGCAGGTTTGAGTATTTGGAAAAAGATGAAGTGCTATGATTGAGCTTATCAATGTCAGCAAGAGTTTTACCCTGCACAATCAGGGTAGTGCCGTAATTCCGGTGATGCAGGGTGCATCTCTGAATGTCGCCGCAGGTGAATGCGTCGCCCTGACCGGGGCTTCAGGCGCAGGGAAATCAACACTGATGCGGGTGGTCTATGGAAATTATCTGGCCGCATCAGGCCGGGTCCTTGTCGGTGGTCTGGACGTCGCCAAGGCCGAACCGCGCGAAATTCTGGCTTTGCGGCGCGAGACGCTCGGCTATGTCAGTCAGTTCCTGCGCGTGGTCCCCAGAGTTCCGACGCTTGAGGTGGTGGCCGAGCCGCTGTTGGCCGTTGGCTGCGACAAGCAAGCGGCGCTGGACAAGGCGGCGGGTTTGTTGCGGCGGTTGAACATTCCCGAAAGACTGTGGAGCCTAAGCCCGACCACTTTTTCGGGCGGTGAGCAGCAGCGGGTGAACATCGCACGTGGATTTGCGCATGATTACCCTGCGATGCTGTTGGACGAACCGACTGCCTCACTGGATGCGCAAAATCGCGAAACGGTACTGTCTTTGATCGAAGAGGCCAAAGAACGCGGCGCGGCGATTGTTGGCATTTTCCACGATATCGAAGCGCGCAGCCGGGTCTGTGATCGCGAGATCAACGTGTCTGAATTCACCCCGGGGATGGTCGCGTGAGCCTTGCGCCGGTCATAGCCGTTGTTGGTCCGTCAGGTGTCGGCAAAGACAGCGTCATGGAGGCGTTGGTGGCGGCGTCGCCAGGTACCTTGCGGGTTCGCCGGGTGATTACCCGCCCCGAGGGCGAAGAAGGCGAAGATTTTGATCGCGTGTCGGTCGAAATCTTCGAGCAGATGGCTCTGGACGGAGCCTTTGCGTTGCACTGGAGCGCGTATGGATTGCACTATGGCATCCCGATTGAAATCGAAGACCAACGGCAAACGGCGAATGCTCTGTTGGTCAATCTGTCCCGTTCGGTTTTGTTGAACGCGAAGGCGGTTTTTGGCGACCTGATCGTGATTTCGCTGACAGCGGACCCTGAGGTGC
This sequence comes from Ruegeria sp. YTSC004, assembly GCF_059609805.1. Lineage (NCBI taxonomy): Bacteria > Pseudomonadati > Pseudomonadota > Alphaproteobacteria > Rhodobacterales > Roseobacteraceae > Ruegeria > Ruegeria sp. YTSC004. The sequence continues at coordinate 132,385 of NZ_JBXWMJ010000007.1, forward strand.
TGGCGCAGCGCCTCTTTATACGCGGGCGGGAAAGCGCCTCTGATCAGGCGCGTCGTTTGGGACGGGCTGGTATGCCCTTGCCCGACGGGCTGAACCGTGTGATCGAAGTTGATAATTCCGGGCCGCTGGAAGTCACGATTGATGCGATCCTTTCCGGGCTTCAACCGGAAAGGGCGTAGCGATGTATCAGATGAAACCTCCCATCTTCGGCTTCGCCCATAAGCGCCAGATCCTTGATCTGACAGGGGGCGGGCAGCAGGGGGACCAGCTGGTCCTCCAATGCGGCCTGAACGGTTTTCAGCGTGGGTTTGTCCAGTTTTCCGCTGAGGGTGATGTGAAAGCGGAACGTGTCCATCACGTAAGGGTAACCCCAACGCTGCAGGTTGGCGTCCTGTTCAGGCGTCAGGCCCGAGGCACGTCGGCGGTCCAGTTCCGCGGCGGATGCGGGGGCGCGGAAGCTGTCAAGTTCGCGGACGCAAGCCGCTGCAAGCGCGTTCAGCGCGTCGGTATAACCTACCGGCCGCAGGGCCAGAAAACGACCCAGCCGGGCGATCTCGAACCCGTCCAGCGTGACGGGCGGTTGCGTTCCGGCCAACCGTTTGCAGACATCTTGCAAGTCGGTCAGAGATTGCCCCTTGTTCAGGCGAAACGGCGGCTTCAACGTCGCGTGAAGACCGTATTTGCGCGGAACATCGGTCGCGGCTCCGACGTCCACGCCGTCAATGACAGGATGCGCAACTTCCGTTCCGGCTTCCATGTCCCAGCCCAACCATTGGGTCGCAAAGCTTGTCCATTCGGCCTGAGCCGGTGGCGCAAAATAGATCGCGTATCGCGTGAATGTCACATTGGCCTCCTATGCGTGGCCTTTCCAATAGCTCAAACCTTGTGAAGTTCAGATGACAGAAGAAATGATACTTGCCAATGCCACGCTTGTTCTTCCCGATGAGACGGTCGTGGGCAGCCTTCGGTTTGTGGGGGATACGATTGCTGAGGTTGCGACCGGCGCAACTGTTCCCGCTGGTGCAATTGACTGCGAAGGCGATTATGTCTGCCCCGGTCTGGTCGAACTGCACACCGATAATCTTGAGCGCCACATTCAGCCGCGGCCCAAGGTCGACTGGCCTCATGCCGCCGCTATTCTGGCCCATGATGCCGAACTGGCCAGTACCGGGATCACGACCGTGTTCGACGCGATGCGGATAGGCTCGATCCCGTCCGGGCAACGCTATGTCAAATACGCGCGCGGTCTGTCGCATGAGCTGTGGCAGTTACGGGAACAGGATGCATTGAAGATCAGCCATTTTCTGCATTTGCGGGCCGAGGTCTGCTCGGAAACCCTGGCCGAAGAATTAAACGAATTTGGGCCCGAAGACCGTGTTGGCCTAGTCTCACTCATGGACCACACGCCCGGACAACGACAGTTCCGCGATATGTCGAAACTGGAAGCGTATCTGAAAGGCAAACTGGGGCTTGAGGGCGATGGATTTCTGCAACACGTGGCCGACCTCAAGGCGATGCGCGACCGCTATGGTGATCTGCACGAGGTTGAGACGGTAAAAGCAGCCAAACGGTTTGGTGCAATGCTGGCCAGCCATGATGACACGACGGACGAACAGGTGCGCGTATCGGCCGGTCACGGGATCACCCTTGCCGAGTTCCCGACCACGGTCGAGGCCGCGCGATCCTGCCAAGACCACGGTATCAAGGTGATGATGGGCGCACCCAATGTGATCCGGGGCGGGTCGCATTCCGGCAATGTCGCTGCGCATGAACTGGCACAGTTGGGCCATCTCGACATACTGTCCTCGGACTATGTGCCCTCCGCATTGTTGCTGTCCGCTGTGAAACTGGGCGAGATGTGGGGTGATTTTGCCCGCGGTTTGAAAACCGTGACAAAGACACCGGCAGAGGTCGTTGGGCTGGATGATCGTGGTGAGTTGCGGGCGGGCACCCGGGCGGACGTCATCCGGTTCCGGATGCGCGAAGGCACTCCTGCGTTGAATGGCGTTTGGTCGCGCGGACGGCGCGTAGCCTGATCAGGCCCTGTAGAACAAGTAACGGTCCGGCGCGATGGTGTCCGGGCCGCTTATCTGTTCAAAGCCAACCAAAGGTTGGCCCGAGATTAGCAGACCACCGGGCAACATCACCTGCGCAATCAGAGGGCTGAGGCGCGCGGCTTCGGCAACGTCTTCTTCCTTGACACCCCGCCCGAAATCGTAGTGACCGAAAGCGATCCTGGGTCCACCTTCTGCCAGCTTCTGCAGCATCAGCTCGGCCTCACCTTGCAAAAAATCTTCCGCTGGCGGTGTGCTGGACGGATGGCACTGCAGCACGCGGTCCATGACCCAGATCCTCCGATCCGGCAGAATTTCCCGCAGGTGATCATAAGTGCGCCCGTTTCCAAGGCCCATATCCAGCACGTCGCCTGCCATACCCGAGATCTGATCTACCGCCCAATTCAAACCGTCACGTTGTGCGGTCAGGCGGCGCAGCATGGAATCCAGTCGGCTCATTCAGATCTCCGTTTTCAATCGGCTTGGGGGGCTGACCAGACAAAGCCCGGCCCGTTCAGCAGCCGGTGCAGCAGGTCGTGGGTAAAGGCCCAGATGTCCTCATCATGAACCAGATGGTGGGTCAAGATGCCAAAGGGCTCGGCGTTGTCCGCGCGACCCTCGCGGCGATCTTGCAGCAGCAGAGTGGTTTTGGCGATCAACATGTCCGGGTCGGCCAGTCCGCGTGATCCGCGCCAGTCGATTGGATCCAGATGCGTGTTGATCTGGGCCAATCCGGGCGCTGCCTGCGGGCTGGACCGTGGCGTGGCGGTCGATAAGATACGATACCCCGCTGCGGGCAATTCCTGAACCACCTCTGGCGCTATGCGGTTCCATGGCGGCACGAACATCGGGCACAATCGATCTGCAAACAGGGTGCGCAGCCGCGATATCCCTGAACCGATATCCCCAGTGATATCGTCCATGGGCCGGTGCAGGCGGAATTCGGATTTCTTTTCATCCGGTGGTGCGTGGTTCTGATGGGCCCAACCGTGCACGACCGGGATCAAGTTTGGCTGGGCAGTTACATACTCGATCAGCGTGTCTTGGGCATCGCGGGGGATGATCGCCAGATGAACGGGCACCTCAAGGTGGTCTGACATCGCGGTCAAGCGATCAAGCTGCGGCGTTGTGGAAACCGCATCATCGTCGCGCCACCACAAAGGCAGTGCCAGTCCTTGTTGAAGCCAGATATCCAACTCATCCGACAAACTGCGCCAGTCAACACTCATCTGCGGCGCTCCAAAAGTCCTTTGGCGATGCGTACGGATTGCGCTGCGCCATCGAACCCCTGATCTGAGACCGGACGAGTTTCCGATGAAATCACGCGGCCCACGGCCTGGGCCAGTAGATCTCCGTTCAATTCTTTGCTTGAGATGATATCTATGGCGGGCATTTCCGCAAGGGTGCGGGCGCGGAGGCTCTGCTCGACCTCATTGCCATCATCAAATGGAATGAACACTGCAGGGGTTCCTGCTTGCAGAATATCCAATGCTGTATTGTAGCCGCACATGCTGACCGAAGCCGCCGCGTGGGGCAGCATCTGGCGAAAATCGGGCCGCACCGGTTCCAAAGTGACAGGGGCATCCGTCACTTGCTTCCGCAGTTCGGTAATGCGTGCCTTTGCATCCTGTCCGCCGACCAACAGGCGCCAGTGCCTGTTGGACATCTTTCGGGCGGCCTCGATGGCCGCGCGAAAGATCGGCTGCCCAACCGAACCGCCGCCTGCGCTGACAAGCACCTCGCCTTTGCCGGTTGCATCCTTGTGCGGTGCTGGAGCCAGTGGAGCCACGAAACCCGTGTAAAACAGGCGGCCCTCCAGTTGCTCAGACACAGGCCAACTGACGTTCAACGGGACAACGCTCTGGTCCGAATGGACAAGGATGCCGTCGTAATGCTCTGCGATAATCTGCTCCGCCCGCTCTGCCTTTGAGGGTTTTGACGGCGGTGCCAGAATGTCACGGATCGATCCCAGAATTATCGGGCGCGGGCGTATTTCACGAGCGGTCTCCAACGCGGCTGAAAATTCACCTGCCAGAGACCTGCGGCCAAACGGATAAAGCTCGGTGATCAGAACATCCGGTGCAAAGCTGCGAATTGCTTCAACCAGCGCAGTCTTGCGCGCCGCGAAATACCCCTCATCCGCCACCGTTCCGGCTTGTGTCAAAAGACGGGTGAAATCAGTGCCATCCGAGCGCAAAGGGGGCAGTCCCAACAACGTCATTCCGGACGTGTCCAATTGAGGAGCAGGCATCCCGCCAGAGACCACGAAGGTATCATGCCCATCCGCGACAAAGGCTCGGCCCAGCGTCAACGCGCGACTCAGGTGCCCGGTGCCCAGCAGGTGGGTGACAACAATCATGACCTTCATTCGCGGGGCCCCTGTCGCAGCAGGCGAACCGGTTCGGGCTGAGGCTGAAAACACTCCAGATCAATGACATAAAGGCGGTTGCGCTTGATCTTGAATGGGGCGGTGCCGTCAAAGTCCCATCCCCAGGCCGAGGCCAGAATGACGCGCATGATCCCAATGTGACACACGGCGACGGTGTCGCCCTGCAAACTGCCCAGCCAGGGTTGCAATCGCGCCCGCACGTCCGCCGGGCTTTCGCCGTTTGGTGGGCAATAGTCCCAGCCCCAATCCTCGATATGGCGATATCCGCTGTCTGCTTCTGCAATCAGGTCAACGCCGCGCTTGCCTTCCCAATCGCCCCAGTTCATCTCGGTCAGGGCTTCGGACACGATAGGCTCGCGCCCCGCGACCAATGCGGCGGTTTCGCTGGCGCGCTGCAGGGGGCTGGACCAGAGCGCGGCCTTGTTCCACGGATCGGGAAGCTCATAACCGGCCAGTTCAGTGCGCGCGTCCTCGTCCAGCGGAATGTCACTGCGGCCCTGAATACGGCCTGCGCGATTCCAATGGGTGTGGCCGTGACGCAAAAGAGCAAGTTGGCTCATGCGGTGCCTCCGATCAAAGGCCGCGCAGCCTGCCAGAACCGTTCGGTTGCGGCGGGCATCAGGTGGCGGTTGGACACGTATCCCTGGGCTGTCGTACCAAGCGAACGACGCAGGGCAGGGTCGCCAATCAGCGTCTGTAGCCTGGCGGCAAGCGCTTCGGGTCCTGCTTCGACCTCGGGATAGTTGGCCGGCGCCAGAACATCGCGGACACCGGGCCTGTTCTGCGCAACAACCGGAACTCCGCTGGCCTGCGCCTCAAGGTAAATCATGCCATATGCCTCATTCACGCCGGGCCACACCAAGATGGATGCATTTGCGTATATGTTTTGCAAGGCGTCGCGATCCAGTTGCCCCAGAATCCGCACCTTCGAGCCAAACGGCACCATTAGGTCTTTGATCTCAGCCCGCGCAGGTCCATCCCCTGCAATATCCAAAGCCCAATCCCCGTTTAAATGCGACAGGGCCTGCGCCAGCAGTTGGTACGACGCCAGTTTGTCGCCATGCCGCATCATTCCCACCGCCAGCATTGGCCCGTCACATGAGGAAGCGGGCGGCAGGCTCGAGATTGGCAAAAAGGGCGGCAATTCGACCAGACGCTGATCCTCGAATTTTTCACGTTCCAGCGTGATTAGATCGTTGGCCGTGTGGTAAAAAATGACGTTCGCCGCGTCGCAGGCTTCATGTGCGGCTTGTGCAAAGCCGGACCATGGGCCGCGTAACCTGCTGGTTGCACGGGTACTTTCCAATTGCACATAAGGGATGCCTCGAGCGGCGCACACTTTAGGGCCCAGCAGATCGGGGGCCTTGTAGTAGTTGTGATAGGTCACCCACAAATCCGTGTCGTGGATCATGTCCGCGATCAGTCGCCGGGATTCGGCATCGGCGTCAGAGCAGAGACGTTGTTGAACCGCCGGATCGCCCGTTTTGTCATAAATGCGCAATTCCGAGACGAGATTGACCTCATCGCCCTGTGCCCCGATCGCCCTGATCAGATTGCGCGCCATTTCCCTGTCTCCCGACGGCACCGGGCTGTCCGGTGATTTCATCGGTGAGAAAAAGGCGACGCGGGCCATCAGTCTTTGCCCGCGCCCAACGCGCTGAGCCTTTTGGACAACAGGGCTATGCCGGGGTCCATACGGAACTCGGCGATCAAGCGGGAATAGGCAGCGTTGGCCATAGATGCAGTACGCTCAGGAGCGGCGGCCAATTCGGTGATCGCGCTGGCAAGTGCGGCCGGGTTGTCATCGGACAAAACGCCATGCGTCCCGGTTTCTATGAATTCCGGAATGGCGGAAACCGGTGTCGACAGGATCGGCAACAGCTGCGACGCAGCCTCCATCAGAACATTTGGCAACCCGTCGCGATCTCCGTCAGCCGCGATCCGGCTGGGCAGCACGAACAGATCAGATGTGCGCATCGCCTCGATCACTTCGGGCTGGTCACAGGCCCCCTTCCAGGTGATCCGGTCTGCGATACCTTGGGCCTCAGCCCGTTCGCGCAGCGCATCACCAAGCGCACCGCCGCCAATATGTGTCCAGTGCCAGTCCAGCGAATTGGGTAGCATGGCGAACGCATCGATCAGGCGATCAAAGCCCTTCTTCTCGACCAGACGACCGACGGAGAGCATGTGAAACGGCCCATCCGGTGCCCGAGCTGCGCGGGTCGGCGGATCGGGAAAACGGCTCAGGTCCAAGCCATGATAGATCAAATCGACCCGAGCCGGATCATCGGCCAAACTTCGCAAGTGTTCGGCCCCGATGGCAGTACAGGTTGCGCCAAAAGCGGCCCCATTCGTGGTGGCCTGCAGTTTTTCGGCTTTCTCCCAGTCGGGTGACGTCCAGATGTCTTTGGCGTGTGCCGAAAAGCTCCAGGGCAGGCCGCGCATGATGGCGGCGTAGCGTGCGACCGACGACGGCGTGTGCATGAAATGCGCATACATCACCTGCGTTTCCCCAGGCAACTCGGCGGCCAGAACACAGGCCTGCCCGAAACGCCGGATGCGGTTATGTGTCGGGTCGCGCCGCAGATCAGAGCGCCAGACCTTATAAGCCTCGGTATAGCCGGGTAGGGTCTGCGCGAGGTGGCGCGCGGCCCAGACGCGATCAGGTTCTTCGTACAGGTACTCGGGCAGGTAGTGAACCTGCCCCTTAAACCGGTCATGCAGCGGGTGGCGTTTGATGTCGGTCGGGTGGCGCAGGGACCAGATGTCAAAGCTGTGGCCCGCGTCCTGCAAGGCGACCAGTTCCTGTGCGATAAACGTCTCTGAAAGGCGCGGCCATCCTTTGACCAGCACCGCGAGCTTGGGTTTTCCTGACGTCATCCGGTGGCTCGTTCCCGTTCCCCACCAAGCAGCGCGTCGATGCGGCTTGTGACATAGTCCAGACCATCAAGCAGGCCGTCACGGATTGCCTGTGAAGGCAAGGGCTGATCGGGCAGATTGCGAATAGCCTCAATCATCGCGTCCGCAGTTAACCCGTCACGATTTTCGTCCAGCATTCTGACAAGTCCCAGACCTTCGGCGCGTGAGGCGCGGATCCACTGCTCCAGCCGCGGAGTCGTGCGCGGAACGATGACGGCGCGTTTGTCGAACGAGAGCACCTCGCAGAACGTATTGTAGCCGCCCATGCAGACCACACCTGCAGCGCCGGCAAACAGCGTTTCGATCTGCGATTCAAAGCCAACAGCCGTGACCCGACCATTCAGCGCAGCAACGCGGGTTTCGAAATCGTCGCGCAGCTCGCCCGACAGGAAGGGGCCGTAGACAAGGACAGCGCGCGGTGACAGGTTGGGGTCTTTTTCATAGGCGCACAAAACCTGGTTCACCATGGCTTTGCCGTCGCCGCCGCCACCGGGCGTAATCAGGATGTAGGGTTGTTCCGGCGGATCGCCTATCGGCCCAAGATCGCGGCGCAAATAACCAGTCCAATGGATACGCGACTGCGCGGCAGGGCTGAGCGGCAGGCCCTCGGTCGGATCATAAATCGAGCGCAGCCCGTACACCCAGATTTCGTCGTAGAATCTTTCGGTTGCTGCAATGGCTTCTTTCCGCTCCCACTCGGCGGCCAACACTTCGGGTTCATCCAAAACGTCACGCAGGCCCAGGACCATTTTGGTGCGGCGGGACCGCAGCAAATTTTCCAGGGTGGGCAACAGCTCGCTGCGGAAACCGGTTGGTTCCTTGTCGACGATAAGGACGTCAGGATCGAATTGCTGAACCGCCGTCTGGATAAGACCCGCCCGCAGCTCAGTCACTTCCTCGATGCCCATTCCAATTGTCTGGGATGCATAAGATCCATCGGCGCGTTTGGTCACTCCTGGCAAACGCACGTGGTCGACGCGACGCGGAAAGGTGAACCGCCCAGCCACGGGTGACCCGGTCAGGATCAGCGCCGATGCCGATGAGTCAGCCTGCGTCATCGCACCAGCCAGTGCACGGGATCGGCGCAAGTGACCCAACCCGAACGTATCGTGGCTGTAGAACAAGATGCGCGGCGCACGGCCGGTTGTATCGTTTTGTCTTCCTAGGCTCATGCCTTTGCCCAATTCAGTGTTCCGGTGCAACTCCGCGCGCTTGCACCCGTATCGTATATATTTTTTTTGGCCGCGTGCAAAATCACTGACCCCACCAGTCGTTACCGGCTTGTTTCGATTTTAGCCGTGGGTTTCGCATCTGCGCCCTGTTCTATATCAAATTTCCTGCCCATCCGTCATGATGACAGCGTCAGGTTGGTCATATTCAGTTTTTTCCGGGTTGCAAACACTTCTGTTCATAGCATGGTGCGGGGAACACGGCTTGATAAGATGTTGAGGCTGCGGGGGTTGAATATTTGAACCCGCCACCGGGCTTCGATAACCTGTGTTACGAATGGCGAACTGGAAAAATATCCGATGACACGAACATTGCTGGCTGGATTAACGTTTGTAATCTGGTCCCTTACTCTGGCGCTGGTCACTGGTGCAGTTGCGCAGACCTCTCTGATACCGGGGTATCCCTCAGCCGGGGGCAGCAGTTCGGAAACAGCCAGCGAAAGCGATCTGGCTACGGCGATCCGTTCCGCGACCGAAGCCGGGGCCAGTGTGATCGTCATCGACAGCGCCGGGCAAATCGTGTCTTCCGGCCAGCAAAACAGCGCCACCCCCGAGGCTGCACCCGGGGATCCGATGGGCGACGGTTCGCAGCTCATGAAAGCGCAGGAGCGGTTTTCGAGATTTCGCGACTCGATGAATTCACGGCTTCAGGCGCTGCCTTATTCGATCTTCGAGGTGCAATACATCCTGCGTCAGACCAGCCCGGATGGTCGAATACAGACCTATGTCGAGGTCCTGTTCTGGAACGTTCTCTTCCTTTTGATCGGACGATGGTTGTCGATTGAAATCTACGGCAAGCGTATCGCAAAGCGAATCGTCGTGGCGCGATCCAAGGAAGATCCGCAAGGCTATCGCGAGAAGATGCCGTTTTTGGTGTTCCGATTCCTGATGGGGATAGGCGCCACGATTTTCGCCATGGTGATGGCGCTTATCGTCGGTTTCGTGTTTTTCGGTGAGGCTGAGGACATCTCGATCCAGTTCACGGTCACAGCAATTTTTACCGCCTTCTTCCTGTCGCGTACCGTGTCTGATCTGTGGCGCATGGTTCTATCCCCGTATCTGAGCCAATATCGCTTGCCGCCTTTCTCGGATCGTGACGCCAAACGCCTGTATATCTGGGCTTCGGCGCTGGCGACCTACGACATTACCGTGGTGCTTTTTGCCACTTGGGTCGCTGATTTTGGGCTGAACTATAACGTCTACGCCTTGGTCTATGGCGGCCTGACCATGTTTGGTGCGATCGGCAATGTCCTGATGATCCTGTTCAACGCCCGCGCCATCTCGAACGCTATCCGCGGCGGGCGATCACCGGATCAGGTGTCGTGGATTCTGCGCCTAATCTCGTTCGCATGGGCGCCGGTGCTGATCCTTTACATGGTGTTCAGCTGGTTCAAACTGGCCGTCGACCTGGTGCTGGAAAATCAAAACTCGATCCCGATCGTGGCCAGCAGCTATGCTATCTTCATGTCGGTCGTGGTTGCCTATGGGGCCATGAACTATCTTCTGGAACGGTACTTCAATCGCAACAGCCAGCTGGACGCAATGAATGCCGATGCTGATGAGGCGGATGCCGAGGTTGAAGCGATCGAAACGCCGCAGGCCGAGATGCGCAAGCACTCGATCCTGACCTACGAAGATCTGGCGCGGCGGGTTGCCGGTATTCTGGCTTTTGTTGTCGGTCTGTATGCGTTGGTTGTCATCTGGAATCCGGATGCCAGCTGGAGCGAGGACCTGCCGATCGAGCGGGCGCTGGACGTGATGGTGATCCTCTTCATGGGTTACATCCTGTTCCATTTCTTCCGCATCGGGATCGACTCGAAGATCGCGCAGGAGATTGACGACGGCGGTGGTGAGGCTGAGCTGGGCGATGAAGGCGGAGAAGGTGGGCAAAGCCGCCTTGCAACATTGTTGCCCTTGTTCCGCGGGGCCATTCTGGCCGTAGTTGTTGTGACCATAGCGCTGATTGCCCTGATGGAATTGGGTATCAATGTCAGTCCGCTATTCGCGGGTGCTGGTGTCGTGGGCCTGGCCGTGGGCTTTGGGTCGCAGACATTGGTCCGCGATATCTTTTCGGGGGCGTTCTTCCTGATGGATGACGCGTTCCGCAAGGGTGAATACATCGACATCGGCGACGTGAAGGGAACGGTGGAAAAGATCTCGGTTCGGTCGTTCCAACTGCGTCACCATCTGGGCGCGCTGAACACCATCCCCTTTGGTGAGATCAAGGTTCTGACCAACTATTCACGCGACTGGGTGATCATGAAACTGCCGTTACGGGTGACGTATGACACCGATGTCGAGAAGGTGCGCAAGCTGATCAAGAAGTTGGGTCAAGAGTTGTTGAGCGACCCGGTGATCGGCGACAACTTTATCCAACCGCTGAAGTCGCAGGGCGTGATCGAAATGCAAGACTCTGCGATGATCATTCGGGTCAAGTTCATGACCAAACCGGGCGATCAATGGCTTGTGCGCAAGAAAGTCTATCAGGACATCCGGGAATTGTTCGCCCGCGAAGGCATCAAGTTCGCGCACCGTGAAGTCACGGTACGGTTGGCCGAGGGCAAGGAGTCGGAAGATCTGACGCCGAAGCAGCGAGAGGCTGTCACTGGTGCTGTGCAGGCTGCGATTGACGAGGACTATTTGGACGATATCGGCCCGGGTGGTGATGATCGCTGAGGGGGTCTCCCGCCCCTTTGGGTAACGTCTCTGGCGAGACGTGACCCAAAGCGTTGGGCCGGGCCGCGCGTACCGCGCGGCGGTTGGCTCAGGTGATGGCCGTGGCCCAGACCGGAGCCGACGTGCCTAGTTTAGGTGCAGGCTTGTCCCAGAACATCTTGGCCTCGCCAACGGTCAGAGCAGGTTTCAGGCGGTGACCGGCGCCCCAGCCAGATTCTTCGAGAGCTTGGCTGTAGTCTGACGGACTGGCACCGGTGATGACCTCTTTCGTGTCGGACTTGCCGAGAATGGCCAACAACTCGGCCGTGCGCGCGAGAGAGAGCTGGCCCAGCATGATCGCATTCCCCGAGGCGGCCTCAGCCAAGGCGGATAGCACAGCGGCGGCCATCAGATAGCCGGTTGCATGATCCAGCGCCTGAACCGGCAACGGAGTTGGTTTGTCCGCATTCGCCCAGTCACGGCCTGCATCCGCGATGCCTGCGCTCATCTGGACAAGGCTGTCGAACCCGCGCCGCGCAGCCCAAGGACCTTGCCAGCCATAAGCGTCGAGAGTGACTTCGACCCGGTTAGGGGCCAGTTCATCGCGCTTGGCCCTAGTCAGGCCGAGCGCATCCAAAGCACCGGGGCGATACCCGTGGACGAACACATCGGCCTGAGACAGCAACTCGTACAGCTTTTCCAAACCTGAGGGCGATTTCAGATCGAGGTAAGTGCAGGATTTACCCAAAGAGATATCGGGTATGACACCGGGCTCGTCCCAACAGGGTGGGTCGACACGCAGAACGTCAGCGCCAAAACCGGCGAGGGTTCGCGTTGAGACGGGCCCAGCCAGCACGCGTGTCAGGTCGAGGACGCGCAGTCCTGCCAAAGGGCGCTCAGCCGTGGCCTCGGATCGGTGTCGCAGTTTGATCTGTCGCGGGCTGTGCCAACCGATTAGTGGATCGCGTGACACGGCCCTACCTTGCGGATGCTCTAACCACACTGCTCGGCTGCGCATGGCTGCGGAAACGCCACCCTGGGCCACGATTGCCGATTCCAGCTCGCTGGCGGACCATTGCCGCACCACCTGAGAGACCGCGTCTCGATCTGCTTTGACCTCAAGGACCTTAAGTGCCGCCACCCGGTGGCGGGGCAGATTGGTGTGCAACCTGATCCAACCATCCGCAGTCTGGTAATCGCCCGCGACCGCATCCCAGAGGTTGGGCATCTCCCAACCATTGGGCTTGAAGGAATATTGGTACCAAAGCGAGGCCAGCCGGTGATCCACAGACACATCCGGGGCACTGGGCGACAGGTTCAGCGCCGTCATCAGACGAGCCAGTTCCTGACCCACCGCGCCGAAGGTTGCCGTCGCCAATTCAGATACCGCGTAGACGCTGGACCAAGCCCCGGCGCCCGTTTTGCGGTATCCGTCAGTTGCAGGAAGGGCTGAAATCAAGCTCATTGCTGGTATGGATCCAGACTGTCACGCAGCCCGTCACCCAGGAAATTGAAGGCCAGCACGATCACGATAATCGGTAGCATCGGGATTGCCGTCCAGGGGTATATCTCGATCGAGGCCAGGTTCTGCGCATCGTTCAACATCACACCCCAACTGACGGCCGGGGCCCGCAGGCCAAGACCCAGGAAGCTGAGCGCGGTTTCCCCGAGGATCATGGCCGGTATTGACAATGTGGCCGAGGCAATCAGGTGAGACATAAAGTTCGGCAGCAAGTGCTTACGGATGACACGGCCCGAGCTTGCACCCATCATCTCGGCGGCGCGGACGTATTCTTCTTCCCTGAGGGACAGGAATTTTGCGCGTACCGAACGGGCGAGGCCGGGCCAATCGAGAATCCCGAGGATGATCGAGATGATGAAGAAAACAGCAACCGGGCTCCAGTTTGAGGGCACCGCCGCCGATAGAGCAAGCCACAGCGGCAGTTCAGGTAGCGAGCGCAAGACCTCGATCACGCGGTTGATGACCCAATCGATCTTGCCGCCGAAATACCCCGCGATTGATCCAAAAAAGATGCCAAGGGTGAACGATACCGAAATGCCGATCAGGCCGACAGTCAGCGACAGTTGCGCACCGTACAGAATGCGGCTGAACACATCGCGGCCCAGACGATCGGATCCCCAAAGGAACAGTGTCGCGCCCTCTGGCGCGCAGAACAGGTGGGTGTCCGATTTTACAAGCCCGGCAAGCCTGTACTCGGTCCCCTCGCAGAAAAAGCGGATCGGGCGAGGGTCTTCTGTGTCGGGCACGAATTTCCACTGAAAGGTCTCAAGATCAGCTTCGGCCACGATCGGATAGACATGCGGGCCGATGAAGGAGCCATCGTGGAACCAATTGATGCTTTGTGGTGGGGCGTAAAGGTGTTCGCCGTTTCGTTCATTCGGACCGTAGGGGGCGATGAATCCAGCGAAGGGCAGCATCAGGTAGCAGAACAGCAGGAAGACGCCTGAAATCAAACCCAGCTTATGGGTTTTGAATTTCCGCCAGACCAGAACCCAGTTGGGTGCGTCCAGATCGGCGCGCTCTAACTGTTGCAGGGCGGCATCCGCGTCGAAAGGTGCATCGTCGACAAAGCGACCGTCGGTGTGTTTGGTCACGCTTCACGCCCCTCGTATCGAATACGCGGGTCCAGCATGACCAGCAAGATATCAGAGATCATGGTGCCGATCAGTGTCAGCAAGGCCACGAACATCAAAATGAAGGCAGACAGAAATTGGTCCTGGGTTTTGAGTGCGGTCAGCAAGGTCGGGCCGATGGTTTGCAGGCCAAGCACGACCGACACCAGAACCGATCCGGATACCATCGACGGCAGCAGGTTCCCGATATCTGCAACAAAAGGGTTGAACGCCACGCGCAGCGGATACTTTGTCAGCATTCGCGATGGCGCCATACCCTTGGCAATGGCCGTTTCCACATAAGGTTTGCCCAGTTCATCCAGCATGTTCGCACGCAGGCGCTGCATCATGGCTGATGCGCCAGATGTGCCAATGACAAAGGTCGGCACGATCAGGTGGACAAGAATGGACTTCAACTTTTCCCAGCTCATGGGCTGGCCTTCGAACGATGGGTCCATCAGGCCGCCGATAGGCAGGTTGAAGTAACGGTGGCCGTAGTAGAAGAGGATCAACGCCAGCAGGAAATTGGGCGTCGCCAGACCAAGGTAGCCAACAAAGGCCGACGTATAGTCGATCCAGGTCCGCGATTTTGCTGCAGCGAGGACACCCAGCGGCAGGGCAACGGCGTAAACAAACAGGATAGCGGCCAGATTGACCACAACCGTCAGCCACAAAGTATCACCAACGATTTCGGCCACGGGGCGGTCGAATTCAAAGGACCAGCCGTAGTTGCCTTGCAGCAGGCCTTCGAACCCGTGCGGACCGGGCCAGAAGCCCATCCAGATCAAGTATTGCTCCCATACGGGACGATCCAGAGCGTACTCCGCGCGCAGGAACTCGGCCTTGGCCACCCCGGCGGACTGGCCAGATGCCTGCAATTCCGCGATCTGATTGCTCAGATAATCGCCGGGTGGAAGGTTGATGATCACGAAGATCAGAACCGACACCACCAGCAAAGTCAGCAGCATCGTAAAAAAGCGATACACCGCATAGCGCAGCATTACCATTTAGCTGCTCCTGATTAGTCGGCGAAAAAGAATTCGTCGGGGCGGTGAATGCCAAAATGTGCGCCGGGCTCCCATGCCCACATGCCTTGCTCGGGCACGTTGCGCAGACGGTTGGACACTACGATAGGCTGCGGTGCGCCGTTCAGAATTCCGATGGCGAAAAGCTGGTCAGCGTGGATTTTCAACATCTCGGTCCAGACTGCCTTGCGCTCTTCGTCGGTGGTGGCAACCTCCCAATCATGTGCCAGTTGCATCAAACGCTCGGCTTCGGGCATGTCAGGCGCTTCACCAACGTCGCCGCCGGTCTGATAAAATTGTCCCCATTTGGGCCAGGCCAGAAACACCTGATCCGTGGGGGCCAAATAAGCAGGGGATGTGTGCGCCTGCGGTATACCGTCATCCCAGCCGAACCAAACTGAGGCCATGGTGTTGCCTGAAAATACGCGGTTGCGCAGAATGTCCCGGTCCAGTGGGCGCATGATCAGGTCCACACCGATTTCACGCCATGTATCGGTGACGATCTGAAGCGCGTTCTCAACTTCTTGCCTTTCACCGGCGGTTTCGATGATCAATTCCATCGGGCGGCCATCCGGCAGCAGGCGAATGCCGTTTTTATCGCGCTCGGCCAGGCCAGCTTCGTCCAGTAGGGCGTTGGCCATCTCAACGTCATACTGCGCCCAGGCTTTTGCGTTTTCCTCGTCATAGAACGGAGACGCGGGTAAAACGGACATCGCACCGGGATGGGCCAGCTTGAAATAGAGCGCTTGATTGATGGTTTTGCGGTCGATAGCCAAGGACAGCGCCCGCCGAACACGAACATCGCGCAGAACGTCGCGCCAAACCTCATCCGAGTAGTTCAGGTTCGGGTAGATCGCGATTTGTGATGCGACACCGGTCTTCCACAACAAGGTTTTGTAGTCTCCGCCTGCTTCACCTTTTTTCAGGATAGATGCATCGCGAAACGCCAGACCGCGCCCCTGCAGATCAGTCTCGCCAGCATTGGTCTTGGCCGCGACTAAGCCAGCAGCGACGATTTCCATCTCGACGACGTCGATATAAGGCAACTGAACGCCGTTGGAATCGATGCGGTGGTAATATGGGTTGCGAACGAAATTGTGGCGGATCTTCTTGCCCGAACTTGCATTCAGCCAAGGCTGCAGCGTCGGGAGTTCGTGGTTGTCGAACTTGTAGAGGTTGTCCAGTTTGTTGTGCAGCGCCGCCCAGCTTTTGACCCGTGCGTCTTCGACCTGAAAGGCGAGGTCTTCAGCATCTGCGAATTTCTCGTGATACTGTTTGAGGAATTCAGACGGCCGGTAGATGAATGGCGGGCGCGCTTGGGCCAGCGATTGCAGGAAATCAGGATTTGGGTTTTCCCACTCAAAGACAATAGTTGTCTCATCCGGGAAGGTCACGGTTGGCGTTTTACCTTCAACAATCAGGAAGTCAGGTGGGCCAGAAGGACTGAGCATTTCATTGTTGGCAACGTCTTCCCACCAATAACGAAAGTCTTCGGATGTGAACGGCGATCCATCGGACCACTTGTGCCCGTCACGCAGATGCAGTGTGAATTTCCGGTTCCCATCATTTTCATAGGATTCCAACAGATCGGGGACAATCTCGTAGTTTTCGTCAAACCCAACCAGTCGCGCATACCCATAGACAACCATCTGGCGGATGTCTTTTGACCGGGTCACCATGGTGCGCAGGGTACCACCGGGGGCACCAAACTCGCGGCCTTTGGCGGCCAGATCCACGACCAGAGGTTCGGCTGGCAGGCGCTCTGCGACCGGTGGCAGGTTCCCGGCGTTTACTTCGGCTTTCCAGAATTCGCTTTCTTGAGGGGTCGGTGTTCCTGCCGTGGCGGGCAGGACCAAAGTGGCAGCCAACGTGGCAGCCAGAATAAGCGGGCGAGTGGTTTTAAACATGGCATCGTACCTTATGGCCGGGCTCCATCTCTACCAGTGAGGGTATCACGGAGTCCGTAAATCGGAAGGTGTCATCCCAACTGTCTGGTGAACCAGCGCCCAACGCAACCAGTTTAAGGTCGATGGGCCGGTTGATGTCGGGTTCTGGTTGGGCGGCAATCAGCGCCTTGGTGTAAGGGTGTCGGGGGTTATAAAACAGTGTCTCGGGCGGGGCCTGTTCGACGACAAGACCCCGGCGCATCACGGCCACTTCGTCGGCAATGCGCGCCACAACCGCAAGGTCGTGCGAGATGAACAGGTAGGACAGGTTCAACCGGTCCTGCAGGTTTTCCAGCAAGGTCAGGATCTGTTCCTGAACCGATACATCCAGTGCCGATGTCGGTTCGTCACAGACAATCAGCTGCGGGTCCAGCATCATCGCCCGCGCAATCGACAGGCGTTGCCGTTGTCCGCCGGAAAAGGCGTGTGGGTAGCGTTTGAGCATATCACCATTCAGTCCCACACGCTGCAGCATCTCGACCGCTTTGTCCCGCTGTTCGGCGGTCGAACCAATGGAGTGGATTTCCAAAGGCTCGGTCAGCGCGTCTTGAATGCGCATCCGCGGACTGAGCGAGCTGTACGGGTCCTGAAACACCATCTGCGCCTTGCGTTGAAAGGCCGTGCGCTGAGAGCGGTTCATGTGGTGCACGGTGATCGGGTCTTCGCCTGGCGAGGTGCGAAACAGAACCTCGCCACCCGGATCGGGCAGTTCCGCGCCAAGGGCGATCCGCGCCGCCGTTGTTTTGCCCGAGCCACTTTC
This sequence comes from Ruegeria sp. YTSC004, assembly GCF_059609805.1. Classification (NCBI taxonomy): domain Bacteria; kingdom Pseudomonadati; phylum Pseudomonadota; class Alphaproteobacteria; order Rhodobacterales; family Roseobacteraceae; genus Ruegeria; species Ruegeria sp. YTSC004. The sequence goes on from NZ_JBXWMJ010000007.1 coordinate 149,996, forward strand.
GCCGACGATTGCCAGTGTTTTGCCGCGGGCCAGATTCAGGTCCACACCTCGGCAGGCATAGATCAGCTTGTCCCCCTGCCAGCCCCTGCTGGACCGCATAGTGTAGGTCTTGGACACCCCCTTCATCTGTAGAATGAGGTCCTCATCCGGCATCGGCAGCCCGACCGAATCTTCGTCTGGAATCGCAGGGGCCGCGTTGAACAATTGTTGTGTGTAGGGGTGCGCTGGGGCGCTGAGGATTGGCGCGGCGGCACCAGCTTCCATCACCCGGCCTTTGTGCATGACGACAACCTGTTCCGCCATATTGGCAACAACCCCAAGGTCGTGTGTCACAAGGATCAGGGCCATGCCCGTCTCGCGCTGCAACTCCTTAATCAGCCCCAGGACCTGCGCTTGTGTCGTTACGTCCAGCGCGGTCGTCGGCTCATCTGCGATCAGCAGTTCCGGCTTGGAAACCATTGCCATCGCAATCATGGCGCGCTGGCGCATGCCGCCCGACAACTCGAACGGGTAAGAATCATACGCACGCTGCGGATCAGGAAAGCCCACGCGTTCGAATTGGGTCAGGACCTCTTTGCGGGCTTGCGCCTCGGACGCGCTCCGATGCAGCCACAAGACCTCGCTGACCTGATTGCCGATCTTGTGCAACGGGGATAGTGATCGCATCGGTTCTTGAAAAATCATCGAAACCCGATTGCCGCGAATGTCGCGCATCTGGCGTTCGCTGATCTTGGTCAGATCCTCGAAGCCTTTTGAATCGTTCAGGGTTATCGTGCCACTGCGGATTTGCGCGGCACGTGGCAGAATACGCAAGGCCGCCCGGCACGAGATGGTTTTTCCCGATCCGGATTCACCGACCAGAGCCAATGTCTGCCCAGCCTCGACATCAAAGTTGACACCTTTGACAACTGAGTCGCCCGCACCAAAACCGATGCTGAGGTCTCTGACGGACAACAACGCAGTCATGCGGGTTTTCCACCCGTTCGTCCGTGGTTCGACATCGGCGTATTCAACTCCCTGTGTTTTTTGACTTAGTCTCGCGCGGTTGTGCCTGTGTAGTCAAACCCGTTCTTGGGCCGAATTGTCGCGAAAATGTGAAACTTAGGCCAATTTACCTACACAAATCCTTGAGGATTTGTCATCACATGCGGTGTCGGCCCCAAATCATGAGCTGACTGATATCAAGGAGAGATTTCCCCGTGCCCGACAACCAAAGCCGCCTGGATCTGTTCATCGACCGTATGGTGTCCCAACGGGCCTGTCTGGATTTCGCCATCTCTGAAACCAAAGGAATGCCTGGGCCAGTGTTCGAACTGGGGTTGGGCAACGGGCGCACCTATCATCACATGGTGCAGTATATTTCAGGTCGACCTGTTTATGTGTTCGAGCGCGCCGTGGCGTCGCATCCGGATTCCACGCCGCCCGCAGATCGGGTGATTTTGGGGGATGTGCGAGAAACACTACCGGCCTCGGTGGATCGGTTCGGAGCCACGGCCAGTCTGATCCACGCGGACTTGGGCGGCCACAACCGCAAAAAGAACGACGACTTCGCCAGATTTGTCTCACCATTGATCGAGCCGCTATTAGCCGAGGGTGGTTTGATGGTGTCCAGCGACCGGATGTATTTCGATACCTTGACCGAAGTTTCCCTTCCCGAAGGGGCCGTCAAAGGTCGCTGTTTTATCTACCGCCGCTGACCTGGAAGGGAACCTCAATGCTTTTCTATGATTGTTCCACGGCCCCCAACCCGCGGCGCGCGCGCATGTTCATTGCCGAAAAGGGTTTGGATATCGAAACCCGAGAAATCTCGATCGGCAAAGGTGAGCAACTCAGCGACGAATTTCGCGCGGTGAACCCGAATGCAACTGTCCCCGTGTTGGTGACGGATGAGGGCAGCACGCTAACCGAGAATCTTGGGATCGCCGCTTACCTTGAGGCGCGGTTTCCCGAGCCATCGCTATTGGGGCGCACACCCGATGAAAAGGGACAGGTTCTGATGTGGAACAGCATTGTCGAACAACAGGGCGGCATGCCTGTTGCCGAGGCCTTGCGCAACACGCATCCGGCCTTTGCGGACAGGGCGATTCCGGGTCCGGTGAATCACCGGCAAATTCCGGAATTGGCTCAGCGAGGGTCCGCGCGGGTTGATCATTTCTTTTCGCTGCTCGAACAGCGGCTGGGCGAAAGTGCGTTTATCGCAGGTGCCGACTTCACCCTCGCGGACATTTCCACCTTTGTCTTTGTGGACTTTGCCCGCGTGATCAAGAAACGGATTCCACAAGAAAATACAGCCACTTTGGCATGGTTCGACAAGGTCGCATCCCGTCCCAGCGCTCAGCTCTAGAAACTGCTGGCCCGAGGCCGGTTCTTCGCTTGCGCGGAACTGTACAGAAATGTCTAGACAGAAGTGAACAGTGCCACTAGCGTCCTTCCTTAGTCATACAGGGGAGCGCAGTATGAAATCTCAGTATCGCGTTGTGGTCATCGGGGGCGGCGTTGTGGGCGCCTCGGTTCTGTATCATCTGGCCAAGTTTGGCTGGACAGATGTGGTCATGCTGGAACGGCGGCGGCTGGCGTCCGGCTCGTCCTGGCATGCGGCTGGCGGCATTCACGCTCTGAATGCGGACCCAAACATGGCGTCGCTTCAGGCCTATACAATCGATCTGCTCAGCGAGATCGAAAAGGAGTCTGGTCAGAATATCGGGTTGCACATGACCGGTGGTCTGACATTGGCGGGTACGCCAGAACGGTGGGAATGGCTGCAGGCGAACTATCGCATTTTCCAATCCATCGGCATTGACGACTGCGAGTTGCTTTCTCCGGAAGAGGCGCAAAGACGTTGCCCCATCATGTCCACCGACGGCGTATTGGGCGCGATGTGGGCTGATCGCGAGGGCTATATCGATACAACCGGCACGGTGCAGGCTTATGCGACGGCTGCCAAAAAACGCGGTGCTGAGTATTATGAGGAAACCAAGGTCGAGGAGCTGATCCAGACCGATGATGGCTGGCAGGTCATCACCGACAAGGGCACAATCACTTGTGAACACGTGGTTAACGCCGCTGGCCTTTGGGCCAAGCAAGTAGGGCGTATGGCCGGGGTGGAGCTGCCGGTGTCTCCTCTGAAACACCACTATCTGATCACCGATACAGTCCCCGAGGTCGCTGAAGCCGAATTCGAAATGCCGATGACGGTGGACCTCGAGGGGTTCACCTATATGCGGCAGGACCAGAAAGGCGTTCTGGTCGGGATTTATGAGGTGGATCACGAACACTGGGCCATGGACGGCGCGCCTTGGAATTATGGTGAGGAGCTGTTTCAGGAACAGCTTGATCGGATCGAGAACGAGCTGACGCTTGGCTTTGAACGCTATCCGTCGATCCAGAACGTAGGCATCAAGACTTGGGTAAACGGTGCCTTCACCTTTGCCCCCGATGGCAATCCGCTGGTCGGTCCGGTGCCGGGCAAGCGCGGCTACTGGTCGGCCTGCGCGGTTATGGCAGGTTTCCTGCAGGGCGGGGGCGTCGGCAAAACGCTGGCTGAATGGATGATCCATGGCGAGCCCGAGGCGGATGCCTGGCCAATGGACGTGGCGCGCTTTGGTGATTTTGCGCAGAACAAGCGATACATCCGTGAAACTACGGGCCAGTTTTATTCCCGGCGCTTTGTTATGACCTACCCGAACGAGCAATTGCCCGCGGGCCGACCGCTAAAGATGGCCCCGGCGCACGACGCGATGACGGATGCGGGTTGCAAATGGGGCGTCAGTTGGGATCTTGAAGTGCCGCTGTATTTCGCGCCGAAAGGGTTCGAGGAAACACCGACGCTCAAGCGCTCGAACGCGCATGACATCGTCGCCGCGGAATGCAAGACAATCCGCGAAGGCGTGGGATTGCTGGACATTTCGGGCTTTTCGCGGTTCGAGGTCTCGGGACCAAATGCAGAAGTGTGGCTCGACAAAGTCATGGCCTCGAAACTACCTGCGCCGGGTCGCGCAAAGCTGGCGCCTATGCTGGGTGAAAATGGGCGGCTCAAGGGGGACTTGACCGTTCTGAACTGGGGCGATGGTACCTGGTGGATCATGGGCAGCTATTACCTGCGGGCTTGGCACATGCGCTGGTTTGACTATCACATGATCGACGGCGTTACTGTCCGGGATCTGGGCGAGGAATATTGCGGTTTCGCCGTAGTCGGTCCCAAATCGCAAGCGGTTGTGGAAAAACTGGCCGAACAGGACATCTCGGACCTCAAATTCATGGGCTGCGGTGATTTCGACATCGGGCTCGTTCGCGCACGTGTTGCCCGCATGTCTGTGACCGGCGAGAAAGGATACGAGATCAACTGCCGCTACGGAGACCACATCAAGCTACGCCGTATGTTGCTGGAGGCCGGGGCAGATGAAGGTGTTCGCGAATGTGGCTTCAACGCGATGCTGTCGACGCGGCTGGAAAAGAGTTTTGGCATCTGGTCTGCAGAATTCACGCAGCTCTACACTCCGGGCATGACCGGAATGGATCGCTGGATCGACTGGGGCAAGGATTTTGTCGGAAAGGATGCGGCAGTCGCAGAACGTGACGGCAATGGTCCGGCGCAGGTTCAGGTAACACTGGAAGTGGACGCCGCAGACGCGGACGCCAGCGGATACGAACCCGTTTGGGCAGGCGATGAGCGCGTGGGCTTCGTCACTTCGGGCGGGTATGGACACTACACTGGAAAGTCGCTGGCAATGGCGTTAGTCAACCGCGAAAAGGCCGAGCCGGGGACAGAATTGTCGGTGCACGTAGTTGGCGTTGAGCGCTCGGCGCGGGTCATCGCACCTTCGCCTTACGATCCTCAAGGCAAAGCGATGAGGGGCTGACGATGATGTCGCAAACACCTGAACGCGGGCGACGAAGGCGCGGACGAAGCGCCGAGGCAGCCCCTGCGCCGAGTCGGAACGTGAATTATCGCCAGTTGAAGAATCCCTTCCCGTTGATGGAGGTGTTCCCGGCGGATCAGATTGCGGACATGCACGAAACGGCCTTGCGAACACTTCAGGAGTTGGGCGTCAAATGCCTGCTTCCGGAAGCCCGGCGTCTCTTTGCGAAAGCAGGCGCGCGTGTGGATGAAGATACCGAGATGGTGTTTATCGGCCGCGACATTGTTGAGGCCGCTGTTGCATCAGCGCCAAAGTCGATTGCGTGCCATGCAGGCGCGCGACACAGAGACTTCACACTTGAGCTAGGTAGTTTGGTGTTTCAGCCGGGGGCAGGGGCACCGAACGCGACAGATCTTGAACGCGGCCGCCGCCCGGCATCGGGGCAGGACTATCTGGAGTTCCTCAAGCTGACGCACCATTTCGATGTGTTCCAGATGATCTCGCCTCAGGTCGAGCCGCAGGATGTTCCAACCCATCTGCGCCACTACTTCACGACGCAGGCGCAGATGGAGCTGACCGACAAGTTCCCGTTCTTTTTCTCACGCGGGACGCCGCAGGTGATGGATTGCTTTGAAATGCTTTCTATCGCGCGTGGTCTGTCGGACGATGAGTTTCAGGCGGGCGCGCATTGCTATACGATCATCAATACGAACAGCCCGCGCACGCTGGATATTCCAATGGCGCAGGGGCTGATTGATTTCGCTCGCAATGGACAGATGTCGATCATCACGCCGTTCACCCTGATGGGCGCGATGGCCCCGATTACAGTGGCCGGGGCAATAACGCTTTCACATGCTGAGGCGTTAGCGGCGCTGGCGCTGGCACAGCTGACCAAACCGGGTGCGCCGGTGTGTTATGGCACGTTCACCAGCAACGTAGATATGAAATCGGGTGCGCCCGCATTTGGAACACCCTCACATTTCCAGGCTTCGCTTGCCGCAGGTCAATTGGCGCGGCACCTTGGGCTGCCTTGGCGGTCAGCTGCCGGATCAGCGTCGAACATCAACGATGTACAGGCGGCGAATGAAAACCAGTTTGGTCTTTGGGGCTGTCTAATGGCAGGGGCGACGGTAATCATTCATTCGGCCGGTTGGCTCGAGGGTGGCTTGACCGTGTCTTTTGAGAAAATGATCTGTGACGCCGAGGTCCTGAACATGATCGCCGAACTGTGCGCGGGGGCGCAGGCGGGCAAAGCTGAGATCGGTTTCGACACCGCGCTGAGCGAAGTCGAACCAAGCGGGCACTTCTTTGCGTCGAGCCAGACGATGGAGCGCTACAACACCGAATTCTATGAACCGCATTTGCACGATTACGCAAATTTCGGAACCTGGACGGAACGCGGATCAGTGGATGCCAATCATCGCGCAACCAGGGTTTGGAAAGGCATTGTGAATGACTTTAAGGCCCCGCCCACAGACAGCGACCGCATTGGTGCCTTGCGAGACTATATTACGCGCCGTACGGCTGAGGGCGGCGCCCCGCCGGAGAGTTAGATGAGCACAAAACCCATCCTGCACCGGGATGACCCCGAAGCTGAACCCTTGGTTGGTAACATCAAAGTCACGCGTGACGACTGGCTGAACGTGGCTATGGATGTGCTGATCTCGGACGGTGTAGATCAGATCAAGGTCCTGAACCTGGCTGAACGGATGGCCGTGTCGCGGTCGTCTTTCTATTGGTACTTCAAATCCCGGCAAGAGCTTTTGGATGCCCTGCTAGCGCGCTGGCATGCGACGAATACAGCGGCTTTGGTTGCGCAGGCCAAGGCCCCAGCGGATACGATAACCGCAGCCGTCTGCAACGTGCATCGTTGCGTGGTGAACACCGAATTGTTCGATACCGCGCTGGATTTTGCCGTCCGGGATTGGGCGCGCAAATCGGGGAAAGTGCGCCGGGCGCTCGATCAGTCGGATGCGCGCAGGCTCGAAGCGCTTCACGACATGTTCGCGCGGTACGGCTATTCCGAAGTTGAGGCCGAAACGCGCGCCCGCGTGCTGTACTACATGCAGATCGGGTACGATCTGGCCCAGCTGAACGAACCAATGTCCACGCGGATCGCAATGGTTCCGCATTACCTTTATGTCTTCACCGGGGTTGAGCCCAAGCCCGAGGAAGTCGAAGAATTCAGCGCCTATTCAACGCGCTATTGGAAGGGAGAAGCCTCATGAGTCAACCTGACGCAATCATCATCGGAACAGGTGTGATCGGAGCGGCCATCGCCTTTGAAATGGCCAAAGCGGGCTGGAAAACCCTGTCGCTGGACAGAAACAGTCAGGTTGGCCACGGTTCGACTGCCGGATCCTGCGCCATTATCCGCATGCATTATTCGACCTTCGACGGAACGGCGTTTGCGTGGGAAGGTTACCACTACTGGCGCGATTGGGCCGACTACCTCGGCCTGCCCGAGGATGCCAATCTGGCGCAATTCCGCGAAACCGGCTGTCTGGTGATGAAGACCGATGCCAATGGCTTGCTGGAAAAACACATGAAAAACAGCGCCGATCTGGATTGCCCGTTCGAAGAATGGTCACCTGATAAAGTCAGTGAGCGCCTGCCGATCTACTCGCAGGACAGTTTCACACCGGCGCGCCGGATGGATGATCCGGAATTTGGGCACCCGAACGGGCGCAAGATGCAGGGCGGCGTGTTCTGGCCGCAGGCGGGATATGTCACGGACCCGGCTTTGTCCGCGCAGAACTTGATGGATGCTGCCAAGCTGCATGGCGCAGAAGTGCGCACTGGTGCCGAAGTGGTCGAGATATTGTCCAGCGACGATCGGGTTTCAGGTGTTAAACTTGCCTCGGGCGAAGAAATCCACGCAAAAATCGTCGTGAACGTCGCGGGCCCTGGCTCAGCGATCATCAACAAGATGGCGGGTGTCCTGGATGATATGACGATCGAAACCCGCCCGTTGCGGCAAGAGGTTGTGCACGTCCCCGCACCCGAGGGGTTTGATTTCGAAAACGACGGAACGATTGTCTCGGACAGCGATATTGCCTGCTATTGCCGACCCGAGCACGGCAACCACATTCTGGTTGGCTCGGAAGACCCCGAATGCGATCCGCATCAATGGTGCGAAGACGATGTGAACTATAATCACGATTTCACCGACCAGTGGACAACGCAGGCCATGCGGTATGCACAGCGCGTCCCAAGTCTTGGCATCCCGTCTAAAACACGCGGAGTTGTGGACCTGTATGACGCATCCACAGACTGGATTCCGATCTACGACAAATCCAGCCTGCCGGGGTTCTACATGGCCTGCGGGACCAGCGGGAACCAGTACAAGAATGCTCCGATTGCGGGCAAGATGATGACCGCCCTGATCGCGTATTGCGAAGGTGGCGCGGATCACGATGCGCAGCCGCTGCAATACGAACTTCCCTATATCGGGCGGAGCATTGATGTCGGGTTCTATTCCCGCAAGCGACCCATCAACGAAGAAAGCAGTTTTTCTGTACTGGGGTAGTTAAGGAAAAAAATCGCCCTATCCTTCCGGGGAACTGAAAAAGCGCAGGACCCAGGATGGCCGAGCTGACACATCGCGTTCTGATACTAGGCAGTGCGCCGGCCGCTGTGGCCGCGCGCGAGTGGCCTCGGGATCCGTTCACCCACATCGTTGCCATCAACAACGCATGGCGAATTCGTGATGATTGGGATGTCCTTATTCACCCCGAGGATTTCCCTGTCCGCAATCGTCCAGACAAACTGGCCCACGGCCAACGCATTGTCGAAGCCGATGAATACGTTCCCCTTCAAAACCAGTTTGGAGGGTTTGTTTATGCTGGTGGGACTATGGCGTTCACGGCCGGTTACTGGGCCTTGGCCGCGCTTCAACCTGCCGTTTTGGCATTTTTGGGCTGTGATATGATTTACCCAAATTTCGGCCAGACCCATTTTTACGGCAACGGAACAGCCGATCCTTTGCGCGCTGATGTGACGCTGCGATCGCTTGAGGCGAAATCCGCCCGGTTAGCGTTGTTCGGTGCCGCGCAGAACTGCCTCGTGGTTCGACTGTCGCAGGGTGAAAGTCGGCTGGTCTTTCCTTCGGTGACGACTGACACCTTAATGTCTGCCGCGCTGCCGTCGACAAAAAGTATGCAAGCGGCACTGCAGGCGGAGGAACAGCTGAATTACTTCGTTCCGTCTGGTCGCTACTGGAAAGAAGCGGAACGTTTCGATGCCGCTAGAATTGACCATTTGGATCGAATGTGGCTGGACGCGTATTGCCCGCAATCCCTGGAAAACGTCGCCTGAGTCTAACGCTGATCAGGTCGCGAATGTAGCCCAGGCCCATACCATGGCAATGTAGGTCAGGTTGTGCAGGCACTGGTCCAGACCGGCAGCTCGCCAAAACGCGGCCTGTGTCGGTATCAGTTGCTTTTTGTCCGAATAGCTGGCCTTGGCGAAATCAATATTGAAGTGAACAATCCATTCCAGCGCCGCAATGATCAAAATAAACGACCACGGCGCGCCAAACAGCAAAAAGACAATCACTGACCCGATAACATGCACACCGGCATGCTGCGCGCGGCCCGCGTGAAAATACTCACCGCGCCCTGCCAACATTTTAGGAGTCTGGAGAAAAAAATCCGCAAACATATGTTTGATCTGCAACAAGCAGAGCATCAATAGCACTGCGCCTAAACTGGCAGTCAAATGAGTCCTCCCAATATCGTCCCAGAACAGACTCTAGGCACTAATCTGTGGTTGCGCAAATGAACTTGTTCACACTTGGCAATTAACTGTTCAAACTGGAAACTATTTGCCTCTTTTGGCTGGACTAACGTAAATTCACAGTGTTGGATTTACTGCACTTTCGTCAAGACTGTTTCAGTGATCCGTAGTAGGGGCAGGTTCCATAGAACGTTCAATTTTCCAGTTTATTTGGAAATACTCGAAGCGCGACCAGTTGATTCTGCTGGCCGTGACGTCCACGTTGTTTCCACTACTCTATCTGACACTCGAACTTCCCAAACGCATCATCAACGATGCAATCGGTGCTGCCAGTCCGATTGTGGATGTTTGGGGCTATAGCCTGCCGCAGACCACATTTCTGATTGTTCTGTGCATCGGGTTCCTGATTGCGGTGCTGGCGCATGGCCTGATGAAAATGCGCATCAACACCATGAAAGGCGTGCTGAGCGAGCGTATGTTGCGCCGGTTCCGGTACGTGCTGATCAGCCGCGCGTTGCGTTTCCCTCAACCCTATTTCGAACGCGTCAGCCAAGGCGAGCTGGTGTCGATGGTCACCGCCGAAAGCGAGCCGATGGGTGGGCTTATGGGTGATGCGATCAGCCAACCAGTTTTGCAGGCGGGCCAGATGATCACCATCCTGTCCTTCCTGTTTCTGCAAAGTTTCTGGTTCGGGTTGGCGGCAGTTGCGCTGATCCCGCTGCAAGCTTGGCTGATTCCGAAACTGCAGCGACAGATCAACCTTCTGAACAAAAAACGCATTCAAGAGGTTCGGTTGCTGGCCGCCCAAATCGGCGAGAACGCGGCGGGCGCGTCCACGTTGCGTGCCAATGGCGGGTGGCGATACCGCCGGGCGATGGTGTCCGATCAACTGGGCCGCCTGTTTGGTATCCGGTTCGAGATCTACCAGAAAAAGTTCTTTATGAAGTTCCTCAACAACTTCATTTCGCAGCTAACGCCGTTCCTGTTCTATCTGGTTGGTGGTCTTCTGGTCCTGCAGGGTTCGGTTTCGCTGGGTGCATTGGTTGCGGCCCTGGCTGCGTATAAGGACCTCAGCTCGCCGTGGAAGGAACTGCTGACCTATTATAACCAGACACAGGATATGTCGCTGCGCTGGGACGTGGTGACGGAACGGTTTGCACCTTCCGGAATGCATGACGAAAAACTGTTCGATGGCGAACCCGAGACCACGCCAAGGCTGAACGGCGACATAGTGCTCGACCATGTTTCGGTCCGCGATATGGACGGTAACCAGGTTCTGGATGATTTGAACCTGTCCTTTCCCAGCGGGAAAATCATCGGGATCGCGGCCCCCAGCGAAGAAGATCGCCGCGCTTTGGCAGAGTTGCTGACGCGGGAAATTCTGCCCAGCTCGGGCCGAGTGCGGATCGGTGATATCCGTTTGGCAGAGCTGCATCAAAGCGTTGTGGCCGCCCGTATTGGGTATGCTTCGTCACGACCCGTAATGTTCCAGGGTACGCTGGGCGACAACGTCATGATGCCGATGCGGTTCAAGCCACAGACAACCGAAACAAACGACCCCGGATATGATGAGACGTTGCGGGCCGGCAATAGCCCGGACCCCTTCAAGGCAAACTGGCTGGACCCGACGACTGCGGGATTGGCCAGCGCTGAAGAGGTGCGCGACTGGTGGTTGAAACTGATTGACGGGATGGGTTCCGGCGCGGCGCTGTTTTTGCGCGGGGCCGAACAGGTCTTCGATGCCGCCGAGCATCCCGAGCTGGCCGACAAACTGGTCGAACTGCGACCTTTGGTTCAGGATGCGGTGAAAGCATCAGGGCTGGAGCAACAGGCCCTGATCTTTGATCGCGACAGCTATAATCCTGCCTTGCCGGTTGCGGAGAACTTGCTGTTCGCCACGCCCAAAGTGCCGGTCACGCAGGAGCTTTTGGCGCAGCAGACCGTGTTCCTTGAGCAATTGCGCGAATTTGGTCTGGATGAGACTCTGGTGAGCCTGACACGCGATGTGATTGAGATGCTGCGCCAGATTTTCGGCCTGGACGGCACCGATCACCCGCTGTTTCGCAAACTGGGACTAGAGGCGCAAACGTACGAGGCTGCGGTCGAGCTGGTCGAAAAGACCCGGAACGAGGGCGTATCGGGGCTGAATGATGAACAGCTGGCAAACCTGCTGGCCGTTCCGTTCGTGATTTCGGCGGAGCAGATTGGACCAGCCTTCACCGACGACCTCAAAGACCGCATTCTTGAGTTGCGGCATAGCCATTCCGAAAAGTTGTTGGAACGGTTGCTCGATGTATTTGTCCCGTTAGACAAAACGAAGTTCGCGCCTGGCTTGACGGTTCTGGAAAACGCTTTGTTCGGAAAGGTCAGTCAGATCGGCGGCGCCCGTTCGGACGAGGCGCGCAAACTGATCGTGGATGTATTGAACGAAAACGGTGCGCGCCCGTTGGTGGTCGAACTGATCTATGACGTGCCGGTGGCGCTTGGCGGTCAAAACCTGCCCGCGGTTTTTGCTGAACCTCTGTCCTTTACGCGCGCGACGATCAAGAAACCGGATATCTTGATCCTTGAGGATGCGCTGGCCAGTTATGACATGGCCTCGAAAGTGGCCGTGTACAAAAATCTACGCGCTTTGCTGCCGGATACCACGGTGATCTACCTGAACGACCAGTTCGAAAACCCGAGCGTGTTCGACATGTATGTGGAAATCAGGCAAGGTCGGGTCGTCTCGGACGAAGGACCTGCGGACGTGGAAGAAGACAGTGCCGCCTCAGCTGACCTTTCGCGCAAGCTGCGCGCGCTGGAACAGACACCGCTGTTTTCCGGGCTGGACCGTCGACAGCTGCGCCTGCTGGCCTTTGGTGCGCGCTGGTTCGATGCCAAAGCAGGAGAGGTTGTTTTCCTTAAGGACGATCAGCCAACCGACGGCGCCTATGTGGTGCTGGACGGGGAAGCCGGGCTGTACCTTCCGCAAACCGACGGAGTGGATCAGTTGATTGCCACGGTCGGCCCCGGTGCCCTGGTCGGAGAATTGGGCCTGATCCGCAAGGAACCTAGGGCGCTGAGCATGATCGCCGAGACGGAACTGTCGTGCCTGCGTATTGGTGAAGAGGAATTCCTGGCCGTGGTCGAAAATGATGCCGCAACCGCGTTCAAACTGTTGCAGGTGATCGCGGGCTATGTATCGAACTAAGGGTTATTCGCTGTCGGGGCCGCAGAACATATCGTAAAGAACGGCGATCACCTGCGCCGCGCCGTCGTTGTTCAGCGAGTAATAGATAGACTTTCCGTCCCTGCGCGTCGCAACAATGTTCTCAGCGCGCAGGCGCGCCAGCATCTGACTGACCGCAGCCTGACGGATACGCAACAAGGCCTCCAACTCACCCACGGATTTTTCGCCGTCGGCCAGATGGCACAGGATCATCAACCGCCCCTCATGCGCGAGCGTTTTCAGAAATGCAGAGGCCCGAGCCGCGCTTTCTTTCATTTCAGATAGCGCGGCTTCGGTTTGTTCGGTTTGGTCGTCTTCAAGTGTCACGCGTTGCCTGTTTAACACCTATGGGTTGGGTCAATGTGCCCCAAGACCTATTGAGTTGTCACCCCTCGGTTGCAGGGGCACCACCTTGAAAGGCGTTTCCGTTCACGTAATCACAGGGCTCTTCCTGCATCTGCAGATGCAGGCCATCACCGTTAAAAGGGTGCGCCCGTGCAAGGTCTTCGTTCACCTCAATCCCCAGGCCCGGTGCGGTCGGCGCGGGGACAAATCCGGCCTCAACCTGCAATGAGCCGTTGATGAGTTGATCGTGAAACGGCGTGTCTATGGTCTCAAGCAGCAGCAGGTTGGGGATGGACGCGGCCAGATGGATATTTGCGGCCCATTCAACCGGACCCGCGTACAAATGTGGGGCCATCTGGGCGTTGAAGACTTCAGCGATGGCCGCGACTTTCTTCATTTCCCAAATTCCGCCGGCACGACCCAGCGCCGGTTGGAGGATTTCCGCCGCCCCAGCCCGCAAAACGGCCGCGAATTCGACTTTGGTGGTCATGCGTTCACCGGTCGCGACCGGGATCCGAACGTTCCGCGCGACACGAGCCATATCTTCAATCATGTCCGGTGGTGTCGGTTCTTCGAACCAAAGCGGTGAATAGGGTTCAAGCGCCTGACCCAATCGGATTGCGCCCGCGGTGTTGAACTGGCCGTGGGTGCCGAACAGCAGATCGGCTTTGTCGCCCACGGCCTCTCGGATCGCTTTGCAGAACGCAACAGACATCGAGATATCGGACATCGCAGGCATGTGCCCGCCCCGAACAGTGTAGGGCCCGGCGGGGTCAAACTTGACGGCTGTGAACCCGCGCCGGACCATTTCGGCGGCACATTCGCCAGCTTGTTCAGGCGACGTCCAGAAATCGTTCAGGTTATGTTGGGGCAGGGGGTACAGATAGGTGTAGGCCCTTATGCGTTCGTTCACCAATCCCCCCAGCAAGGCATAGACCGGGCGATCGCGATCTTTACCAAGAATATCCCAACACGCGATTTCCAGTCCTGAAAAGGCGCCCATGACCGTCAGATCAGGACGCTGTGTAAATCCGCTGGAGTATGCTCGGCGGAACATCAGCTCAACGTTTTCGGGGTTCTCTCCCAGCATGTGCCGTTCAAACACGTCCCGAATGACATGGCACATCGCCTCGGGGCCAACCGAGGATGCATAGCATTCACCCCAGCCCGTGATCCCGGTATCGGTCGTGACTTTGACCAGAATCCAATACCGCCCGCCCCATCCGGGCGCAGGAGGGGCAGTGACAATGATGTCGAGGTCTTGCAGTTTCATCAGGTGGTCTCCTGCCCTGCCGGGTTAATCCCTGTCGAAAACGATCACGTTACGCTTGGCGGATCCGGTTTTGGTGTTCTCGATCGCTTCGTTGATCTGCGACAGCGACCATCGGCCTGAGATCAGTTCATCCAGTTTCAGGCGTCCCTGATCATAAAGGTCGATCATCCACGGAATATCCCGCTGAATGACAACATCGCCCATTTTTGATCCGATCAAACCCTGACCCAGCGCGGCCAGAACTACCGGCTCGTAGCTTGCCATATCCCCGGAGTGCGGCATCCCGATCATTACCGCCTTACCACCCGGACCCAAGTAACGAGGGGCTTGGTCGTAGGCAGGAATCGCGCCGACGGTGATCAAAACGGCATCTGCGCCGCGCCCCCCAAGCGCCTTGTAGGCGGCCTTCCAGGGGGCTTTCTGATCTGCTAAAACGCCGTGGGTCGCGCCGAATTCCTTGGCAATGTTCAGCTTCTCTTCGGTCATGTCCACGGCCACAATACGGCGTGCACCGGCGATGCGGGCGCCCTGAATTGCGTTCAGCCCGACACCTCCGGCACCGATCACCACCACGTCCTGTCCGGGCCGCAGCCCGGCGGCATTGACGGCGGCGCCGACGCCCGTGATCACTCCGCAGGACAGCAGGCTGGCGACGTCTTTGGGCATCGACGGCGGAATTTTGACGATCTGTCGGTGGCTGACCACAACCTTTTCGGCAAAGGCACCACAGGCCATAGCCTGCTCCAGTGGTCCACCATCTGCTGTGCGCAACGGCCCGTTGACCTTGTCATAAGGCGTTTCGCAAACAGTTGGTTTCCCCCCCGCGCAAGAGGGGCACGAGCCACATGCCCGGATCAGGGTAACGACAACCGGGTCCCCAACCTGAAATTCACCTGCCGAGTCGCCGACCGCAGTGATAATACCCGCTGCTTCGTGCCCGTAGACGGCAGGAAGATGCCCGCCCCACGCACCACCGGCAAATGAAATGTCTGAATGGCAAATTGCCACCGCATCCAGTGTCACCTCGACCTCATCTGACTTGGGCGGTGCGATCTGAATATCTTCGATGACCAGAGGTTCACCGAACGCCCGGCAAACGGCGGCTTTGATGGTTTGCATGCTGTCCCTCTCTCGCTTTGCGCTACGGTGGCGCGCTTATCGGGACGCTGCAAGGCGGAATCCGTCAAAGGGATGTCGTAGTTATGCCATGACCCCACGTGAACGGGAAAACACAAGAAGACAGATCACCATCATGACGAATGCCAAGAGGAATGGTGCGCCCGGCAAGTAGATCACCGCGTCGGGTTTAATGAACTGGGCGAACACGCTGGTCATGAGCAACGGTGCGATGACCATCGACAAAGCGTGCAAGGATGTCAGCACCCCCTGCAGTTCACCCTGTTGCGAATCGGGCGTCTTACGCGACATCAGGGCCTGCAGGGCAGGGGTCACAACCGCTCCGATCGCAGTGATTGGGATTAGCATCAGGGCAATGATCCCGTTGGTCAGAAAGGCCAGAAGAAAAAAGCTAAACAGCTCGAAGCCCATGCCGTAGATGATTGTAACGCGTTCCCCCAAATACTTGGTTGCGGGACGGATCAGGCCGCCCTGAACGGCCGCCATGCCGATCCCGTAGACGCCCAATGACAGGCCGATCATTTGTGGTGACCAGCCGAACCGTTCGGTTGTGAAATACGCCCAAATTGCCGGGTAGACATAGATCGAGATGGAGTACAGGAGATAGACCCACAGCATCGGCCGGATACCGGGCAACGCGGCAATCGCGCGCAGAGAGTTCACTGGGTTTGCCCGCCTCAGGCTGAAGGCCCGGCCCGTCTTGTCGGTGACCGTCTCGGGCATGACACATACACCGATGATGAAGGCCAGTGCAGACAAACCCGCCGCAGCCCAAAATGGTGCACGTGTGCCATATTCGCTCAGCAGCCCACCTAGTACTGGGCCAAAGACAAACCCGACGCCAAATGCTGCGCCCAATAGACCAAAGTTTGCAGCCTTTTCGTGGGGTTTCGACACATCCGCCATGAAAGCCGCCGCCGTTGCATGCGTGGCAGCCGTAATGCCTCCGACGATGCGTCCGGCCAACAGCAACCAGATGCTGCCCGCAAGCGCCATGACAACATAGTCCAGTGACATGACGAACAGCGAGACCAGCAATACCACCCGTCGCCCGTAAGCATCCGAAAGGTTACCCAGAACCGGTCCGAACACAAATTGATTGGCGGCAAACGCGGTGCTGAGGATGCCACCCCAGATCGCAGCTGTCGCCAATGTGCCACCCTGAACTTCGACGATCAGTTCCGGCATGATAGGCAGGACAAGGCCGATGCCCATGGCGTCGATCATGACCGTGAGAAGGACGAAGAAAAAGGGAAGACGCATTTGAACCGCAAGGATGATAATTTGGGCGGACCTTATCCGCAGACGATGCGGGTTGAAAGGGATGTGCTCAGACTTGTGACCCTGGCAGGTCTTTTGCGATTTTGTCCAACAAATCAGCGAGTTTTTGGGGTTGCGCAAAAAACGGGGAATGCGACGTGGCAATCGTATGCCGCATCGCTTCGGGGGCGCTGCGGCTCATTTGTTCCTGGTATTCGGTCGGGATGGTCCGGTCATCGGTTGCCCGGATGTAGGCCTTGGGAACCCGGTCGAAATTGCCGGTCAAGGGCACGGGGGTGTCCTGTGGTGCGATGGCTTGCGGGCACAAGCGCGCAAATGCAAATGGCACGGTTTCGGGTGGGCAGTCGTGGTAGAACAGATCATGCACCTTGCTTGGTACAACCGTATACGAGAGGCCGTCAGTTGATTTTTCGACCGCATCATGGATTGTCTGCCGGGGCGATCGTTTGCGCATTTCCACCATCGAAAGACCATCCTGCGGGACGTAGGCGGCAAGGTAGATAAGGGCGCGCATGGCCTCCGGTGCGGCTTCGGCCGCGGCACTGATCGGGTAGCCACCCCAGGAATGACCGACAATGATTGTATTGCGCGAGGTCGCATCCAAAATTGTGTCGCGACAGCTGTCCAGCGTCACATCGGCAACGGGCGTCGGATCCGATCCGTGGCTGGGCAGGTCAATGGCGCGTACCTCGTGCCCCAGCGCTTCCAACGCCGGGATAAGGTCGCGCCAACACCAGGCACCGTGGCAGGACCCATGGACTAACAGAAGATCGGCCAAACCAAGGCTCCTTCAAACATGTCCGATTTCGGTCAGAAAGCTGTGCAGCAATGCCGCGTATTCTGCCGGCTGTTCCACACAAGGCAAGTGCCCAGCGCGTCGCATCAGCTCGAACCGAGAGCCGGGGATCAGGTCAACGGTTTCCCGCACAAGATCCGGTGGGGTCGATCCGTCCTCGCTGCCGGCGATGCCGAGGGTCGGCAGGCGCAGGCCGCTGGTGGGGGTGTAGAAATCTGTGCCGGAGATTGCCGCGCAGCAGCCCAGATAGCCATCCACCGGCTGGCGCACCATCATGTTGCGCCAAAGCAGATGCTCGGGTGATGCGCGAAACGTCTTTGAGAACCAGCGCTCCATGGTTGCATCAGCCAGGGCCTCGATCCCGCCTTTTCGTATCGCGTCCATGCGGTCCTGCCAGATCGAAGGGATACCGATCTTGGCTGCGGTGTTGGACAGCACCAAAGCGCGGACCTGATCCAGACGTTTGACGGCCAGTCCTTGTCCAATCAGCCCGCCGATCGAAAGGCCGACAAACACGCAATCGCGGACTTCAAGGAAATCAAGCAATCCTTCCACGTCCCGCACAAGCGCACCCATCGAATAGGGGGCCGGGGGTTGCGACGAAAGACCATGCCCGCGCTTGTCAAAACGGATCACACGCAGCCCTGCAGGCAGGTGCGGCAACACATCGTCCCAAAGCCGCAGATCGGTTCCCAAAGAATTGGCAAACACAATTGGCGCGCCGCCTGGATCACCATCGATCCGGTAGTGGATTTGAATGTTTCCAATGTCTGCGATCTGCACGACTCAATCCCCTGGCGTCACACGCCCACATGTCAGGTTGCCCCAGCCTAAACGACTTGTCAGGTCAGGTATTCCAGCGCTTTTCCAAAGACTTCGGGGTCGGCGTTGCCACCCGATGCTACCACGATCACTGTATCACCTTCGATTTCGTCCGCGCGGTACAGGGCCGAGGCAAGTGACACCGCCCCGCCCGGTTCCAGAACGATCTTTAGGCGCAAAAACGCATGCGCCATGGCGCGCAGCGCGTCTTCTTCGGACACCGACAAGCCTGGACCGCACAGCCGGTTCAGAATCGGAAATGTGATCTGGCCCGGTTGCGGCGTCAGAATCGCATCGCAAATATTGCCCGATGCGGCGTTGTTGCTTTGGATATGACCCGTGGCCAAAGACCGTTTGACGTCGTCGAACCCCTGAGGTTCGCACGGGCGGGCCCGCAGCCCCGGCGCGTGACCTTCCAGCGCCAGTGCAGTGCCCGAGGTCAACCCGCCGCCACCGCAGCACACCAGAACATCCGCCTTCTCGATACCCAAATCGGTCGTCTGCCGCGCCAGCTCCAACCCGACCGTGCCTTGTCCTGCGATGACCTGAGGTTCGTCGTAAGGCCGGATCAGGGTCAAACTGCGTTGGGACGCCAGCGCCTCGCCAATCTCTTCGCGGCTTTCGTTTGCGCGGTCATACAGAACGACCTCACCCCCCAGCGCGCGGGTGTTGTTGATCTTTAGCTGCGGTGCGTCAGAGGGCATGACGATGACCGAGGAAATCCCGTGCTGCGCGGCCGCATAGGCCACGCCCTGCGCATGATTGCCCGAGGAATAGGCGATGACACCGCGCTGCCGGTCCGCATCACCAAGGGCCGATATCGCCGACCAGGCCCCGCGAAACTTGAAGCTGCCGGTATGTTGCAAACACTCGGGTTTCACCAGCACGCGGCGGCCCGCGATTTTGTCCAGAAACGGCGAGGTTAGAATCGGTGTCTCGCGAACATGCCCTCTGAGGCGCTCGGCGGCGGCCTCGATCATTTCAAGTGTGCTCATGCGGTGACCAGTACCTTGCGAATGAGTTCTACCGACTGTGGTTCATCCAGAAACGGGGGATGACCACGGTCGGGTATTTCTGTCGATATAAGATCAGGGTGGCGGTTGTGCATTTCAGTCAGCGTGTCTTTGCCCAAAATATCCGAATTTGTGCCGCGAATGACGCCGGTTGGAATGCTCTGCAGTGCTTCAAACAGGGGCCACAGATCAGGGGCGGGCCCTGCAGCGGCCTGTTCCAGAAGCGCTGTACGCAGCGCAGGATCATAGCTGAGGGTCAGACCATCAGGCGTTTCGTCGAATTGGACTTCCGCCTGCTGCCGCCAACGCGCTAGTGACACGCCGGGAAATTGGGGCCCCAAGACGTGCTGCAACGCCCGGGCCGCCAAATCATATGTTTTGGAAACGGGCTGCTTGCCGACAAATTCCATGATCTTGGCGATACCCGATGGTTCCAGCACCGGACCGACGTCGTTCAAAACAACGCTCAACAACCGTTCGGGATGGCTGGCGGCTAGCGCCATGGCAATCAGCCCCCCACGCGAGGTGCCGATGACATTCACACGGTCCAGACCAAGATGGTCCAGCAGCTCGATCGCGTCTTGAGATTCGCGAAGGACGTTGTAGTTCATAAAGTCCGGGTCATGGTTCGAGCGACCGCGCCCGCGGTAATCCATCGCAATTACCCGCATGTCACCCAGATGCGGCGCGAGGAACGAAAAATCCTTGCTGTTGCGGGTCAACCCGGCAAGGCAAAGCACAGGCGCACCAGAGCCGGTGTCCTCGAAAAAAAGACGCCTGTCATCAGACGAAGTGAAAAATGCCATTAAAGTCCAGCCAGTTGCGGAATCGTCGTTAGGTCGGACAGTACATGCGCAGGCTTCCATGGCAAGCGGTCCATCGGTTCCCCGGCGCGATTGACCCAGGCGGTGACAAAGCCGTACCCGCTGGCCCCAGCCGCATCCCAGCCATTCGAGCTGACGAACAGAACCTCGTTTCGGGCACAGCAGAACCGTTCCTGCACAAGGTCATAGACCCGCGAATCCGGCTTGAAGACTCCGACGCTTTCCACGGACAACACGTCGTCCAAAACGTCCCCGATACCCGCTGACTGAACCGCGCCATCAAGCATCGGTGGCGAGCCATTTGACAAGATCGCTGTTTGCAACTCACCCGCTTTTAGTGCGCGCAGCATTTCTGGAACTTCGGAATAGGCCTGCAATTCCCAGTACAGATCCAGAAGCCGTTGCCGCAGTGTTGCGTCGCCGTCCAGGCCGGTCGCCTCAAGCGCCCAGTCGAGGCCATCCTGTGTAACATCCCAGAAATCCGCATGAGCATCCGTGACCGCGCGCAGCCAGGTGTATTGCAGCTGTTTCAGGCGCCAATGATTGGCGAGTTCGGGCCACTTATGTTGCAGTTTCTCAAAGCCCGGTTCCCCGGCTGCTTGTCGTGCGGCGGCGGCCACGTCGAACAGCGTTCCATACGCATCGAAAATGCAGGTTGTGATTGGCATCCGGTCCCCTCCTGATCGTCCGGCGCAGGTTTGCACAACAATAACGGGCATGAAAGAGGGTGGGGTTTACAATGTCGTGTTACCTCCTAGGCTTGGCCGCTAAACCCCAAAAGAGGCCGGAGACCAATATGACGGAAATCAAACAAGGCGACACGGTTCGCATCCATTACACAGGAACGCTGTTGGACGGAAACGTCTTTGACAGTTCCGAAGGACGTGACCCGCTGGAATTCGTCGTTGGCACGGGCCAGATTATCCCGGGTTTGGATTCGGCGATGCCGGGTTTGAACATTGGGGACAAAAAGCTGGTCGAGATCGCCTGCGTGGACGCCTATGGCCCGATCAACCCCGCAGCGCGCCAGCAGATCCCGCGTGAAGGCATTCCGGACGATATTCCGCTGGATCCTGGCACCCAATTGCAAATGCAAACGCCAGACGGACAGGCGGTTCCGGTGACGGTGATCGAGGTCGACGAAGCAACCGTCACGCTGGATGCTAACCATCCATTGGCTGGTCAGGATCTGATTTTCGATATCGAGGTCGTTTCAATTAACTGACCAATGAAACGAGTTGGATCAGCCTGTTATGAGGCTGATCCAGGCTTTGACGGTTTCCCGCATCTGCGGCTGTGTGAAAAACACAAACAACAATAGGGTGGTCAGGGCCAATAACGCGACAATGCCACGCGTGCCCAGAAATCCGGATCTGCGGCGCGACCGGATGCTGCGAGTGTTGCTGGAAAGGATATGTTCGGCTTTGCTCATGCCGATATCCCTGCCCGTGAAAGATGGTGAAATCTTGGCACCGGCAGGGAAAGATCGGGTCACATGTGATCAGGTTGCGGCATGCCCAGAACGTGGAAGCCGCCATCGACGCGAATGATCTCACCCGACGTGCATGCTCCCGCATCTGAAGTGAGGTAAACGGCCGTGCCGCCAACAGCCTCGAGCGTTGCGTTCGAGCGCATGGGCGCGTTCTGATCGCAGAATTTGTAAGTCTTGCGGGCACCGCCGATTGCAGCACCTGCCAGCGTCTTCATCGGGCCGGGCGAGATCGCATTGACTCGAATGCCTTCTGGACCCAGATCGTTGGCCAGATAGCGGGTCGCCGATTCCAGTGCGGCTTTGGCCACACCCATGACGTTATAGTTCGGAACAACCTTGTTCGATCCCTGATACGTCAGGGTCAGCAGCGTGCCGCCATTCTCTTGCATCAGCGGATAAGCGCGGCGCGCGACCTCGATGAAGGAATACGCCGACACGTCCAGCGAGTGCTTGAAGTTGGCACGCGTGGTGTTCAGAAAACGTCCCGTCAGTTCGGATTTATCCGAAAAGGCAATCGCATGAACCACGAAGTCGATGGTGGGCCAGCGCGCGCCAAGCTCTTCGAATGCGCGATCCAGCGAGGTGTCATCCGTGACGTCCGCGTCCACCATGAAATCACTGCCCAGGCTTTGGGCCAATGGCTCAAGACGTTTACCGAACGCCTCGCCCTGATATGTGAATGCCAGTTCGGCACCGGCCTCATGCATGGCCTTGGCAATGCCCCACGCAATCGAGCGGTCATTGGCCACGCCCATGATCAGGCCGCGTTTACCTTTTAGAAGATCCGACATTACATTCACCCGTTATACTTCGACAGGATCATGGACCCGTTGGTGCCGCCAAAGCCGAAGCTGTTGGTCATCACACTATCCAATCCTGCGTTTTCAACTACTTGAGTTGCAATTTCACCGGGCAAGATGCCTTCGGCAAGCGTGTCGACATTGATCGACGGCGTAATAAAATCATTGTCCAGCATTAACAGGCAGAAGATCGTCTCCAGCGCGCCTGCCGCACCCTGTGCGTGTCCGGTCATCGACTTGGTCGATGAGATCGGGGGCACATTGCCTTCACCAAAGATTCGGCGCACGGCTTCAACTTCGCCAACGTCTCCAACCGGGGTCGAGGTGCCGTGGGCGTTGATGTAGCCGACTTTGCGCCCTTCGGGCATGGTCGACAGAGCCAGACGCATCGCGCGTTCGCCACCTTCACCGGATGGTGCCACCATGTCGTGGCCATCCGACGTGGCCGCATACCCAGTCACTTCGGCATAAATTTTTGCGCCGCGGGCCAGCGCGTGTTCCAGATCCTCAAGAACGACGATCCCGCCGCCGCCGGAGATGACGAATCCGTCGCGATCCTGGTCGAATGCCCGGGATGCTTTTTCCGGAGTGTCGTTGTACTTGGAGGACATGGCACCCATCGCGTCGAACAGGCAGGACAGGGTCCAGTCCAGTTCTTCTCCGCCACCGGCGAACATGACATCCTGTTTGCCCAGCATGATCTGTTCCGCCGCGTTGCCGATGCAATGCAGCGAGGTCGAGCAGGCCGAGGTGATTGAATAATTGATGCCCTTGATCTTGAACGCGGTCGCAAGGTTGGCCGAGATCGTCGAACACATGCATTTCGGCACGGCGAAGGGGCCGATACGCTTGGTCGCGCCGGTTTTCAGAACAGTCTGATGCGCCGTCAGCATTGCGCTGGTCGACGGACCGCCGGAACCGGCGACCAAACCGGTGCGCGGGTTCACGACCTGGTCTTCTGTCAGGCCAGCATCGGCGATTGCCTGATTCATGGCGATATGCGCGTATGCTGCACCGGGACCCATGAAGCGAAGGGTACGCTTGTCTACATGCTCAGCCGGATCGATCTTGAGCGTTCCGGCGATCTGACTGCGAAAGCCGTGTTCGACCATCTGCTCGTTGGCCTCGATGCCGGACTTTCCGGCCTTGAGAGAGGCCAATACTTCCTGGGCATTGTTCCCGATGGAGGACACGACCCCCAAACCGGTGACAACTACTCGACGCATGTGCGTGCTCCTTATTTCGGGCCGGTCAGGCTCAGGCTTCGGACAGAACGACTTTCATGTCTTTGACATCGTAAATCATTTCACCATCCGCTTCGACGATACCATCCGCCACACCCATGGTCAGGCGGCGGGTCTGGATCGCTTTTTTGAAGTCGATCTTGTAGGTCAGCATCTTGCGGTCCGGGCGGACCATGCCGGTCAGCTTGACCTCGCCGACGCCTACGGCCATGCCGCGTCCCTGCCAGCCACGCCAGCCCAGGTTGAAACCAGTCAACTGCCATAGGCCGTCCAGTCCCAGACAGCCGGGCATGATGGGGTTGCCGGGGAAGTGGCAATCAAAGAACCACAGGTCAGGGGTGATGTCGAATTCGGCCAGTATGTGGCCTTTGCCATGCGCGCCACCATCGGCCGAGACGTCGGTGATCCGATCCATCATCAGCATCGGAGGTGCAGGCAATTGCGCATTACCGGGGCCGAATAATTCGCCACGGGCGCATTTCAGCAGATCGTCCTTGTCAAAGCTGCTCGGGAATTGGGCCATTCTGCCGCCTCTCCTGCCAGGGGTCCGTTCGTTATATCTGGCCTCGTCTAGCACCCGTATGCAAGGTCCTGCAAGAGCAGCACGTCACATCCTGTTGTGCAGACGGCATTCTTTGCGAATGAATTTCATTTGAAATTACCCGAACACAGCACCTATATATGGTTCAGCAACAATTGGGTTTCGGATTGATGACACCTCAGAGCCAGAACAGAGCCACAGATTGGTTGGTTGACGCGGGGCTGCGCCCAACGCGCCAGCGTGTCGCTTTGGCCGAGCTTTTAGTCGGCGATGGTCGCCATCGGCATGTCACTGCCGAAAGCCTGTTTGAGGCGGCCAAAAAGAATGGGGACGCCGTATCTCTGGCAACGGTCTACAACACGCTGCGCGCGTTTTGTGAGGCCGGGGTTCTGCAGGAGATCACGGTTGATGGCTCGAAAAGCTATTTCGATACCAATACCCACGATCATCCGCATTTTTTCTGGGAAGACGAAAGCCGCCTGAGTGATGCGCCGTCGGATCAATTGGTGATTCAACGCCTGCCCGAAGCGCCCGAGGGCGTTGAAATCGCGTCGGTCGACGTAGTGATCCGTCTGCGGAAAAAGTAACTCAGGCCAACAACTCCATCAGAATCTGTTCCGCCTGCGCGATGTGCGGCTCTGTAGGGCCGATGCCGTGGCGGGCCAGAACCACAGGTTCCGCAGCGATGTCATCCAGGATTCGGCGACTGACCAGGGGGATTCCGTCATAGCTGACGTTCGAGGGCGGGGTGGCATAGCTGATCGCGACCCCCTCATGATGAGCGGCAAGACTGCGCTGGATTTCCAGCGTTGCCGCCCGGTGTGCCACTGAAGGTCGCAATCCGATCTGCCGAAACAGTCCAAGCACGTGCTGTGATGAGAGGCCTTCGTTTGACAGGATTAGCGGATGGGCGGCCAGCTCGCTCAGCGAAACAGACGGCACGTGCGCCAATGGGTGATCCGGGGCCATGATGGCATTTGGCCTGCTGGGGAAAAGGGTCTGCTGTTGAAATCCGGCATCCATGCTCATGCCGTATGTCAGCGCCAAATCTATACGCCCGTCAATCAGGCCAGATATCAGCCCTTCGAACCCGTCCACCTTGTACGAAACGGTCAAGTCCGGCAGTGCCACGCGAAGCGGGTGCAGCGCCTTGGCCAGCAAAAACGGGGCCAAATCCACGAAACACCCCAATCGCAACTGTGCCCAGGTTGCACTGACCTGATCCGCTTTCTCAAGCCGGGCCGCATTGGTCAGCAAGTTTTCCGCGTCTTCGATAAATCTGCGTCCTTGCGGGGTCAGCGCCAGCGCGGCCCCGCGTTTTCGCGAAAATAACGGATGACCAAGATGCGATTCGACGCGCGTCAGAGCGGTGGACAGCGCAGGTTGTGAGACATTCAGCTGTTGCGCCGCGGCAGACAAGCTGCCGAAGCGGCCGATAGCACAGACATATTCGTATTGGCGAAGTGAAATATATAACATGAAATTAAACCTAACTTAGAAAGATATTATTTGAACAGAGGGGGCATCCATGCGCAGATCGTCCTACCGCCGGCACGGAGACAGACATGACGCACCCCTTGGTTACTCACGAAATGATCGACACCTATCAACGGGACGGCGTTGTCCTGATCAAAGGGCTATTTGCCGATCACGTTGAGGCCCTGCGCGAAGGGGTGGCAGCGAATATGGCGGATCCCGGGCCGTATGCTTCCGAGAACAAGAAAGAAGGCCAGACGGGTCGGTTTTTCGACGATTATTGCAACTGGTCGCGCATTGAACAATTTCAGACGGTCATTCACGAATCCCCGGCGGCAGAAGTCGCGGCAGATTTGATGCAGTCGGATACAGTGCAGATGTTCCACGACCACGTTTTGGTCAAAGAGCCCGGAACCTCGATGGCGACGCCGTGGCATCAGGATGGGCCCTATTACTTTGTTGAAGGGCAGCAAACGATCAGCTTTTGGTCGCCGCTTGATCCGGTCACGCAAGCCACACTGCGCTGTGTGGCAGGCTCGCACCGGTGGGAGAAAGAGGTCTTGCCGACCCGCTGGGTTTCGGAAGACGGGTTCTTTCCCGACGAAGGCCAGTACATCCCGGCCCCGGACCCGGATGCCGAAGGGATGCGGGTTGTCGAGTTCGAGATGGAGCCGGGCGACGCGGTTGCTTTCAACTATCGCACGCTTCACGGCGCGCGAGGAAATCAATCCGACAGCCGCCGCCGCGCATTTTCACTGCGTTTGGTTGGTGACGATGCGCGATATGTCGAGCGGCCAGGCCGGACATCGCCGCCGTTTCCGGGGCATGACATGATTCCAGGCCAGCGCTTGCGCGAGGATTGGTTTCCGATGTTGCTGCGGCGGTGATCAGACACCGAAGAGGTCAAAGAGGCGGGTCAGAACCACTGGCCCGTTTCGATCAACCCCATCTCAAGCAACTGGTTTGACGACCATTCGAACGGGATCGAATTGCGCCAGCGGAATGTTGGAATGTCGAAGGTAGATCCTGCGTTGGTTTTCAAGGCTTTGGCTGCCCGGAACGAGCACACCGCAGCAGTCAAATTGTGGTGCCACGGGCAAGAATACGTATTGTATTCTTCGTCGTTAAACGTGTGATCCGGCCGCAATAACAATCCACTTTTGGATTTGAACAGGGCGATCCGGTCAATTCGGCGGTTTTGTGCGGGAACGTGTTCTTCGAACCGCCATCGTA
The DNA here is from genome assembly GCF_059609805.1 of Ruegeria sp. YTSC004. Classification (NCBI taxonomy): domain Bacteria; kingdom Pseudomonadati; phylum Pseudomonadota; class Alphaproteobacteria; order Rhodobacterales; family Roseobacteraceae; genus Ruegeria; species Ruegeria sp. YTSC004. The sequence goes on from NZ_JBXWMJ010000007.1 coordinate 177,080, forward strand.
AACCACCAGACATATCCAGCTGGCGCTCCTTCGGGTGCTTCATTGAATCCAGACGCGCCTGGGCAAAATACCCTGTGCGATCCATCATCGCGCGTTGAGGTGCGACGCCATTCGGGAATTCGTTCAGATCCTCGGCATACAGATCGACAACATGGCTCAGCATCGAGTCGCGGCGCTCTTCAGTGTGAAACGCCAGCATCTCTCCGATTGAACGCGTCTCGCAAAAGGGAAAGAAGAGGTACTCGGCGTTAAAGCAGTAATACATCCACAAACCTGGTGCCGCCTGAATGATCTTGTTGATCGTCTCAAACACGATGGTGCGGGGAACGCAGCTGAGAGTGACGCGGTGAACTTGATCCCCAAGTTCGGGGTCCAGCACAAATTCCTGCGGCATGAATACGATCAAAGACTCAAAGCCCAGATTCAGATGGTGACGGATGGTGCTATCAATTTCGACGTCATCTTCGACGAAAACCAACGCGAGGGGTCCCTTTGCCAAAGCGGCCTTGCCCGTTTGCAAAAAAGAGTCGAAAGATTCGTATTGCATTGCCTGTCCGCTGCCGCCTTGCTGGAGTTTCGGGTCAAAATCAGGTAATCGCGTCGCCATTGCAAGCGGCGTTCGTTGGGTATAGACGACGCCGATCCCGCGAATGCAAAGGCCGTTTTCATGTCAGAACCCAAAAAGCTGTACATCAAGACCTATGGTTGCCAGATGAACGTATACGACAGCGAGCGTATGGCGGAAACGCTGGGCGGTCAGGGTTACGTGGAAACCAAAAGCCCCGATGATGCGGATATGATCCTGCTGAACACCTGCCATATTCGGGAAAAAGCCGCGGAAAAAATCTATTCCGAGCTTGGCCGGTTCAAAGGTTTGAAGACTGAAAAGCCCGACCTCAAGATCGGTGTTGCGGGATGTGTTGCGCAGGCGGAAGGCGAAGAGATCATGCGTCGTCAGCCGATGGTCGACCTTGTTGTTGGCCCGCAAAGCTATCACCGCCTGCCCGAGATGGAGGCGAAGACGCGCACCGGTGCCAAGGCACTGGACACGGATTTCCCCGAAGAGGACAAGTTTGAGAAACTCAAAGGCCGACCAAAGGCCAAACGTGGTCCGACTGCGTTTCTGACGGTGCAAGAGGGCTGCGACAAGTTCTGCGCCTTCTGCGTGGTGCCTTATACGCGCGGGGCCGAAGTCAGCCGTCCCGCTGATCGTATCCTGCGTGAGGCGAACGATCTGGTCGAACGCGGAGTACGCGAAATCACTCTGCTGGGGCAGAACGTCAACGCCTATCACGGCGCTGGTCCGAATGGTGACATGACGCTGGCCGGTCTGATCTGGGAGCTGAACAAGGTCGACGGGCTAGAGCGGATCCGGTTCACCACCTCACACCCCAACGACATGGCCGATGACCTGATCGAGGCGCACGGGACGTGCGACAAGCTGATGCCTTATCTGCATCTGCCGGTTCAGTCGGGTTCGGATCGCATCCTCAAGCGAATGAACCGCAGTCACACCGCCGAGAGCTATCTGCGCCTGATCGAACGTATTCGCGCAGCGCGTCCGGATATCGTGATGTCCGGCGACTTCATCGTCGGCTTCCCTGAAGAGACCGAAGAGGATTTTCAGGCCACCATGGATTTGGTGGAAGAGGTCAAATACGGATATGCGTATTCGTTCAAATATTCGACCCGCCCCGGAACACCGGCGGCTGAGCGGTCTCAGGTTGATCCCAAGGCTGCGGACGATCGTCTGCAGCGGCTTCAGGGGTTGATTACCCGTCACCAGCGCGAGATTCAGGACGCGATGGTTGGACGGGACGTGAAAGTGCTGTTTGAAAAACCGGGTCGTCTGCCAAGTCAGATGGTCGGAAAATCCGAGTATCTTCATTCGGTTCACGTTTCTGACGCTGATGTTGCGGTAGGCGAATTGCGCGATGTCCGGATCATGTCATCGGGCGCAAATTCACTGGCGGGTGCGTTGCGCTAACGCGTCCGTTATTTGGATTTTAGAAACCATACGGTTTTGTTAATTCCAAATTTACCCTTGATTTATTACTCGGAATTATGTTCCGAGAAAAATCAGGTTGCTTAGAGGGCGAGTGTTTTGCGCCTTTGGGAAACCTCATCTCTTGCCGGCGGGATGAGCAGGTCGGTGAATGGAAAGGGTACGAGTGAAGACTTTGAAACGTTTATCAGGGCGGCTGTTGAAATCCGCTCTTACCACCGCGATCGCTATTACGGCGCTTCCCGATGTGACCGCTGCAGGCAATCTGGATCAAGGTCTCTCTGACCCTCCTGTCGTTAACCCCAAACGGTTCGGCAGTGACGTCAGCGCCTTTTACCTGGGTGCTACGGGCGCGTACGCTTTCAGAGGCGACGATCGATTTGGGCTGACTGGACCCAGCGGAACCTCGGAAGTAGGCGACCTGGACCTGAGCGGTTCGTTGGGTGGCGTGCGTGCCGGGTGGCGCGGCGTTTTGCCTGCGCGCGGCGGGCGCGACTATGTTTACGGGTTTGAGCTTGGGTACGAGTTCGGCTCGCTTAGCGATGACGCCTCCAACCAGATCAACGGCCAGACGGTCACGGGCGGGTCCGAAATATCGGACGTGTTCTCGATTCGGCTGCGCAATGGCCTGACCAATAAAAGCGGTACAGTGTTGTATTTTGTGTCGGCTGGATATGTGAATGGCGACATCAACACAACAAGCAGACAGGCCGTCCAGGGGGGCTCTCAATTCTTCGAAAGTGGCGGCCGGCGCAGCGGCTTTACTGCCAGCATCGGAGCCGAACGTAACCTGACCGAACACTGGTCGATCACGGGTGAGTTCGAATACGTTCAGTTCAGCGCTGAAAACGTGGATTTCGGCAATGGAACCTCAACCAGATCGACACCGAAGTATCGCGGTCTGAAGCTGGGTTTGAACTATCGGTTCTGACGCGCCGACCAAAACAGCGGCGCCAACAGGTGCGGCGCACGGGCCGGGCGCATTGGCGGTTTTGCCATTTGGGCGGAAAAAATGAAACTGTGGCTTGCGCCCACCAAGACTTCCTGTCTACGCTCAAGGTGAAACGCCAAGACAGGAGAGCGGATTGGCCATCGGTGCCCTAAACCCACCGCAAGATGAAATGCCTCAGCGCGAAGCGTTTGTTGAGTTTCCAGACAACCGATTGTTAATAGACCTGTGTGGGGAATATGACCGCAATCTGACAGATATTGAGCAAAAGCTATCTGTCCAGATTGTGCGCCGCGGGAATCAGCTGGCCGTTATGGGTGACGAAGACGCCCAGAAGCAGGCTATCGAGGTTTTGCAGGCGCTGTACACACGCCTGGAAGGCGGACGTGACGTCGAAGCGGCCGATGTGGACCGCGAGTTGCGGATGGGTGGCTCGGAGACGGGAACCGGCAGCCGCGACGGTGATCAGCTTGAGATGTTCAGAGGCGGCACGGTCGAAATCAAGACGCGCAAGAAACTGGTCGAGCCGCGCACGGATGCGCAAAAGGCTTATGTCCAGTCGCTGTTCCAGAACGAACTGGCCTTTGGAATTGGCCCTGCCGGTACAGGTAAGACCTATCTTGCCGTGGCCGCTGGCGTGTCGATGTTTATCGGAGGCCATGTTGATCGGATCATTCTCAGCCGGCCTGCAGTCGAAGCTGGCGAAAAGCTGGGCTATCTGCCCGGTGACATGAAAGACAAAGTCGATCCTTACATGCAGCCGCTTTACGACGCATTGAATGACTTTCTTCCGGGAAAGCAGCTGGCCAAGCTGATCGAAGAAAAGCGAATCGAAATCGCGCCGCTGGCCTTCATGCGGGGGCGTACGCTGGCGAATGCGTTTGTTGTGCTGGATGAAGCTCAGAACGCCACGACGATGCAGATGAAAATGTTCCTGACGCGTCTGGGTGAAGGAAGCCGAATGGTGATCACCGGTGACCGCTCGCAGGTTGACCTGCCGCGCGGTGTTCAGTCAGGGCTGGCCGATGCCGAGCGTTTGTTGAATACGATACCAAACATCAGCTTCAACTACTTCACGTCCAAGGATGTTGTGCGCCACCCGCTTGTGGCCGCCATTATCGAAGCGTATGAGGCCGACTCGGGCCGCGAGAAAGCATAGTCGTCCCGGTTGCGGCCACAAGGCTTTGGACACGGTGAGATGAACCTGGAAGTGACGATCGAAGATGCGCGCTGGCAACAGCTTGAACCGTTGGCCGCGCGCGCGATAAAGGCAGTTTTGGACTTTTGCGATCTGGACGCCGAGCTGTGCGAAATCAGTCTGCTGGCCTGCGATGATGCGCGAATTGCTGACCTGAACGCGGAATTTAGGGATAAGCCCACGCCGACCAATGTGCTGAGTTGGCCAGCCGAAGATCTGGCCGCTGATGAAGCGGGGCAGAGGCCTGCCCGACCCACGCCAGACTTTACAGGCGAAATCGCGCTGGGCGACATTGCGATATCTTTCGATACTTGCGCCCGTGAAGCAGCCGACGCCAGCAAAACCATGGACGATCACGTCACGCATCTGATCATTCACGGAGTGTTGCACTTGCTGGGCTATGACCACATCCGTGACCCCGACGCCACTTTGATGGAAGGGGTCGAGGTCGAGATACTTGGCAAAATGGGTATAGATGACCCATATAGTATGTAATAGTGGCCGCATTGGCCGATCATTTGGAACAGGATTATGGGCGATACAGACGGCAGTTCTATGGCGGCGCAGAGCGCGCAACCGAAGGACAGCGGTGAAAATGCCAGCGAAAAAGCTGGCTTCTTTTCTCGAATAGTGGACGCGTTCTCGCCGCAGAGCGACGAAGAGGTCAGCGCAACCAATGGATATGAGGTCGACATGGTTCAGCCTCGCGGCATGATCAACCTGCGGCGAATGCGGGTCGAAGATGTGGCTATTCCCACGGCGGAAATCGTGTCCGTGCCCTCGACAATCAGCAAGGATGAACTGGCTCAGGTTTTCCGCGACAGCGGCCTGTCCCGTATCCCCGTCTATGAGGGAACGCTTGATACGCCTTTGGGGTTTGTACACCTGAAGGATTTTGCGCTTACGCACGGATTTAACGGCACGGGGTCAGAGTTTGATCTGGTCTCGATGCTGCGCACTTTGCTGTTTGTGCCGCCGTCGATGCCTATTGGCGTGTTGTTGACGAAGATGCAGACCGAACGCCGCCATATGGCGCTGGTGATTGACGAATACGGCGGTGTTGATGGTCTGGTGTCGATCGAGGATCTGATCGAACAGGTGGTCGGTGAGATTGCGGATGAGCACGATGCCGACGAAGGCCAACTTTGGATACAGGAAAAGCCCGGCTACTACGTCGTGCAAGCCCGCGTTCCGTTGGAAGAGTTCGAGGCCGAGATCGGGCGTTCTCTGACAAGTCACGAAGACGTGGACGAGGAAGAGATCGACACCTTGGGCGGATTGGTCTTCATGCTATCTGGTCGCGTCCCAGCACGGGGCGAGGTCGTATTGCATCCCGAAGGTCCTGAGTTCGAGGTGATTGACGCCGACCCGCGCCGGATCAAACGTCTGCGTGTCATGTTGCCGGATCGCGTTGAATGAACCCTGCACAGGGCTGGCCGTTTTGGTTGCGGTTAATATCCGCAGCTCTGCTGGGCGCGGTCGCGGCGTTTGGGCTTGCTCCGTTCGGCATTTGGCCGGCAACAGTGATCGCACTGATCCTGCTGTCGCCTCTGTTTCTTACGACTGAGACGCGGGCGAGGGCGGCGTGGTTGGGCTGGGCCTTTGCGACCGGGTATTTTGCGCATGCGCTCAGTTGGATTGTCGAGCCGTTCCTAGTTGATGTCCAGCGTCACGGATGGATGGCGCCCTTTGCCCTGACATTCATGGCAGGCGGCCTCGCGTTGTTTTGGGCGCTTGCTTTTTGGCTGGTGCGGCGTCCCGACAGCGATGGCGTATCACAGGCCGTGTTTCTGGCGATTTCAATCTCACTGCTGGAATTTGCCCGAGGGTATGTCCTGACGGGGTTTCCCTGGGCGGGGCTGGCGCAGGTCTGGGTGAATACACAGGTCGCGCAGCTATTGTCTCTGTTCGGGCCATATGGGCTGGGCGCGGTGACTTTGCTGGCGACTTTGCCGCTCGGGGCCGCGCTGTCGCGGCGCGATGGCTATGTGGTTCCGTCAGTCCTGACCGTTGGAACCGCGTGTTTCGCATTGATTTATGCCATGTCGCGCCCGGTTGTTACGGACACTGACAATGCTGTTCGCCTCATTCAACCAAATGCGCCCCAGCATCAGAAATGGGATCCGGATTACGCCCCGCTGTTTTTTGCCCGTCAACTAGAGTTCACAGCGGCGGCCCCGCGACCGGATTTGATTGTCTGGCCGGAAACCTCGATTCCTGCATGGCTGGGAAGCGCGCAGCCTTATCTGACCGCAATCGCCGACGCCGCGCAGGGGACGCCCGTATTTCTGGGAATTCAGAGAGGAGACGGCCCGCGCATCTACAATTCGATGATCTATCTGGATGAAGATGGCCGGCAGCAGGGGCTTTATGACAAGCATCATCTGGCACCCTTTGGCGAATATGTGCCATTTGGCGACATGTTGGCCCAGTTCGGAGTTTACGGAATGGCTGCCACTACTGGCAATGGCTTTAGTGCCGGACCGGGTGCTTCGCTGATGGACGCTGGCAAGCTTGGGAAAGCCCTGCCACTTATCTGCTATGAGGCAGTCTTTACTCAGGACGTCTTGTCTGCACCGGGTCGTGCCGATTTTTTGCTGCAGATCACCAATGATGCATGGTTCGGAACGCGCTCGGGGCCGTATCAGCATCTGGCACAAGCTCAGATGCGCGCCATCGAGCAAGGGTTGCCGATGATGCGGTCGGCCAATACCGGAGTGTCAGCGATGATTGACCCGCTGGGTCGTATTACCAGGGCCTTACCTCTGGGGCAGGCCGGTTTTCTCGATGCGACATTGCCCAAGGCGCTGGCCCCGACTGTGTACGCCCGGTTGGGTGATGCACCGGTATTTGTCGCGCTGTTGGCGTTTTTCGCGCTGTTTTGGCGCAACGCCAGAGAACAGCAATAGTATTTTCGGATTGACGCTGTGTTTCTTGATGCGTATCCCGTTGCATGCTCATTACAACGGCTTCCTGACGTGATGGGATAATCTTAATGGAGCACTTTCATGTCCCGACAGAACTACACATTTACTTCGGAGTCTGTTTCCGAAGGGCACCCGGACAAGGTTTGCGACCGGATTTCCGATGCCGTACTTGACGCATTTCTGAATGAAGAACCCGAAGCGCGCGTGGCGTGCGAAACCTTTGCTACGACCGACCGGGTCGTCATCGGTGGCGAAGTTGGTCTGTCTGATCAGGAAAAGCTGCACGATTACATGGGCCGCATCGACGAGATTGCGCGCGCCTGTATCAAAGACATCGGATACGAGCAGGACAAATTTCACCACGAAACCGTCGAGGTGACGAACCTGCTGCACGAACAGTCCGCGCACATCGCCCAAGGTGTGGATGCAGCGGCAGACAAGGACGAAGGTGCCGGTGACCAGGGCATCATGTTCGGTTATGCGACCACTGAAACGCCTGCGCTGATGCCGGCCCCAATCCAGTATTCGCACGCGATCCTGCGCCGTCTTGCCGAAGTGCGCAAGAATGGCAGCGAGCCCGCATTGGGCCCTGATGCCAAGTCGCAATTGTCGGTCATTTACCGTGACGGCAAACCTGTGGGTGTCAGCTCGATCGTGTTGTCGACACAGCACCTGGACGAAGCGCTGACTTCGGCCGACATTCGCGCGATTGTAGAGCCCTATATCCGTGAAACCCTGCCTGAAGGTTGGTTGAGCAACGATACCGAGTGGCACGTGAATCCCACGGGCAAATTCGTGATCGGTGGCCCGGATGGTGACGCAGGTCTGACTGGGCGCAAAATCATCGTAGACACCTATGGTGGCGCAGCGCCGCACGGCGGTGGCGCGTTCTCGGGCAAGGATCCGACCAAGGTGGACCGTTCGGCTGCGTATGCCGCGCGTTATCTGGCCAAGAACGTTGTGGCTGCCGGAATGGCAGAACGCTGCACGATCCAACTAAGCTATGCGATCGGCGTTTCCAAGCCGCTGTCGATCTACGCCGACACTCACGGCACTGGTGAAATCCCGGACGCAGAAATCGAAAAGGCTGTCGGTCAGGTCATGGATCTGACCCCGCGCGGCATCCGGCAGCACCTGCAGATGAACAAACCTATCTATCAGCGCACGGCGGCTTACGGCCACTTTGGCCGCGAACCCGAGGCGGATGGCGGTTTTAGCTGGGAACGGACCGATCTGGCCGATGCGCTGAAAGCGGCCGTCTGATCCGAATTATCAAAGCGCGCCGACATCGGCGCGCTTTTTTTTGTTGGCCGGTGATTACTACGCCCCTCTTGAACCAACCTCGGTGTCGCAGTATGGCCACCGCCATGAGCACCCAGACCCCACAACGCCCGCGCAGAAACTTCTATGGCCGCTTCAAAGGGAAAACCCTGAAGCCCAGCCAAAAGACGTATCTGAACGAAGACCTTGATGCACTGTCACCGGGTGCGGTGGATTGGGAAACCAATCCCGAACGCCATCCGCTGGATCTGAACGCTCTGTTCGATGGCAGGGACGTCTGGCTTGAGGTCGGCTTTGGTGGGGGTGAGCATCTTGTGCACCAGGCTGCCAGCAACCCCGATACCGGCATTATTGGGGCCGAACCGTATATCAACGGAGTCGCTATGCTGTTGGGTAAGATTCGTCAGGCCGGGGTCGAAAATCTGGCGGTGCATCCAGGCGATGTGCGCGATCTGTTCGATGTTCTGCCCGAGGCCAGCATCTCACGCGCTTTTTTACTTTATCCCGACCCTTGGCCCAAAACGCGGCACCACCGTCGCCGTTTCGTGACGCAGGAACATCTGGAGCCTTTGGCCCGCGCCCTGAAGCCGGGGTCTATTTTCCGCGTTGCTACCGACATTCCCGACTATGTGCGCCAGACGTTGGAAGAGGTGCCACGCGCCGGGTTCGAATGGCTGGCCGAGCGCCCTGCCGACTGGCGCGAGCCGTGGGATGACTGGATTTCCACCCGCTATGAACAAAAAGCCCTGCGTGAAGGCCGTACGCCACACTACCTGACCTTCCGCCGCAAAGACTGATTGCGGCTGGACCAACCGGCCCCAATTCGCTAATCCGCCTTGAACTGATAGCGAAAACAGGAGCCCCCATGTCCGGACACGGCACGCCCATCCCGATGACCTCGCATCCTTGCGGCCCGCTGACCGGAACGGCAGAGGTGCCCGGTGACAAGTCAATCTCGCATCGGTCGTTGATTCTGGGCGCGATGGCCGTGGGCGAGACCCGGATCTCGGGCCTGTTGGAAGGCGAAGATGTTCTGGACACCGCCAAGGCCATGCGCGCCTTCGGGGCCGAGGTTACTGACCATGGCGGCGGTGAATGGACTGTGCATGGTGTGGGCGTCGGTGGCTTTGCCGAACCCGATCAGGTGATCGATTGCGGCAACTCGGGCACCGGTGTTCGCTTGATTATGGGCGCGATGGCGACCTGTCCGATTTCGGCGACTTTTACGGGCGACGCGAGCCTGAACAAACGCCCCATGGCGCGGGTCACAGATCCGCTGGCTTTGTTCGGAACGCAATCGGTGGGCCGTTCAGGGGGGCGCTTGCCCATGACGATCGTTGGCGCGGCTGACTCCACTCCGGTGCGCTACGAGGTGCCCGTGCCTTCGGCCCAGGTGAAATCTGCAGTGCTTCTGGCTGGCCTCAATGCTCCCGGCAAAACCGTTGTGATCGAGAAAGAAGCCACACGTGACCATTCCGAGCGTATGCTGGCAGGCTTTGGCGCGGAAATCACCGTTGAGGACACTGATGAGGGCCGGGTGATCACTCTGACCGGTCGCCCCGAGTTGAAACCGCAGGTCATCGCCGTTCCGCGCGATCCGTCCAGCGCGGCCTTTCCGGTCTGCGCTGCGTTGCTCACGCCGGGGTCGGACGTTTTGGTGCCGGGCATCGGCCTGAACCCCACCCGTGCGGGGTTGTTCACCACGCTGCGCGAGATGGGTGCAGACCTGGCCTATGAGAATGAGCGCGAAGAGGGCGGCGAACCTGTCGCCGATCTGCGCGCAAAGTACTCGCCGAATATGAAGGGGATCGATGTTCCACCCGAACGCGCGGCCTCGATGATTGATGAATACCCGGTTTTGTCCGTGATTGCGGCAAATGCCACCGGCGTCACGATGATGGGCGGCGTAAAAGAACTGCGCGTAAAGGAAAGCGACCGGATCGACGCAATGGCTCGGGGCCTGCGCGCCAATGGTGTAACTGTCGAAGAAGGTGATGAATGGTGGTCGGTTGAAGGGCTGGGCATCGGCAACGTCCCCGGTGGCGGCACCTGCGAAAGCTTTCTGGACCACCGGATCGCCATGTCGTTCATGATTTTGGGGATGGGGGCCAAAAAGGGTGTAACCGTCGACGACGCGGGCCCGATCGCGACGTCGTTCCCGATTTTTGAACCTTTGATGGCCAAGTTGGGTGCGAAACTGCAACGAAATAATCGGTAGGTTTGATGTCGGATTCACAATTCACTATCGCCATTGATGGGCCAGCTGCGGCAGGGAAGGGCACGATCTCAAAGGCGGTTGCGGCGCAATTTGGGTTCGCGCATCTGGACACCGGGCTTTTGTACCGCGCGGTCGGCAGGCGGACTTTGCAGGGACTGGAGCCGATTGCGGCAGCACAAGCTCTGACCCCCGAAGAGTTGGAGCAGGGCGATTTGCGCACGGCCGAGATCGCGCAGGCGGCCTCAAAAGTAGCTGTAATCCCCGAGGTTCGGGCCGCGTTGGTTGACTTCCAGCGCGCTTTCGCACGCCGCAGTGGGGGCGCTGTGCTGGACGGTCGCGACATCGGTACGGTAATTTGTCCCGAGGCCGAGGTGAAACTGTTCGTCACCGCCAGCCCCGAAGTTCGGGCTGAGCGTCGTTTTCTTGAGCTCAGCGCGAAGGGCAGTGATATCACGCGCGAACAGGTGCTGTCGGACGTAAAAGAACGCGACGCGCGGGATACGGAACGCAGCACCGCGCCCATGAAGCCAGCAGAGGATGCAGTCTTGCTGGACACGTCAGATCTGAGCATCGAAGCTGCCTTAGCAAAGGCTGTCGAGATCATCGAGAAGGCAAGGCCCGCAAAATCGTAACTTCGCGGGCCTTTGGCTATTAGATTACAGCTCTCCGACCGCGATGCTTTTGATCTTGGACCACTGATTGTCCGCGGTTTCAGATGTGGCAGAGACATCTTCAAGGAACGCCGCGCGAGTATCTGCGTTCAGGAACAGATACAGCTTTCCGTCAGCCACAAGGTATTGATCCGGATCGCCGTCGAATTTTTTGCCGACAGAAACGCCGAACGAACAGAACCCGCCATGTTGTGGCAGGTAGGCCGCCGGGTTGGCCTCGAACGCTTCGCGGTTGGCGGCGCTGGTGAAGTAATAAGATGCGCCGTCATAAGTGGCCGAGTGGGTGGCAAAGCCATCGACCGGGTTGCCGTCGTTAACGAGAGTCACCAGATCGACCCCATGCGCGGCAAGCGGCGCACCGGCGGCAGAAATACCGTTTGATACGTTGATCTCATCCGCAGCAAAGGCCGGGGCTGCGATCAGGGGCAATGTGGCGATCAGGGTGATAAGAACGAGAGATTTCATTTGTGTTTCCTTTCCGGTTCAGCGTCCGGCCAGCAGGTCTGCCAGCCGCTGAACCAAAGCTAGGAACTAGGTTCTGAACGAGCTATCGCAGAAAGCCCTGAGTATCTTGCAGATCGTTCAAAGCTGTCGGTGCCTTCGAAATACTGTTCACCAAGCTTTGTTTGGTCAGGTCTGTGCCTCGACCCTATTGTCGGCCTATAGCCTGCAGGAGTGATGCCATGATCCGACTAGCCTTATTGATGATTTTCCTTGCCGGAAGTGCATTCGCTCAAGAGACGGCTGAGCCGGAACCCCCGATGACGTATGAGCGGTTGGGAAAGATCATCTTTGCGCTCGATCCTGACGCGAAACCGTTTGGACCGGGGTTTGAGCTGAAGGTTGGGGACGTAACGGTGCTGGTCGTTACGGATATCAATGCGGATCGGATGCGGGCCATGGTCGCGATTGGCAGCGCCGAAGATTTGTCGCCCGCTGACCTTGAACGCGTGATGCAGGCGAATTTTGACAGTACGCTAGACGCGCGTTACGCGCTCGCGAATGGTATCTTGTGGGCTGCGTACATCCATCCGCTATCCCGGCTGGACAAGAACCAACTGATCTCGGGGCTGGCCCAGACAGTGAATATCGCCAAGACTTATGGCACCTTGTACACCGGTGGCGCGGCGGAATTCGGAGGGGGCGACAGCCAGGATTTGCAGCGCGATCTGATCGAAGAGCTTCTGAAAAAAGGTGAGGAAATCTGACACGCGCCCGGGAATTGCGTTTGCTCTGATTTCAAGTTGCCGCGCAGAAGCTGCGGTCCATCGGCGGCCCGGTTTGCCTTTAACGCATCGCGGTTATGTGTACTGGCCGGGGCAGCGTGCCGTGACCGAGCGTCGCTTTGCCGAAAGAAGGAAAGTACATTCAGGTCAGGGCGCGCTAGACCCTAGCTGGACGCAGGAAACCTGCTATGCTTTGCCCATGCCAGAAGGGAAGGCTGCCATACAATCCTCAAAAACAAAAAGGGGAAGCAGCCAAAAAATCCCTCAAGCCAACAGGGACAGAACAATATGAATAATCGTTTGCGTAAGATCACTATCGTGGGTGGTGGCACGGCGGGTTGGATGACCGCGCTGATACTGGACATGGTGTTTTCACGCACCTCGGCCCCCAAGGATCGTCCGCGCATCTGCCTGATCGAAAGCCCCAATATCGCCACGGTTGGCGTAGGTGAGGCCACGGTGCCGCGCATGCCGGTCACGCTGCGCCAAGCGGGCATTTCCGAGCGGGATTTCTTCCGCGAGACCAATGCGTCGTTCAAGCTGGGTGTGAAGTTCTGCAATTGGAACAAGGACGCAAAAGGCAATCGCATCGATTACGTGAACCCTTTTGCCCACGGTCAGTTGTTGGAAGGATTGGAAGCCGCCGAGTATTTCTTACGCTTTGGCAACGGCGATAGGGATTTTACACAATCCATCTCGCCGCATGACGATCTGGCCCGCCTGTGCAAGGGCGGACGACCGCTGGGTCAGCCCGAGTTCGAGCAACGGTTTGGCTATGCATATCATCTGGACGCTGTGAAGTTTGCAGGCATGCTGACCAAGGTCTGCACCAAGCGCGGGGTGGAGCACATTCAGGATGAGGTGCAGACGGTTGAGCTGGATGAACAGGGCAATGTCAGCCATCTGATGTTAGAGCGTAAGGGCCGCCACGACATCGAGATGGTCATAGATTGCACCGGGTTCCGAGGTTTGATCATCAACAAAGCACTGGGTGAGCCGTTTATGGATTACTCGGATTACCTGCCCAACGACCGTGCCATGGCGTTGCAGATCGAACATCCCGACCCAGAGAAAATCGAAAGCGTCACACGCTCTACCGCACTGGGTGCGGGGTGGACGTGGCGGGTTCCGCTCTACAACCGTGTGGGCACAGGCTATGTGTATTCATCGGCGCATCGCACGGATGATCAGGCGGCCGATGAATATCTTGAATGGCTAGGCGACAGCGGAAAAGGTTTGACACCGCGTGTGATTCCAATGCGCATCGGGCGCGTGCGCAATGCCTGGGTCAAGAACTGTCTGGCCATCGGTTTGTCCGGCGGGTTCATTGAACCGTTGGAAAGTACTGCAATCCATATGGTTGATCATGCGGTGCGCTGGTTCGCAGAACACCTACCTACACGCGATATCGAACCATCGCTGCGGGCAAGATATAACCGGCAAATGAACAAGATGTATGACGAGGTCCTGGATTTCATCTGTCTGCACTATCGCCTGGGCAACCGCACGGATGATCAATATTGGATCGATGCGCGCACAGAGATGAAGATACCGGATCGTTTGGCCGAAAACCTGGAATTGTGGCAGCACCGCCTGCCCATGGAACACGATGTCGAATTTGCCACACTGTTTAATTTCCGCGTTTATCAGACGGTTCTTTTGGGCAAGCAGGTCTATGAGACCGGCTATGGGACTGGCATCCGTGATCGTCTGCGGCCGTTGAAGAAACCGATTTGGTTCCAGTGGTGGAAGGGCGCGAAGGTGGATCTTGCGCAGATCCTCAAGGCGATGCCGGATCACAAAACACTGCTGCGCGATATCCGAGGAGAGCTGGAGCAACCGCCAGCCTTTGGTATGGCGGCTGCGATGCAACCGACCGTCGCGATGCCGGGCGAACAACTTGCACCCGTGGCAATCCAGAACATGCCGAACCTTGCCGAAATCCAAAGCGGCAAGAAGGACCTGCAACTGTTCTAGAAGGTCCTAGCGCTCCGCGCAGCTTTGCGGTGGTGGCAGCATTGAACTGCGCTGCGCGGACCGAGGACCCACTGGAGAAATGCAAAATACCTGCGTTAAAGCGCGGGTCCTTTACGCAGCTTTTCCTGCTCGGACGGGGCCGGCGTGTGATTGAAGACAAAGGCCGTGCGGCAGGCTTCTTCTCCGCCCAGGTCTTCGATTTTCTTTCGCTGGTCGGCAAAGGCGCGGGCGTTTACCTCTTCGGGGTCACAGATTTCGCGCAGGCGGCGTTCCCCTTCGACCAGCGCAGTCTGAACCTGCGGGTCATTTACCCGATCCAGCGCGCGGTTGGTCTGTTCTTGAGGATCGGTTGACAGGTCGAACAATTGCGGGGGCTGTCCGACATAATAGACGTATTTCCATTCGCCCCATCGCACCATGAAACTGCCGGTTTTTGACCCACCATCGTGGTATTCGCTGAAACCGGTCCGATCGAGGTCGTCCGGCGCATTAGCCAATCCGATCAGAGACAAGCCGGGTTGACCCGCGTTGCCGTCGTCGTCTTCGACGCCGCAGACATCCCGGGCGGTTGCAGCGATATCGGTCAGGTTGGTACATGTGGTAACACGTCGCCCCGACGGGATACCCGGGCCGGCCGCGATCATCGGAATTCCTGCACTGGCCTCATACATCACCTGTTTGGTCCAAAACCCCTGATCCCCCATCATGTCACCGTGGTCGGATACATAGATCACCACCGTATTTTCGGCCTGATCACTGTCGGACAGGGCTTTCAGGACGCGCCCCACGCAATCATCCATCAATGAGGTCAGGCCATAATAAGCCGCCTTGGCTTCGCGCATTTTCTGTTCGTCGAAGTAATCTTCGTAGTTGAAGAACGCGGCGATGTTGCGCAGCTCTTCATGATCGGGCAGCCCTTTGCCATACCCGACGGGCAGATCCATCTGGGCTGGATCGTAAAGATCGTACCATTCCTTGGGACAGGTCAGGGGGTAGTGTGGGCTGACCAGCGACACAAATGCAGCCCAGGGTTTGGCTTGGCGCGCGGGATCGGCCAGCCAGGCCTCGGCTGCTGCGGTAATGTCCAGATCATAATCGGTATAGGTGCTGGACCCGACGCCCACATCGCCCGCCAGCTCGGAGGCCGAATCATAGTCTGGTGGGTTTTCGCGCAAAAGCCCAACGGCCCAGCCGACACCTCCAACCACGTGCATCGGCAGGATTTCCTCCGAGAAGCCATTGTCGTCTTGGTTGGACCTGAAATGCAGTTTTCCAATAGAGACGACCTCGCGCCCGGCGTCGCGCACCTGCCTCATCCAGCTGCGCGGATGTCCGTCATAGGGTGTTGCGCTGTCCCAGTTTCCTGTCGTGTGAACCCAGTCTCCGGTCGCTAGCGCCGCCCGTGTGGGTACGCACATGGGCGAAGGCGTGTAGGCGGACTCAAACATCGTTCCGCGCGCGGCCAGTGCATCCAGATTGGGCGTTTTGACAATCGGATGGCCAGCGCATCCCATTGCGTCTTTGCGGTGTTCGTCTGAAATGATGACGAGAAAGTTCAGGTCTTGACGCATGAGATCCTCCAACTTATTCAAAGCTTCGCAAGTGGCGCAGACTTTGCTGTTCGAAACACGACATTCTTCGCAGGAATCGGGAGTTGCGCCTAACGAGAGTGGTTGCACATGGTTTATTCTAATGTAATAACATAGCAAAACTATCGAGCGAGCATGACGATATCCGTTGACACCCGACAGTCTAGGTACGTGCGCGCCGATGAACGGAGCGCACAATGACTGACCGCAGAAAGAACCGAAACCTGCGCAGCCGGATCAAACGCCGCCGGCGGACGGGATTGCCAATGCAGGCCTATGACGCGTTGCCTGCCGAATTGCGATTGTGGCTTGCCTCGGCTTGTTTGCCGTGGAGCCCGGCCTCGGCGCTGCGCATTTGGCATAAAGAAGGCGGCGCGCATAGTCCCGATGATGCCTATTCGCGATTGAATGCGATTGAGCAGTCCATGTTGCAACGGGACGGGTGCGTTTGGGACATGGCGCGCCGAGTGTGACGGCGGCCGATGCCCTGTATATCAAGGCTTTCCTCTTGCACATGTCGAGAATTCGGCTTATACGCGCGCTGTCAACACAAGGGCGGTCAACGTCCGGATGACGTTACTGAGCAGGGCCGGGTCACCTCGGCCCTTTGTGTTTGTTTGCTCAGGGGCGCACCGGATCACGTCCGATGACACCATGAAACAAGACCGGCGGAGACAACCGCTCGGCCAGTAAAAACGTATGTAAAGGAAAACACTGCCAGATGGCTGATACAACCATGGAGGAATTCGAAGCCCTCCTGAACGAAAGCTTCGAAATGGACACGCCCGAAGAGGGTTCTGTTGTCAAAGGCAAGGTTCTGGCGATCGAAGCCGGCCAAGCCATCATCGACGTTGGCTACAAAATGGAAGGCCGCGTTGATCTGAAAGAATTCGCGAATCCCGGCGAAGCTCCTGAAATCGCTGTTGGTGACGAGGTAGAAGTCTACCTGCGCGCCGCAGAGAACGCCCGTGGCGAAGCTGTCATCTCGCGCGAGATGGCCCGCCGTGAAGAGGCATGGGACCGTCTGGAAAAAGCATATGCCGACGACCAGCGCGTCGAAGGTGCAATCTTTGGTCGCGTCAAAGGTGGCTTCACCGTCGATCTGGGTGGCGCAGTTGCGTTCCTGCCCGGCTCGCAGGTTGACGTTCGCCCCGTGCGCGACGCTGGCCCGCTGATGGGTCTGAAGCAGCCGTTCCAGATTCTGAAAATGGACCGCCGCCGTGGCAACATCGTTGTGTCGCGCCGCGCTATCCTGGAAGAATCGCGTGCCGAACAGCGTGCCGAAGTCATTGGCAACCTGACCGAAGGTCAGACCGTCGAAGGCGTGGTCAAGAACATCACCGAATACGGTGCGTTTGTTGACCTGGGCGGCGTTGACGGCCTGCTGCACGTCACCGACATGGCATGGCGCCGTGTGAACCACCCGTCCGAGATCCTGACGATCGGCGAAACCATCAAGGTTCAGGTCATCAAGATCAACAAAGAGACCCACCGCATCAGCTTGGGCATGAAGCAGCTGCAGGAAGATCCATGGGATCTGGTTGCTGCGAAATACCCGCTGGGCTCGGTCCATCAGGGTCGCGTCACCAACATCACCGACTACGGCGCGTTCGTCGAGCTGGAAGCCGGTGTCGAAGGTCTGGTGCACGTGTCCGAGATGTCCTGGACCAAGAAAAACGTCCACCCCGGCAAGATCGTTTCGACCAGCCAGGAAGTCGACGTCATGGTTCTGGAAATCGACGGTGCCAAGCGTCGCGTATCTCTGGGCCTGAAGCAGACCATGCGCAACCCGTGGGAAGTGTTTGCAGAAACACACCCCGAGGGCACCGAAGTCGAAGGCGAAGTCAAGAACATCACCGAATTTGGTCTGTTCATTGGCCTCGAAGGCGACATCGATGGCATGGTTCACCTGTCCGACCTGTCGTGGGACGAACGTGGCGAAGATGCGATCCAGAACTACCGCAAAGGCGACATGGTTTCGGCCGTTGTCTCGGAAGTTGACGTGGAAAAAGAGCGTATCTCGCTGTCGATCAAAGCCCTGGGTGGTGACAAGTTCGCAGAAGCCGTTGGCGGCGTGAAGCGCGGTTCGATCATCACTGTAGAAGTCACTGCGATCGAAGATGGCGGCATCGAGGTGGAATACGAAGGCATGAAGTCCTTCATCCGTCGTTCCGACCTGTCGCGTGATCGTGCAGAGCAGCGCCCCGAGCGTTTCTCGGTTAACGACAAGATCGATGTCCGCGTCACAAATGTCGACAGCAAGACTCGCCGTCTGGGTCTGTCGATCAAGGCACGTGAGATCGCCGAAGAGAAAGAGGCCGTGGAACAGTACGGTTCTTCCGACTCGGGCGCATCGCTGGGCGATATCCTGGGTGCAGCGCTGAAATCCGGCGACTAAGCTCAGGTTGGATTTTCAGCCGAGTTTACGGCCCCGTGCAGACGCGCGGGGCCGTTTTTGTTGCGAATCAATATGTTCCAAAATTTGGGCTTATTGCGGCCGTCGTTCACGCTTTAAGAGCGGATTTTGCCTGAACAAGCAAAAAATCGCGCGACTTTGCTGTAAAATGAATGCTTTGCACACAGAGTTTACGTTCCCCCGATCACGGTTTTTTCCTATACTGTCCAGAAGTATAGACATGGTTAACCGGTCGCCTGGGAGGGTAACACTCATGATCCGTTCAGAACTGATTCAGAAAATCGCCGACGAAAACCCACATCTCTATCAGCGTGATGTCGAGCGGATTGTGAATACCGTGTTCGAAGAAGTGACAGATGCTATGGCGCGTGGCGACCGTGTTGAACTGCGCGGCTTCGGTGCCTTCTCGGTCAAACAACGTGACGCGCGTGTTGGCCGCAATCCTCGTACGGGTGAGACCGTGCAGGTCGAAGAAAAATGTGTTCCATTCTTCAAAACTGGCAAGTTGCTAAGGGACCGATTGAACGGTAAAGCCTGACACCATGATGCGTTACCTTCGATATGCTTTCCTGGCGATCCTCGGGATCGTTCTTGTGTCAATCTCGCTGGCCAATCGCCAGATCGTCGAGTTGAAGCTGATGCCGGATGCCCTGGCCGAGTTGCTGGGGCTCAATTTCTCAACGTCTTTGCCACTGTTCATCGTGGTGCTGGGCGGCGTCGTGGCCGGTCTGATCATCGGCTTCCTGTGGGAATGGCTGCGCGAGCATAAACACCGCCGCGATGTCTCGACCAAGACCGGAGAAGTGCGCAAGCTTGAGCGTGAGGTCAAAAAGCTCAAGAAAAAGCAGAATGAGGGCAAAGACGACGTTCTGGCTCTGCTGGACGAAGCCAGCTAAGGCACCTTTATATGACCGATGTAGCTGTAAAAATCTGCGGGCTAACCGCACCCGATCACGTGCGCGCTGCGGCTGATGCCGGTGCACGCTACGTCGGCTTTGTCTTTTTCTCAAAATCGCCACGGCATCTGGACCTTGATGCCGCGGCAGGGCTGTCGCAGCTTGTTCCTGCAGGCGTGGCCAAGGTCGCGCTGACCGTGAATGCGACGGACGAAGAACTGGACCGTATCATCGCACGCGTGCCCTTGGACATGTTGCAATTGCATGGCAAGGAAACACCCCAGCGGGTTTCAGAAGTACGCGACAGGTTTGGCCTGCCGGTGATGAAGGCAATCGGCATCGCCGAGGCTGAGGATCTGAGCGCGATTGATCTGTATTCTGAAGTGGCTGATCAATTGCTGATCGACGCGAAGCCGCCGCGCACCTCCGAACTGCCGGGTGGCAACGGGCTTGCCTTTGACTGGAGATTGCTGGCAGGCCGGAAATACTGGCGAAAGCCGTGGATGCTGGCCGGGGGACTTACTCCGGACAACGTCGCCGAGGCGATCCGTATGACCGGCGCAAAACAGGTTGATGTGTCTTCCGGCGTCGAAAGTTCGCCCGGAGTTAAAGACTCCATTAAGATTTCTGAATTCGTTTCCGCCGCCCATTGATCTGCTTGCTGACCTCCCCCGTATATAACGTCGGGGAGGAACAAAGATGCTTGCAGCGATTGGCGGGGTTACCCTGAACCATTGGTACAACGCGCCAGAGTTCTTTTGGCGTGCAGGACAGGCATTGAAGCAGGCGCGCGGAGACCCATTATGCGAGCATGCGCAGATGTTCCCTCACGGTGGGCTCTACTTTTCACTCAGTGTTTGGCAAGACGCCGAGGCCATGCTGACATTTGCCCATTCGGGACCACACAGGCGCGTTCTTGCGGTGTCAGACCGGTTGTCCATCACGCACGAGTTCCACCATTTCTCATGCATTGCTGTTCCAACCGAAGAACAGGCCCTGCGGATCTGGAAGCATCGATACAGGCCCACAGAATGATACGTTTTGCCATGGCAAAACCTGTCAGCACCTCCTATGAACAACGGGTACGACGAGGGAGACACCCATGGCCAACGATCTATTCAATTCCTTCATGTCCGGTCCCGACGAACAGGGCCGCTTTGGCATCTTCGGCGGACGGTTTGTCAGCGAAACGCTGATGCCGCTGATTCTGTCGCTGGAAGAGGAATATGAGAAGGCCAAGGATGATCCGACTTTCTGGGCTGAAATGGACGATCTGTGGGCGAACTACGTGGGTCGCCCCTCGCCGCTGTACTACGCGGAACGCCTGACTGAGCACCTGGGCGGCGCGAAGATCTATCTCAAGCGCGATGAGCTGAACCACACCGGCGCACACAAGATCAACAATGTTCTGGGCCAGATCATTCTGGCGCGGCGCATGGGTAAAACCCGAATTATTGCGGAAACCGGGGCAGGGCAACACGGCGTGGCCACCGCCACCGTCTGCGCCAAGTTTGGCCTTAAGTGTGTCGTCTACATGGGCGCGCATGACGTACAGCGTCAAGCGCCCAACGTGTTCCGTATGCGTTTGCTGGGTGCCGAAGTGATTCCGGTGACGAGCGGCAGAGGCACGCTGAAAGACGCGATGAACGACGCGCTACGCGACTGGGTGACCAATGTGCGCGACACGTTCTACTGCATCGGCACTGTGGCGGGCCCGCACCCGTATCCGGCGATGGTGCGTGACTTCCAGTCAATCATCGGCAAGGAAGCTAAGGAGCAGATGCAAAAGGCCGAAGGCCGTTTGCCCGATACGCTTATCGCCGCCATCGGCGGTGGGTCGAATGCGATGGGTCTGTTCTACCCGTTCCTTGACGACAAGAGCGTCAACATCATCGGTGTTGAGGCGGGCGGCAAAGGTGTGAACGAAAAGATGGAGCATTGCGCTTCGCTGACCGGCGGTCGCCCTGGTGTGCTGCACGGTAATCGCACGTACCTGCTGCAGGATAATGACGGCCAGATCCTTGAAGGCTATTCGATCTCGGCCGGTCTGGATTACCCCGGCATCGGGCCTGAGCATTCCTGGCTGAATGACATCGGTCGCGCGAACTATGTCTCGATCACCGACAAAGAGGCGCTGGAAGCGTTCCAGCTGTGCTGTGCAACCGAAGGCATTATCCCCGCGTTGGAACCCAGCCACGCGCTGGCACATGTTATGAAGATCGCGCCAGAGCTGCCCAAGGATCACCTGATCTGCATGAACATGTGCGGGCGCGGCGATAAGGACGTTCAGACTGTGGCCAAATACCTGAACTTCGACATGTCCGATACCGAAGGACGTACTGCTGGCTAACGACTACCCGGGGCTTTGCGTCCCGGGTCTTTCATGCCACGCTGGTGGGCATGCAGGACGCGTCCAGTTCAGATAAACTCGCTCAAAAATACGATGCCGCGGCACCCGGCTGGGCGGATAAGATGCGTCTGCTGGGCTATTTTGACGCCTATCTGGGGTTTCTGTCGACTGGTTCAGCAGATGATTTAGGCCGGAACGGGCTGGATGTCGGGTGCGGGACCGGCGCTTTTGCCGAGGCACGTGCAGTCATTCAACCCAAAGGTCGGGTCACTCTGCTCGAGCCATCCGGGAAAATGCTGAAACAGGCCGAGGGTGCATTGGCCCAAAGGGGCGTTACGACCCAGACTGCCCGATCACGGTTGGAGAAATTTCACCCAGCCGAGCCCTTTGATTGCATTCTCGCCGCCCATGTCCTTGAACATTGCAGCGACCCCACCGATGCCCTACACCACATGCGCAGGCAGGCCACGCCAGCGGCAAAGCTATGGCTGGTCGTTAGCAAACCGCACTGGTGCAACGCGATTATCTGGCTTCAATGGCGTCACCGGTCCTACAGGCCGCAACAGGTGGCCAAGATGCTAAAGGATGCGGGGTGGCTGCTGGAGGCGGAGCACAGTTTTCCAACTGGTCCGCCCTCGCGCACATCGCGTGGCTATCTGGCGCGCGCCGTGTAAACATCAATCCGGTGTTGGCGACATGGATTGATCAGTTCTGATGCAAAACCGTTTCGAACCCCTCGAACTGAGGTGGTCCCACCAGAGCCGACTGCGTCTTGCCGTTGCCAGCGTTTTTGTGCGCATCCCGGAATTGTTGGGACTTGGTCCAGGCTTCGAAATCGCTGCGATTGTCCCAGATCACATGGCTGGAATACAGCCGATATCCGTCGTCTTCGGGGCCTTTCAGAAGGCGAAACTCCTGAAACCCTTGCAGTTCTTTCAAGCGGCTTTCGCGGTCTTTCCAAACGGATTCGAAATCGGCTTCGTTGCCCAGACGGACTTTGAAGCGGTTCATCGCGATAAAGCTCATAGCCTACCTCGTTTTTAACGGTTTTGCGCTTGCTAAACAAAGTGTCGGCTGGCGGGTTTCTTTGATGTGGTTTTGTCCCCGAGGTCAATCGGGTTTCGCGGCGTATTCGCGTAAGATTCCAATAGGGACGATGTCCAGCGCCCGCTGATGCGTGGCCTCAAGGTCGGCCTTGGGCGCGCAGCCCTCGTCATGGGCCTGCAGGAAACGCCCGGCACAAAGGCACCATTTGTCACCGGGTTTGAGACCGGGAAAGTCGAATTCAGGGCGCGGTGTGCTCAGGTCATTGCCGACATATTTGGAATAGGCCAAAAACTCGGCCGTCATGACCGCGCAGACCGTGTGACTGCCCTGATCTTCGGCGCAGGTGTTACAGGCCCCGTCCCGAAAGAACCCGGTCTGTGGATCGCGGGAGCAGGGGGCAAGGACGCCCCCCAGAACGTTTATGCTGTCCAGTTTTTGCATGAGCACACCTTACAGGCTTTGAGCGATCGTGCGGAACATTTCTATGTTCGCCTCGTTGACACCATCGTCGCGGAAATTGCGATCAGCCCCGGTTGCGACGATAACAACACCGCGCGGTTGGTCGAAATAGATGTACTGGCCATATACGCCACGGGCCAGAAACTCACCTTCATGCGCGCCAAGGGGGATCCACCACTGATAGCCATAGCCGATCTCTCCGGCCTTGGTGGGGGCGCTGGGAAAAACGGATTCCGCAATCCACTCAGCGGGCACGATCTGCTGGCCATTATGCTCGCCGTTTTGCAGGATCATCTGTCCAAACCGGGCAAAGTCGCGAGTAGTGAAGTTCAACCCGCCCAAGACGAAAGCCACGCCAGCACCGTCGGTGACATAGTAGCCGTCGCGTTCAAGGCCCAAAGGTTCAATGATCTTTTCGGTCAGCAAATCAGCCACAGATCGGTCCGTCGCACCGCGAACAATCATGCCGATAACGTGGGTGTCGATCGAGACATATTGCCATGTCTCGCCGGGCTCGACGAACGTTTCGTTCAGCGAGGCGGCAAAGTCATCCAGCTCTCCACCCAGGGCGACGACGCGACCCATTCGGTTGATGTCGGAGTTGTAGTCCAGATAGTCCTCGTCGAAGGTCACACCGCTGGCCATGTTCAGAACATTGCGGATCGTTGCGCCGTCATAAGCGGTGCCCTGCAGTTTCGGGGCGTATTTGACCACCGGATCGTCCAGCGAGTCGATGGCGCCTTCGGCCATCAGGATGCCGAACAGGGCGGACAGATAGCTTTTGGCGACCGACCAGGATATCCGGCGATCCTCGGGGGCGGTCCCCAAATAGTATTCTTCGAACCTGATCTGCCCGTCCTGCATCACCAGCAAAGAGGTTACGGCCCGGTCTTCGACCCATTTGTCCGTGCCCTCGGGCAGGTCAAAACCGGGGCCGTAGGGCAGTTCGAATGTCGCACCTTCCCCCCTTAGCAGGTCGACAGTCAGGAAGGCGTCATCCATGTGAGAGAAGTTGTAAATGATCTTTCCTTCGGAAAACAAAGAGTTCACTGCCATCAGGCGCTGAATCTCTTCGCGCTTCCAAACGCCAACGACCACCGCTGCCAGCACCAACATCAAAACGATGCGCAGCACCCATTTCATCAGGGTTCGCATATGTTACCTCCCGCTTTTGGTGTGCATTGGAGCGCGGACTGGCGCAGTTCGCAATTGAGACGTAGCGGCACCATCGTTGGCCTTACTTGAACTTGTCCATCAGTTTTTGCATGGCGGACCTGGTGTCCGCCTCGGGTTCAGGCGTAGCTGCAGCGACCGATTTCGAGGAGGCCGCAGCGGTTTTTGATGACCGTGGCGGTGCGGTGCGCAATGCGACCGCGTTCATGAATCTGCCACCATCGCCATCTGCCAAATGACCGGCACCGTCGGAAACCCCCCGCAAGACGTCTTCCAGCCAATCCGAATCTGCCTTGGCAAAGTCACTCAGGACATAAGGCGAGACCAGTTCTTTGCGGCCCGGATGCCCAATGCCCAGACGAACTCGATCATAGGCCGGGCTGATATGGTCATGGATCGACCGCAGACCGTTATGCCCGGCGTGACCTCCACCTGCTTTCGCACGCACCTTACCGGGCGCAAGATCCAGCTCGTCGTGAAAAACGGTCACATCTGTCGAGTCCAGCTTATAGAAGCGCATGGCCTCACCCACGGATTGACCCGAGCGGTTCATGAAGGTTTGTGGCTTGATCAGCAGCACCTTTTCCGAGCCCAACCGCCCCTCGGCGATTTCTGCCTGGAACTTTGATTTCCACGGGCCGAAACCGTGATCGTCGGCAATCCTGTCCAGTGCCATGAACCCGATATTGTGCCGGTTCCGGGCGTATTTCTGCCCCGGATTTCCCAGTCCGACAAAAAGTTTCATGACTCTGCTCTGCGCCTCCTAGTAGGACTTGCCCCTCATGCCCCGAAATGGATCGAAAATCCAGTGATGGCAAGGTGCAAAAGACGAGCTTCAGCCTTTGGGCGTGTACCAGATCGGAGAGGTATAGGCGCGTTCGGTTGTGGTCATCGGCACGTCGGCATCCATCTGGACGTTGAACCTTTTGGCCTCATAGGCCGTCCAGCGCGGCGTCGGGATTTCGATGACGCGGACATAGTAGAAGGCCCGCTGCGACGGGTCGAAATCCGGGTCCTGCCAATAGGTGATCAATTCCGGTGCACCAATTGTGTTGGTCCAAGTCGCGTTTCCCACATCGACCGTGTTCCCGACCAAAGGCAATTTTCCGTCTGCGTCGGGCACACGATCTCCGCCCCATGCCACGTCATAGACCTTTTCTCCGCGCGTCCCGTCTGCGTTCAGCCACCCTTTGATGACCTGTACACGGTCGAGATTGCCGCTATAGGGGTCTTTCAGCGCTGCGATCAGGAAATTCGGTGCACCGTCGCCGGTTCTGGCGGGTAGATCCGAACCCATCGGTACGCCCTTAGCGTAGCCAAGATCGGCAGGCAGGCGAGACAGAGCATCTTCTTCTGCAAAATCCCAGCCGCCGAAGAACCGCACCAGCATACGCGAACCGGTGGTGCCGTAGACTTCGCGCCGCTCGAGCGCGTCAAAGATCGCCTCGCGGGTATTCTCCATGGCCCAAACAGCAGCATATCCACCCGAGGCCTGTTTCCAGCCATAGATTGAGAACTCGGGGTCGGGGGCTTCGATAACCAAATGTTCCCAGCGGTTTGGCTCCGGTTCCACGCCGGAATGCTTGCCAAAGAAGTTCTCCTCTTCCACGGCTGCCATGCCAGTATGCGCGTCAGTCGAACCAATCTGACCGACCTTGTAGGGGTTGATGCCCAGTTGTTCTTCCAGCATCAGACCGGTTTTGTAAGCCTCGCGGGAATACTCGTATTGCAACATGTCCTGAGTTTTGGCTTCGGTCCCGTTCAGGTTTGACGCGTCCCACGTGTCAAAATCCGCGAATTCGTCATCGGGGCTGAGAAACGGATGCGCTTCACTGTCACCTTTGATCTGCGTAGTTTCGATGACCGGTTCGAACCGTGCACGCAGGCGCGCGTTTTCTTCCGATAAGGGCGTCCCGTCAAAGTTCGAAACTGAAAACAAGCGACCATTGGACAGGTTGCCATTATGGGGAATTGCAAGCACGTCACCGCCTGTCCGATCCTCATAGTCGGCCAGGTGTGCCCATAGGTCTTCAGGGTTCTTACTGTCGAATTGCGAGAACGGAAGTACCTGATTGGCGTTGGCCGCAGCATCCCGGAAGATCACGTTGCGGTGGATGTTGTCTCCGCCCTCAGACGTCCACTCGTAACCGATTAGAGCGGTAAAGACGCCGGGCTCGTTGTACTGGTCCGCAAGGGCCGTATAGTTCTGCCAAGCGTCCTTGATGGCTTTGGGATTGTCGATCGGGGGCTCATTCCCGGACAACGACGCCACGATTTCCATAGCGGTGGCAAAGACAATGTCGTTGTCGTTGCTGGTAAGCGCGTCGTACCAGGCTTTGCCTTGCGGGGTCGACAGAACATTCTGATCCCCGCCAAGTAACTGGGGCATTAGCCCATACATTTCGGCATGGTCCGAGACTACAAGCCAATCCAGTGGTTGGGAAAGCTTTGCCTGCAATCCATGCGTCGTAGTGACTTCGTGGCCTCGCGCGAACCGAAACGCGTCCTCTTGGCTAAGACGGGTCATGGTTCCGGCGTCAACGGACACCTGGGTATGAAGATGTGTGTCACCCCAAAGCGGTCGGGTCGGAAAGTTTCTACCGGCATATGGCGAGAAATGATCAGACGTGAAACGTTCAGCAACGTCATCCTTACTGGGCAGAGTGTCCTGCACTTGCGCAGTGACCGAAGATCCGAAACCGACGCTGACGGCCATTGAAATTAGGGCTGGTAGAAAATTTGATTGGGGTCTCATGATCGCGTGCTACGCTGAACTATTCGATGAGCTGGTGGCATTCCAATTGGGCCACTGGCAGCGAACTTAGCACAGTCTGCGATCAAATGCGAAAATGTGCATTTGAAAAAAACGGGGCTCCGATGGAACCCCGTTTCATTTTCAGTACAGTTAAGCCTGAACTTACTCTTCGGCTTCCTGACCGACGACTTCAACTTCGTCTGCGGCCACTTCACCTTCTTCACCCTCTTCGTCGTCGCTTGTCGACAAACCAGTCGGTGCCGAGATGTTCGCGATCACGAAGTCACGGTCGATAGTCGGCTTGGTGCCTTCGGGCAGATCGACCGACGAAATGGTTACAACGTCGTTGATGTTCATGCCGGTCACGTCAACGGTGATTTTCTCAGGAATATCACCTGCGGTGCACATCAGTTCGACCTCTGGACGGACAACGGTCAGAACGCCGCCCTTCTTGATGCCGGGTGCTTCTTCCTCGTTGATGAACTCAACCGGGATGAACAGCGCGATTTTGGTGGTGCGACGCAGGCGCATCAGGTCCAGGTGGGTCGGCAAGTCTTTGACGACGTCACGTTGAACGTCGCGGCAGATGACGCGAACGTCTTCCTGGCCTTCAACCTTCAGGTTCCACAGGGTCGACTTGAACCGGCCAGCTTTCAGGCGCTTGAACAGTTCGTTGAACGGGATCTGGATCGGCAGCGGTTCTTTGTCGCCACCAAATACGATGCCCGGAACCATGCCGTCGCGGCGTGCCTGACGAGCGGCGCCCTTGCCTGTCCCCGTCCGTTCCAGAGCTACGAGATCAGGAATCTCTCCAGCCATGATAATTCTCCAATGTTAGGGCGGGCATCCTCCAAGGCTGTATGCCCGCGTGAAGCCGCGTCCTTAGCTTGAATTGTCAGGTTTGAAAAGGGGTTTTTCGCGGTCTTCATACTTTGCGAGGCTCTGCCTCGCGCTCCGGGATATTTGGGGCCAGATGAAGATCGGATCCCGTGCTTCATCTGGCAGAAAATATCTCGGGGGAATCGCAGCTTGCTGCGGTGGGGCAGAGCCCCCTTTGAAATGGTTTGCTGGAAGGTTTTGCGAGATCAGGCTTGCCATCGGCCGCCGAAACCCTCGGGGATCAGCAGGTTGTGACGACCCAGACTGCTCACATTCCGCTCGCCGCACAGGGCCATCGTGGTGTCCAGCTCTTTGTGGATGATATCCAGCGCAGTCGTGACACCTTGTTGGCCCATCGCACCCAGCCCATAGACAAAAGCGCGACCGATGTAAGTACCCTTGGCCCCAAGTGCCAGCGCTTTGAGAACGTCCTGCCCGGACCGGATGCCACTGTCCAGATGGACTTCGACGTCATCACCAACTGCGTCCATGATTTCAGGCAAGACACGGATCGAACTGAGCGCTCCATCCAACTGCCGCCCGCCGTGGTTTGAAACAACGATGGCATCTGCGCCCAGTTTAGCTGCCATCCTGGCGTCCTCGGCATCCAGAATACCTTTCAGGATCACCTTGCCGCCCCACTGCTCCATCAACTTTTCGACCTTTTTCCAATCGAGGCTGGGGTCGAATTGCTCGGCCGTCCACGCGCCCAGCGATGAGGCATCAGAAACGCCTTCGGCATGACCAACGATATTGCCAAACTCGCGCCGATGTGCGCCCAGCATTTCTATCCCCCAAGCCCATTTGGTCATGAGGTTTGCAATTGTCTTGGCGGTCAGTTTCGGCGGCGCGGACAAGCCATTTTTCAAATCTTTGTGGCGCTGCCCCAGAATTTGCAGGTCCAGGGTGATCACCAATGCGGAACATTTGGCATCCTTGGCGCGCTGGATCAGGCGACCGACGTAATCCTGATCCTTCATTGCATAAAGCTGGAACCAAAAGGGTTTGCTTGTATGCCCTGCGACATCCTCGATCGAGTTGATCGACATGGTCGACAGGGTGAAAGGCACGCCGAACTCCTCGGCAGCCTTTGCGGCCTTCATCTCACCGTCCGCGTGCTGCATGCCTGTCAGGCCAACTGGGGCCAGAGCCACCGGCATCGCAACATCCTGTCCGATCATCTGCGTTGCAGTCGAGCGCCCGTCCATATCCACGGCGACCCGCTGGCGCAGCCTGATATCTTCGAAATCCGAGCTGTTCTCGCGGAAGGTTTGTTCTGTCCAACTGCCGCTTTCGGCATAGTCGAAAAACATGCGCGGCACGCGGCGTTCGTAGATACGTTTCAGATCGTCGATATTGGTAATGACGGGCATGAGGTTCGGCCTTCGCAGTATTGGTGATGTTTGTTACCAACCATTTGAGGCCCTCGCAACGTTGGGACGTTGTGAGGCAACGTCACGTATCCCGGGGCAACAAAAAACGCGGCCGGACAGGGCCGACCGCGTTGAAAATTGATCAGGTCTCAATCAGGCTGAGTGTGCGCCGTCAGCCAGAGATTTTACGAAATCCAATACTTCGCCGGTGGGCTTGCCCGCAGCGATCTGGCTGACGATAGCAGAGCCGACCACTGCACCATCAGCAACAGTTGCGATTGCCTGTGATTTTTCAGGTGTATTGATTCCGAACCCGACGATCACTGGTAAATCGGTTGCAGATTTGATGCGGGCGACCTCGGGGCCAACATTTGTAGCTTGGGCTTCGGCCGCACCGGTAATGCCGGTGATTGACACGTAATACACAAAGCCCGATGTGTTCTGCAGAACGCGGGGCAAGCGCTTGTCATCGGTGGTCGGCGTGGCCAGACGGATAAAGTTCAGACCTGCGGCTTGTGCGGGCAGGCATAGCTCTTCATCTTCTTCTGGTGGCAGGTCGACGACGATCAGACCGTCAATTCCGACCTCCTTGGCATCTGCAAGGAACTTATCGACGCCGCGGTTATAGATCGGGTTGTAGTAGCCCATCAGCACAATCGGAGTGGTATCGTCGGTCTCGCGGAAGGCGCGGGCCAGATCCAAGGTTCGCTGCAAGGTCATTCCACCGTCCAGTGCGCGCTGACCGGCGGCCTGGATCGTCGGGCCGTCTGCCATTGGATCGGTAAAGGGCAGGCCCAGTTCGATGACATCGACACCTGCGCCGGGCAGGCCCTTCACGATCTCAAGCGAAGTCTCAAAATCTGGGTCTCCGGCCATGATGTAGGCGACGAACGCCTTCTTTCCCTGTTCTTTCAGAGAGGCGAACTTGGCGTCGATACGGGTCATAAGCTGTCCTTGCAATCAGGTTCAGACCTGATGTGCAGAAACTTTGAAAAGAAATCAATCCCGGTTCGCAGCGCAGCCCCTAGAACGCAAGGTGGTATCGCAACAGCACGGAATTGACGCCCGGGTTTTCCTGTTGCGTGCTTGCATTCGATTTATGCGTAATCGCAACAGAGACTTTGTTGCCGTTGTTCAGCGTATAACCGACGCCCAACAGGCTGCGGATCTGGAAACTGCCGCCCAGGTCGTTCAATTCCTCTGATTCAGAGAAATAGCCGGGCATGACGCTGCCCTCTACGAACCAGCGTTCAGCGAAAGTGTATGTACCGATCAGGCCAGCACCCACATGAACGTCACCGGCTTCGTCCACGGTCAGCGCACCACCCCATGTCGCGGACAGGCGCGTTGCCTCGTAGAAAGGGCGATGATGGTATTCGACCGAAAAGGCGGCCTGGTCTTTTGCGTCACTTTCGGAAAAATCTGCATATCCGGCACCGAAGACAACTGATTGTGCGTGTGCGGAGGTCGTGGCGAAAAGAACCCCAAGGGCAAGAACGAAAGATCTCATGTCAGCATTCACTATTCAATTTTTCTAAATGGCTAATTGGTGATTCTAGTGCTCTCGTTTCAATGTGCGCAAGCGCACAAAGCCGTGACAATCAATTGTGTTGTCAAAACGCTCTTGCGTACCTAATGCGCCCGCTGGCTTGCGCATTGTGCCCGACCTGCATAGAAGCTGCGCTCGAATGCTATGCAGGAGGCCGTCATGGGCTTTAAAATGGGAATCGTGGGTCTGCCGAATGTGGGTAAGTCGACCCTCTTCAATGCGCTGACCAAAACCGCAGCTGCGCAGGCGGCGAATTTCCCGTTCTGCACGATCGAACCCAATGTGGGCGATGTGGCCGTCCCCGACGACCGGCTAGACCAGTTGGCCACCATCGCAAGCTCCAAGCAAATCATTCCGACGCGCATGACCTTTGTGGATATTGCGGGTCTGGTGAAGGGTGCCTCGAAAGGTGAAGGGCTGGGCAACCAGTTTCTGGCGAACATCCGTGAAACCGACGCCATTGCCCACGTGCTGCGCTGTTTCGAAGATGGCGATGTGACCCACGTGGACGGCCGCGTTGATCCTGTGGCCGATGCCGACACCATCGAGACCGAACTGATGCTGGCCGATCTGGAGAGCATCGAAAAGCGCCGCGCCAATCTGGTGCGCAAGCTGAAAGGCAATGACAAAGAGGCGCAGCAGCAGGAACGCTTGCTGGCCGAGGCGCAAGCGATGCTGGAAAACGGCAAACCCGCGCGTCTGGTCGAAGTTTCCGACGAAGACGCCAAAGCATGGACGATGCTGCAGCTGCTGACCACAAAACCGGTTCTCTATGTCTGCAACGTGTCCGAGGAAGAAGCCGCCGAGGGTAACGAATATTCCGCCCGCGTGGCTGAAATGGCCGCAGCGCAGGGCAATTCCCACGTCATCATCAGCGCCAAGATCGAAGAAGAGATTAGCCTGCTGGAAGAAGACGAGGCGCAGATGTTCCTAGAGGAAATGGGTCTGGAAGAGCCAGGCCTCGACCGTCTGATCCGTGCCGGCTATGACCTGCTCAAGCTGGAAACCTATTTCACAGTCGGCCCGAAAGAGGCCCGCGCCTGGACCATCCGCACCGGCACCGCTGCGCCACAGGCCGCTGGTGTGATCCATGGCGATTTCGAAAAAGGTTTCATTCGCGCTGAGACGATCGCCTATGACGACTATATCGCCGCCAATGGCGAACAGGGCGCGAAAGAGGCGGGCAAGATGCGGGCCGAGGGTAAGGGCTACATCGTCAAAGACGGCGATGTGATGCACTTTTTGTTCAATACCTGAGCGCCGATTGACCCTGCGTGAAGCGGACCATTCAGATGCGTCGAGCATCGCTGCGATTTCGATTGAAGTCTGGATTGGCACCTATCTCAAACGCGGGGTTAGCGGTTTTTTTGCGGATTACGCGCTGACCGAGTTCACGCCAGCGCGTATCGGTGCCCTGATCAGCGATCCGGAAGAGTTCATTCTGGTGTCGAATAATTCACAGGGGATCGACGGGTTCATTCGCGTCTCTCCGGTCTGTGATGCCCCTATCGCGGGGTGGTCGGGTATGGAAATTTCGACGTTCTATGTTCAGCCGCGTCATCACGGCAAAGGGATCGGCACGCGCCTGCTTGCGGCAGCGCTGTCGCATTGCCGAGAGCAAGGGACCGATTCCGTCTGGTTGACCACCAATGCAGAAAACGATCCGGCCATCGCCTTCTATCTGGCAAATGGGTTTGTACAGATTGGCGAGACCCAGTTCCGGATTGCAGACCAGGGCTATCTCAACAATGTCTATGCCTTGTCTTTGACCTGAACACATCGCTTTCCCCCAACGTAAAAGCCGCTAATCTGGGTTTCTGGCCTCACCTTGGGATACCGAAACATGATCGAAATCCGCGACCTGCAATTGCTTAGCGCCTTGGCCCGGCATCGCCATTTTGCCAAAGCGGCCGAGGAATGCGGAATTTCTCAGCCAGCGTTTTCCATGCGTATTCGGAATCTCGAGGACCGGCTGGGTATCTCAATCGTGCGCCGCGCCAACAGGTTTCAGGGCCTGACTGAAGAAGGCGAGATGATCGTCCAGCGCGCGCGGCGCATTCTGGATGAGACAAAGGCGCTGGAACAGCAGGTTCTGGCCTCGAAGGGAGAGATTACCGGGACACTCAAACTGGGTGTAATCCCAACCGCGATTGCCTTTACCGGACGGCTGATCAAGCGGCTGCATCAGGCGCATCCGCGCGTTGTCACACGGATCGAAACCATGTCGGCCTCGTCCATTCAGCACCGGTTGGACGAAGGTAGTCTGGATGCGGGTATCACCTATGGCGACAGCATTGGCACCGACCTGCGGCAGGTTCAGCCGTTGTACGAAGAGACTTACGTGCTGTTGATCCCGTCGCATATGACCGAAGAAACCGGGCCGATCCCGTGGACACAGGTCGCCGAGTTTCCACTCAGCCTGCTTGAGCCGCAGATGCAGAACCGTCGCATTCTGGACCGCATCTTCGCTGAGCAGGGTCTCCACCCCCAAGTGGTCGCTGAAACCAGTGGCTTTACTGCCTCAATGGTCATGGCGCGTGAAGGGCTGGCAGCCACAGTTGTCCCCCGCGTTCTGGTGCGTGCGCTGGGTGATCTTAAGGGGACGCGTGTGCTGCCTCTGGTCGATCCTGTTGTAAGTAAACCGATTTGTCTGGCCACCTTAAGCCGAGACCCGGAATTGCCAACGGTTGGTGCTTTGCGCGCTGTGGTGACGTCTTTACGGTGATAAGGTGTCGTTATCGTGCGATAGCGATAAGAGATTTGACGATATGCTATTCTGATGAGACACGGAGCCTCAATCGGAGGGCATCATGGCACCATTAGATACCAAGCCATCAGGCGCACCCAAGGGCGTCTGGAAGTCAGGTAAAGGCAAAGGGCGGCACACGCCCAAAGGCCGTCAGTTCACGGATGAGGCGCAGACCGAGATTGCGCGCCTGTTGGGCGACCGCCCGCGCCGCCGCGACCTGCTGATCGAATTTCTGCATTTGATTCAGGATGAGCACGGCCATATCAGCGCTGATCACATCGCCGCGCTGGCGATTGAGATGCGGATCGGTCAGGCAGAGATCTATGAGACCGCGACGTTTTACGCCCATTTCGACGTGGTGAAAGAAGGCGAGGTGCCTCCGCCCGCGCTGACGATCCGTGTCTGTGATTCTCTCTCCTGCGAAATGGCCGGTGCCCAGCAGTTGCAAAAGGCCCTGGAAGATGGCTTGGACGCATCCGAAGTGCGTGTGGTGCGCGCGCCCTGCATGGGGCGTTGCGATACGGCCCCGGTGCTTGAGATTGGTCACAACCACATCGACCATGCGACCCCGGAAAAGGTGCAGGCCGCAATTGCCGCCGGTGATACTCACGCCCATCTGCCCGATTACGAAACCTTTGCCGCCCATGAGGCAAACGGCGGTTACGCCAAGCTGAAAGAGCTGCGCGAGAGCGGCGACTGGGAGAAAGTACAAGAAGACGTTCTGTCCTCAGGCCTGCGCGGTCTGGGTGGTGCTGGCTTCCCGTCCGGCAAGAAATGGGGCTTTGTTCGCATGAACGAAGGCACCCGCTATCTGGCCGTGAACGGTGACGAGGGCGAACCCGGTACCTTCAAAGACCGTTATTATCTAGAGCGTGCGCCGCATGTTTTCCTTGAGGGTATGCTGATCGCTGCTTGGGCGGTCGAGGCAGAGACGTGCTTCATCTACATGCGTGATGAATACCCTGCGGTGCTGGAAATCCTCGCCCGCGAGATTGCCGCGTTGGAAGAGG
Organism: Ruegeria sp. YTSC004; assembly: GCF_059609805.1. Lineage (NCBI taxonomy): Bacteria > Pseudomonadati > Pseudomonadota > Alphaproteobacteria > Rhodobacterales > Roseobacteraceae > Ruegeria > Ruegeria sp. YTSC004. The sequence goes on from NZ_JBXWMJ010000007.1 coordinate 211,777, forward strand.
CCGGGATCGTCGAAAAGGGTTACATTGACTTGCGCCGGGGTGCTGGTGCTTACATCTGCGGTGAAGAATCCGCGATGATCGAGTCGATCGAGGGTAAGAAGGGCCTGCCGCGCCACCGTCCTCCGTTTGTGGCGCAGGTTGGGGTCTTTAATCGTCCGACCTTGGTGCACAACGTCGAGACGCTGTATTGGGTCTCAAAGATCTGCCGCGAAGGGCCGCAGATTCTGAACTCTGTCGAAAAAAATGGTCGTAAGGGCCTGCGCAGCTATTCAATCTCGGGGCGGGTGGCCAAGCCGGGTGTTTACCTGCTGCCGGCGGGTTCGACCATTTTGGACGTGATTGAGGCCGCTGGTGGCATGATCGAAGGTCAGACCTTCAAAGCGTATCAGCCGGGTGGTCCATCCTCGGGCCTGCTGCCTGCGTCGATGGATGATATCCCATTGGATTTTGACACGCTGCAGCCACATGGCACCTTTATTGGATCAGCCGCTGTGGTGGTTCTGTCCGATCAGGACACCGCACGCGATGCCGCGCTGAACATGCTGCGCTTCTTTGAGGATGAAAGCTGTGGCCAGTGCACGCCATGCCGGGCGGGCTGCGAAAAGGCCGTGAAGCTGATGCAGGCTGACAAGTGGGATCAGGATCTTCTGGAAGATCTGTGCCAGGTTATGGGCGATGCCTCGATCTGCGGTCTGGGGCAGGCGGCCCCGAACCCGATCCGCCTGGTCATGAAACATTTCGCTGACGAAATCTGAGGGAGACAGAGCCATGCTTGATGCAAGCCCAACCAAGACCGTCACCTTCAACCTGAACGGCGATGACGTCACCGTGCCCGAGGGCTGGACCATCTGGGAGGCGGCCAAGGGGCAGGGATTTACCATTCCGCACCTCTGCCACAAGCCGCAACCGGGCTATAAACCCGACGGCAATTGCCGCGCCTGTATGGTCGAGGTGGAAGGCGAGCGCACTCTGGTCGCCTCGTGCATCCGTCCGGCTGCGGACGGAATGGTGGTAAAAACCGATAGCGACAGGGCCGAGAAATCGCGCGCAATGGTCATGGAATTGCTGGTCGCCGACCAACCCGAAGAGGCGCACGATAAATCCAGCCACTTCTGGGATATGGCCAAGCTGAACGATGTCAGCGACAGTCGCTTCCCGGCGAAAGAAGCCGAGAAAATCCCTCTGCTGGATGACAGCCACGTTGCAATGCGCGTCAATCTGGACGCCTGCATCAACTGCAACCTCTGTGTCCGTGCTTGTCGCGACGTGCAGGTCAACGACGTGATTGGCATGGCTGGACGCGGGCATACCGCGCAGGTGGTGTTTGACCAGAACGACCCGATGGGGGATTCGACCTGTGTCGCCTGTGGTGAATGTGTTCAGGCCTGCCCGACAGGTGCGTTGATGCCAGCCACTGTGCTGGACGATCAGCAGCAGGGGGACAGCAAGGATTACGATAGCGAAACCGAAAGCGTCTGTCCGTTCTGCGGCGTCGGCTGTAAGGTTTCGCTGAAGGTCAAGGACGGCAAGGTCAAGTATGTCGAAGGCATTAACGGCCCAGCAAACGAAGGCCGCTTGTGTGTCAAAGGTCGCTTTGGCTTTGACTATATCCACCACCCACACCGCCTGACCAAACCTCTGATCCGGCGTGAGGATGCGCCTGCAAAGGGGTTGAATGTCGATCCGGGCAATCTGGGCACTCATTTCCGCGAGGCGACCTGGGAAGAAGCAATGGATCTGGCGGCCACCAAGCTGAAAGCGCTGCGTGATGAAGATCCGCGCAACGTCGCTGGCTTTGGTTCGGCCAAATGCACCAACGAAGAAGCCTATCTGTTCCAGAAATTCATTCGTCAGGGCTTCAAGCACAACAACGTCGACCACTGCACCCGTCTGTGCCATGCCTCGTCCGTGGCGGCGCTGATCGAGAACGTGGGCTCGGGCGCGGTGACGGCCACCTTTAACGAGGTCGAGAACTCGGATGTGGTTATCATCATCGGGGCCAACCCAATCGAAAACCACCCCGTGGCGGCAACCTACTTCAAGCAGTTCACCAAGCGCGGTGGCAAGCTGATCGTGATGGACCCGCGCGGCGTCGGTATGCGCAAGTTCGCAGACGAAATGCTGCAGTTCCGTCCGGGGGCGGATGTCTCGATGCTCAACGCGATCATGAACGTGATCGTCGAAGAGGAACTGTACGACAGCCAGTACATCCACCGCTGGACCGAGAACTGGGAAGCCGAAAAAGAGCATCTGCGCGCCTTCACACCCGAGGCGATGGCGCCGATCTGCGGCATTGAACCGGATCAACTGCGCCGTGTCGCGCGTACCTTCGCGCAGGCCAAGGCTGGTCTGATCTTCTGGGGTATGGGCGTCAGCCAGCACATTCACGGCACCGATAATTCCCGCTGCCTGATCTCGCTGGCATTGATGACCGGCAATGTTGGTAAACCCGGCGCGGGTCTGCACCCGCTGCGTGGCCAGAACAACGTGCAAGGCGCGTCTGACGCGGGTCTGATCCCGATGTTCCTGCCGGATTATCAGTCGGTTATGGATGACGGCATTCGGGCCAAGTTCAACAATGTCTGGGACTCGGACGACTTCTCTAACGAGAAGGGCCTGACCGTCACCGAGATCATCGATCAGGCCTATGCGGGCAACATCAAGGGCATGTATATTCAGGGCGAAAACCCGGCCATGTCCGACCCGGATGTTGGTCACGCACGGGAAGCATTGGCCAAGCTGGAGCTGATGATCGTGCAGGATATCTTCCTGACCGAAACGGCCAACTATGCCGACATCATCCTGCCCGCCTCGGCGCTGTATGAAAAGAACGGCACCGTGTCGAACACCAACCGTCAGGTTCAGCGTGTGCGTCCGGCTGTGGCACCTCCGGGCGAGGCGCGTGAGGACTGGAAAATCACCGTCGAGCTTGCGCAGCGCATCGGGCTGAACTGGGACTACACGGATGTGTCTCAGGTCTTTGCCGAGATGAAGCTGACCATGGCGTCACTCGACAACATCACCTGGGAGCGGCTTGAGACCGAGACGATCACCTATCCATCGCTCAGTGAGACCGATCCGGGTCAGGCGATCGTGTTCGGTGACGGCTTCCCGCGGACAGACGGACGGGCCAAGTTCACCCCGGCCAGTGTCATCCCGCCGGATGAAGCGCCGGATGAGGAATACCCGATGATTGCCACAACCGGCCGTCAGCTGGAACACTGGCACACCGGGTCGATGACCCGCCGGTCCAACGTTCTGGATGCTGTGGAACCGGAAGCAAACTGTTCGATGAACCCGCGCCAGCTGAAACTGATGGGGATCGAGCCGGGCGAAATGATCCGTCTCACCACGCGGCGCGGCTCGATCGAAATTATGGTTCGAGCCGACCGGGCGATCGCCGAAGATATGGTGTTCATTCCGTTCGCCTATGTCGAGGCGGCGGCGAATATCCTGACCAACTCGGCCATCGACCCGTACGGTAAAATCCCTGAGTTCAAGTTCTCGGCCATTCGCGTCGAAAAGATCGAAGACGCCATCGCGGCGGAGTAAATCCGTCACATACAGTCTTGGAAAGGCGGCCTATTGGGTCGCCTTTTTCTTTCCTTGACAGCAGCTTACCTGCGGCCAACCCTGTCACCGTTCTTGGTGGAGGAGTTTTACATGGCGCGCCGCTTCGTCGATCTGTCAGTTCCGTTAGAAACCGGCATCGTGTCGGACCCGCCGATCATGTTACCCGAAATCGAATATCTGGCCCATGACCAGACCGCCGAACAAGTCATGTCCTTCTTTCCGGGCCTGCAGAAAGATGATCTGCCCGGCGGCGAGGGCTGGGCCATCGAACGCCTTCAGATCGCCACGCACAATGGCACCCATCTGGACGCGCCCTACCATCATCACTCGACCATGAACAAAGGCGAGCGCGCGATCACCATTGACGAGGTGCCGCTGGAATGGTGCATGAACCCCGGTGTGAAACTGGATTTTCGCCATTTCGACGATGGTTATGTGGCGACCGCCGCCGATGTCGAAGCTGAATTGAAACGGATTGGCCACGAATTGCAGCCGCTGGATATCGTCGTCGTGAATACCTCGGCTGGCACACGGTATGGGCATCGGGACTATCTGGCCAAAGGGTGCGGCATAGGGCGCGAGGCAACGCTGTACCTGACCAAACGCGGGGTTCGCGTGACAGGAACTGACGCCTGGAGCTGGGACGCACCGTTTCCATTGACCGCGCAGGAATATGCTGAAACGCAAGATGCATCGATTATTTGGGAAGGGCACCGGGCCTCGATGGAGGTTGGCTATTGTCACATGGAAAAACTGACGAACCTTGAAACCTTGCCGCCAACTGGGTTCGAGATTTCCTGTTTCCCGTTCAAGATCAAAGGGGCTTCAGCTGGATTCATCCGCGCGGTTGCGATCTTTGAGACCCAAGAAGGAGCACTTGATGCAACTGACGCCTGAAACGCTGGCCGGACATGACGGACCCTATGATGCCCCGCTTGTATTCCGCGGGTTCAAGGCGCGCCCCGAGTGGATCGATTATAATGGTCACATGAACGTGGGCTATTACGGCGTCGCCTTTGACAATGCGCTAGAGTTGTTGATGGTGGATCATCTTGGGCTGGGTGAGGCACAGGTCAATGCGATGGGGCAGGGGCCCTATATTTTGCAATCCCACATGAATTTCCTGCGCGAAGTACTGGAAGGTGAGGCCTTCAGCATCCGGTTTCGGATGCTGGACGCAGATCACAAACGCGGCCACTATTTCGCACAGATGGTGTCTGAAAAAGACGGTGATATCTGCGCCACTCAGGAAGCGTTGTTCATGAATGTCAGCCATACGACCGGCCGGTCGGTTCCCTATCCGGGCTGGGCCGTCGCGCGTCTTCAGAGCATGGTGAGGGATCATGCGGCGATCGACCCGGCCCCAGAGGTCGGACACCCGATCGGCATCCGCAGAAAGTGAACTGAGGCCTGCTTAGTAGTCGCGCGAAAAAAAGACCCCAACACCAGTCTCACCCCGTCCATCTACAGTGCCTTTCACAGTGAAACTGTCGGTAACGTCCAGGTTCAGGTTCACCTCGGTGTCGCCTTCTGTGTTGACGGTGAAATCGGTGTAGAGGTTGTCGCTCAGATACGCTCCGGCGCCGAGCCGGCCCGCGCCACCGTCGGACACGCCGATGTCCACGGTGTCGACGCCCGTAGACTCGCGCAGGCCTTTGGTCGCGTCTCCGCCAGCGCCGCTGAGTTGCGCCAGCGAGGCCGCCATCTGAGCGATTACGAACGGTGACAACTCTGAGAAGCGATTACCGAACAACAGCATTGCCAGCGCTTCCTCCGCCGGGCGCTCGGGGTCGGAAAAGACGTTGACCTCGGGCGAATCCAGTGGCCCGGCGATCTCGATCGTTGCGGTGCCGTCAGAGGTGCTGGTCGAGGATTCGAACTCGATATAGGGCGTCAGGTCCCCCTGCAGCGTAACAATGCCTTTGGTCAGTGCCAGTCTGCGGCCAAGAATGTCAAAATTACCACGGATCAGCTCGATCTGACCGGATGGAATGACCGAGGTAGTGGTGCCGCCGATGTGGATTTTTCCTCCCAGCTCTGCGTTGACACCACGCCCGCGGACAAACACGGCCTTGGGCGCCAAAAGACTGACGTCCAGCGCGATACGTGAAGCGCTTTTGCCTGCGCCTTCTTTTTCAACCAGACCAGCGCGCTCACGGGTGACATAGCCCGCCTGACTTTCGTTTACGTGCACGATGTCCGGAATGGGTGCCGCCCCCACGGCACCTGATGCAGCCGCGAGGTTGATATTGGTTTCGCCAAACGTGATCTGTCCAGCGATCGAGCTGTTACCCGCCAGCGCCCCGGTCATAGCAATTTGTCCGTTCAGCGTGGTTTCATACAGCAACTGATCGGTCAGTACGAGGCTGTTAAGGGCAGTCGTGATATTGGCATTGAATGGTGGCGTAAGGTCTACTGGCCCACTGACGGTAAAATTGCCGCCTGCCCGCGGTCCGCCACTCAGGGAAATAGTGGCCCGGCTGTTTGCAAGTTGGACCGATCCGCTGATGCCTGTGATCGTTTGTCCCGCTCCGGGAATTGCCAGCGACGTACCGGAAGTGGTGATCGAACCGGACAGGGATTCCAGCGCGGGTTTACCCGACAATGTCAGGTCATAACGGGCGCTGCCTTCGATCTTGTTGGGCGTGATAAAGATGTTGGCGATACCAAGATTGACGCCGCCGACTGCCTTCATGTCGGCTTCACCGGTGCTTTCGTCAAACGTTCCCGAGACGTTGCTTTTGATATCTGCGGGTCCGTCGGCCGTTGCGTCGATAGTCCAAACACCCTTGTTGCGCTTGGCGCTGCCATTGGCGGCTACGGTACCGGGAAAGTCAGGCAAAAAACGCTCAATCCGGTTGAATTTGGCGTCAAAGTCCAGATCCGCCGACCCATCGCTGTCAACCGTCCCGGCAAGCTTGGCGTATGAGCTGTCCGGGCCATTCAGGTTGACCGTACCTTCCACGCCCTTGGAGGTCGGGGCAACGTTTCCATCCAACGTCAGTGGACCGGACATCGTGTTCAACACCCGCGCCAGATCGTCCAATTTGACCGAGAAATCCAGCCCGCCCGCTTGACGGTCCAGCTTACCCGAAGCCGTTGCGGTGATGGCCGTTCCGTTCAGGCGGAACGTTTGAATGCTAAGGCCATCTTCCCCATTCTGGGCATCTACGGACAGGGTCGTCTGGCCCTGGATCAGCTTGTCCACGGCCTCAATGCCGGTCTGAATGTCGTTGGCATCGAGGTTGCCCTGAACATCGAATGCCCGGGTGGACAAGGTACCGTTGCCTTGCACGTTTGCAGCGACCGAACCCGCCAGATCACGCCCGGCCAAACCGGAAAACAGGGACAGGTTCGGCACGCTCAACTGCGCTTGGCCGTCTGCCGACAGATCACCGGTGGGATCGTCTACAATCGCCTGCACTTGCGCAGTGAGAGCGCGGCCATTCACCGAGGCGCTGCGGATGTGGATACTGTCTGCGGTTCTGGCGCCGTCCCATTCGATCTCGGTTCTGCCGGTCAGCAGAGGGTCGATATCGGCCATACCAGTCCTGATGTTCTGACCTATCACGCTGGCCGTGCCGTCAAATTCCAGCGTTTGCACCGTGCCTGTGCCGTTCACGGTCGTCTGTAGTGAACCGCCAAGGTCGCGTTTTACCAAGCCAGAAAAGACCGACAAATCCGATGCGTTGACCAGGGCCTGCCCATCAATGGTCAGGTTGCCGTCGGGCGTCGTCACAACACCGCTGGCCACGGCTTTGGCGGCCTCACTGTCCAGATCGAATTCACGGATAGTTATGCCGTCTGTGCCGCGGCTTGCGTCCAGAGTGATCGTGGTTTCGCCGGTGATCACCGGGTCGATATCATCACGGCCAGTAGACAAGTCGCGGCCCTGGACGACGACTTTGCCGTCAAAGCTGCGTTCCAGCGGTGAACCTTTTCCGGTCACGCTGGCCGACACCTGCCCAGCAAGATCCAGCTTGGCGAGGTCCGAAAAGCGCGACAGGTCTGTTGCGTCCAGCTTGGCCGTCCCGTCGACCGTCAAGCCGCTGGTCAAACCGGCAATCAGCGCGTCCAGCGCCAGAGTGTAGTCAGAGCCCACAAGCTCAAACCCAGACAGTTTCAGGGACTGGTCGCTGCTGTAGTCGAACTGGCCATCAAGCGTGATGCGATCGCCCAAAGCCGTGGTCAGCGCGTCATCGGCCATGTCTATTCCGCCGACCGCTATTTGAACGTCGCCGTCGACAGTCAGAACCTCGCCCTGATCCAGGGTGCCTTGTGCGGTGATCCGGGCATCACCCAGCCTGGCCTGCGGGGACGCGAATTCGTTGGCCGTCAGGCTCAGATCCCAAAGGTTTCCGTTCTGGCGGTCAAACAGTGCCGACACCTGCGCCGCCTTGATAGAGGTATCGCCCCCCGCGACCGGAAGAACGACGGCTTCGCCATCCGGCGGAGTGATGCGCCCTTGCAGGGCCGCCAGTTGCAATTCACCACCTTCGGCCAATTGAAGCTCACCCTTCAGATCCAGTGCCTGCGTGGTGAGTTCCAAATCCGAGATGTCCAGCGCGCCCTCGGGCTTGGTCTGGCCATCGACATAAAGCCGTGATTTTGGGCCGAAGAACGGATCAATGTCATCCCCCAGAAAGGGTGTCAGATCGCCGTTCAGATCAGCGGTGAACGCAATACTGTCCGCTGCGCCACCCTCGGCCGCCTGCAGCTGAACCTGCCCGGTAACGCGCATCTGGTTGTCGCTGCTCAGCCCGATATCGGCAGTGAAATCCGACAGCGGGCCCGCGCCCTTGGCTGTCAGGCCGATCGGTGGGCTGTCAGGGATCTTCAGCGCGGTTGAAATCAGACCGCCGGAGGCTTCGTTCACTTGCAAATCCAGATTGATCTCACTTGTTGAGTTCTGGAAACCAGCCGCCAGCTTGATCTCATCCCCTGCGCGGTCCAGTCGGATCACGTCCAGATTGGTGTCCAGCGCCCCATCTGCCAGCGACAGGTTGCCTGTCACGCTCAGATCAGCAGCGACACCGATCAGCGGCTCACCAAGAGACAGCTCATCCACCCGGATTTCACCGATTTCGACGGAAACTGGCAGTTCGGGCAGTTGAAACGGTTGCGTTTCCGCCGAAGCAGGTGGTTCTTCCTTGGTCGTTGTGCCCGGTGCACGGGCAATATCGATTTCCTGCGCGGTCAGAGAGTTGACCGAAAACCGGCCGCGGATCAGTGCCAAACGGTTCCAGTCAAGTTCGGCGTCCTTGATGGTCAGCCAAACACCTTCATCATCGGCAACTGTGATCTCTTCAATCGTCGCGCGCGCGCTCAACGCGCCTTGCAGGCCCTTAACGGTCACGTTTTGGTCGTCGCCGGAGAGCGTATCCTGCAGGAAGTTTTCCAGCATGCTGCCGCCTTCTTCCTGCGCGGCAAGTGGCAGAGGGGCAGACAGCATCAGCCCCGAAAACAATAACGGATATGCGCGACGTCCAATCAAAATGCCTGTCCGATCCCGATATAAAACTGCAAACCGTCGCCGGTGTCGCCCTGCACTGGAACGGCCAGATCCAGCCGCAAAGGACCAAAACCGCCCAGATCATACCGAACCCCAAGTCCGGCACCCGCGTGATATTCTGCGCCGCTGCCGATGAATGAGGATGTGTCAACGGTACCGTAGTCATAAAACCCGACCAGAGATATGGCTTCGGTGACTTTGCCGCGCACCTCCGCGGAAAGACCAAGGAAAGATTTGCCGCCTGCGATCCCAGTGCCGACAGGGATGCCAAGACTCTCGTAGGGTTGGCCCCGAACCGTTCCGGCACCGCCCGAGAAAAACAGGAAGTCTGGTGTTACACCGTCCGGCGACGGCCCGAGCACCGATCCCAGCTGTACGCGACCGGCCAGAACCAGCCGTCCGCCGGTGCCGAGGCTGGTATAGCCGCGTCCATCAAAAAACATGCGTATGCCGCTTTCGGTTTCGGACAGACCAGCAAAGGGCGTGATCTGCGCGTCCAGATAAAAGCCGCGCGTTGCGCTGACCTTACTGTCGCGCTCGTCCCATTCCGAACGCAAGGGAAGGATGAAATATCGGAACCTGCGGTCATCGCCATAGGCGTCGTCCGCGCTGGACCACTGAAACCCGGCTGAGGCTTCGGCATATAGGCGATCAGAGAACGTGCGCCGGGCACCGTAGGCCAGCGACGCAACGGTGACGTTGTAGTTTTCTGTGTTGCGCCGTTCCAGAAGCGCGTTCCAGAAAGTGTTGTCATCGGGACCAAGCCGGTCGGGCTGATCCAGACGCAAGCCGATCCGGCCGTCGATATCCTCGGCACCGCCGATATTACGGACTGCCGCCTCGAACCGCAGACGTTCGGCACGCCGGAATACGTTGCGGTGCGTCCAGGTCGCGGTCACGTCTACCCCGTCGCGCGAAGCGATCTCGGCGCCAAAGGTCAGTCGGCGCTTGGGTAAATCTTCAAACGTTGCGTCGAAATCCAATGTGCCGTCCGGGTTCGGAGTGTCCCTCTCTTCAATCGAAACAACGTTGAAGGTCCCGGTCCGCCGCAACCGTGTGCCGACCTTCTGGATTTTCTCGGGCGAATATACTTCGCCTGCCGGAAACCCGGCGATCTTTTCTATTGACCGGTGGCGCACATCGGTGTCGCCCTTGATGATCATTTTGCCAAATCTCAGGCGCGGGCCGGGGGTAAGGTCGATCTCGGCATCCAGCTTGGCCTCGGCATGGCGGGCAATGACTTTCTGGCCTTCGACTTCGGCCTTGGCATGACCCGCGTTGCGCCAACCCTGCACGCCAGCTGACGCGGCTTGTTGGATCGCGCCGGTGGTCGCGAGTTTGCCGACCGCAAACTCCTCGGGCAGAACTGATTCGGGCGTGATCGGTTGTACGATGGCTTCGCCAAAGGTGAACTTGGGGCCGGTGTTGACCGTGATTACCGCGCGATTGATCTGCGCCGGTACGCTGAGCGAGCTGATCTCAGCTGCTTCTTTTCCGTCCAGTTTGATGCTTACGACTGGGCTGAAATACCCTTCGTCATAAAGAATCTGGACGAGAGTGCGATAATCCGAAAGCGCGGCCGACAAGATCTCAAGCGGCGTGTCCAGCCCGCGGGATTCGGCTGTCGTAACCGAGGAGGTTTCCTCCATCCGCTCTACAAGTTCTTTCGAGGCACCCGGGGCCGTCAGGGTGGTTTCCAACGCGGCCAATGCGGTCGGCAGGGTCATTGCAATCGCGCCGAGAAGGCATCTCTTCAAAAAGGCGCGCGGCCTGCTCCCCGGCATCTGATAGCTCCAACTGCCCCAACTCGAAATCACATTTGCCGTTTTGTGCAAAGCAACGGCTGATTGTTTTCATGTTAGAGCATCAGAGTCCTTGCAGGAAAAGACTAAATCCTACGTCGCCTGAATTTTGCGGCCTGTGTGATTGATCGGTCTCGGGATCAGGAACCGGCGTTGCGGAACCAGCGGATGATTGCTTCTCGGTCCTCGGGCTCCATGTAGGTGACGTTTGCGGGGGGCATCGCATGGCTGACCCCCGCCTGCAGATAGATTTGCTGGGCGTTGCGGGCAATGTCGCCTTCAGTTTCCAGCAATACGCCCTTTGGCGCCCACAAAATGCCCTCCCACACCGGTTCGCGTGCGTGGCACATCGAACAGCGTCCAAGAACGACGTCATGGGCCTCTTCAAAGCCATCGGCGGCAGCATATTTCTGTTCAAACGGTGTCAGTGGCTGTGCTTCGGCCTCTTCCAGAGGTTTGTACATAGGGGCAGTAGACAACCACATTATTGCGATGAACAGCAACGCAGTGACCAGCCATGTCCAGGTTGGATCGCCTGCCCGAGCGTGGCGCGTGTTGAAGTAGTGTCGGATGGTCACGCCCATCAGGAAGACCAGAGCCGCGATGATCCAGTTGTATTCTGTCGCAAATGCCAGTGGGTAGTGGTTCGACAACATCAGGAACACGACCGGCAACGTCAGGTAGTTGTTATGCGTCGAGCGCAGCTTGGCGATTTTGCCGTACTTTGGGTCAGGTGTACGGCCGTTCTTCAGATCGTCTACCACGATGCGTTGGTTCGGCATGATGATGAAAAACACGTTGGCTGTCATGATCGTGGCCGTGAAGGCACCCAGATGCAGCATCATGGCGCGACCGGTGAAAACCTGATTGTACCCCCAGCCCATCACCACCAGTAGGACGAACAGCAGCACCATCAGCAGGGTCGGACGTTCGCCCAAACCCGATTTGCACAGGAAATCATAGATCAGCCAACCAACTGTCAGCGAGGCGGCCGAGATCAGAATGCCTTGCCACAGCGCCAGATCGGCTTTTTGTGCGTCGATCAGATAAAGCTCTCCGCCCACCCAGTACACGATCATCAGCAACCCGGCCCCGCTGAGCCAGGTCGCGTAGCTTTCCCATTTGAACCAAACCAGGTGTTCCGGCATCCGTTCGGGCGCGACCAGGTATTTCTGGATGTGGTAGAAACCGCCGCCATGAACCTGCCATTCCTCGCCATCTGCCGGGCCGGGGATGTCGCGGTTCAGACCAAGGTCCAGTGCGATGAAATAAAATGAGGATCCGATCCAGGCAATGGCGGTAATAACGTGCAGCCAGCGCACGGCAAATGCCATCCAGTCCCAGAAAACGGCGAAGTCGTACATGAGAAAGCTCTCCGATTGGTTGCCGTCACACTAGGCAAAGGGCACTTTCTTCGGTATTCCCTGATATTGTCAAACTGTATCAAAAAAAACGAAAAGATGTCCTATCTAGACAACATCCGCACCTTTGTCAGGGTTTACGACCTTGGCAGCATGTCCGCTGCCGGGCGAGACCTGCGAATCTCGCCTGCGGTGACGTCGGCGCGGATATCTCAGCTTGAAGATCATCTGGGCGTGCGTCTGTTTCAAAGAACAACGCGCAATCTCAGCCCGACAGAGCAGGGGCGGGCATTCTATCCCGGTGCCGTGGCTGTTTTGGATGCGGTGGACGATGCCGAAGCGCAGGTCGTCCATCTGACCGAAGCGCCGCGTGGATCGTTGTTCGTTGCCGCTCCGCTAGGGGTGGGGCGCAGGGTTTTGGCACCGCATGTGCCCGATTTTCTTGCAGAATACCCCGAGATCGATGTGCGCTTGCGGTTGACGGACAGATCCGTTGATCTGACGACCGAAGGTTTGGATCTTGCCTTTTTCATCGGCCAGCCTGAAGATAGTACTCTGCGTATTCGAAAGATCGCCGACTGCCAGCGCGTGCTTTGTGCCGCTCCTGCCTATGTTGAACGCAGGGGCATGCCTGCAACGGGCGCGGACCTGGTTTCCCAGCGCCATGAATGCCTGAACCTGAGGTTTCCCGGCGCGACCGAGTTTCAGTGGCAGTTGGAGACACCTGACGGTCCCAAGCGGTTCGCAGTTTCTGGCCGGTTCGAATGTGACGACGGTGACGTGCTGACTGACTGGGCGCTGTCGGGGCAGGGGATCGCGATGAAACCGGTTTTTGAAGTGGCCGAACACCTCAGTTCGGGGCGTCTGGTCCCCGTTGCGGTCGAAACGCCGCCGGTGCCTGTTCAAATGGCCTGCCTATACACACATCGCCGCCATCAGGACCCCAAGGCGCGTTTGTTCATGGATTTCATGATTGCGCGGATCGGCAAGGTCGTGCGTGGGTCGGAAACTGCTGACACATAAAGCTGCCGTTTAGCGGCAACCCCATCCCGCGGTTCAACTGCCCCGGTAGGTCGAATAGCCGTAAGGGGACAGCAGCAGAGGTACATGATAATGTGCCTCGGCATCAGACATGCCAAACCGGAGCGGCACCTGATCCAGAAACAGCGGGTCATCAGCAGCCTGACCCGATGCGCGCAGATAGTCTCCTGCGAAAAAAACCAGCTCGTAAGTGCCAGTTTTGAACGTGCCTTGTGGCAAGATCGGGCTGTCAGTGCGACCGTCCGAATTGGTCTCCATCTCGGCGATTTTGCGATGGGAGTTCCCCGACACCCGGTAGAGTGCGATTTTCAATCCTTCAGCCGGGCAGCCGCGTGCAGTGTCCAGAACATGGGTCGTCAGATAGCCAGCCACAGGTCTCTCCTTTGATTTGTCTTTTGCTTTGTCACAGTCTGACGCAAAGTTTGAAACAGTGGAAATGCCGAAAGAACCGGAAACAGCGTTCGGATTGATTTGATAATCATCGGTGTGTTTCTGGGGTAAGGCTATTCAAAAGATCAAGAATGGAAGATGCCATGCAGCCCCCTCGCTATCCTCGTGACATGATTGGCTACGGTGCCAACCCGCCAGACGCCCAATGGCCAGGCGGTGCAAAGCTGGCCGTTCAGATCGTGCTGAACTACGAAGAGGGCGGCGAGAACTGTGTTCTGCACGGCGATGCAGCGTCCGAGGCGTTTCTGTCCGAAATCGTGGGGGCCGCGCAATGGCCAGGCCAGCGCCATTGGAACATGGAGTCGATCTATGAGTACGGCGCGCGCGCCGGATTCTGGAGGTTGCACCGGTTGATGCAGGATCTGCCGATCACGGTCTACGGTGTCGCGACTGCTCTGGCCCGCTCGCCGGATCAGGTGGCCGCGATGAAGGCTGCGGGCTGGGAGATTGCCAGCCACGGCCTGAAATGGGTCGAACACAAAGACATGCCCGAAGACGAAGAGCGCGCACAGATTGCCGAGGCGATCCGCCTACATACCGAAGTTGTCGGGGAACGTCCGCGCGGTTGGTACACGGGGCGCTGTTCGGAAAACACCGCTCGTCTGGTGGCAGAAGAGGGTGGTTTTGCCTATGTGGCCGACACATATGCGGACGACTTGCCGTACTGGATGCAGACCGGTGGGCGGGATCAGTTGATCGTGCCCTATACACTGGATTGCAACGACATGCGCTTTGCCACGCCGCAAGGCTTCAACGCGGGTGACCAGTTCTATTCTTACCTCAAGGACAGCTTTGACGCACTTTACGCCGAGGGCGAGGGCGGAGCGCCCAAGATGCTGTCGATTGGCTTGCACTGCCGCCTGATCGGACGACCGGGCCGGGTGATGGCGTTGAAACGGTTTCTGGAATACGCGCGCGGCTTTTCCGATGTCTGGTTTGCAACACGGTTGCAGATCGCCGAGCACTGGGCCGAACACCATCCGGCGGTGCCGCATCCGAAACCTGCCCAGATGAATCGCGATGCGTTCGTGGCGGCGTATGGTGGCATCTTCGAGCATTCCGCCTGGATTGCCGAACGGGCGTATGAGTTGGAATTGGGGCCGGCGCATGACACGGCCGGAGGGCTGCACAGTGCATTGACCCGCATGTTCCGATCCGCCTCTGCGGACGAAAGGATGGGTGTCCTGACCGCGCACCCGGATCTGGCCGGAAAGCTGGCGCAGGCAAAGCGGCTGACGCAGGAAAGCACGTCCGAGCAGGCTTCGGCCGGGTTGGATGCTCTGACAGATGATGAGCGTGCGATGTTCACGGGCTTGAACCAGAAATACACCGAGAAATTCGGTTTTCCGTTTATCATCGCCGTGCGTGATCACGACAAAGCGTCCATCCTCCAGGCGTTTCAACGGCGGATCGATCAGGATAAAGACACCGAATTCGCAGAGGCTTGCCGTCAGGTCGAGCGGATCGCCGAATTCCGGTTGCAGGACATTTTACCCTCATGAGCGCGCAAGTCGGGACTGCGCCTTTGACGGCCAAGGCATTTGCCCCATTCGGTGATGTCATCGAAGTGACCGGTGATCCGGACAAGATCATCAATCAGGGGCAATGTGGTCGCTACCATGATCTGGCGCGACTGGATTTCACAGACGGGCGCGCCGGTATCAGCCTGTTCAACGCCAATCCGCGATCCTTGCCCTATCAACTGGATATGGTAGAGCGTCACCCCGAGGGTAGTCAGGCTTTCATCCCAATGACACATCAGCCTTTTCTGGTTGTCGTGGCCCCGGATGAGGACGGGCGGCCCGGACATCCGCAGGCATTTGTGACCAAGCCCGGACAGGGTGTGAACTATTTTCGCGGCACTTGGCATGGGGTGCTGACCCCATTGTACGGACCCGGCTTATTCGCTGTGATTGATCGGATTGGTGGGGGGGCTAATCTGGAGGAGTTCTGGTTTGACGCGCCGTTTGAGATAATAGGCGGATAGGGAACTCCCGCCCGGTCAATGCGCATCAAAGATGCTTGTGACCCGTTGGGCCAAGCAGCGCGCGGGCAAGCCCGCCCGCTGCGCCCGCGCAAATTCAGCCATCTGTCATAAGGCGGGCAACATCCAACATGCGTGCCGAAAATCCCCATTCGTTGTCATACCAGCCGAAAACACGGACCTGATGTTCACCGACCATACGTGTCTCGGGTCCTGCGATAACCAGTGACTCTGGGCGTGTACGCAGGTCTGACGAGACCAGAGGGTGATCTGTCCAACCCAGCACGGGCGATGTCTGGACGGCTGCGCGCAGTTCGGCTTCGAACAAGTCGGGTGACATTCCGCGATCCAGCGTCACCACCAGATCAATGGCGGATACACTGGCCGTCGGGACCCGAACAGCAGCGCCCGAGATGCGCCCGGCCAGATGCGGCATGACGTCGTCGATCAGGTGGGTGGCGCTGGATGTGGTGGGCACCATAGACAGCGCGCCGGCGCGCGAACGGGCCAGATCGCCGCGTGGTGCGTCCACCATTGGTTGGCTGTTCGTATAGCAGTGAATCGTTGTCATATGGGCTGACGCGATCCCGCCAATCTGATCCAACACTTTGACCAAGGGCGCAAGCCCGTTGGTTGTGCAAGACGCGTTGGACACGATGCGAGCGTTGCCCAACTGATCTTCGTTGGCCCCCAGAACGATTGTGATTTGGGTCGCGGGCGAGGGGCCAGAGATCAGCACCTTGCGAGCCCCGGCGGTCAGGCCCTGACTTGCCACATCCGAGGTACGGGCAACGCCGGTGCAATCCATCAGAACGTCGACACCGGCCAGATCGACATGTGCCAGATTGGGGCTGTGCGTCATGGGGATTGTGCGCCCATCGACGACGATCGCCGCGTCGCCCTGTTCTACTGTGCCGGGGTAGGGGCCAAAGGTGCTGTCATATTTGAACAGGTATGCGCAAGTCTCAAGCGGGGCGATGTCGTTGATCAGAACCAGCTCAATATCCGTGTCCTGCGGCAAAGCCAGCAGCTGCCGCAGGATTGTGCGGCCAATACGGCCGAATCCGTTGATTGCAAGTTTCATGCGCAAGCTATGGCAGCGCGCTGCCAATAGCTCAATGCCCGTTGTGACCTATGGTCAGTTGCAACTAACCTGCGAAAAGAACTGGCCCGAGATGTTCTGGTACATGCTGGCCACGATCGGTCTGCACCCGGTCGCTTGCTGAAAGGCGGCTATGGCCTGAATGGTGCGCAGGCGCGGCGGTGGGCCAAAGGGGTTCAGGTTGTTGTTGTCGCGCGTCGCGCGGTACACGACCGGAGCGTCCGAGACCTGTGTCACCGCCCAGGTGCGGCTCATGACAAAAACCTGCTTGGTTTCTTCCTTTGCGGCGACAGGCGTTGCATCAAATGCCGTCAAACCAATCGCAACAGCCAGTGCCAGCATCGTTACACGCAGTACCATTGAACAATCTCCAGTGCTAAAATCCGCTATCATTTCACCAGATTCACGCGCTTCTGTGAACCCCTGACCGAAAAAAGCGTTTAAAAGCCTAGCGTTTGGACAACATCAGCGGCATGTGCCGGTTCACATCCTTGTAAAGCAGATAGCGAAAGCGCCCAGGTCCGCCTGCATAGCAGGCCTGCGGGCAAAAGGCGCGCAACCACATGTAATCGCCGGCCTCTACCTCGACCCAATCCTGGTTCAGCCGATAGACCGCCTTGCCTTCCAGCACGTACAACCCGTGTTCCATGACATGGGTTTCGGCAAAGGGAATCACGCCGCCGGGTTCGAAATTGACGATGTTGACGTGCATGTCATGACGCAGATCCTGCGGATCGGTGAAGCGGGTCGTGGACCAGCGCCCCTCAGTTCCGGGCATTTCGACGGGCGATACATCACGTTCATTGGTGATGATCGGATCTGGCGCAGGCAGGCCGGGAACGGCTTCATAGGCTTTGCGAACCCAGTGGAATCGGGCGGTTTTTTCGGCGCCGTTTTGCAGCGTCCAATCCGATCCGGGCGGGATATAGGCGTATCCGCCGGTTTCGAGGACATGGACAGCACCTCCTAATGTCAGGGTCACCTCACCTTCGACAACAAAGAGAACGCCCTGCGCCTGAGGGTCAGTTTCAGGGTGGTCGCTGCCGCCGCCGGGCTGAACTTCCATGATGTATTGCGAAAACGTCTCGGCAAATCCGCTGAGGGGGCGGGACAGAACCCAAAGCCGGGTGCCTTCCCAGAACGGTAGATTGCTGGTGACGATGTCGCGCATGGTGCCTTTGGGGATAACCGCATAAGCGTCGGTAAACATGGCGCGGTCGGTCAACAGCTGGTCTTGTCCGGGGTGTCCGCCTGTGGGCGCGTAATAGGTGGGCTGTGCCATTTCATGCCTCTGGTTCGTGTTTGAGGCACTATGAGGCGATTGGCGCGGCGGTCCTAGCACCCGAGTCGCGATAGGTTTGTTCGGTATTATTTGAAGGTCGGCCAGCGGGGCTTGGCCCCCGTTCCTCGGCGGTATAGTCTTGTGACCAAACTTATTTTAGCAAGGCGAGAAGATCATGAAAGCCTGGATTTCACACTTTTTTGCAGCAGCCGTTGTGATCGGCGCGGTTTCACTGGCACAGGCCAAGCCACTTTCGAGAATCATCGCTGAAATGGGGTTGAGCCCCGAAGACTACAGTGTCGTCAACGCCACGACCAATGCGATGTTGGCAGATGGAACGCCTCAGGTCGGAACCGAACGTAACTGGTCGAACGACGACACCGGATCAAAAGGTACTGTCCGGGTGCGCGAGGTTCGGGACAATTGCGTGCATCTTCAGCATTTCATTGTGCCTGCCGGGGCCGAACAATCACGCGAAGTCAGAACCCGCAACTGCCGGGACGCCGGCGGAAACTGGGTTCTGACGCCCTGATTTCGACTCAGTAGCCGCGTGTGCGGTCGACTTCGTGCAGTAAGGGCTTCCCTGCGGACAACCGTTGGAAATTCTCTGCAACGTCCGCCAATGCTTCGCCTAAGTGCCAGCCAGAAACATGCGGAGTGATTGTGACGCCAAGGTGTGCCCAGAGCGGACTGTCTGAGGGCAAGGGTTCTGTACTGGTTACGTCCAGAACGGCGTGGCCGGGCGTTCCACGGTCCAAGGCTTCGATCAGCGCAATTTCGTCAATCAGATCACCACGCCCTGCATTCAACAGCTGACTGCCGGGCTTCATGGCGGCCAACATCTGCGCATCGAACAAGCCGACAGTTTGCGGCGTGGACGGCAGAATGGCGCAAACGTGGTCGCATTGGCCAAGCAACGTCGGCAGCGCATCCTCGCCATGCAGGCAGGTCACGCCTTCGATTTCTTTCGGGGATCGGCTCCATCCCATGACCTGAAATCCGATGGCGCGCAGCATCCTGGCGCTGCGGGTGCCGATATGGCCCAGGCCCAGAACGCCCACTACGGTGTCCGGCGTGAATATCGGGGCTTTGGGCACCCATTCTGCCTTGCGCTGGGCAGCTTCGTGAAATGCCATGTTCCGTTGATGGTGAAGGACATAAGCGACGAACCACTCGGCAATACCTTGCGCGGGCGCATCGGGCTTGAGCCGTGCGATACGGACGTGATCGGGCAAGCTCGGGTTGCCAACAATCGTTTCTACGCCCGCGCCCAGTTTCTGGACCAGTTGCAGGTTCGGCAGCCGTTTGGGGTGGTCGTTGTTCAGGCCGACAACAGCGACCATGGTGATTTCGCTTGCATCTCCAATCGTTTCCCGGGTTCGCACATCCGCGCCGGGGTTTATGTTTCGGATCGTTTTGGCGATGTCATCATCGCTTATCCAGTCGGTCAGACCGGTTTCGATCAGTAGCGCCATGAATCACCCTCGCAATTTCATTTTGATTGAGTTGACGTTCCGTCACACAGCTAGACATTCTATCGGCAGCTAAGTCATTCTCTGTTCAAAGGTAAAGCCCGCTCTTTGGGCCTGAGGAGGAAAGCTCATGAACATGTCATTCGGTCTGCGCGAAGAAAATCGCGCACTGCTACAACGTGTGGCAGATATGATCCGGGATGAGATCATGCCGCTGGAAGAAGAATACCAGGCCGAAATCGATAAGGGCGACCGCTGGCAATACACCGAACGTCAGGCTGAAATCCTCGAAGGGTTGAAAGCCAAAGCCAAGGCTGCCGGACTTTGGAACTTTTGGTTGACAGACAGCGACAAGGGCTTTGGCTTGACCACGGTCGAGTATGCTTACTTCGCCGAAGAGATGGGCAAAACGCCTCTTGGGGCCGAGGTGTTCAACTGTTCGGCCCCCGATACCGGTAATATGGAAGTGTTCGAGCGCTATGGCACGGACGAGATGAAAGAGCAGTGGCTGAAACCCCTGCTGAACGGCGATATCCGGTCCGCGTATTTGATGACAGAGCCGGACGTGGCGTCATCGGATGCTACGAATGTATCGATGTCCTGTGTGCGGGACGGGGACGACTATGTACTGAATGGTGAAAAATGGTGGTCATCGGGGGCGGGTGATCCACGGTGCAAGGTCTATATCGTCATGGTCAAGACGGCAGGTGACGAGCAACCCAAACACAAGCGGCAGTCGATGATTGTTGTGCCTGCCGATGCGCCAGGGATCGAGGTTCTGCGACCGATGCAGGTTTACGGCCACGATGATGCCCCGCACGGCCACATGCACATTCGCTTTACCAACGTTCGGGTTCCCGCCGAGAATATCCTGCTGGGCGAAGGCCGCGGGTTCGAGATCGCGCAAGGTCGCCTTGGGCCCGGCCGTATACACCATTGTATGCGCGCAATTGGTCAGGCTGAAACGGCGCTGGAACAGATGTGCAAACGGTCGCTGCAGCGCGAAGCCTTCGGCAAGAAACTGGCGCAGCTGGGGGCCAATTTCGATATTATTGCCGAATGCCGGATGGAGATTGAAATGGCGCGCTTGCTGTGCTTGAAGGCTGCCTGGTACATGGATCAGGGCGATGCCCGTGCGGCGGCACCCTGGATTAGCCAGATCAAGGTCGTTGCCCCGCGTGTCGCACTCAAAGTCATCGATGAGGCCGTTCAGATGTTCGGCGGGCAGGGGGTCAGTCAGGACACGCCCCTGGCGACGGCCTGGACCCATGTGCGTACTTTGCGGCTGGCCGATGGGCCGGATGCGGTACACCGCCGTCAGGTGGCGCGGGCCGAGTTGAAAAAGCACACGCAGGAAAAAGTCTGAGGTTCTAGATGGTGCTGAAACCGGATCTGAAGGAACAATCCTATTTCCACGTTCGGACTGACGGAGCTTTTGTCGGCAATGATCCCGCACGCGGGCCGTGGTCTGCGGATCATTGTCATGCGGGCCCGGTCGCGGGGCTGATCGTTCGTGCAGCTGAAACAGAGGTTGGGCCGGAAAAGATGTTGACACGGCTGACGGTGGATCTGCTGCGCCCGCTACCGTTGGCAGGTTTGCGTGTGGCGGCAGAAACGACGCGCCATACCAAAACGTTAGCGACGACGCGTGTCACGGTGCACGATCTGGATGACACGCTGTGTGCCACGGCTACGACAATGCACATAGTACGGCGTGATTTGGGGCCGGTTCCAAACATCACGATGCCGCCGCCCAATCTTGACGACGCAGTGACTGGCCCGTTCCCGATTGGCGAAACCCTCCACGACCTGCCGGGATTCGCAAACCATTCGGATATTCTCTACCCCAAGGATGGTAACCAGAACGCCGGTCCAAAGACGGTCTGGATGCGCACCCCGAAGCTGTTGGAGGGCGAGGCGCAATCGCTGATTCAGGCGCTATGCCCTCTGGCGGATTGCGGGAACGGGATCTCGTGGAATGCACCAACATCTGAGATGGGGTTCATGAACACGGACCTGACGGTGCAGATTCAACGCGAACCCACGTCGGACTGGTTGGCCTCACAGTCCTTATCCCATTGGCAATCGTCGGGAATAGGAATGTCACAATCGGTTCTGTTCGACACCGAAGGCCCGGTCGGAACAGCCCTGCAGACGTTGGTTTTGTTCCCGCCGAAGTGACCGGTTTGGCCGGTTCCTGCACGGGTCTGTCGAAACACGTTGCCGGGCACGGGCCAAGCCCCTATCTTTTGCCTATGCGATGGCTCATAACCCTTTTCTCCTGTTGCCTGCCGGTTCCGGTATTGGCCCACCCGCATGTCTTTATCGACACCGGGCTGGAATTTATTGTGGATGATAGCGGCCAGTTGACCCATGTCAGGGTAACTTGGGCGTATGATGAGCTTTTCTCTTTGTTTCAGCTTGAAGATATGAAGCTGGATCAGGATTCCGATGGCATTCTGACCGAGAGCGAAGAAAAGTTTCTGTCCGGCTTTGATGCCCAGTGGGTCGAAGGATATAATGGCGATCTCGTGGTGTTCGCCGATGGTGCGCCGGTCGATTTGTCAGGGCCGATGGAGGCCAAAGCGACCACCGAGGATGGCCGTATCGTGACAACCCACTTGCGCGCGGTGGAAGGCGGTGGAGTGCCGGCAACCGCAGTCGTCGCAAAAGCATATGATGAATCTTACTACACGGCTTATGAAGTGACCCGCCCGGTATCGGTATCTGGACCCACCTCTTGTCAGATCAGCCGGATTGACGCGGATATTGACGGGCAACTGGCGCAGATGCAGGCGTTCCTACAGACCTTGGACGCCGACTATGACCTTGAAGAAAACGATATCCCCCTGGTTGGGGAAAGCTTTGCGACCGAGGTCCGTCTTTCATGTCCAAGTACCTGATTGTTCCTGTAGCCATCGCCGTTGGTCTGTTGCTGTGGTTTTGGGGCAGCGGTGGTTTTGACCATTTGGCCGCTTGGGCCGCTGGTGAGCAGCGGGAGTTTCAGAACCAGATCGCCCGCGCTTTGCGCGCCGCGCGTGCGGAACAACCCGAGGCCGTGGCAACACTGCTGACAGTCTGTTTTGCTTACGGCTTTTTTCACGCCGTCGGTCCTGGCCACGGCAAAGTACTGATCGGCGGTTATGGGTTGGGTCGCAACGTGGCCTTTCTGCGCCTGTCCGCGATCAGCTTGTTGTCCAGCTTGGGGCAGGCGGTGACGGCAGTGGTTCTGGTCTATGCCGGAGTACTGGTGTTCCAGATGTCTCGGGCAAGCCTTGTCGACACGACTGAAAAGGTTATGGCCCCGATCAGCTATGGTGCCATTGCAGCGATCGGTTTGTGGTTGATTTTTCGGTCCATTCGCAGTTTTGCGCGACGCCATCGCAGCCAAAACGTGCATCATCATGGCCACGACCACTCGCACGACCACTCGCACGAGGATGGTCACGAACATCACGACCATGACCATGGTGTCTGTTCTGATTGTGGGCATCGCCATGGTCCTACTGCCGACGAAGTGGCCCAAGTCGGTAGCCTGCGCGAAGCGGTGGTGTTGATCGCAGGAATTGCCGCGCGCCCCTGTACCGGAGCTCTCTTTGTTCTAATCCTGACGTGGCAGATGGGTATCGCGATGGTCGGCATTGCTGGCGCTTTCGCAATGGCGCTGGGCACGGCGACCGTCACAACTCTGGTCGGTTGGACGTCGTTCGGACTGCGCGGAGGGCTTCTGGCCTCGGCTTCGGCGACGCGATTTGCCTCGGTTCTGGCTCCGACGATTGAACTGGTGGCAGGGCTGCTGATCGCCGTGATTGCAAGCGGTCTGCTGTTGCGCGCGATTTAACCGAACACGGACTCCGGGTACCTGACCCGCGCCAGATACAGCCCTTGCGGCGGACATACCGGCCCGCAAGCGGCGCGGTCGGTGGCCTCCAACGCATCCCGTACATCTTCGGGCGACCATGTTCCGGCACCAACACGTTCAAGCGTTCCAACAAAGCTGCGCACTTGATTGTGCAGGAAAGACCGGGCGCGAACGTGAAAATGAACCTCTGGTCCGGAAAAGCCTTCAACCTGTTCGACCCGCAGCTCATCCAAGGTTTTGACCGGGCTTGCAGCCTGACAAATCGAAGACCGGAACGTGGTAAAATCATGCCGCCCGATCAGCATGTCCGCGCCCGCCTGCATCGCGTCTACGTCCAGTTGATGGTTGATCCGCCAGACCTGCCCAGCGTCATGCGTAGCAGGTGCGCGGCGCATCAGGATGCGGAACAGGTATTGCCGTTCGAGCGCTGAAAACCGCGCATGCCAGTCATCGTCTACCCGTGCTGCTTTAACGATGGCAACAGGCTGCGGTTTAAGGTGATAGTTCAGCGCCTCAGACAGGCGGAACGGATCCCAGTCCTTGATCAGATCACTATGCGCAACCTGTCCCAGTGCGTGCACACCCGCGTCTGTACGCCCGGCCGCGGCAATTGTGTGATCGCCGGGTTGAATACATGACAAGGCCTGTTCGATTGCCCCTTGAACAGACGGCAATTCCTTTTGCCGCTGCCATCCGGCAAACGGCTCCCCCTGGTATTCGACTTTCAGCGCGTATCTAGGCATGGCCTGCTGGTAACGCGCCGTGCCGCTACGGGCAAGAGTGGGAAAGCGCTGGTATGTCCGACAGCCGCTACCTATCTTGGGAAAAACGAAAAAAGCGGGGCGACGGTTTGGTCATCTCATCTCTGGCAGACAGTCTGACGCGCGGCGTCGAATCCGTGGGTGACCGCGTGTCTGAGGCATTGTTTGAGCCGGTGATCCGACTGGGTGTCACCGGGCTGGCGCGTTCAGGAAAGACAGTATTCATCACGTCTCTGGTCGCGAACTTGCTGGACCGGGGGCGGATGCCGGGCCTCGTGGCGCAGCAAGAAGGGCGGATCAACGCGGCTTACCTGCAGCCGCAACCAGACGACACCGTGCCCCGGTTCGACTACGAAAATCACCTGGCGGCGCTGACCGGGCCTCAGCCGCACTGGCCCGAAAGTACGCGCGCAGTGTCAGAACTGCGTTTATCGTTCAAAGCCCGTCCCGCCGGGCTTTTGTCAGGGTTGCAGGGACCACGCACTATCCATCTGGATATCGTGGATTACCCCGGCGAATGGCTGCTGGATCTTGCGTTGCTGGACAAAACCTATGAGGTCTGGTCGCAGGAAACACTGGAGCGCATCGCCAATCGCAATGAGGCGACGACCTTTCTGGCGCAGGCAAAGGCGGTTGACCCTTCTGTCAGCCACGACGAACCAAAGGCCCAATCACTGGCCAAAGAATTCGCCTCTTATCTGAACGCAGCCCGCGATGCCGGGTTCTACGACTGTACGCCGGGGCGGTTCTTGCTGCCGGGCGATCTGGCAGGCTCGCCGGTGCTGACATTTGCACCCTTGCCGGTCGAGGGTCACGGCCCGCGACGCAGTCTGCACCGCGAGATGGCCCGGCGATACGAGGCCTATAAATCTCAGGTCGTGAAACCGTTTTTCCGCGATCATTTTTCCCGGATCGACCGTCAGGTGGTTTTGGTGGACGCGCTGGGCGCGATCCATAACGGGCCACAGGCAGTCGAGGATATGCGTCGCGCGATGGCCGATATCCTGTCGGCGTTTCGGCCCGGACGAAATGCGTGGCTTAGCCAGTTGTTGCTCGGCAAACGGGTCGAGCGTATCCTGTTTGCGGCCACCAAGGCGGACCATTTGCACCATCTTCAACACCACCGCCTGACCAATATCATGGAGGCCCTGACCCGCGAGGCGCGCGATCGCGCGAGCTTCGCCGGGGCCGAGACGGCGGCGCTGTCGCTGGCCTCGTTAAGGGCAACGACCGAGGAAATCCGCACCCATAACGGAGCCGAGCTGCCCTGCGTGCGTGGAACCTTGCTGGGCAGCGGCAAGCAGGCCGCTTTCTATCCCGGTGATCTGCCGGAAGACCCGACGCATTTGCTTGGCCCGGCGCGCAACGGGTCAGAAGGCTGGCTGGGCGGGGATTATGAGTTCATGGCATTCGCGCCGGCACACCTGACACTGCGGCCCGGGGATGGCCCGCCACACATACGGCTGGACCGCGCAGCCCAGTTCCTGATCGGAGACCGGCTGTGAATTTCATTCTTCGCCCCGCCCGCAGCACGGATGCCGGTGCCGCCGGAGAGATTTTGCATGGCTTCGCCCGTGAAAACGATTGGATGCCGGAACTGCACTCGCAGGCGGAAACCATCGCGTTTTGTGGCCGTATGATTGAATTGGATTGGGTGACCGTGGCCGAAACCGGTGACGGTGTGATCGGGTTTTTGGCGCTCAACGGTGCCGAAATCCACTCACTGTACCTGGCACCTGGGGTGCGGAGGCAGGGGATCGGTCAGCAATTGCTTGAACATGCCAAATCGTGCCGGTCCGAATTGTCATTGTTTGCGTTTCAGGCCAACCATCCAGCGCGCCAGTTCTATGAGCGCAACGGCTTTACCGAGGTTGCACGCAGCAGCGGCGCTGACAATGACGAGAACCTTCCGGACATAAAGTATGTCTGGAACAGTGAAGGAGCATCCAATGGCTAAGGGGCCGGTTCTGATTGATCTGGAGGGTGATGAACCCGCGGCTGATGTGTCGCAAGCACCTCCGGTCCCGGATATCGCACAACCTCAGGGTCAGGCGATGCAAGGTGCGGCGCGTTTGGCGGCGCACAAACCTTCGACCCTGTCGCGGTGGTTCTGGGGTTTGGCGCTTGCCGCGCTTGGGGCTGTTGTTTCAGTGGCGGCTTGGGACTTTGTGAATTCCCTGATTCTCCGCGCGCCGATCATAGGATGGGTGATTACGGGTTTGTTTGCAGCGCTGGTGTTGGTCGCATTGATCATCGCTGTGCGCGAGCTGGCCGCAATCGGACGGTTGTCCCGCGTGGACGGGATGCGTCACGCGGCCGATACTGCGTTGGCTGAGGATGATCTTGCGCAGGCGCGCGCAGTCACGAACCGATTGATCTCGTTTTACAAAGGCCGAGACGAAACCCGTTGGGGGCGCGATCGGCTGTCCGAACGGATCGACGAACAATTTGACGCGTCTGGTCTGCTGACCCTGGCCGAGGACGAGCTGCTGGCCCCGCTGGATGTCGCTGCCAGTCGCGAAGTCGAGGCTGCCGCGCGTCAGGTTGCAACGGTGACGGCGTTGGTGCCTTTGGCGCTTGCGGATGTTGCGACCGCGCTGGCCGCTTCTTTGCGGATGATCCGGCGTATCGCGGAAATCTATGGCGGGCGCGCAGGGTTTTTGGGCAGTTGGCGACTGACGCGGGCCGTGTTCGTGCACCTTGTGGCCACCGGGGCGGTGGCCGTGGGAGACGACCTGCTGGAACCTGTGCTTGGGGGATCAATCCTTAGCAAACTGTCGCGCCGGTTCGGCGAGGGGCTGGTCAACGGCGCGTTGAGTGCGCGAGTCGGGGTCGCCGCGATGGAGGTCTGCCGTCCGCTGCCCTTCTCGGATCGGCACAAGCCATCGACCCGCGGCATCATCAAACGTGCTCTGGCTGGCTTGTTTTCCAAAACTTGACCTGACGCAAGGTACAGTGGTTGGCTGTCGTGCATAACAGTGTCAGAGCCAGCCATGACCGATCACGGACACAGCCAGCAAGAGATTGCAGAACGCATCAACGCGCCACCGGGGCGCGGTGTTTTGCGGGATGTGGTCTATGGTGGGATCGATGGGTCCGTAACCACCTTTGCCATTGTGGCGGGTGTAGCCGGGGCGGGCCTGTCACCCTTTATTATCGTTGCGCTGGGACTGGCCAATGTATTGGCGGACGGGTTTTCCATGGCGGCGGGTAATTACTCGGGCACCAAGGCCGAGCTGGACAATATCCGCCGCATCCGGTCCATCGAAGAACGTCACATCAGACTATACCCGGAAGGCGAGCGGGATGAAGTGCATGCGATCTTGTCGCAAAAGGGCCTGTCGGGGCGCGTGCTGGATGAGGCCACGGACGCCATCACAGCCAACCGCGACAATTGGATCAATCTGATGATCGAGGGTGAATACGGATTGGGCAGCGTCGATCCGAACCCGTTCAAAGCCGCGATGGCAACGTTTTTGGCGTTTCTTGTGGCCGGCATGGTCCCGCTGCTGCCGTTTCTGCTGTCGTTCGATCGGGCTTTTCAGCTCTCGATTACCATGACCATGGCGGTCTTCTTTATCATCGGAGCTCTGAAAAGCAGGTGGTCACTGGCTCCATGGTGGCGGTCAGGTCTAGAGACTTTTGCGATCGGCGGCGCGGCCGCACTGATGGCGTATTTTGTTGGCTCGTTGTTCCATCCCTAGTTATAAGAAGTACCGCTGGGCACGCGGTGTAGATTGTCAATATTTCAAAGTCGATGATGGACCCTGATCTGATCCGGCGACGGTAAAACTTGTCGACGCCTGTTTCTCATCTGGTTCGATTGCCGCTGTGTTGGTCATCATCTGGTTGATGGTTGCCGGACTGTACCTTGGCTGGGGATAAGGCGTTCTGAACTGCGTAGCCCGCAAAAAACACGGTTTTTCGGACTGTTGCGCAGATCGACACCCGGCTAGGTTGACGGCACATTTGCCCGGAGGCCTCTGTTGGAATCGCTGCTCGTACTCGTTGGATTGATCGTTCTGGCCGTCCCGGTGGCCATCCTTGTTCTGTTGGTATCCCAGGTTCGACTGCGCCGCCGGGTGGAGCAACTTGAACAGCAGATTCGCACACTTGGTGGCGACCTGCCAGCGCCAGAAACAGTACCTGAATCGACGCAAGCGAGGGATAAAAAGAGCTCTCCGTGGCCGGCAATCAAAACAGAACCACCCGAGGTCGAAACGAAAGAAGGCACCTCAGCACCTGAGCCACAAAAGATACCCCTCCCCGAAACGGCGAAGGACGATCGAATCGCCGCACTGAGCGCTTGGCTGCGCGAGAACTGGTTCTATGCGGTATCCGCCCTGTCTTTGGCGCTGGCTGGCGTTTTTCTGGTCCAATACGGGGTCGAAAGCGGGTTGTTGTCGCCAACGATGCGCGTCATTGCGGCCCTGATGTTCGGCGCGACGCTGATCGGCGCGGGTGAGGTGATCCGCCGGAAGTATGGCGATGACGAGTCTTCAGCCACAGCTTACCTGCCATCGGTCTTTTCTGGGGCCGGGCTGGTGACGCTGTTCGGTGGCTTGCTGGCTGCAAGGCAGTTGTACGATCTGCTTGGTCCCGAAGCGGCCTTGATTGCCATGATTGCTGTTGCGCTTGTGGGGCTTGTTTTGGGCTGGTTCCACGGCCCCTTGCTGGCGGCCGTCGGTTTGATTGGTGCGTTTGCGTCACCCTTCGTGGTGGGCGGGACCTCGACCGATCCCGGCTGGTTGTACGGCTATTTCTTTGTGATCGCCGTCCTTGGGTTGGGTATCGACACCGTGCGGCGCTGGGCGTGGATATCCGTTCTGACGCTAGTCGGGGCTTATTCCGCGTGCCTGCTGCTGGTGCTTTCGGCACCCGCGACCGAGTCGGGGTATCTTGTCGGCGTAACTGCATTGGCGATCATCGCGATCGCGATCCCCGTGCGGCGGATCTGGCCGGAACACGAGGGGCGCATGATCAGCGAAATCGTTACGATCCAAAAGGGCCTCCAGTGGCCAGAGTTTCCGACACGCCTTGCCTTTGGCGCGGTGAGCGTCAGCGCAGTAATCCTGGCGATACACTGGCCAGACTCAGCGGCCGAATTTTGGCTGGGAATCATGCTGTTGGCAGGCCTGACGCTGGGTTTGCTGACCTGGGCAAGCCAGGCGCGGGCCCTGCAAGACCTGACCATACTGCCAGCCGCTGGTCTAACTTGGTTCGTACTGATCCAAGGGTGGGACAACGGCTCTGTCGCGCGCCGCTTCGCTGAAACCTATGCCGAAACCGCCGAGGCGGATTTCCCGTGGGCGGTTACCCTGTTGGTGGCACTGGGTGCATTGATCTCAGGCCTTTCAGCTTGGCGATCGTTTCGCGCAACCGAGTACCGGGCTGTATGGGCGGGCGGTGCCGCAGTATTTGCACCGTTGTTGGCAATCGCGCTGGAGCTTGGATGGCATCCCGATGAAGTTATCGGAGCCTATCCGTGGGCGCTGCATGCGGTTGCATTGGCGGTGATGATGGTTGTTCTGGCCGGGCGTTTCGCGCGCGTCGACGGCGAAAACCGGCTGCGGGCGGCTTTGGTGACCTTGTCGGCTTTGTCTTGCCTGACCTTTGCCTGCGTGATTGTCCTAAGTTCGGCTGCCCTGACAATTGCTTTTGTGGCCGTGATCGTGGCCGCGGCGGTGCTGGATCGGCGCTTTGATCTTCCACCTATGGGTTGGTTCATCTGGGCTGGCGTCTTCACTGTCACGCTCCGGCTTGTACTGAATCCCGGTCTGGATTGGGCAAACTCGGCACCGGTCGCAGAAATGGCGCTTGTCTATGCCACAGCTGCTGTTGGATTTCTGGCGGCCTGGGCCATCCTGCGCCCATTGAACCGTCCGGTCATCGCGCTGCTTCTGGAAAGCGCCGCCTGGGCGACGGCGGGCATCTTGCTGTCCTTGCTGTTGCTGCGCTGGCTCGAAGGGTTTGGCAACGGCGGTGCCCATGACAGCCACTGGGGGCTGGGGCTTTTGTCCTTGATCTGGCTGCTGCTGGCCTGCGCGCAGGTGCGGCGGTTCGAACTGGGCGGAAAACTGAATTACGCGCGCTACGGGCTGGCGTTGTTCTTTGCGGCACATGGTGTTGTTCGCCTGGCGCAGGCGCTGACCGAGGCGAACCCATTGCTGAATGCGCAAGCTGATCCGGTTCTTGGGGTGCCAATACTGAATACCCTCGCCGTGGCTTACCTGTTGCCCGCCATTGTTTTGGCTCTGTCGGCTGCTTGGCTGCCTGCACTGCACCCGCGATGGAAACAAGGGTGCTTCGGTCTGGCAACAGCCTTGGGTGCCGTCTGGCTGGGCCTGACCATTCGCCATGTTTGGCAGGGGGCCAGCGGTATGTACGAAGGCAACGGTGTCACCCAGCCCGAGCTATACACCTACACCATGGCCCTACTGCTGATCGGTGCGGGGCTGTTTTATCAGTCACTCGCCCGTCGATCGGACATGATGCGCAAGGCGGGGTTGGTCGTCATTGGGCTTGCCGTGGCCAAGGTGTTCCTGGTCGATATCGCTGGTTTGGGGGGGCTGATCCGGGTGTTCTCACTGCTGGCGCTGGGCCTTGCGCTGGCCGGTTTGGCGTGGTTGAACCGGTGGGCCACGCTGCGCCATTCGCCGCATGGGGCGGAACCTCTGGACCATTAGGCGCGGGCGTCCTATAAGCCCGGCATGTATGACCGGATGGCCATCATTATTCGAATTATATCCCCGGCGCTCTGATTTCGCGAGACGCCGGGCAAAGGTGCTTGAGAATTCGCACTGACCGCTTCGATCCAAACACGACAAGATCATCCTGAGGACGCCCCAAATGTGCGCCGACACGACCCAAACACCTGATTACAAAGACACGCTGAACCTGCCCAAAACCGACTTCCCCATGCGCGCTGGCCTGCCCAAGCGCGAGCCCGCGTGGTTGGAACGGTGGGGGAAAATCGGTGTCTATGACCGCCTGCGTGAAAAAGAGAACCGCACGGCCTTTACCCTGCATGATGGCCCTCCGTACGCCAACGGCCACCTGCATATCGGCCACGCGCTGAACAAAACCATCAAGGACATGATCGTGCGGTCCCATCAGATGATGGGTCATGATGCGCGCTATGTGCCCGGCTGGGACTGTCACGGCCTGCCAATCGAATGGAAGATCGAGGAACAGTACCGCAAGAAGGGCAAGAACAAGGACGAGGTGAACATCGTCGACTTCCGTCAGGAATGCCGCAAGTTTGCCGAAGGCTGGATCGACGTCCAGCGCGAAGAATTCAAGCGCCTTGGTATCACCGGCAACTGGCCCGATCCCTACATCACAATGGACTATCACGCCGAGGCTGTGATCGCCGACGAGTTCATGAAGTTCCTGATGAACGGCACGCTCTATCAGGGCTCGAAGCCCGTGATGTGGTCGCCCATTGAGAAAACCGCGCTGGCCGAAGCCGAGGTCGAGTATCATGACAAGGAAAGCTTCACTATCTGGGTGAAATTCAAAGTCGTAAATGCTGGCGATCTGGATGACGCGTTTGTTGTAATCTGGACAACGACGCCATGGACGATGCCGTCGAACAAGGCTGTCGTCTACGGTAAGGACATCTCTTACGGCCTCTACGAAGTCACCGGAGCACCAGAAGAATGCTGGGCTAGTGCCGGAGACAAGTTCCTGCTGGCCGACAATCTGGCCGCCGACGTGCTGGGCCGTGCACGCCTGAACGACGACCAGTGGACTCGCGTGCGTGACGTAACCACCGATGAATTGGCCGGTGTCCAGTTGACCCACCCGCTGGCCGGGGCCGAAGGTGGCAATGGCGAATGGGACGACATCCGCGACTTCCGCGCCGCTGAGTTTGTAACTGACACCGAAGGAACCGGTTTTGTCCACTGTGCGCCGTCGCATGGTATGGAGGAATTCGAACTGTACCGTGATCTAGGCATGCTCGAGCAAGTCATCACCTACAACGTGATGGACGATGGCTCGTTCCGCGCTGACCTGCCGTTCTTTGGCGGTAAGTTCATCCTGTCCCGCAAGGGCGGTGAAGGTGATGCGAACAAAGCCGTCATCGACAAGCTGGTCGAGGTTGGCGGGCTGCTGGCGCGTGGCAAGATCAAGCACAGCTATCCGCATTCGTGGCGCTCGAAGGCTCCGATCATCTACCGTAACACGCCGCAGTGGTTTGCGTCTGTTGATCGCAAACTGGACGACGGCATGGGTGAGATGGGTGACACCATCCGCGAACGCGCGCTGCGGTCTATCGACGAGCTGGTGAAATGGACGCCGCAGACAGGCCGTAACCGCCTGTACTCGATGATCGAAGCGCGCCCGGACTGGGTCTTGTCCCGCCAACGCGCCTGGGGTGTGCCGCTGACATGCTTTACCAAGAAGGGCGCTCTGCCCACCGACGCGGATTACCTGCTGCGCAACGAGGAACTCAACGCCCGCATCAAGGCGGCGTTCGAGAAAGACGGCGCGGATATCTGGTACACTGACGGCTTCAAAGAACAGATCCTCGACGGCATCGCCAACCCGGATGACTACGATCAGGTGTTTGACGTTCTGGACGTGTGGTTCGACTCTGGTTCGACCCATGCCTTCGTACTACGCGACCGTGAGGATGGCACTGAAGACGGCATCGCGGACGTCTACATGGAAGGCACCGACCAGCACCGCGGATGGTTCCATTCGTCCATGCTGCAGGCTTGCGGCACCAAGGGGCGTGCGCCGTATCGCAACGTGGTAACCCATGGCTTCACGCTGGATGCCAAGGGCAACAAGATGTCCAAATCTCTGGGCAACACTATCGTGCCGGAAGAGGTTATCAAGCAATATGGTGCCGATATCCTGCGCCTTTGGGTGGCTCAGACCGACTACACCGCGGATCAGCGGATCGGGCCGGAGATTCTGAAAGGTACCGCCGACAGCTATCGTCGCCTGCGTAATACCATGCGGTTCATGCTGGGTTCGCTGGCGGACTTCACCGAAGCGGATCGTGTCGCGCCTGAGGATATGCCGCGTCTGGAACGCTGGGTTCTCAGCCGTCTGGCCGATCTGGATGAACAGGTGCGCAAAGGTTATGCATCCTTCGACTTCCAGGGCGTGTTCAGCGCCGTGTTCACCTTTGCCACGGTCGATCTGTCTTCCTTCTATTTCGACGTCCGCAAGGATGCGCTGTACTGCGACGGCGACAACCTGCGTCGCCGTTCTGCGCGCACCGTGCTGGATATCCTGTTCCACCGACTGACCACATGGCTGGCCCCGGTTCTGGTCTTCACCATGGAAGAGGTCTGGTTGGAGCGGTTCCCCGGCGATGACAGCTCGGTCCATCTGGTGGATTTCCCCGAAACCCCTGCCGACTGGCGCAATTCAGAACTTGAGGCTGCTATGGTCAAGATTCGCCGTGTTCGCCGCGCGGTGACTGCAGCGTTAGAAATCCAGCGTCAGGACAAGGTCATCGGATCCAGCCTTGAGGCCGCACCAATCGTGCATGTCGAAGACAATGACACCCGCGATCTGCTGGCCACTTTCGACGTGGACGACATGTGCATCACGTCTGGCCTGACCGTTTCGGGCGACCCGGCCCCTGCCGAGGCGTTCCGTGTGCCGGAAATCGAAGGCGTTGGCGTCGTGTTCGAAAAAGCAGATGGCGAGAAATGTCAGCGTTGCTGGAAGATCCTGCCGGATGTTGGTCGGCATTCCCACGCGGGTGTGTGTGGGCGCTGCGACGAAGCGCTGGGCTAAACATTCGAACCCCCGGCGTCACCCGCCGGGGGTTTTTCTTTCCCCGCTTGCGCTGGCCCCGGCGATCTGAAACGCTGTGTCCATGCCGATGATTTCCGTTGATACGCAGTTTGGCCGCCTTGGCATTGAAGAAACAGATGGCGCCATCACACGCCTTGTGTGGGATGGGCAGGACGACGGGCCGGACACACCCCTGTTGCAGGAAGCCGCCGCACAGTTA
The DNA here is from genome assembly GCF_059609805.1 of Ruegeria sp. YTSC004. Lineage (NCBI taxonomy): Bacteria > Pseudomonadati > Pseudomonadota > Alphaproteobacteria > Rhodobacterales > Roseobacteraceae > Ruegeria > Ruegeria sp. YTSC004. The sequence continues at coordinate 245,961 of NZ_JBXWMJ010000007.1, forward strand.
ACCGCATATAACGAGGGGCGTCTCGAGCGGTTCGATCTGCCGTATCGTGTTGCCGGGTCAGACTTTCAGCGCAATGTCTGCGACCTGATGTATGCCATTCCGCTGGGCGAGACCCGAACGTACGGGGACATCGCGAAAGAGCTTGGGCAGCCACCCCAACCGGTGGGGCAGGCCTGCGGTGCGAACCCCATACCGGTGATTATACCTTGCCATCGGGTGCTGTCTGCCAACGGTCTGGGCGGGTTCTCGGGCGATGGTGGTGTCGAAACCAAAGTGGCCTTGCTGCGTCATGAACGAGCGGCGGGCCTTCTGATCTGAGGCGCGAAAATCAGTTGCAATCCCAGAGTTCGCGGCCCAACCTATATCAGTTACTGAATTTGAAGGACCGTATTGCATGACCGCCCATACAGACCCGGCCGCTCGCAAAAAGGCCATCATAGACCGCCTGATGTCGCTGGAAGAACAGGAACTGGCAACTGCGCAGGCGCATTACGACGCATTTCTAAAAGACTCGCAGCTGGACGACCGCGAAGGGCATGACAAGGATGACATTGCCGCCTCGCGCGAGAATGCGGATCTGGCGGCGGCGTTCGATGCACCCGTTCATGCGCACCACGCCAAGATTGATGTGATCGAGAACACGGATTTCAGCCTGACGGACCGGGTTCAGCCAGGCGCTGTTGTCAAGTTCAACAACCGCCGTTTCGTGGTCTGTGTTTCGACTACACGGTTCGAGGTGGACGGCAAAACCTATATGGGTATTTCAACCCAGAGCCCGATCTACCTGACCATGACCGGTCTGCAAGAGGGTGATGTGTTCACCCATAACGGCACCGAGTTCGAGGTTGAGGAAATCCTGTAGCGTTCAGTTGTTGCGCAGCGGGATAATTTGCTGCCCAATACCAGCTGAAACCAGGTAGAGGCTTGTAATCACCAACCCCCAATGCGCCCAGCTTTCGGGATGGAAATCGACCCAGGCAGCCCAACCGGCGAAGAACGTCCAGGCGAACGCGATGGGCAGTGACACGTTGCGCCAGCGTTCCGTCCGCACCGGGTGAATGAACTTCAACGGTAGGAACATCGCCAGCGACAACAGTGAAACCAGCAGCAGGATCACCCAGAAATTGGGCTCAAGCGCGAAGATCACGATGACAAACATGTTCCAGCAACCCGGAAACCCAGAGAACGAATTGTCCTTGGTTTTCATCCGCGTGTCCGCGAAATACATGGCGCTGGCAAAGGTGATCACGATGATCGCAAACCAGCCTGTCCAACCGTCCATCAGCCCCGATTTGAACAGCGCAAAGGCCGGAATGAACACGTAGGTCAGATAGTCGATGATCAGGTCCAGAAGAACACCGTCAAATTCCGGTGCGTTCTTTTTGACATGGTAGTGGCGCGCAAGCGGGCCGTCGATTCCGTCCACGATGAACGAGATCACAAGCCACAGATACATAAGGCTCCACTTTTCTTCGACCGCGGCCAGCATGGCCAACATTGCAAAGACGGCACCGGTCGCGGTGAACAGATGTACGGAAAGGGCTTTGAGTTTTATTGTCATTTGTGTCTCTTGGACGATGCGCGCTGCAGATGCAAACTAAAAGCCGGGTAAGGGTACAGCCCAGGCGTTATCGTGGGACCTGCGATCAGGCCTTGGGGTGCGCGCGGTTGTAGACTTCCATCAATCGGGCCGTATCTACGGCCGTATAGGCCTGCGTGGTGGAAAGCGAGGCATGGCCCAACAATTCCTGAATGGCGCGCAGATCGCCCCCTGCGGACAGCAGGTGGGTGGCAAAACTGTGCCTTAAAGCGTGCGGCGTGGCGGTTGCGGGCAGACCAAGCTGCATGCGCGCCTTGGCCATCACGCCCTGAATTGCACGGGGATTGAGCGCACCGCCCCGCGCCCCACGGAACAAAGCCTTTTCCTGGGATTGTGGATGCGGGCAAAGCTGCAGGTAACGGTCAACGGCGGTGCGGGCGGCCGGAATCACCGGAACGATGCGTTCTTTTCCGCCCTTTCCCACAATACGCAAGCTACCCGGCACAGGTGCGTCGCTTCCTGTCAAAGACAGCGCCTCAGAGATGCGTAAACCGCAGCCATAGAGCAATGTGACGACAGCAACATCGCGCGCCGAGATCCAGTCGTTTGACGACTGAAGTTCGACCGTGTCGATCATCGCGCGGGCCGCATCTTCGGCCAGCGGGCGGGGGAGTTTTTGAGTAAACTTTGGCGCGCGTGTGGACAGAACGGCGGTGGGTTCGAACCCTTCGCGTTCAGCCAGCCATCGGTAGAAGCTTTTGACCGCCGATAGCTTGCGCGCTAAGGATCGCGCGCCAACACCTGCGCTGCGCTGATCGGCCATCCAGGCGCGCATGTCGGACACGGTGATGCGGGCCAGCGCTGCCAATCCCTGCCGTTCACTGTGGTGTAGTGTCATGAAAGACAGGAAGTCGGTGACATCACCACGATAGGCGGCTTGGGTGTTTTCCGATCGCCCTGCCAGCGCGCTCAGGCTGTCCAGCCAGTACTGTAACGCGTCGCGGCAGGCAGGTGAGATCAGGCTCACGACAACCAGTGGCGCATCGAGCGTTCGAATACGCCAGCGAAGAACGACAGAAGATCAGTGCCCAGCTGCGGCGAGAAGTGGTTGCGGTCCCTTGCGCTCATCACGATCATGCCGGGCAACCGACCCTCGCCCAGATCCAACCGCAGGCAAGCCTCGGACCGCAGGTGATCTGCGTTGGGTCCAAAAATCCTGTGCGTCGGGTGGAGGATCTCGCGCAGAACCACGTCGCGAGCGGGGCCGCCGCGGTCGAAGGTCAGGTAATTGTCCACGAAACCGGGTTCGACTACGGACAAAACACCGCCCAGAGTGTCGATGGCGGGGTCTTCCTGTGTGGCTGTGGATTCCAGAATCAGCTTGATACGATCAACGCGCAAGATTTCGACCACATCCGAGCCGAGCGTGCGCAGGAAATCTTCGAATTCGGCCGGTTCCAGCATGCGGATAACGGCACGATGCACCTGATTTGTGCCTGCAAGGTTTTCATATGCTGCGGCGATAACGGACCGGTGGGTGTCTTCCAGCCTGTCCAGCCGTTCCTCGAGCCGTTGCATGGCGATGCCGCGCAGGTCGATGACGTTGTCCCCGCGCGCCTGTTCGTTGGCTGTCACAAGTGCCTGCATCAGGTCCTTGTCGTCCAGCACGGCGTCTGGTTTAGCCAGAATCGCGGCGCGCAAGTTGTCCTGGAGTTTGGTGTTGCTGCTCATGTCCCGCTCGGTCTTTTTTTGTTGAGGGGCTTATAACATGAGTTATGGCGGTTTCCTTGGAAAAAATGCATTGGCGGTGCATTTCATTCCCACTGTGACCTACGGCTCCCGCCTGCGAAACCTTGATCAAAGATCAAGGCTTGGCAGTTGTGCCGGGCGCGGCACCTGACGGTGCCGCGCGGTCGCGCAAAGAGTCAGAGGATTTTCTGACCTGTCTTGGCCCAGTCGGCCAGGAAGGTTTCCAGACCTTTGTCCGTCAACGGGTGATCGGCCAGTTTCTTGATCACGGCAGGCGGTGCGGTGATCACGTCAGCACCGATGCGGGCGCTGTCGGTCACGTGGTTCACGGTGCGGATTGAAGCGGCCAGAATTTCGGTTTCAAAACCGAAATTGTCATAGACCTGACGGATATCCGCGATCAGATCCATGCCATCAAGGTTGATGTCATCCAGGCGACCGATGAAGGGCGAGATGAAGGTTGCGCCCGCCTTTGCGGCCAAAAGCGCCTGGTTGGTCGAGAAGCAGAGTGTGACGTTGACCATCTGGCCTTCGTCGCTGAGCGTCTTGCAGGTTTTCAGACCGGCCCATGTCAGCGGAACTTTCACGGCGATATTCGGCGCGATCTTGGCCAGCTTGCGGCCCTCGGCGATCATGTCGTCTGCTTCGGTGGCCACAACTTCGGCTGAAACCGGGCCGTCGACCAGATCACAGATTTCCTTGGTCACTTCCAGAATGTCACGACCTGATTTCAGGATCAGCGAGGGGTTGGTGGTCACGCCGTCCACCATGCCCAGATCGTTCAGTTCGGCAATGGCGTCGATCTCGGCTGTGTCTACGAAGAATTTCATGCGGGCAGTCCTTTGATGGGTTGGCCTTGGTCGCGGATGGCTTTACCTCAAAGAGACCCATGCTGGAACCCCCGAGCCCAAGGATATGCGTTGAGCACTCAGGAGTATTTCGACCACGGAGAGCTGGTTGCGGTTCTGACCGCACAACCGCTGGACCGGACGCTGGATTACAAGGCGCCCGAGGGGGGCTGTTTTCTGGGGGCGTTCGTAGAGGTTCCGCTGGGGCCGCGCAAAGTACTGGGTGTCGTCTGGGGGCCGGGACAGGGCGGGTTCGACCTGAACAAGGCGCGATCCGTGATCCGGGTGCTTGAGGTCGCGCCGATGCGCGAAGAAATGCGGCTGTTTCTGGGGAAGGTTGCCGATTACACCCTGACACCGATGTCCGCGATGTTGCGGCTGGCAACCCGAGCGCCGGGTTTGGGTGATCCGCCGTCGATGCGTAAGGTTTATCGGTTGGGTAATGGCGAGCCGGACCGGATGACCGACGCACGCACCCGTGTGCTGGAGGTACTCCGCAACTATGGCGGGCTGGCGTTCACCCTGAAAGAACTCGCCGAACAGGCCGGAGTGACGTCTTCGGTCGTCAAAGGGTTGGTCAAGCAGGGCGCTGTACGGGAAGAAGATAGCCCGCGCGATTTGCCCTATCCGCATCTGGATCCGGATTTGCCGGGCAAAGCGTTGACCGACGATCAGGCGGCGGCGGTTGAGAAGTTGCAGAAGGGCCAGCGGTCTGGGGAATATGGAACCACGCTGCTTAAGGGCGTGACGGGTTCGGGCAAGACCGAGGTGTATCTGGAGGCGGTCGCAGAGGCGCTGCGGATGGGCCGACAAGCCTTGGTTCTGCTGCCCGAGATCGCTCTGACAGCGGAATTCCTGACGCGGGTTGAGGCGCGGTTCGGTGCACGCCCAGCCGAGTGGCATTCCGGCGCGACCATGACCGAACGCCGCCGGGTCTGGCGGATGGTCGGGCAGGGGGATGCGCAAATGGTAATTGGCGCGCGCTCAGCGTTGTTCCTGCCATTCCGTAACCTTGGCCTGGTGGTGGTCGATGAGGAACACGACACCTCGTACAAACAAGAGGACGGCGTGCATTACAGCGCGCGGGACATGGCTGTTCTGCGGTCCGCCATTTGTGGCGGGCGGGTGATTCTGGCCAGCGCAACACCTTCGCTGGAAAGCTGGGCCAACGCCGAGGCGGGAAAGTACGAACGGGTTGATCTGACCTCGCGGTTTGGGGCGGCGGTGTTGCCGGAGATGAAGCCCATCGACATGCGGGCCGAACAGATGCAACCGGGGACATGGATTTCTCCGTTTTTGCGGCAGGCGGTGATGCAGCGGATCGAGAAGGGCGAGCAATCGCTGCTGTTCATCAACCGCCGTGGGTATGCGCCGGTGACCCTGTGCCGCGCTTGCGGGGAACAGATTGCCTGTGATCACTGTGACGCCCGAATGGTCGAGCACCGGTTTCTGAAACGGCTGATGTGTCACCAATGCGGTGAGACCAAGCCGATGCCCGAGGAATGTCCCTCATGCGGCGTCGAGGGCAAGTTGGCCCCGGTCGGCCCGGGGATCGAGCGGCTGGCCGAGGAGGCTGAGGCGACGTTTCCCGATGCCAAGATCGCGATGCTGAGTTCCGATTTGTTTGGCTCGGCCCGCGCCCTGAAAGCCAAGATCGAAGAGATTGCCGAGGGCGATGCCGATATCGTCATCGGTACGCAGCTGGTCGCGAAGGGGCACAACTTTCCCAATCTGACTTTGGTCGGGGTAATCGATGCCGACCTTAGTCTGCACGGGGCGGACCTGCGCGCCGCTGAGCGGACATTCCAGTTGATGCGGCAAGTCGCAGGTCGGGCAGGCCGGGCGGACAAGCCAGGGCAGGCCCTGTTGCAGACATTCCAGCCCGAGCATCCTGTAATCCGCGCTATTCTTTCAGGTGACGAAGAAGGATTTTGGAAGGCCGAGGCCGCCGGACGGCAGGCAGCAGGTGTGCCGCCATACGGCCGTATGGCCGGGATCGTCCTGTCCGGACCTGAGGTTGGACCAGTTTTTGATATTGGAAATGCAATGGCCCGAAACGATGCGCCACTGCGTGATATCGGGGCACAGGTATTTGGCCCGGCACCGGCGCCTATTGCGAGGATTCGCGGCAGACACCGCGTGCGATTGCTGGTCAAGGCACCCAAGGGCGCACCGATTCAGGACGCGATAGCACGCTGGATCGCACCCTTGCGCCTGAAGGGTGACCTGCGTTTGACCGTGGATATCGATCCGCAGAGTTTCTACTGACCTCTGCATCAGCGCAGATCGATTGTGCGCGCACTGCTTCGGCCTCGCCAAAATCTGAAAATGGGCGTAGAGGAGTCCCATGTTGAAACCGATGCCCCTGTCCGAGGCGCAGAGCCTTCCGTTCTGGCGCCGCCCTGTGACGCTCTTGTTCGTCATGGCGCTGACGATGCCGATTGCCTTCAACGCGTGGAGCGCGCTGTTGAACAATTTCGTCATTGAGGTGGCGAATTTTGACGGGGCCGACATTGGGTTACTGCACACTGTGCGGGAGATCCCTGGTTTTCTTGCTGTTGGCGTGATTGCGGTGATCATTTTCGTGCGTGAGCAGGTGCTGGCGATGATCTCGCTAATGATGTTGGGTGTGGCGACTGCGGTGACTGCATGGTTTCCCAGCCTCGGCGGGTTGTTGTTTGTTACGCTCTTCAGCTCGATCGGCTTTCACTACTACGAAACGGTGAACCAATCGCTGCAGCTGCAATGGCTGCCCATAGATCGCGCGCCGCAGGTTCTGGGGTGGCTGGTGGCCATGGGGTCTGCCGCGACTGCAGTGGTCTATGGCTTGATCGTTTTGACCTGGGACCGGTTTGATCTGTCCTACAACATTGTATTCATGGCCGCTGGTGGTGTGACTGCCCTGCTGGCGCTGTTCTGCCTGTTCGCATTTCCGCAATTCGATGCCCCAACTCCGCAGACCAAAAAACTGATCCTGCGTCGTCGGTACTGGCTGTATTACGCGCTACAGTTCATGGCCGGCGCGCGGCGGCAGATCTTTGTTGTCTTCGCGGGCTTCATGATGGTCGAGAAGTTCGGGTTTGAAGTTCACGAATTGACCAGCCTCTATCTGATCAATCTGGTGATCAACATGGCGGCGGCCCCGATGTTGGGCAAGGCCGTATCGATGTTTGGCGAACGCCGCACGCTGGTCTTCGAATACACCGGCTTGGCGATCGTTTTTGCGGCCTATGGTGGTATCTACTGGTTTGGTTGGGGCGTGGTACTGGCTGCAACCCTATATGTGATCGACCATGTTCTGTTCGCTTTGGCGCTTGCTCTGAAGACCTACTTTCAGAAAATCGCCGATCCTGCAGATATCGCACCGACGGCGGCTGTGGCGTTCACGATCAATCATATCGCCGCTGTGTTCCTTCCTGCGCTTCTGGGCCTGCTGTGGGTCATCTCACCTGGTGCAGTCTTTACACTGGCCGCTGCGATGGCGATGATCTCGTTGGGATTGTCCTTACTGATCCCGCGCCACCCGGAACCGGGCAATGAAACGATCTTGTCGAAATACGCGCCGGCACCTGCCGAATAAGCGCCAATGCTTGACCTTGGCGGGCCATCGCCATAGGCGCTGTGTCAATTGATACAGGAGGCCCTCATGCCCACATTCACTGCGCTGACTACACTGACCGGTAAAAAAGCTGCCGAAGGGCTGGGCGAAGCGATGGAGCGTCTGGATCCGGAACCAACCGGCGTTGGTGTATTCGAGGTCGAGGATGGTTCGGGACTTTGGGAAGTTGGTGGGTATTTCACCGAAACTCCGGACGAAACCGCTTTGGCCGTCTTGGCCGCCGCGTTTGAGGCCAAGCCGTTTGTTGTATCAGAATTGCCCGATACCGATTGGGTGGCCCATGTGCGCCGGGAACTGGCACCGGTCGATGCTGGACGGTTCTTTGTTTATGGCAGCCACGACGCTGACAAACTGCCTGAGGGACGCATCCCGCTACTGATCGAGGCCGCAATGGCCTTTGGCACTGGCCATCACGGCACCACTTTGGGATGCCTAAAGGCGCTGGACCATCTTCTGAGCCAAGGGTTCACGGCGACCAAAGTGGCCGATATCGGCTGTGGCACTGCCGTGCTGGCCATGGCGGCAGCGCGGGTCTGGGAAGGTGAGATCATCGCCAGCGATATCGACGAAGTGGCTGTTGATGTCGCCGAGGCCAACCTGAAGGCCAATGGAATGGCAGGCAAGGTCCGTTGCGTGGAAGCGGCGGGCTTTGACCATCCCGATCTGGGCGCGATCGCACCTTACGATCTGATTTTCGCAAATATCCTCAAGGGGCCACTGGTTGCTCTGGCCCCCGAAATCGCAGCGAATCTGCGCGTCGGTGGATACGCAATTTTATCTGGAATCCTTAACGAACAAGCCGATGATGTGGTTTCTGTTTATGTACAAAACGGTTTCAATTTAGAGAAAAATGACCAAATTGGTGAGTGGACGACGCTAATATTAAGCAAACAGGGCTAAATTTGGGCCATTTACTGGAGCTTTCTGGAGTTTTGCCTCGATTTTGTCGCATTCTGTTTCTACCGTCTTAACGTGGAATCGGGGGGCGGTTTTGGAGGCTGCCATGACGGGAAAACAACTAGAATTTGATCAGCGCGTAAATCGCCTGAGCAAGAAACACGCAAAACTAAGCCGTGGCTATCGCGCGACGATGCGCAAGGACGGGTTGGTTGTGATGAAACCGCAGAGGGTGAAGTCAGCTTTACCCCTTAAGGTTCTACTGATGTGTCTGCTTGGGTTGTTTGCATTCAAGACCTTCTTGCTCACCAGCCTTGGGCCTTCGGGCTATCAATACAGGGTTGACGCATTGAACGAGGGCACCTCGGTTGAACAAGCCGGTGCCTGGGTGATGCAAATCGATCCGGTATCGCTGATGCTTTCGGAACAGCTGGCACGGCTGCTGCCCTGACGTCCGGCCAAAGAATCGGAAACGCCGCGCATTCTGCATGCGCGGCGTTCTGCTTTGCCCCCGAGGGAGGGAAGGGACATATGAGTGGGTGTGTTAAATCTTAACGACGACCATCGGCCACGACGTCAATATCGCCACGGCACAGTCCGATATCTTCCAGCTCGCGATCTGTCAGACCGCTCAGCGTGTTACGAGTAACGCGGGCGTCATTCCATTCGACAGCGGCGTTCACGACCGATGCGAAATATGCGCCGATACGGCCGACGAGGCCGAATGAGCCGATGGTGGTGCGGGTGGTGTCCAGTGCAGCCATATCCTGTTTCCTTCTGGTTTAAGTTTACGTTTTGATCGTTCGATCTGAGCGGCATCTAGTGCCGCCAAATCGGCTGTGCAAGTGCGGAAATTGCAACTGTCCTATGCGTTTTTTGCAGAGCTCAAGATTCATTAGAACCCCTTAATTTATTGGCCATTTTTGCTTCATGAAACGTGTCGATTTCAGACTTTTGACTGTCGCAAACTGGCCGTTTTGTCGCCTGTGAAACAGGTCTGTCGTTTTTGCGCTCTCTGTCAATTCGCTTGGAAAATGTTCACGCTTCGTGCTAATCCGTAAAAAAGATCACAAAAACTCGAGCAGGCCGAGGCGAAATATGCGGATTTTGGGCATTGATCCGGGGCTTAGGACCCTGGGATGGGGCGTCATCGAATCGCATGGCAGCCGCCTGAGCCACGTCGCCAACGGACTGTGCAAGTCTGACGGGGACGATTTGGGCGAGCGTTTGCTGTCTCTCTACAATCAAATCGTCGAAGTCATTGCAGAACATCAGCCCGATCAGGCGGCCATCGAACAGACCTTCGTCAATAAGGATGGGGCTGGTACGCTGAAGCTGGGCCAGGCGCGTGGTGTGGCGTTGTTGACGCTGGCGCAAGCAGGGCTGCCCGTGGGGGAATACGCGCCCAACCGGGTTAAGAAAACGGTTGTGGGCGTTGGGCATGCCGAGAAAGAGCAGGTTCTTCATATGGTCAAATTGCAACTGCCGGGCTGTAAGCCCAAAGGGGCGGATGCCGCGGATGCGCTGGCGATTGCCATCTGTCATTCATATTACGGCGCAGCGCCGCAGGCGCGCGTGAAAGAGGTGCGGGCATGATCGGGAAACTGACCGGACGACTGGACTATCGCGCAGCGGATCACGTGTTGATCGACGTGCGTGGGGTTGGATACCTGGTTTACTGCTCGGACCGGACCATGGCCGCGCTGCCGGGCGTTGGCGAGGCTGTCTCGATCTATACCGATATGGTGGTGCGCGAGGACCTGATGCAGCTTTTCGGGTTTTTGTCTCTGGTCGAAAAGGAATGGCATCGCCTGCTGTGTTCGGTTCAGGGCGTTGGGGCCAAGGTCTCGCTCGCTATACTGTCCGCGCTGGGTCCGGATGGGGTCAGCCGTGCCATTGCGCTTGGGGATTGGGGTGCCGTCAAGGCGGCGAAAGGCGTGGGCCCAAAGACGGCGCAGCGGATCGTGCTGGATCTAAAAGACAAAGCGCCGGGTGTTATGGCGATGGGCGGGACCGTGACCGAAGCGATGGACGGTCCCGGATTGGAAGTTGTTGAGCTGTCTGAACCGGCACCAGCGCCCAAACAGGCGGCCAAGCCTGCCTCGGGGTCTGCCGCAGCTTCGGCGGGGGCACTGTCAGCCCTTGGCAATTTAGGGTACGGACCATCCGAGGCGGCCTCGGCCGTGGCCGAAGCGGCCGCCAGCCTACCGGATGCAGGCGAGGCTGAATTGATCCGGGCGGCGCTCAAGTTGCTGGCTCCGAAAGGGTAACTGAATGGTAGACGCCGATCCCACATTGCGCCCCGATCCCTTGCCCGAGGATAACGACCGCGCCCTGCGTCCGCAGGGGTTAGACGAATTCATCGGTCAGGCCGAGGCGAGGGCAAATTTGCGCATCTTTATCCAATCCGCGCGTATGCGGAGCGAGGCGATGGATCACACGCTGTTTCATGGCCCTCCGGGCCTGGGTAAAACGACGCTGGCACAAATCATGGCGCGCGAGTTGGGGGTGAATTTCCGCATGACCTCGGGGCCGGTTCTGGCCAAGGCGGGTGATCTGGCCGCGATCCTGACCAATCTGGAATCCCGCGATGTGCTGTTCATCGACGAAATCCACCGTCTGAACCCGGCCGTCGAAGAGGTTCTGTATCCGGCGATGGAGGATTTCGAGCTGGATCTGGTGATCGGCGAAGGCCCGGCAGCGCGGACTGTGCGGATTGAGTTGCAGCCGTTTACTTTGGTCGGAGCAACGACGCGGATGGGCTTGCTGACCACCCCATTGCGCGACCGATTTGGCATTCCGACGCGGTTGCAGTTCTACACAGTGGACGAGTTGCACGAGATCGTTACGCGCAATGCCCGCAAACTGGGCGCGCCTGCTGATGATGCGGGCGCCAGAGAAATTGCGCGCCGATCGCGCGGGACCCCGCGGATCGCAGGGCGATTGCTGCGACGGGTGGTGGATTTCGCCATCGTCGAAGGCGATGGACGTATCACCCTGGATCTGGCGGATGGCGCGCTGACGCGGTTGGGAGTGGATAATCTGGGCTTGGATGGTGCCGACCGGCGATACCTTAAGCTGATTGCTGAGAACTATGCCGGTGGTCCGGTCGGGATTGAGACCCTGTCGGCTGCGTTGTCGGAAAGTCGCGATTCGCTGGAGGACGTGATCGAGCCCTATTTGTTGCAGCAAGGGCTGATCCAGCGCACGCCACGCGGTCGGATGTTGGCGCAGAAGGCTTGGACGCATCTGGGAATGGCGGCACCAAAGGGCCAGAGCGATCTGTTTGGTTGAAGCTGAGGCCTTTAGATTTTATGCCTTCGGCAAGAGTACTTTCGAAAAGATGAAGGATTGGGCGTGACCCCCGAAGACATTCAGTCGTTGTTCACCCGTGAAAGCGGAGAGTTCCTGTTTGCGCGTTGGGGTCGGCCCATCGTGCCTATCGTCTTTGGGGTCGAGGATGAAACCCTGAACACCGTCAAGGGCGCGTTTGAGGCCGTGGTTAGCCTGGCCGATCATAAGATGGCCGAAACGGATCCGGAACTTGGTGCGAACTGCATGGTGTTCTTTTTCCGCGACTGGAAGGAGCTGCTAGAAGTTCCAGATCTGGATCGGTTGGTTCCCGATCTTGCCCCGCTGGTGGACCGGCTGATCGCGGCGGATGCAAATCAGTATCGGGTGTTCCGCTTTGAAGAGGACGGTGCGATTCGAGCCGCGTTTGTTTTCCTGCGCATGGACAAAGAGCTGTCCAAGATTCCGGCCGAGACACTGGCGCTCAGCCAGGTGGTGCAGACCATTTTGCTGTGGTCGGACACTGCGTTTAGAACGCAATCGCCGCTGGCGGTCGCCGAGGGGGTGACAGTCCTGCGCCCCGATATCGCCGGGCTGATCCGGGCAGCCTATGATCCGGTTTTGCCGAGGGCAGCGCAGGACCCGGCGCACGGCCTGCGATTGTTTGCACGGATGCAGCAGTCGCAGTGATTTAAGCTGAGATCATCTACGATTTGGATGTGTTGCGGTGTTGAAAAGCGCTTAACAAGTCGCTTCCCGTGTCAAAAAATGCGTCGTCGCCCACCAAATCGGTCACGCCGTACCTGTCCAACTCTGACCGGACATGCGGTTCGATCAGGAGGAATACCAGCCGGATGTTCTTTGCCTGCAGGAGCTTGAGGACATTGCGCAGCGTGTAGCCCGCGGTGAAGTCGATGTCATCGATGGCCGAGGCTTCGATGCAGAACCAACGTACTTTGTTATCTGATTCATGGGTGATTGTCGCGATCTCATCCGAAAGCCGCTGTGCATTCGCGTAGTAAAGGCTGTGCGAGAAGCGATAGATGACGAGCCCGGGTTCGAATTGGTTTGGCACGGAAATGGGTTTTGAATGCCAACCACCGTCTTTGGTTTTGACGATCACTGAATTTTTGGGGCGGTAGCCGCGGCGGGTATGGTCGATCAATGACAGCACCATCGCAAAGATGATGCCTTGTTCGACCCCAACGATGACGACAACCGCAGCCGTGGCGACTGCAATCCAGAATTCTGATCGGGCTTGCCTGTAAATTGCAATCAGGCCTTTCAGGTCGATCATTTTCAGGCCGATCAGGAACACGACTGCAGACAGTGCCGCATTCGGCAGGTAGGCCAGTGGGCCGGTCAGGAACAGTATGACCACCAAGACGATCAAGGCGGTCGTCAGTTGTGCCACCTGACTGCGGCCACCGGCGCTGGCCACCATCTCGGTTTTTGTCGGGCTGCCATTTACAACGAATGTGCCCGTGAAGGCTGCCCCAAGATTGGCCAGGCCCAGCCCGACAAGGTCAGTGTTCTCGCTGAACTTCTCTTCGTAACGCGCCGCATAGGCCCGCGAAGTTGCGGCGCTTTGGGCCAAGATCACAACGAAGATGGACAGCGCGGTTGGCAGCAATTGTTTGAACAGGGTCCAGCTCCAATCCACGTTCGGGACAGAGAGCGCAGGCAAGCCGCTGGGGACCGAGCCCAGTACCGCGATGCCGGATGCGGCGAATTGGAACGCCCAACTGCATAGGATTACCCCAAGTATGGCGAATAACGGGCCGGGTAGTTTCGGTGACAGCTGCCGGCATCCGACGACGATCAGCAGAACTGCCGCCGCTACCGCCAATGTGGGCCAGCTTGTCTGGTCGATGTTCTGAATGGTTGCCTGAAGCTTGGCGATGGTCCCGTGACCGTCGCTTTCGATCCCTAACAGTCCGGGGATTTCACCGGTTGCGACCTGAATGCCCACGCCTGTCAAGAACCCGACAAGAACTGTTCGGGATAGGAAATCAGCCAGAAACCCCAAGCCGATGAGGCGTGCGGCAATCAGAAGAACAGCAGCCATCAGCGCCAACAGGGACGCCAACGCCAGATACTCGGACGAACCCGACACTGCCATGCCAGCCAGAGCCGAAGCCGTAATCGCCGCCGTGGCAGAATCCGCCCCCACCACAAGATGACGGGACGAACCGAACAGCGCGAACAGCGCCATTGGGATAAGGATAGTGTACAATCCCGTCACAACCGGCGTGCCTGCGATTTTGGTGTAGCCCATGACCTCGGGGATCGCGAGGCAGGCAAAGGTCAGGCCTGCCAAAATTTCCGCAGGCAAGGTCGCGCGTTTGAACGGCAAGATGCCCTGAAGGACTGGAAGAAAGAACATCCTCTCTTCTTTTGGTCCTTTAGTCATTGAAACTCCTGTCGGATTCACTTGGTATGTATGAAAGCCTAGAGGGCAAATCTTCGAATTTCGATAGCGGACTTGGGAAGGTGGGAACTTTGTCCCCGCAAGGGATTGCAGGAACCGCGGCAACCATGCATCTGTTTCAGAGCAGGATTTGCCCCGCGCGTTACATATTTGAGAGACCGGACCTGATATCATGGCCAATGAAGCTGATGCGCCCCACAAGCATATCTTTCCGATCCGGGTCTACTATGAAGACACCGATATGGGCGGGGTCGTATACCACGCGAACTACCTCAAATTTATCGAACGCGCGCGATCTGACTATGTGCGCCGTCTGGGCAACGATCAGAACGCGATGCGCGATGGTGGGATCGTCTGGGTCGTGCGCCGGATCGAGGCCGATTACGTCGCGCCCGCGAAGTTCGATGATGAGTTGATCGTTGAAACTTGGTTGTCGTCAATCTCTGGTGTGCGGCTGACCATGGGTCAGTTGGTCAAGAGGGGGGAGACCGAGATCTTCCGCGCCTCGGTGACTGCTGTTTGCATGAACGCGCAGGGCAAGCCGGTCCGCCTTCCGGCAGAGATTCGCGCATTAATGTAACAATTTGTCGGTCAGGGGTGGTTATGTTGGCTTTTCATAACCAACTGCGATAGCGTTTGGCAAAACAAGGCCAAACGAACGGCCGTCAGGCAAAAAAACAAAGAGCAGGTTCATGGAAGCTGAAACGCTGGCGCTGGCGCAGGAGATCGATTTCTCCATGTGGGGGCTGTATGCCCGCGCGACCTTTGTCGTCAAACTGGTGATGTTGATGCTGATCGCTGCATCCATCTGGTCTTGGGCGATTATCATTCAGAAATTGATCAACTACCGCGCCGCCCGTCGCGAAGCGCAGGTGTTTGACGAGGCCTTTTGGTCCGGCAACCCGCTGGATGAGTTGTTCGAACATATCGGATCGCAGCCCGACGGCAGTTCCGAGAAGATTTTCGCCGCTGGAATGATCGAATGGCGCAGGTCGCACCGAACGGATGGCGGGCTGATTGCGGGGGCCACTGCGCGGATTGACCGTTCGATGGATGTCGCGATCGCCAAAGAGTCCGAGACACTGCAAAAAGGATTGCCGATTTTGGCGACGGTGGGCTCGACCGCGCCGTTTATTGGCCTGTTCGGGACCGTTTGGGGCATCATGAACGCGTTTATCGAAATTGCCGAGCAGCAAAACACCAACCTGGCCGTTGTGGCACCCGGCATTGCCGAGGCGCTTTTGGCCACGGGCCTGGGTCTGTTGGCTGCCATCCCGGCGGTGATTTTCTACAACAAGCTCAGTTCTGATAGTGACCGGATCGTGGGTGGCTACGAGGCTTTTGCCGACGAGTTCGCCACCATCCTGTCGCGTCAGTTGGACAGCTAAAATGGGTGCGGCGGTTCAGCAGAACGGAGGCGGGAACGGGCGCAGACGCGGCCGTCGACGCGGTCGAGCGCAGCCGATGGCCGAGATCAACGTGACTCCATTTGTAGACGTTATGCTGGTGTTGCTGATTATCTTTATGGTGGCGGCACCGCTGTTGACTGTCGGCGTGCCGGTGGACCTGCCCAAAACCGCGGCAAGCGCCTTGCCGGGCGATAACGAAGAGCCGCTGACAGTCACGATGACTGCAGAAGGGCGCGTTCAGATTCAAACCACGGATGTGGCGCGCGAAGAGTTGATCGGCAAGCTGCGCGCCATTGCGGCAGAACGCAGCAGCGACCGGGTGTTCCTGCGGGCGGATGGTGCAATTCCATACGCGCAGGTGATGCAGGTTATGGGTGCGCTGAATGCAGGTGGGTTTTCCAATGTGGGGCTGGTGACCGACACCGGCGGCCCCGCGCTGGACGATGGTGGAGAGTGAGGCCGCGCGGTGGATACCGGCACCAAGATCTCGGCAATTGCCCATGTCAGTTTGATTTCGTGGGCTCTGTTTGGCGGCACCTTTCGGTCCGAACCATTGCCTATGCCCGTGCAGGATATCTCGGTGATCTCGGCTGAACAGTTCGCAGCAATGACGGCTCAAAGTGAGGCGCCTGAGCTGCCTACGCCAACTGCCCTGCAACAGCCCGATGCGCCCGAACAGGAAATCCCCACCCCTGAACCGGTGGAGCAGGAACCTCCGACACCTGAAGTGTCTGAGCCAAATGAACCAGAGCCAGAGCTGGAACCGGAACCGCTGGCCCCCCCACCCGAACCGGTCGTGATCGAACAGCCCCCCGAATTGGCCCCCCCAGAACCCGAGGCCGTCGTTTTGCCCGCCCCGCCAGGGCCCGAGGCACAGCCGCGGCCTGCGGATAAAGTAGCGCCTGAACCTGTTGCACCGCCGCCGCCTGAAGCCGCGCCAGATGATATTGAATCCCCGGCTGTATCGCTGGACGAGGGAGCTGAAACTCAGCAAGAACAGCAGGATCAAACGGCACCCGAAGAGGCCACGGATGAAATCGTGACCGAGGCGGAAGAAGCCAAGGAATATGCGCCGCGCAGCTCTCCGCGCCCGCTGGTGCGACCGAACCGGCCGACGCCGCCGGCGCAGCCCGAAGTGGCCGAGACCGAAGAACCGACCGAACCAGAGCCCGCGCCAAGTGATGAAACCGCGATCAACGACGCACTGGCCGAGGCGCTGGGGCAGAGCAGCGAACCGTCTGGTCCACCCCTGACTGCGGGTGAGAAGGATGCTATGCGACTGGCTGTGTCGAAGTGCTGGAACGTTGGTTCCCTGTCCACGGACGCACTGCAAACGGTCGTTGTGGTCGGGTTCTCGCTGACACCGGATGGCAAGGTGCTCGGCGGTAGCCTGAGCATGTTGGATAGTTCCGGCGGTACCGATGCGTCTGCAAGACAAGCTTATGAGGCCGCCCGGCGAGCGATTTTGCGCTGCGGGGCCAAAGGATACACCCTGCCTGCTGACAAATACGAACAATGGCGGGATATTGAGATTACATTCAATCCCGAGAGGATGCGGATCAAATGATGAGATTTCTGACCAGCCTGTTGCTTGGCCTGACAATTTTGGCGGCGCCTGTGTATGCACAAAGCGGACCGCTGCGTCTTGAGCTGGATCAGGGGATTATCGAACCCTTGCCTTTTGCGGTGCCGAATTTCGTGCCCGACGGGCCAGCGGCCACACAATACGCAAACGACATATCGCGCGTCGTGGCGGCGGACCTGACGGGAACCGGACTGTTCCGAGAGATTTCTTCTGACGCATTCATCAGCCGGGTCAGCAGTTTCGAAGCCCCTGTGCAATTTGCCGATTGGAAGGCCATCAATGCTGAGGCCTTGGTGACAGGGGCGGTCAATGTCTCGGGCAAACGCCTGACCGTGCGATTTCGCGTTTGGGACGTATTTTCGGGCCAGGAATTGGGCAATGGTCTGCAGTTTTCCGGCACTACAGATGGCTGGCGGCGCATGGCACACAAAGTGGCCGATCAGGTTTATACCCGAGTGACCGGCGAAAGCGGTTACTTTGACAGCCGCGTCGCGTTTGTGTCCGAAAGCGGTCCCAAGAACCAGCGTCTGAAGCGTCTGGCAATCATGGATTACGATGGCGCGAACGTTCAGTACCTGACCGACAGCGCCGCGATTGTTCTGGCCCCACGCTTTTCGCCTTCGGGAGATCGGCTGTTGTACACCAGCTATGAAACCGGTCAGCCGCGCATTTATGTTTTGGACGTTGATCGGGTCAAACGGACTGAATTGAAGACACAAGACGGCACCATGAGCTTTTCGCCGCGCTTTTCGCCGGATGGCCGCTCCATCGTCTATTCGCTGATTCAGGGCGGCAACACGGACCTTTGGAAAATGGATCTGGCCTCGGGCCAGAGCGTGCGCTTGACGAACACACCTGCCATTGAGACCGCGCCCAGCTATTCGCCGGACGGGTCGCAGATCGTGTTCGAAAGCGACCGCTCTGGCACACCTCAACTGTACATCATGCCCGCAAATGGCGGAGAGGCGACCCGCATCAGCTTTAAACAGGGGCGGTATGGTACACCGGTCTGGTCGCCGCGTGGTGACCTGATCGCCTTTACCAAACAGAACAAGGGTCGGTTCCATATCGGCGTCATGCGGACAGACGGCAGCGAGGAACGCCTGCTGACGTCGTCCTTCCTGGATGAGGGGCCAACATGGTCGCCGAATGGCCGCGTCATCATGTTCACCCGTGAATCGCAGGGCGCAAGCGGTCGGGCGACACTGTATTCGGTGGATATCTCGGGTCGGAACCTGCGCCCGGTACGTACACCGGATGGTGGCAGCGATCCATCCTGGGGCCCACTGCAGAAGTGATCGGGGCAGGGGGTTGGAAAAGTTCACAAATTTCCTGCACTGTGATAACAGAGACAGCAATAAAGCAATAAAACGACGAGGCACCTGAAATGAATGTATTGAGCAAAGTCATAGCATTGGGCGTGCTAAGTGTAATGGCCGCCTGTACCAACAACGATCCTTCGGCACTGGGCGGTGGCGCGGGCGGTAGTGGCTCGATCCTGCCGGGTTCGCCCAGCGACCCCCAGTCACCGGCCTATTTCCAGCAAACTGTTGGCGACCGCGTGTTGTTTGAGGTCGATCAGTCGACCCTGACCGGGCAGGCGCAGACGATATTGCAGGGACAGGCAGACTGGCTGCTGGCCAATACGGATTTCGTCGCCACGATCGAGGGTCACGCGGACGAACAGGGTACTCGCGAGTATAACCTCGCTCTGGGCGCGCGTCGCGCCAATGCGGCGCGTGAATACCTCATTTCACGTGGGGTCGCGGGCAACCGGTTGACCACCGTCAGTTTCGGAAAGGAACGCCCGATCGAGATTTGCAGCACCGAGGAATGCTATTCCAAAAACCGTCGTTCGGTGACGGTCCTGACCGGTTCAACTTTGGGGTAAGATGATGCGAATTGCAGGATGGGTTCTGGCTGCGGTCGTGGCGACTGCGGGCGTGGCAAGTGCACAGGATCAGCAAACCCTGGCGGATATCCGTCAGGAGCTTACTGTGCTGCACGTCGAGGTTCAGCGCCTCAAGCGCGAGTTTTCAACCACCGGATCTCCGGCACCCAATCTTGCTGGCAGTTCCGTTCTGGAACGTGTTGACGCCATTGAGGCTGAATTGCAGCGCCTGACCCGTCAGACCGAGCAGTTGAACCAACGTGTGCAGAACATTGTTACTGACGGAACCAACCGGATCGGCGATCTGGAATTCCGCTTGGTTGAGTTGGAAGGTGGCGATCTCAGCACGCTTGGCGAGACCTCGACCCTGGGTGGCGAAACCGAAATCACCGCTGCGGCACCGACAACACCTACTACCCCGACGGCACCGGCCCCGACGGATCAAGGTGAACTTGCCGTGGGTGAGCGCGCGGACTTTGATGCCGCATCACAGGCGCTGGCGGATGGCAACTATCAGACCGCAGCGGAGCAATTCGCCACATTCGAAACCTCGTATCCCGGCAGTCCGCTGGCCCCCGAAGCCAACTTGAAACGAGGGCGGGCGCTTGTTGGGATCGGTGACACGCGTGAGGCCGCGCGGGCCTTTCTGGCCAGCTTTACCGGCGATTCCGAAGGTGCATTCGCACCCGAGGCGCTGTTTGAGTTGGGCTCGGCGCTGGGGCGTCTAGGGCAGACCGATCAGGCTTGCATCACTCTGGGCGAGGTGGGCGTGCGGTTCCCGTCGTCGACCTCGGCCACGAATGCCACACAGGAAATGGCAAGCCTGGGCTGTTCTTGACAGAAAACGCTGAAGAACTGCGCGCCGGGATTCGGGCGCGTTTGCCGCGAACCCTTCCACCGCGCATGGGTGTGGCTGTCTCTGGCGGGGGCGATTCAATCGCCCTGCTTTTGCTGTTGAATGATATTGCCCAAAACGAGCAGGTTAAATTGTTCGCGGCGACCGTTGACCACGGTTTGCGCCCCGAATCCCAAGCCGAAGCGCAGAAAGTAAGCGAGCTTGCCGCGCGTTTGGGTATCACGCATCAAACGTTGAAATGGACAGGGTGGGCCGGTCAGGGGAACCTTCAGGATCAGGCCAGACAGGCGCGTTATCGGCTGTTGACCGAATGGGCCACACGCAATGCGATCAGCGCGATTGCGTTAGGCCACACCGCGGATGATCAGGCCGAAACCTTCCTGATGCGGCTAGGCCGCGCAGCTGGTGTTACGGGTCTGTCGGGCATGCCGGTTGACCGGGTTTTGGATGGCGTGACGATGTTGCGGCCGATGCTTGGTATAACAAGGCAAGCATTGCGTGGCTATCTGTCTGGTGAGGGAGTTGGCTGGATCGAAGATCCCTCGAATCAGGACCTCCGGTTTGACCGGATCAAGGCACGGCAGGCCTTGTCTGACCTCAAGGATTTGGGGATCACGGCCAGTTCTTTGACCCGAGTCGCAGAAAACCTTGCGCAGGCGCGTGAGGCGTTGGAGCGTTTTACGCAGGAATCCGCCCGAAAAATCGCCGTGGTGGAAACCGGTGATGTATGCTTGGATCGCACCGCCTTTCAGTCTTTGCCTCAGGAAATCCAGCGCCGGCTTGTGATCGGCTGCATCGCATGGATTGCCGGAGCGGGGTATCCACCACGCCAAACGTCGGTGGATCAGGCTGTGAAGGCTGTTAAAGAGGGTATCGCTACGTCGGTCAATGGCTGTTTGTTTGTCCCAAAGGTCAATAAAACGTGGATTTGCAGAGAGCTAAACGCCGTTCAGGGCGAAATCGCGCGCCCCGGCGAGCCGTGGGACAAACGCTGGATTCTGTCAGGGCCTTCGACCGCTGGTGTACAAATCCGACCGTTAGGCGAGCAAGGCCTGCCTAGGGTTCCAGATTGGCGGGACTTGGGTAAACCACGTCAGGTCTTGTTGGCTTCACCCGCTGTTTGGCTGGGGGATGAACTGGTGTCAGCTCCAACCGCCAGATTGTTGAATGGATGGACGGCTGAATTGGCCCCCGGAACGCCCGAGTTTCATTCTTCTTTTTTATCGCATTGAACCTCCTTGAATCATCTCTATTTTATAGAGCAACCCGGCAGACCCCCATCTGCCGAAATCTTTTGGGAGACTTTCCTTGGGCAACGCTCGTAACATCGCCTTCTGGGTCGTTCTGTTTTTGCTGATCCTTGCACTGTTCAATTTGTTCAGCGGACCAGGCGGGACACTTCAGAGCAATGAAAGAACTTATTCTGATTTCGTAACGGCCGTTCAAGCCGACGAAGTCAAGAATGTGACTCTGGATGGCGAACAGATTCGCTATACCACGCAAAGCGGTGCCAGCTATGTCACCATCAAACCCGGCGATGCCGAGGTCACCAAACTGCTGATCGACGAGAACATTCCCGTTCGCGCCGAGAAACAGCAGCAATCCGGTTTCCAGTCGTTCCTGATCACGCTGCTGCCGTTCCTGCTGCTGATTGGTGTCTGGGTCTATTTCATGAACCGGATGCAGGGCGGTGGCAAAGGTGGCGCGATGGGCTTTGGCAAGTCTAAGGCCAAGATGCTGACCGAAAAGCATGGCCGCGTGACATTTGACGATGTCGCAGGCATTGACGAGGCCAAGGAAGAGCTGGAAGAGATCGTGGAATTCCTGCGCAACCCGCAGAAGTTCAGCCGTCTTGGCGGCAAGATCCCGAAAGGCGCGCTGCTGGTTGGCCCTCCGGGCACCGGTAAAACGCTGCTGGCCCGTGCGATTGCGGGTGAGGCGGGTGTTCCGTTCTTCACAATCTCAGGTTCTGACTTTGTTGAGATGTTCGTGGGTGTCGGTGCATCCCGTGTGCGTGACATGTTCGAACAGGCCAAAAAGAATGCGCCCTGTATTGTGTTCATCGATGAAATCGACGCCGTGGGGCGTCATCGTGGTGCCGGGTATGGCGGCGGGAACGACGAACGCGAACAGACGCTCAACCAGTTGCTGGTTGAGATGGACGGGTTCGAATCCAATGAGGGTGTGATCATTCTGGCGGCCACCAACCGTAAGGACGTTCTGGACCCTGCGCTGCTGCGCCCCGGCCGTTTTGACCGCAACGTGACCGTCGGCAACCCCGACATCAAAGGCCGCGAGAAGATCCTGGGTGTGCACGCGCGCAAGACACCTCTGGGTCCCGATGTCGACCTGCGCATCATCGCGCGTGGTACTCCGGGCTTCTCGGGCGCTGATCTGGCGAACCTCGTGAACGAGGCCGCATTGATGGCGGCGCGCGTTGGCCGTCGCTTTGTCACAATGGAAGACTTCGAGAACGCCAAGGACAAGGTGATGATGGGTGCCGAGCGCCGTTCGATGGTGCTGACGCAAGACCAAAAGGAAAAGACCGCCTATCACGAATCTGGTCACGCGGTCGTCGGACTGTCGCTGCCGCTGTGCGATCCGGTTTACAAGGCGACCATCATTCCGCGCGGTGGCGCGTTGGGTATGGTGGTGTCGTTGCCGGAAATGGACCGTCTGAACTATCACCGCGACGAATGCGAGCAAAAGCTGGCCATGACCATGGCAGGCAAAGCCGCCGAGGTGATCAAATACGGCGAAGATCACGTCTCGAACGGTCCCGCCGGTGACATCATGCAGGCCAGCCAGTTGGCGCGTGCCATGGTGATGCGCTGGGGTATGTCTGACAAAGTCGGTAACATTGATTATGCCGAGGCGCATGATGGCTATTCGGGCAACACTGCTGGCTTCTCGGTTTCAGCGCATACCAAAGAGCTGATCGAGGAAGAGGTGAAACGCCTGATCCAGCAGGGTTATGAGCGCGCGCACAAGATCCTGTCCGACAAGAACGAGGAATGGGAACGTCTGGCGCAAGGCTTGCTGGAATACGAAACCCTGACCGGGGATGAGATCAAGCGTGTCATGAATGGCGAATCGCCGACCGATGGTGATGACGAGGGTGACAAGCCGGATGAGGGCAGCGCGCCCAGCGTTACGGCCATTCCCAAGACCAAGGTCAAAAAGACCCCGCCCGACGGTGGGATGGAGCCGGAACCTTCGGCATAAAGAAATCAGACCCGGGCCAAGTCCCGGGTCTTTTCTTTTCAGCTTTTCAAATGGGCTGGTTTGACTTTTAGTACGATTTTGACGGCCCGCAGCCGAAGGGGATTTCAAATGCCGGTATTGCGAGAGACAGAATTCACGGGTGAAGTTGTTTGGCTGGGTCATGTGCCCGCGGGTGGCTCGATCCGGGCCAAAGCGGTCGATGCTTTGAAACTGGATTTCTCAGGAGACAAAGGCGAGCGGCACGAGGGTCTCAACCGGGCCTCATGTGTCAGGGTCAAGAATCTGTATCCGCAAGGCACTGAAATCCGCAACGTGCGCCAATTGTCTGTTCTGTCCGCCGAGGAAATGGACGCCACTGCTAAAGAGATGGGGCTGGATCGGCTGGACCCTTCGTTTCTGGGCGTCAGCATCCTGTTGCGCGGCATTCCGGACTTTACATACCTTCCGCCATCCTCGCGTTTGCAGGTCCGCGACGGTGTCACGATAACCGTGGATATGGAAAACCGCCCCTGTGTCATTCCCGGGCGTGAGATCGAAGCCGATCAACCCGGGTACGGGGCGTCCTTCAAGCCTGCGGCAAAGGGCCGAAGGGGTGTGACTGCGTGGGTGGAACGACCCGGACAGCTGCTGTTGGGGGACCAGATGAGCCTGTTCGTGCCAGATCAGCGGGCTTGGGCGCCCTAAGCGTCAAGCGTTTTTGATTTGAAACCGGTGAAATGACGCTACGCCGTTTCATGGCTTGAATATGTCGGAATCTCTATCCATCGGGATTGTACACAACGGTATGGATTGACCAGCACCGGCCCAGCTGCGCCGGTTAGCAGGGAATTCAACCGGGGGTTTTGCCCAATGAGCTATAAATCGGACATTGAAATCGCGCGCGAGGCGCAGAAGAAGCCTATTCAGG